>DBTS01000023.1:0-10655 GCA_002307175.1 Rhodocyclaceae bacterium UBA1310
CCACACTAAAGTCGGATGAACCAAAGATATAGGGTGAGATTCTTGGTGCTCATTGTGCGTTTAGCTACCCTGCGAAAGGCACTGAAAATGGGGTTGGCTCAGGTGCTGAAAGGCTAAGAGCGAAGTGGGGTTGGAGTTGTGTATCTCCAAATGACGCGGATCGCGTGGAGTTTGATGGTCACTGCAAGTGGGTGATAGCAGTGAAATGGCATCTGGTGGGTTGAGAGAAATTCATTATTTACAGAACTCATTTCCAATAAAAATAAGTAAATAGATGATAAGATACCTCATAAAAGACTATCGGAAGTGTTTCTGAATGCTGCTGACAGCCTTGTGTGGCCGAGTTGGTATGGGGTGCTGCGATTTTGTTCGGAGATCTGTCTGGTATCTGAAACTCGAGACTTGGGAGTTGGCTTTGCTTTTCGCGTGTCGACCTAAACAGCTGTGAAGTGTGTGTGCAGACCAATCCACCCAAGTTAAGCCATAAGCATTTGATCTGGCAGCATCAATCCGCGGTTTTGTAAAAAATTCCTTGACTTGATCGCAATTTCGAGCGCCCGCCGCCTGCTTGCGCAGTGCTCTTGGCGCAAGCAGGCGGCGGGCAATGAAGGTTGTTTTGATCTTCTGTCAGCCGCTCATGTCTATCTCTGCGTTGTTTGGTGAGTTTGCCCAGTTTCTTCACTCTGATGCGTTTCGTCAGTGCGCATGTTCTCCCGAGTTTCCGAATGCGTTTAGTCGAATCCGCAAGCTGCCTCTGCCCGCTTTGGTGGCGGTGATGATCAGCGGGATGCGGATGAGTGTGGGCGCTGAGCTCGATGAGTTCTTTGGGCATCTGAATGAACAGGCTGCGCTATTGCACGAGGTCTCGGAGCAGGCTTTTGCGCAGGCTCGGGCCAAGCTCTCTACCTGTGCTTTGCCACGTCTGAATGCGTGGTTGATCAATAAGCTTGAGCAGGCTGCCCTGGTGCCGCGCTGGCGGGGACTGCGGGTAGTGGCCGCCGATGCGTCCAATCTGCGCTTTGGTTTGCGTGCCAGTCATGTGCGGCGGGCTGCCAGTACCGTGCAGAATGCTTTTGGACTGTTCCTGCCGGGCGCGGAGGTGATGCTGGCGGCTACGCTCTATAGCCCTTGCGTAGGGGAGCGGCAGATGCTCTTTGAACACCTTGATTGTCTGGAGGAGACGGATTTGCTGGTGCTCGACCGGGGGTATCCGTGCCGTTGGCTGGTGGCTGTACTCAATGCACGCGCGATACGCTTTTGTATGCGGGTCGAGCGCAGTGGGCGGGGTGGCTTTGCTTGTGTGCGTGAGTTTTTACGCTCCGGTCGTGATCAGGCCATTGTGACGCTGGCTCGGCCCTGTACGCGTGATGCCCATGACTATGAATGTCCGGCGACACCGCAGACGGTGCGTCTGGTGCGGCAAGTCTCTCCGAATGGGGTGGTTACGGCGTTGATGACCAACCTGCTTGATGCCCAGGCGTTTCCGACGCAGGATTTTGGTGCGCTCTATCATCAACGCTGGCGCATTGAGGAGGCTTTCAAACGCCTCAAGCACCGCCTGTGTCTGGAGCACGTATCAGGCCTGTCGCAACGAGTGGTCATGCAGGACTTCGCTGCACGCGTACTCTGTGACAATCTGCAGGCGCTGGCCTGTCTGGCAAGCCAGGACACACATCCACTCCCGCCAGCGCGCAGAATCAATCACGCCTATGCCCACACTGCACTCAAACCGATCTTGCCTGTCTTGTTGTTGACCCAGACAGGCTTGCGCCTATTGGCCAAAACCCTCGGGCTGATTGGCGGGAAAACCTACAAGCATCGCCAGGGCCTCTCCAAACCCAGACCACCAAGGGATAAGCCTCACAAGCACATGACACAGAAGGCTTGTTAAAATGATAAGTGCTTAACTTGGGTGGATTGGTGTGCAGACCCCACGCATTGCCAGAAGGGCTTTGACTTCTAAGGATATGCCATTGTTTTTCTTCAACGGCTGATATTGTAAAAAATACTATACGCATAAATTATTCGCACAAAAATTCCTTCCAATAGTCAAATGTCGTGCCACGCTCCTGGTCTCTCCCATCTGTCGAGATGGTCGGAAAGGCCGGCGGGTTCTGTAAAAAGGTTTGTTCGAGAAAATTGTGTAATGGGAATGCAAGGATCGCTATGAGTAAATATGCCTTTTTTGGTGTAGGTAGTGCTTGGAATGATTTAAGAAGCGTCGTTTCTAGAGATAAATTCCCGGTGGCTCTCATTGACAATTGCATTGACTTGCAAGGTCGTATGATTGATGGTGTTCCTGTTATTTCACCTGTGAATGCAGTAGAAGCGGAGATAGATGCTTTTGTTGTTTCTGGTCGATATACGGACCAAATGTTGGCTCAACTGACTGAATTGGGTGTATCGAGAGAGAGAATTTTGTTTTACGGGGTAGGATCTTCAGATGTATTAACTGGTGCAATGAAGCTTGAGCATCAGAAGTTCTGTGAATATATAGGTATAAATTTTCTTCCCGTCGGGGTTTGTTCTGTCAACATATTGCCTATGGAATCTTATGGATATCCAGGCAATGATTGGTGTCGTTATTCGACTTTCAGACTGGTTGCAGAAGAAGTTAAGCGAAAGAATTTGTCTGGTGCAATGGCCGAATTGGGAGTTTATCAGGGGAGTACCGCTTCTTATCTGAATCGGCTATTTCCGGGGAAAACTCTCTATTTGTTTGATACTTTTGAGGGCTTTTCTGAGGCGGATGTCAACAAAGAGTCGGGTGAGGGTTTTAGTGTTTCTCGCGCCGGCCAATTTTCTGACACCAATATTGCCTTGGTTCTTGAAAAACTGAGTGCGCCAGAGCGTGTTGTTGTCAGAAAAGGTTATTTTCCAGATACATTAGATGGTCTCGAAGAAGAGTTTTCATTGGTAAGTCTTGATGTTGATCTTTATGCACCAACCATATCCGGGTTAGAGTATTTTTATCCCCGTCTCCAGTCCGGAGGGTATTTGTTTATACATGATTACAATAATGTCAGGTTTGAAGGTGTTTGTTCTGCTGTTAGAGATTTTATGAATTCTTATGGGAATATTCCATTTGTTCCTCTTCCTGATGCCTGCGGTTCGGTTGTTGTTTGCAAGCCTTGAGGCCATTGTCTTACTTCCGAGCTTCGACTGCTGATTACGAGAGTCGGTTTGATATTACGAAAATGTATATAAATTTGTTGCTGCGGCATTCTATTTTTTTGACAAGCTACGCTGTTTCATGGCTTTTATTACGAAATTTGACGGGGCCTGTTTGTTTAGATTCGTGTGCTCACCGGTGCCATACGTCATAATAGCTGGTCGAATGTCAGCTGAGAGCATGAATGATTGTTCCTGAATATTGGGCACGGGCGCGTGGGCAGGGCCAAAGTGGCAGGCGGCAGGTAACTGTGCATCGTTATGGATGGTCGGATACCAGCCTGGTGGACGCCACGAAAATGGCGGAGGCTCGCGTGGATGAAGCCTTGCAGCAGATACTTGCAGGTGCAAGGCTTGAGCGGCGGGAGTGCCTTGGCGTGTATAACGGTGCCGATGGTGTTCCGATTCGCGAGGAAGTGGTAAGCCGCAGCGGCGATAGCGTAATCTCGCGTAACAGCTACGGCGCCAGATGCCTGAATACACCAAATGTATTGTTTGCCGATATAGATTTTGCAGAGCCGGCGGCGAGTGTGTCTCTGGGGTTTTTTGTGTGCCTGTTGGCGGTTATTGCCGGGGTAGCCCTGTTTGGTGTCTCCATCAAGTGGCTGTTCCTTGGGATGGTTGTCATGCTTATCTTTCCGCTTGTGGAGCGGGCGGTGAAGCGGCTGCGAATGCGCCGCCTGGGTGGCTATGAGGGGATTGCACGAAGCCGCATCAAGGCGTTCTTGCACCTGCATCAATCCTGGAATTTGCGACTGTACCGGACACCGAATGGTATGCGGTTGATTGCCACGCATCAGTGTTTTGATCCGGCAGCCACCGAGGTGCAGGCTTTTTTCAAGGCGGTCGGCACTGATCCTGTTTACAGCCGCATGTGTCTCAATCAGAAATGTTTCCGCGCACGGCTGACGGCCAAGCCCTGGCGAATCGGTATCAGCCGCCATATGCGGCCGCATTCGGGAAGCTGGCCGGTCCCGGAAGAATGCCTGCCGGCACGCAGGAAGTGGGTTGCTGATTACGAAACACGAGCTGCCAGCTATGCGGCCTGCCGGTATATCGAATCACTTGGCTCGGGCGTTATTTCGGAAGATACGCGGGCTGTTGTAGAGCTGCATGATCAACTTTCACAGGCCTTGGATACAGGGCTGCAGCTTGCCTAGTGTTGTGGCGAGGCTAGCTTTCAACGAAAAGACAGCAGGCCGTGTTGCATCCCCCTCCGTAAACAGGTGAGGCTTGGGAATGAAGTAGGGGGCAATGAATGTGAGCGAATTGCACCGAACGCCCATTCCTCATGATGGGATGGTAACGCAGGTTCGTTCGATGCGGCAGGTGCTATTCGTTGCGCTTCGATTTTGGTGGGTCTGGCGACCACACTGGCTTTCAGCCGTGCGTTGCCTGCCTGCTCAGCTGTTCGCGGGCAGCGGTGATGACGTGGGCTGCATCGAATCCGAAATGGGCTTCGGTGACCTTGCCGGGGGCCGAGATGCCGAATGTGCGCATTGCGAGTACGCTGCCAGTGCGGCCAACATAGCGATCCCAGCCGAGCGCGGCGGCGGCTTCCACCGAGACGCGGGCGGTGACGGCATCGGGCAGCACGCTCTGGCGATATGCTTCGCTCTGGTTTTCGAATAAATCCCAGGAGGGCATGCTGACAACGCGCACGGCGATGCCTTCGTGGGTGAGTGTTTCGTATGCGGCAATGCACAGGGCGACTTCGCTGCCGCTGGCCATCAGGATCAGTTCTGGTTTGCCTTCGGGGGCATCAGCGAGCACGTAGGCGCCGTGGGCGAGGCCGCTGGCGTGTGCGTATTTTTCGCGGTCGAGCGTTGGCAGTGCCTGCCGCGAGAGCACGAGGCTGGCAGGGCGGTCGGTGAGCAGCATGATGATCCGCCAGGCTTCGGTGACTTCGTTGGCGTCTGCCGGGCGCAGCAGCATCATGTTGGGCATGGCGCGGAAGGATGCAAGCTGCTCGATGGGCTGATGGGTGGGGCCATCTTCTCCCATGCTAATGGAATCATGCGTCCATACATAGATGACAGGAAGGCCCATCATGGCGCTGAGCCGGATCGCGCCCCGGCAGTAATCGCTGAACACGAAGAAACTGGCAGCAAATGGCCGCAGCTTCGAGACACACAAGCCGTTGGCGATGGCACACATGGCGTGTTCGCGTACACCGAAATGGAAGTTTCGGCCGGCTTCGCTGCAGCGCTCGCCACCACTGTTCGATGCCTCGGCGGATGCTGCGGCGGGCGGTTCGAACTGGCCGGCGAACTCAAAGTCCAGATGGGTTTTCGTGGAAGGGGCCAGATCCGCCGAGCCGCCCAGCAGCCAGGGCATCTTTGCGGCGATGGCGTTGAGCACCTTGCCCGAGGCCTCGCGTGTGGCGAGCCCTTTGGCGTTGACGGGGAAAACCGGCAGTGCGCTGTCCCAGCCTTCCGGCAGCTGGCCTTGCTGCATGCTGTCGAGTTGTGCTGCGAGGTCGGGGTATTGGGCGGTGTAGGCGGCAAGCTTTTCGTTCCAGGTTTCGTGCGCGAGGGTGCCGCGGCGCCCGAAGTTTGTGTGGAAGTGATCGGGCACGCTCTCTGGCACCTGAAAGTGTGCATCGGGATCGAAGCCGTAGAACTCTTTTGCGAGGCGCGCCTCGGCGCTGCCGAGGGGTTCGCCGTGCGCCTCCTTGGTATCCTGCTTGTGCGGGGCACCGTAGCCGATGTGGCTGTGCACGATGATCAGGGTCGGCTGATCGTGTGTGGCGACAAAAGCCTGGAGCTGCGCATCCAGTGCGCTGATGTTGTTGGCATCATCAACATGCACAACGCGCCAGCCATAGGCCTGGAAGCGCGCACCGACATCTTCCGTGAAAGTGATGTTGATGGAGCCTTCAATGCTGATCTGATTGGCGTCATAGATCCAGCACAGCTTGCCAAGCCTGAGATGCCCGGCGAGGGAGGCAGCCTCGCTGCTGATGCCTTCCATCATGTCTCCGTCACCACACAGAACGTAGGTGCTGTAATCGAACAGCCCGAAGCCCGGCCGGTTGTAGGTGGCGGCGAGCCAGCGTCCCGCAATCGCCATGCCGACGCTGCTGGCCGCCCCCTGGCCGAGCGGGCCCGTGGTGGTTTCCACGCCGGCAGTCCAGCCATATTCAGGGTGGCCGGTGCAGCGGCTGTTTTCCTGGCGAAAACTTTTGAGGTCGGTCATGGTGACGGCGAACTCAGCAGGGTTTTGCCCGTGAATACCTTTCGCCTTGGTGCTGCATAGGTAGATGAGCCCGTACAACAGCGCTGAAGCGTGCCCGGCAGAGAGCACGAAGCGATCACGGTTGGGCCATTCGGCGTCGTTCGGGTCGAAACACATGAAGCGCTGCCATAAACAGTACGCGATGGGTGCGGCCCCCATGGGTGTGCCGGGGTGGCCGGACTTGGCCTGCTCCACCTGGTCAATGGCAAGCGTGCGCAGGGTGTTGATGCACAGCTGGTCTATCCTGGCATTCTCGGCCAGCTCTGTGTTTTTCTGATCGTGATGGGTGTTCATGATGGTGCCCTGTTGAAACGCCGGTAGCGCCGTATCAGCGCGTTGGTGGAGCTGTCGTGATTGAGTGGCCGTTCGGTGGTGCCTTCCAGCTCGGGTGTGGTGTGCCCGGCCAGTTGCTTGCCAAACTGCACGCCCCACTGGTCGAACGAATCGATGCCCCAGATCACCCCCTGCGTGAAAACGCTGTGCTCGTACATCGCGATCATGGCGCCCAGCGTGTGCGGGGTGAGTCGTTCGGCGAGCAGCGTGTTGGTGGGGCGGTTGCCTTCAAAGACGCAATGCGGGGTCAGCACCGGGGCAAGGTTTTCTGCGCTGACTTCGGCTGCGGTTTTGCCAAAGGCCAGCGCCTCGGTTTGGGCAAACAGATTGGCCATCAGCAGATCGTGCTGATCGCCGGGTGGGTGCAGGCTCTGGCAGAAGCCGATGAAGTCGCAGGCGACAAGGGCTGTGCCCTGATGGATCAGTTGATAGAAGGAGTGCTGGCCGTTGCTGCCCGGCTCCCCCCACACTACGGGCGACGTGGCGTAATCGACGTGGGCGCCGGATTCCGTAACGTGTTTACCGTTGCTCTCCATCATCAATTGCTGCAGGTAGGCCGGCAAGCGCTTGAGGTATTGTGCATAGGGCAGCACGGCGAGCGTTGTGGCGCCCAGAAAATTGTTGTTCCAGATGGCGATCAGGCCGAGCAGGGCGGGCAGGTTCTCCGCCAGCGGTGCGTGGCGGAAGTGCGTGTCCATCACCTGGAAGCCTGCCAGCATTTCGCGGAAATGCTCTGCGCCCACCGCAATCATGGTGGAAAGGCCGATGGCCGAATCCATCGAATAGCGGCCGCCGATCCAGTCCCAGAATCCGAACATGTTCGAAGGGGCGATGCCGAAGGCTTCCACGCCTTGCGCATTGCTCGATACGGCAACGAAGTGGCGAGCCACGGCAGCTTCGCTGCCGAGCCGGGCGATGCTCCAGGCGCGTGCCGCATGCGCGTTGGTCATGGTCTCCAGCGTTGTGAAGGTCTTCGAGCAGATGATGAAGAGGGTTTCGGTTGCGTCCAGATCGCGTGTGGCTTCGAGGAGGTCAGTGGCGTCGATGTTGGAGACGAAGCGGCAAGTCAGATCGCGCTGGCTGTAATGGCGCAGTGCCTCGTAGGCCATGACCGGCCCGAGGTCTGAGCCACCGATGCCAATGTTGACGATATTGCGGATGCGTTTGCCGGTGTGGCCCAGCCATTGCCCGCTGCGTACCTGTTCGGCAAACGTTGCCATGTGATCCAGTACCGCATGCACGCCGGCGACGACGTCGACACCATCGACAAAAATCCGTGTCTCCATGGCCGTACGCAAGGCAACATGCAGGGCCGGGCGTGCTTCTGTCATGTTGATGATGTCTCCATTGAACATTGCTTCGATGCGCTCATGCAGCCCGCAATCTTCAGCAAGGGCAACGAGCAGGGAGATCGTTTGTGCATCGATGCGGTTCTTCGAATAGTCGAGGTACAGCCCTGCCGCTTCCAGCGCGAACCGCTCGCCGCGTTGCGGATCGGCAGCGAAGAGCTCGCGCAGATGAGTCTGGCCGATACTGGCGTGGTGTGCCTGCAGGGCCACCCATGCGGGGCGCTGCGTGAGGGTAGTGCCTGCGGCCATGCTCATGGCTGCAGAGCTGCTTTCTGCGTCACTTTATCTTCCAGGCAGGCAATCAGGGCGCGCCAGGATTGATTGAATGATTCCGCCCCTTCACGCTGCAGCTTGGCGGCAAGCGTGGCTTCATCGAAGGAAGCATTGTGGAATTCCTCAATCACCGCTTCGGCATTGCCGTCATTGAAAGGCAGGCAGTTACCGACCTTGCCGTGATCAGCAAACGCCAGCAGGGTTTTTTCCGGCAGCGTATTGATGGTGCCCGGCGCGACAAGCGCCTCGACATACAGCGTGTCGCGTGCGGCGGGATCTTTGGTGCCGGTGCTGGCCCACAGCAGGCGCTGCGGATGTGCGCCAGCGGCGGCAAGCTTGCGCCAGCTCTCTGAGAGCAGCAGTTCGTGATAGGCCTTATAGGTGCGCATTGCCACCGCAATGCCAAGGCGGTTGTGCAGTGCTGGCGGTGTTGCCGTGGCGATGGCAACATCCCAGCGGCTGATGAACAGCGAGGCAACTGACTCTACCTGCGGGTCAAGGTGGGCATCAAGCCGGCGCTGAATGCCGCGCATGTACGCGTGGGCCGCTGCCAGATATTGGTCGCGCGAAAACAGCAGGGTGACGTTCACAGGCACCCCGGCGAAGATGGATTCTTCGATGGCGGCTATGCCGGCCTGGGTGCCGGGAATCTTGATGAACACATTCGGGCGTGCTGCGCGGGCATGCAGGTCTGCCGCAACCCGGACCGTTGTGGCGGTGTCATCTGCCAGCAAGGGCGAGACTTCGAGCGACACCCAGCCGTCGATGCCCTTTGTCGCGTTGAAAACCGGGCGGAACAGATCGGCTGCACGGGTGAGATCCTGTAGCGCCAGTTCGAAGAAAAGTGCTTCGCCGGAGAGCCCTTGGGCCGCCAGTCCGAGTACTGCTTTGTCATACGCAGTGCCACTGCCGATGGCGTGTTCGAAGATGCTCGGGTTGGAGGTCAGGCCGGTGACCGACAGATCCTTGATGTAGTGGGCCAGGGTGTCATTGTCGAGCAGATCGCGTGTGATGTTGTCGAGCCAGATCGATTGGCCTGTGGCGTGCAGCTTTTGGGTATTGGGGTTCATGGCGATTCCCTTCAGGGTGGGGTGGCTTCGGGCATGCCCTGGCGCGGCAGCACGGCAGAGAGGTCCTGCGTGAGCAGATCGCCGATGCTCTCAAGCGTGATATCGGCGGGTGGAAGGGTGGCATTGGCGGCTGCATTGAGGGCGTAATGCCCTTGCCGCACGAAGATCGTGGTGAGCCTGTCGCCAAGGGTTTTCTTCATGGCCGTGAGGATGCGCAATTTGTCGTCCACCACCACATAGTGCCGTGCCGGGTAGTATTGCTGCACGGCGTCGAGCATCAGTTCCTTGTGGATGTAGATCAATACCTTGCTTTCAAAGGCCAGCCACAGGCCGGAGCGCTGGATCTTGCGCGGCTGAAACACCACATCTCCATCCGAGAGGATGACGGGCGTGCCCAAGCCCCTCAGGTGCCGGATCACCGCGAGCGAAGAGGGATACAGGCGGTCGGCAAACGGGTAGTCGATGAGGAAGCCGGACATCAGCAGGAGGCGCATGTCATGCATCGGGTCAATGAGTTCCCGCACCCGGTAGCGTTGCAGGGCGCCCAGGTAGTCGGCATAGCCCAGCTCGCTGCGCAGTGCTTCGAAGATGCTCCAGTAGCGCCTGGCACTGAGGCTGCCGAATTCGCTCAGCAAATGATTCCGCAGATCCTGGGTGATGCAGTCGTTGTCGAGCAGGGTGTTGTCAACATCCATGAGAAACACCGTGTCGTGCAGCATGGCAGGCGTGGTGAGGCCGTTCATTTCGCGTCCCTGGCGGCAGGGGGATAGACGGCCTTTTCAACATGACCGCCAAATTCATGGCGCATGGCCGACAACACGCGATTGGCAAAATCTCCTCTGCCGCGCGAGCTGAAGCGGGAATACAGCGCCGCGCTGAGCACAGGGACGGGCACTGCTTCGTCGATGGCCGCCTGAATCGTCCAGCGCCCTTCGCCCGAGTCGGAAACCTGCCCGTGAAAGCCGGCCAGTTCAGGATCAGCTGCCAGCGCAGTGGCAGTCAGATCCAGCAGCCATGAGCTGATCACGCTACCGCGGCGCCATACTTCGGCGATGTCCGGCAGGTTCATTTCGTACTGATACAGTTCCGGCTGGCGTAGCGGCGTTGTTTCTGCGTCGATCGTGGCGGTGCGCTTGCCAATATTGGCGTTGCGCAGGATATTCAGGCCTTCGGCATATGCAGCCATGACACCATATTCAATGCCGTTGTGGACCATCTTGAC
>DBTS01000023.1:10905-14185 GCA_002307175.1 Rhodocyclaceae bacterium UBA1310
TTGTGGACCATCTTGACGAAGTGCCCCGCACCGTTCGGCCCGCAGTGCAGATAGCCCTGTTCTGCGGTGCTGGCCGTGTCATCACGCCCCGGCGTGTGTCTGGCGGTACTGGCGCCTGGCGCCAGCGTGGCGAACACCGGCTCAAGGTACTCAACGATGGCATCTTCGCCGCCAATCATCAGGCAGTAGCCGCGGTCGAGGCCGGCAATGCCGCCACTGGTGCCAACGTCTACATGGTGTACGCCTTTGGCGCGTGATGCATTGGCGCGGAGAACGTCGTCGTGATAATAGGAATTGCCACCGTCGATAAGGATGTCACCCGCGTCCAGCAGCGGCAGCAGGCGGGTCAGCATGTCATCCACTGTTGCCGCCGGCAGCATCAGCCAGATGGCACGCGGCACAGCGAGCGCGGCGACCAGTTCGTGCAGCGTAGGCGCGCCGGTAGCCCCCAATTTAGCAAGGCGTGCGACAGCGTCTGCATCCCTGTCGTGCACAACGCAGGAATGCCCGCCTAGCATCAGGCGGTCTGCCATGCTGGCCCCCATGCGGCCAAGCCCGATCATGCCAATCTGCATCGTGCATCCTCCGTATTCAGGTTCGTGTCTGGTGACGGTGCCGCAATCCTGGCACGCTGGTGAATGCTTTTGAAATCAGGCTCTGTGCGGCCCTTGTCAATGCCGCCAGAGCCAATGTGTGCGGAATTCAGCGGGCAACCGTATGGGCTACTGAGTGGGCCACTGAGTGTCTGCACGATGCGCGTGGCGGCGCATCCAGTTCAGTCTGATAGCGCACAGACTTCCACCTGCACGGGCAGTAAAAGATTGACGATGCCCAGAGAACATTCTCCGTGCCGGGTTTGCCGATAGTTTGATTTCACTTGGGAAGACAGGAAATTCATGCGTCCTTTGATTGCCGGTAACTGGAAACTGCATGGGCTGGCGCGCCAGTTGGGTGAAATCGGGGCGATGGCAAGCTCGCTTAGTGTCAATCCTCCCGCGACGGACATCCTCATCTGCCTGCCCGCTACGCTGCTGGCGCGAGCGGCGCTTGCCGTTGCGGGCCGTATCGCGGTTGGTGGGCAGGATTGCTGCAGCGAGATCGTCGGTGCGTTCACCGGAGACATCAGCGCCGAGATGCTGCGCGATGCGGGCGCCACCGCCGTCATTGTCGGGCATTCGGAACGCCGCCAGCATCATCAGGAAACCAACGCCCTGGTGGCTGCCAAGGTGGTGGCGGTATGGCGGACGGGCATGATGGCCATCGTCTGCATTGGCGAGACATTGGCGCAACGCCAGGCAGGGGAAACCCTGGCTGTATGCGCTGACCAGCTTGCCTGCAGTACGCCAGACGATATCGGCACGTCGCTGCTGGCTGTTGCCTACGAGCCGCTGTGGGCGATTGGCAGCGGAAGAACGCCGGACCAGGATGAAATAGTGGAAGTGCACCAGCGGATACGCCAATGTCTGGTGGCTCGCTGGGGCGCTGCGGCAAAGCCGGTGCGCATTCTCTACGGTGGTTCGGTGGGTAGTGCCAATGCTCATGAAATATTGATGCTGCCAGAGGTGAATGGCGTACCTGTTGGCGGAGAGAGCCTCAATGTCAGGGATTTCGAGAAAATTTGCAGGAGCGTTCCAGCCGGGGCGTCCCGGATCAAGAATTGAGGAACCTGAACCATGCCATCACCAAGCCTTTCGCCGGACCTGCTTCACAAGATGGACGCCTACTGGCGGGCAGCGAACTACCTGTCTGTCGGGCAGATCTATCTGTACGACAATCCGCTGCTGAAACGCCCGCTGGCCTTGTCAGATGTGAAACACATGCTGCTTGGCCACTGGGGCACCACACCCGGGCAGAACTTCATCTACGTGCATCTGAATCGCGCAATCGTCAAATTCGATCTGAGCATGCTGTACATCTCCGGCCCTGGTCATGGTGGCCCTGCTGTCGTGGCAAACACCTATCTGGAAGGCACGTACAGCGAGGTGTATCCGGATATCAGTCGCGATGAGGCGGGGCTGCGCAAGCTCTCCCTGCAGTTCTCCTTTCCCGGTGGCATTCCCAGTCACGCATCACCTGAATGCCCGGGCTCGATTCACGAAGGCGGCGAATTGGGCTATTCGCTCAGCCATGCCTTTGGTGCAGTTCTCGACAACCCTGAACTGATCGTAGCCTGTGTTGTCGGAGATGGCGAGGCGGAGACCGGGCCACTGGCGACTGCGTGGCACTCCAACAAGTTTATCGATCCTGTCAGTGATGGTGTTGTGTTACCCATACTGCATCTTAATGGCTGGAAGATCGCCAACCCTACGGTGCTCGCGCGTATCACTCATGAGGAACTGGACCAGTTGCTGCGTGGTTACGGCTGGACGCCTTACTTTGTGGAGGGCCAGGAACCTGAATTGATGCACGAGGCCATGGCTGTCACACTCGATATGGTTATCCAGCAGATCAAGCGCATTCAACACGAGGCCCGCGCCAATGGCGAGATCACCAGACCACGCTGGCCGATGATCGTGCTGCGCTCGCCCAAGGGCTGGACTGGCCCCAGGGTGGTGGATGGCAAGCAGATCGAAGGGAGCTTCCGCTCGCACCAGGTGCCGATTACCGATCCTTCGGCGCAACCTGAACATCTTCAACTATTGGAAAACTGGTTGAAGAGCTACCGACCGGAAGAACTCTTCGATGCTGCCGGCGCGCTCAATCCGGAACTTGCCGAGCTTGCCCCGAAAGGTGTGCGGCGCATGGGCGCCAATCCGCATGCGAATGGTGGCTTGCTGATGCGCGATCTGCGCATGCCGGATTTTCGCAATTATGCACAGGCTGTTCCGCAGCCCGGTGTGCGTGGCAACGGCGATACGCGGGTGCTTGGGCCCTTCCTGCGCGATGTTGCCAAGCTCAACGATGCACAGCGCAACTTCCGCATTTTTGGGCCAGACGAAACCATGTCCAATGGTCTCGCGGCAGTGTTCGAAACAACAGACCGCCAATGGGATGCGGCGACCGGGACCAATGATGAATTTCTCGCACCGAGCGGGCGCGTGCTTGATTCCATGCTCAGCGAACATCAATGCGAGGGCTGGCTCGAAGGCTACCTGCTTACCGGGCGGCATGGCCTGTTCAATTGCTATGAAGCCTTTATCCATATTGTTGACTCGATGTTCAACCAGCATGCCAAATGGCTGACGGTGACTTTCCACATACCATGGCGCCGCCGCATTTCATCTCTGAACTATCTGCTCGCCTCGCATGTATGGCGGCAGGATCACAACGGCTTCACGCA
>DBTS01000023.1:14437-37701 GCA_002307175.1 Rhodocyclaceae bacterium UBA1310
ACAACGGCTTCACGCACCAGGACCCGGGTTTCATTGATCACGTGGTCAACAAGAAGGCCGGTGTGGTGCGCGTCTATCTGCCACCCGACGCCAACTGCCTGCTCTCGGTGATGGATCACTGCCTGCGCAGCCGCCACTACGTTAACGTCGTTATCGCCGGCAAGCACCCAGCCCCGCAATGGCTGGGCATGGATGCCGCGATCAAGCATTGCACCGAAGGCATCGGTATCTGGCAGTGGGCCAGCAACGATCAGGGCATGACCCCCGATCTGGTCATGGCCTGCTGCGGTGACGTGCCGACGCTGGAAACGCTCGCGGCGGTCTCCATCCTGCGCGAACATTTTCCGGACCTGAAAATTCGCGTGGTCAATGTGGTGGACCTGATGCGGCTTCAACCGCACACAGAGCATCCACATGGCCTCAGCGATATGGACTTTGATGAGCTCTTCACGCGCGACAAACCCGTGATCTTTGCCTATCACGCCTATCCCTGGCTGATTCACCGCCTGACCTACCGGCGCTGCAACCACCACAACATTCATGTGCGTGGCTACAAGGAAGAGGGCACCATCACCACCCCGTTTGACATGACCGTACTCAACGAGCTGGACCGCTTTCATCTGGTCATGGACGCCATCGACCGCTTGCCCCAGACCGGCGACAAGGGTATCTGCCTCAAGTTGCAGCTCAAGGACAAGCTGTTCGAGCATCGCCAGTACATCAACCGGAACGGGCAGGACATGCCCGAGATACGCAACTGGCAATGGCCGGTGGAAAAAGGTGGCGGCGCATGAGGGATAGCACATGAGCAGCATGGAAGAGCAGGAGATGATTGCCCATCAGGGCGAACTGGCCGCCGACGTGCAGAATCTGCTGGAAAAGTACCGCTCCATCTTCGCTTGGGACATTCCCGAGCTTGATGTTGCGCAGGCCGACCGGCTTATCCTGGCGGCGCTGCGCGAGGCGCTCAGTGCGGTCGAAATGAGAATTTCCGCATGAGCAAGCCACATGATCAGGCTCTGACCGACATCGCCCACGCCATGCTTGTCGAAAGCAAGGGTCTGCTGGCGATGGATGAGAGCACAGGCACCTGCAACAGGCGCTTTGCCAGCCTGAACATTCCGCAGACAGCAGAAGCGCGCCGTGACTGGCGGGAACTGCTGGTGACCACGTCCGGGCTGGAGGAGTGCATCAGTGGTGCAATCCTCTTCGATGAAACCTTCCGGCAGAAATTGTGCGATGGGCGCTCTTTTGTGAAAGCACTTGAGGATGCCAACATAATTCCGGGAATCAAGGTTGATATCGGCGCCACCGATCTGGCGGGGCATGCGGGCGAAAAAGTCACCGAAGGGCTTGATGGATTGCGCGGGAGGCTGCGGGAATACGCCGATATGGGCGCGCGCTTTGCGAAGTGGCGCGCAGTCATTGTCATTGGTGAAGGCTTGCCGGGCAGGGTCGGTATCGACGTCAATGCGCATGCCCTGGCGCGCTATGCGGCGCTCTGCCAGGAAGTCGGGCTGGTGCCCATCATAGAGCCCGAAGTGCTCATGGATGGCACCCATGATCTCGGGCGCTGTCTTGAGGTCAGCGAGGAAGTGCAGCGCAGCGTTTTCAGGCAGCTCCACTTTCAGGGGGTGAGGCTGGAAGGCGCCATCCTGAAGCCGAACATGGTGTTGCCCGGCATTGGCTGTGCCATCCAGAATACGCCTGAAGAAATTGCCGACGCCACGGTGCAGTCACTTCTCCGCACGGTACCACCCGGTCTGCCCGGCATTGCTTTTCTCTCCGGCGGCCAGACTCCCGAACTCGCCACGGCGCGGCTCAACGCCATGCATGTGCGTTTCAAGTCACAACTGCCGTGGGCGCTCACCTTTTCATTCTCGCGGGCCCTGCAGCAATCTGCGCTGGCCCTGTGGCATGGCGAAGCGGCCAAGCGCATTCATGCCCAGGAATCCCTGCTGCATCGCGCGCGTTGCAATCAGGCCGCGTTGCGCGGGCAATACAGCGCCCGGATGGAGCAGGAGTAGCCCTTCACGATCAGGGGGATTACCGGGGCACGACAAAAATGGGGGGGAATGATTCTGCGCCATATCGGTGTGCCACGGTGAGTAAGCAATAGAACCAATTCCGATAAGCTTATCCAAAAAATTTTCCCTCATTTTTTGAATATCTATACATAAAACTTTGTTCTTTCGTCGTCCGTACGGAAACCTCTAAAGTGTGTCGGTCTATCAGGAGGAGATTCCGATGCAAGGACGGTTTTTACGAAAGTTTCTGGGTGTGCTGACGCTCACCACATGCATGGTGGCATCGGGTGGTGTGCTTGCCACACCCGTGGCGGGAGGTATCCTGAATTGGGTGGGTACGCCGGAACCTTCATCACTGGTGCCGTTGGTGACGACTGCCGGAGGCAATTGCGATATCGGGCCGAAGGTTGTTGAAGGTTTGCTGACTTATGACGATCAGCTGAATCCAAAGCCTTTGCTTGCGACCGACTGGTCCGTCAGCAAGGATGGCCTGCAGTACCGTTTCGCCCTCAGAAAAGGGGTGAAGTGGCATGACGGAAAACCCTTCACTTCGGCAGATGTGGCGTTCTCAATCCTCACGCTCAGGCAATATCACCCGCGAGGCAAGGCCACCTTCCAGAATGTCACCGAAGTCCGGACGCCTGATCCCTATACTGCGATCATCGTGCTCTCCCAGCCCGCTCCCTACCTGCTGACGGCACTGGCGAGCACCGAGTCCCCTATCGTGCCGAAGCATCTCTACGAAGGCACAGACATCGTCAACAACAAGTACAGCTCTGCGCCTGTGGGCACTGGCCCCTTTATTTTCAAGCAATGGGTGCGTGGCAGTTATGTGGAACTGGTGCGTAATCCGGATTACTGGGATAAACCCAAGCCCTACCTGGACAAGATTTTCGTGCGTTTTATTCCAGACCCCGCCGCACGGGCGCTGGCTTTCGAAACCGGCGCTGCAGATCTCGGCCTGCAAGCCATCCCGCTTTCCGATGTTGAGCGCTTCAAGAGCCTTCCCGCATTCGGCATCGACACCAAGAGCTCGCCTTACCTGGGGACGCAACAGCAGCTCTATTTCAATTTTGACAATGCCATTCTGCAAAAGCGCGAGGTGCGCCACGCACTGGCGCAGGCACTGGATCTGCAGGCCTTCAACAAGGTGGTCTGGTATGGCTATGGACAGGTTTCGCCGGCAGCCATCGGGCCGCTGATCGCAAAATATCACGATGCAACGCAAAAATATCTGCCGTTCAATCCGCTCCAGGCAGAAAAGGAACTCGACGCAGCGGGCTATCCGCGCAGTGCTGACGGTACCCGCTTCAAGTTGCGTCTGCTGATCGACCCCTGGGTGGCGCGTCAGGCGGCGGATTTCGTGCGTCAGTCGCTGATCAAGGTGGGCGTTGGCGTGACGGTCGAGACCTATGATTTCGCCACGTTTACCACCAAGACCTACAACGAGCGGGCGTTTGATCTGGTGCTTGAGGGGCTCTCGAACATGTTCGATCCGGTGGTCGGGGTGCAGAGGATCTTCTGGTCCAAAGCCATCAAGCCGGGGATCCCTTTCGTCAACCCCGCCCACTATGTGAATCCGGCGGTTGATCATCTTCTCGAAGAGGCAGCAGTGGAGATCGATCAGGACAAGCGTCGCAGCCTGTACCTGGAGTTCCAGCGGCTTGCTGCGAATGATGTGGCCTCCATTGAACTGGGTGCCAGCCCGCAGGTCACGATCTACTCCCGCAAAGTGAAGAACTACGCACCCACAGCAGAAGGTCTGCGTGGCAGCTTCGCAGAGCTGTACATCGAAAAGTAAAACGTTTTCAATCCGTACGGGCCTCTGCCCGTACGAATCGGCTCACCCCATTGATTCAGCTGTAAAGGAAATGAACATGGCACTTATCCAGCCAGTGAAGGATTCGGATGTACTCGACGCAGAAAGACGCCACGCTTACGAAGAAGAGATAGAGCGCGCCGGCATGCTGACCAACATGAAAGGGACGACATTGCTGTCGCTGGCGGTTCATCAGGCCTACGCAAGCTCCTACCTGATCAAGGAAGAACTCATAAAATTGCTGGGCAAGCGCGCATTCGCCGTATATGCCCACGCGATTTCAAACTCTTCCGGCTGTCTGCTGTGTTCCACTTACTTCAGGCGCGAATTGCGCAATCTGAAAGTGGACCCCAAAGACTTTGAACCTACGCCGCGCGAACAGATCCTGATGGAGTTGGGGCTGGCGATCGGCGGGCGCAAGATGAATCTCAACTCTGATTTGTGGGGAAGTCTGAAGGCAGAGTTTTCGGAGCAGGACATCGTCAATCTCGTAGGATTTGGCGGCAAGATGGTTGCCACCAACATCTTCAACAGCATTCTCGAAGTTGATCTCGATCCTTATCTGACGGTTTGAGCCATGCCCGGAAAAAACTACTATGGTGTGTCCATCGGCGTGCTGATGGTCAATACACGTTTCAGGCGTTTCGTCGGCGACATCGGCAATGCGCGGACCTGGTCTTTCCCCGTGCAGTACAAAGTGGTGGAAGCGGCGCGTGCGGCGGATATGGTGGCGCTGGAATCGGCAAATCTCCTCGAGCCCTTCAAGGCGGCAGCTGCCGAACTGGTGGATGAGGGCGTGGATGGCATCGTCACGACCTGTGGTTTCCTTGCCCTGTATCAGCAGGAACTGGTGGAGCACGCAGGTGTGCCGGTGGTCACCAGTGCCTTGTTGCAGGTGCCGTGGGTGCGCCGGCTGCTGCCTGTGGCGAAAGAGGTTGCGGTGCTGACCTACAACGCCCAGGCGCTGGGCCCACGCCATCTGCATGCTGTTGGGGTGACAGATGCTGTGCCGGTGTTTGGCATGCCGCAAGATTCTGATTTTGTGCGCTCGATTCGCGACGGGGATGACAGTGTGCCGTTCGAAGTCTTGCGCGGCGAGGTGCTGGCTGTCGTCTCCGACTATCTGGCCAGCCATCCGCAGACCGGAGCGCTGGTGCTTGAGTGTACCAATCTCACACCCTTCAGCAGCGACATCCAGCAGCGCTTCGGGATTCCCGTGTTCGATATGGTGACCCTGGTCAACTGGTTTCACCACGGGCTCAACGCAACACGGTTCCCTCGCGGCGATTGATGTGGCTGGAGCAGGGGGCAGGGAGAACCGGGGAATCGCTTCCCCGGTTTTTTTGTATCTCCATGCCTTGTTGAAGACGCAGGCGCAGGGGCGATACTCCCGGCCTGCATCATCAGGCCTACTTTTCCAGATACAGATCCGAGAAACTCCCCCGCATGCCTTCTGCTGTCGGAGCGTAGTTCTTCACCTTCTTGGCGAGCACGGTGATTTGCGGGTTGGCGCCAAATTCAATAGAAGGGATATCCTGTGCGACCACGTGCTGAAACTCCAGATAGAGTTGGCGTCGCTTGACGGGATCAACTTCCACTGCGGCAGCTTCCAGCAGCCTGTCGACTTCCGGGTTGACGTAGTGGGCCGGGTTGGCAAAGGGGGTGCCGATCTGGAAGGCCTTTGACCAGAACGCCCGCTGGATGCCGACCACGGGATCGAACATGTTCGAGAGCGCTTCCAGCGTCATGTCGAAAGCACGGTCTGTATAGGCTTTCGTCACGTAAGTAGCGAAGTCGTAGTTTTCAATGGTCACGGCAACACCAATCCTGGCCAGCGACTGGCGCACGAAATCCGCCGCCTGACGCACCTGGAAAGGGTTGATGAGCAGACGCAGACGGAAACGCACCCCATCCGCCCCGCGCGGATAGCCCGCCGCATCCAGCTCACGTTCGGCCTGCTGGGGGTTGAAGGGGAGGTACTTCTGGCTTGCATCGTGGTATTTCTCGATCAGTGGCCCCACCGCAGCCGGAGAAACCTGCCCGTAGCCATACCAGACCACTTTATTGAAGGCGTTCAGATCCAGTGCCTGGGCCAGTGCGTGGCGTACCGGGCGCTTCTGCAAGACCGGGTTGTCGAGGTTGAAGTAGAGCTGATGCTGGCTGCCCAGATACGGGGATCCATGTGAGTCCAGCGTGAAGCCGGGCAGGTGTTTGAAACGTTCCACGTCGGAGAGCGGGATGGCTTGCAGCCCCAGATCCGCATTTCCGGTTTCGAAGGCCAGGGCGCGTGCCGCCGCGTCCGGGATGAAGCGCACGAAGATCTTGTCCAGATAGGGCTTGGGTTTGTCCCAGTAATCCGGATTGCGATCAAGTTCGACGTAGCTGCCGCGTACCCATTGCTTGAACAAAAAGGGGCCCGTGCCGATGGGTTCCGAGTTGTACTTGTTGTTGACGATATCCGTGCCTTCGTAGAGGTGTTTTGGCACGATGGGCGATTCGGTGCTGGCCAGCGCGGTGAGCAGATAGGGCGCGGGTTTTGCCAGGATAATGATGGCGGTATAAGGATCGGGGGTTTTCACCTCGGCCACATTCTGAAACGTGGCTTTGCCGCGCGGGTGGTACTGCTTGAGCGTGAGTATGGAGAAGGCCACATCCGCGGACGTGAAGTCTTTGCCGTCGTGCCATTTCACGCCGTGCCGCAGGGTGAAGCGATACTGCAGCCCGTCCTTGCTGACGGACCATGCCGTCGCCAGCAGCGGCTTCGGATTGAGCTGCTGATCATAGGTCAGCAGACCCTCCACAATCTTCGGGCCAATATCGCAGTTGCCGCCGGCTGTCGTGGTCAGCGGCACGATGGAGGCCGGTTCCGGGGTTTCAATCCAGTTGAGCTGACCGCCTGCACGCGGCGCGCCCATGGCGCTTGTGCAGGTAAGGCCGTACAGCAGGACTGCAAATAAGTGTGTCAGCAGGCATGAGGTGTTTCGCCGGACCATGGAAGTCTCCAAATATAGAAGACAATCATTTCAGGGAAAAACCCGGCACAAGGCAAAGACGGATATCTGATATGCATTGGTGTGAAATCCGTGATTGATTTATGGGCATAAGAATATGAATTTAATTTAGAAGGGCCGGGCCGCCATCGCCCTTAGCATGGATCCCTTGGTGCAATTTGATCCATCCATGAAACAGAGATTTCCCCATCTGGCCCATTGGGGGGCTTTTACCGCCGTTGTTGAAGATGGCCGGCTGATTCGTTGCGAACCCTTTGTAGGCGATAGCAACCCCTCGCCAATGCTCAACTCCATTGTTCCCCTGGTGTATTCGCCGCAGCGTGTACAGAAGCCGGCGGTGCGCCGGTCCTGGCTGCGCGGACGCTGCCGTGAGGGGAGAGGGGATGAGGATTTTGTCGAAGTCACCTGGGATCAGGCTCTCGATCTGGTGGCCGGTGAAATCGCACGGGTGCGCGCCGAACAGGGCCCAGAAGGTATTTTCTGCGGCTCTTATGGCTGGTCTTCCGCCGGGCGTTTTCACCATGCACGCACACAGATTCGCCGCTTTCACTTCAAGGGGGGCGGTGGTGTCGATCAGGTTGGCAATTACAGTTGGGGGGCTGCACAGTTCCTGCTGCCGCATGTGATCGGCAGCTATACCGCTCTGACCGGGCGCGTCACGGACTGGCCCAGCATCGTTGCCCACGGCGAAGTCTTCGTGGCGTTTGGCGGACTGCCTTTGCGCAACACCCAGGTGGCCTCTGGCGGGGCCGGGGATCACATGCTCAAAGGCTGGCTGGAGAAGCTTGTGGCGGCGGGGGTGAGGATCATCAACATCAGCCCCTCACGCGAGGACTGTGCGGATTTCCTCAAGGCCGAATGGATTCCGATCCGCCCGAATACCGATGTGGCCCTGATGCTCGCGCTGGCCTACGAATTGCAGCGCGAAGGCGCGCATGACCGGGCTTTTCTTGCCACCCACTGCGCCGGCTATGATCGCCTTGAGGCCTATCTGCAGGGCCAGACGGATGGCTCGAGTAAAACCCCGGAATGGGCCGAAGCCATCACCGGCATCCCGGCAGCACGTATTCGCGCGCTGGCATTGCAACTGAAAGGGGCACGCAGTTATCTGACCTGCACCTACTCCCTGCAACGTGCACACCGTGGCGAGCAGCCTTTCTGGATGGTGATTGCACTGGCCTGCATGCTCGGGCAGGTAGGCCTGCCCGGCGGTGGTTTCGGGTTTGGGCATGGCTCCATGAATGGTGTGGGGAATCCGCGCTATCCGGTGCCGGGCCTGGAAATGCAGGCAGGGCCAAACCCTGCGGGGCTGAGCATCCCGGTAGCGCGCCTGACCGACATGCTGGAGCATCCCGGCGCAGCCTATTCGTTTAGTGGAGAACAGCGCAGCTATCCGGATGTGCGCCTGGTGCATTGGGCGGGCGGCAATCCGTTTCACCATCACCAGCAATTGAACCGTCTGCGCAAGGCCTGGCAGAAGCCTGAGACGGTGATCGTGCAGGAAGTTGTGTGGACGGCGACAGCGCGCCACGCCGACATCGTATTGCCCGCCACGACGACTCTCGAACGCAATGATGTGGGCGGCTCCTCGCGGGATCGCTACCTGTTTGCAATGCATCAGGCGATTGCCCCGCAGCATCAGGCAAGAAATGATTTTGACATTTTCACGGAGCTGGCCGCACGGCTTGGCTATGAAGCTGCGTATACGGAGGGCCAGGGCGAGGCGGAGTGGTTGCGCAGATTGTATGAGGGCTGGCGCAATGCCGCAGGCAAAGGCGGTTTTGTGGCGCCCGAGTTCGGCGATTTCTGGGCCGCCGGGCATGTCGAATTGCCGCCGCCAGCAAGGGACAGCATTGATTTTGCGGACTTCCGTGCCGATCCTGAGGCGCATCCCCTTGCCACGCCCTCGGGCAGGATCGAACTCTACAGCGAGGCGATTGCAGCTTTCGGGCTTGCCGACATGCCGCCTCATCCGGCCTGGTTGCCGCCTGTGGAATGGCTGGGGGATTCCCTGGCGCAAACCTATCCGCTGCAGCTCATCACAGTCCAGCCCGGTGACCGGCTGCACAGTCAGCTCGACCAGACGCCTGCAGCCCAGGCGAACAAGGTTTCGGGGCTTGAGGCTATTTTCCTGAATGTGGGTGATGCCCGGGCGCGTGGTATCGCAGAGGGCGACCGGGTCGATGTTTTTAATGCACGTGGCATTACCAGGGCGGGGGCCAGACTGTGCGGGGGAATTCTCTCCGGTGTCGCCGTGATGGCCACAGGTGCTTGGTTCACGCCAGGCGAGTCGGCCGAGCTGGCCGGCAATCCGAATGTACTGACTCTCGATATCGGCAGCTCGTCTCTGACGCAGGGGCCCAATGCGATGAGCTGTCTTGTTGACGTCAGAAAATGGGTGGAAGCATGAAGAATTTGAGTGATCTGGATGATTTCATTGCGGGCAGGCAACATCACTTTACCGGGCTGAGTGATTCAATCTGGCATTTCGCAGAGCTGGGATACGCGGAATACCGCTCGGCGGAGGCCCATCAGAAGCTTCTTGAAGCCAATGGCTTCCGTGTACAAACGGGGCTGGCCGGCATGCCCACTGCAGTGCTTGGCGAAGTTGGCGAGGGTGATCTGTGCCTGGCCTACCTGGGTGAGTTCGATGCGCTGCCCGGCCTGAGTCAGGAAGCGCACACCAATTGCCGCTCTGCCGGCGAGGGTGAGAACGGGCACGGTTGTGGCCACCATCTTCTGGGGAGCGCGGCGCTGCTCGGGGCGCTCGCCTGCCATCACCATTTGCAGCAGCATGGTGTCAAGGCACGTATCCGGTATTTCGGCTGCCCTGCAGAAGAAAACGGCATCGGCAAGGCTTTTCTGGCGCGTGCCGGGTATTTCGATGATGTGGCTGCGGCACTTACCTGGCACCCAGGTTCTTCCACCGGGGTGATGACCGGGCCGACGATGGCCAACATCCAGGCTTATTTCCGCTTCCGTGGCAAGGCTGCGCATGCGGCGGGTGCGCCCCACCTCGGGCGCAGTGCGCTGGATGCAGTCGAACTGATGAATGTGGGCGTCAATTATCTGCGCGAACACATGCTGCCCACGGCACGCGTGCATTACGCCATCACCGATAGCGGCGGGCGTGCCCCGAACGTGGTGCAGGCGCGTGCAGAGGTGCTTTATCTGGTGCGGACACAGGATTCTGCAGATCTGCTGCCGCTCTTCGAGCGTGTGCGCAAGGTGGCGGAAGGGGCTGCACTGATGACAGGGACCGAGGTGGAGGTGGTGATCGACAAAGCCAGTGCCCATATGCTCCACAACCAGACGCTTGATGCCCACCTTGCCGGCCTGATCGGTCGGGTAGGTGGGCCGGTTTTCGATGAAGAGGATTATGCCCGGGGTGATTACTATCGCCAGGCCATCAGTGCCGAGGATATCCGCGAAGCGCGGCGCAAGTTTGCCATTCCTGCCGATTACACGCGCTCGCTGAGCCCTTTGCCCATGCGTTTCGACCCGGCCCATGCAGCCGTTGGTGGCTCGACCGATGTTGCCGACGTGAGCTGGGCGGTACCGACCACCCAGTTTTATTGTGCCACCCACGTCATTGGCACACCCGGACACAGCTGGCTCAATGTGGCACAGGGGAAAGAACATTTCGCCCACAAGGGGATGCTGCATGCAGCCAGGTTGCTGGCCTATCTCGGTGTGGAACTGATCGAGCAGCCAGAGGTTCTCGAGGCTGCGCGGAGAGAGTGGCGCGAGTCACGTGAGCGACTCACCATTCCTGCCTTGCTGCCAGCGGACCTGCAGCCGCCATGCCAATAGACGTGAATCGGAGCTGCCTTCCCAAAATCTGCCGCTGGCTTTGTTTGTTTTGTGAATTAGCTAAGCAGTTTTATGTATTAGGCAGCAATCCCCGGCACAGTAAGATGTGATTGACCTCAGTTATCTCAACAGAAAAATACTATGAAAAAGACATATTTGTGCGCGCTGGCAATGTCTGTGCTGACATTCTCCCTGCCGGCTTTTTCACAGCCTCATCAGGGCGGTACCCTCAACATGCTGGTCGAGCCGGAGCCGCCAATGCTGTTGTCCGTGGCGAACAGCTCGGGTTCCACGGTGAAGGTTACGGCAAAGGTCGTCGAAGGTTTGCTGACTTATGACAATAGCCTGAATCCGAAACCCCTGCTGGCAACGAGCTGGAGCGTCAGCAAGGATGGCAAGGAGTACACGTTCAAGCTTCGCAAGGGCGTCAAATGGCACGATGGCAAGCCGTTCACCTCGGCAGACGTGGCTTTTTCCATCCTGGCGGTGAAGAAATACAACTCACGTGGGGCGAGTACCTTTGCCAATGTGACGGATGTGAAGACGCCGGATGCGTATACGGCCGTCTTTGTGCTGTCCAAGCCCGCGCCTTATCTGCTGGCGGCACTTTCCGCCACCGAGGCGCCGATCATTCCGAAGCATCTGTATGAAGGCACCGACATTCCGACGAACCCCTACAACAACGCCCCGGTGGGTACCGGGCCGTTCAAGTTCAAGGAATGGAAGCGCGGCAGCTATATTGTTTATGAGCGCAATCCTGACTACTGGGACAAACCCAAGCCCTATATCGACCGTCTCGTTGTGAAGATCATTCCCGATGCAGCAGCACGCATGATCGCCTTCGAAACGGGAGAGCTGGATCTAGCAGGGGAAACGCCGGTGCCTCTGGCAGACCTGGATCGCGTCAAGAATAATCTCAAGCTCGGCATTGAAACCCGTGGCTATAGTTATGGCCCGACGCAGACCCGCATAGAATTCAATCTGGATAATCCGTATCTGAAGAATCTCAAGGTGCGGCAGGCGATTGCTCACGCGATCAATCGCGAGGTGCTGAAGTCTACTGTCTGGTACGGCTATGCCGTGGATTCCCCCACGCCGATCACGCCGGAACTGGCGAAGTATCACGATTCGACGCCTTCTCCCTATGAATTCAATCCCAAGAAAGCCGAGCAACTGCTTGATGAGGCCGGCTTCCCGCGTGGTGCGAATGGGGTGCGGTTCAAGCTGGTGCATGATGCCATGCCTTATGGCGATGGTTTCAAGCGGGTTGGTGAGTACCTCAAGTCTGCGTTGGGCAAGGTTGGCATCGAAGTGACGCTGCGTACCCAGGATTTCCCGGCCTATATCAAGCGCGTCTACACCGATCGTGATTTCGATTTCACAAATCATTCGATCTCGAATCTCTCCGATCCCACGGTGGGGGTGCAGCGCCTGTACTGGAGCAAGTCTTTCAAGCCCGGCGTCGCCTTCGGTAATGGCTCCCATTACAGCAATCCGGAAGTCGACAAGCTGCTTGAGCAGGCCGCCGAGGAGCAGGACCCCGCCAAGCGTGCCGAGTTGTTCAAGAAGTTCCAGCGCATTGTCGAGGTTGAACTGCCCGATGTGAATCTGGTGCAGCTGCGCCGCCTGACCATCTACAACAAGCGTGTGCATGATCACTCCATCGATGCGCAGGGGCTCAACGGCAGTCTGGCTGATGCGTATATCGAATGATGTTGTTTGACTGAGCGGGGGCGGTGTCTGCCGCTCTCCGTTCTGTGAATGAAAGTTGTGTAATGTCGGAAAAGACTCTCAAATCGATCAGGCGGGTGGGGTATGCGCTCTGGCGCGCCGCGCTACGCGCCCTGCCCAGTGTGGTGGGCATCCTGATCGTGGTGTTCCTGCTCCTCCAGATGGTGCCGGGAGATGCTGCGGATGTGCTGGCAGGCGAGTCTGGTGGCGCGACTGCGGATACCCTCGCGGCCCTGCGTGCCAGATTCGGACTGGATCACCCCATCCTGCTGCAGTTGCTGGCCTATCTCAACAATCTGGCGCATTTCAATCTGGGCTACTCGATCCGTTATAACGCCTCCGTGCTTGATCTGATTCTCGGGCGGCTGCCGCATACATTGGTGCTCATGGCGGCGGCTCAGGTGGTGGCCGTGTTCGGTGGGCTGGTGGTTGGAGCACTGATGGCGGCGCGGGCAGGAAAGTGGACGGATCGTCTGCTTTCGCTGGTGTCGCTGGTGTTTTATTCCACGCCGAGTTTCTGGATCGGCTTGATGTCGCTGATTGTGTTTTCCGTATGGCTGGGCTGGTTCCCGAGTGGCGGCAACATCACGATTGGTGCAGATCTGCATGGCTGGGCGTATATCGTGGATTACCTGAGGCACGCCGTGCTGCCGGTGCTCTCCCTGGGTTTTTTCTTCCTTTCCATCTACGCCCGTTTGACGCGTAGTGCGATGCTTGAGATTGCCCGCCAGGATTTTGTGCGTACTGCACATGCCAAGGGTTTGCATCCCTTGCGGGTGATCGTCCGCCATGTGTTGCGCTGCGCGCTGCTGCCGGTCACTACCGTGGCAGGCATGCATTTCGGTGCCATGCTTGGGGGCGCGGCCGTGATCGAGACCGTCTTCAGTTGGCCGGGCCTGGGGCGCCTGGCCCTGGAAGCCGTGCTGGCGCGTGACTTTTCGGTGCTGATGGGCATCCTGCTGTTTTCTTCGTTCCTGGTCATTCTGACGAATGTTCTTGTCGATGTGCTGCAGGCGTGGCTCGATCCGCGAATCAAGCTTGCCTGAGAAATGTCCAGTTGGAGTTAGGTGTTGGTAATGACATTGGAAAATTTTGGAAAGACAGGGCCAGGCCTTTATCTGCGCTCACCTTCGGGTGTGATCGGAGCGGGCCTGCTGGTGTTGCTGATTCTGGTGGCCCTCTCGGCGAACTGGCTGGCGCCGGGTGATCCGCTGGATATGGTGGCGCAGCCTTTGCTGTGGCCCGGGCAGGATATGCAGTTTCCGCTTGGCACCGATTCCCTGGGGCGGAATGTGCTTGCCCAGCTGATCCATGGCGCGCGTATTTCCCTGCTCGTCGGTTTTGCAGCGGTGCTGGTGAGCCTTGGGGTGGGGATTGTTGTCGGCACACTGGGCGGGTATTTCGGTGGCTGGATTGATCGGAGCTTGCTGCAGGTGACTGAGCTGTTCCAGACGATTCCCACTTTTCTGCTGGTGGTTGTGGTGGTGGCCATCGGTCACCCCTCTGCCAGCATCATTGCCGGTGCCATCGGGATTGCCTCGTGGCCTTCCATTGCGCGGCTGGTGCGTGCAGAGTTCCGCAGTCTGCGTGAGGCCGATTTCGTGATGGCGGCGCGTAGCGTCGGTCATTCGGATGCCTGGATCATATTTCGGGAGATTCTGCCGAATGCCTTGCCGTCGGTGATCGTGACCACCTCGGTGATGGTGGCCAGTGCGATTCTGATCGAGTCTGCCCTGTCGTTTCTCGGGCTGGGCGACCCCAATGTGGTGAGTTGGGGCAGCATGATCGGTGCGGGGCGCGAGATGCTGCGCACCGCCTGGTTCCTGACAGCCTTGCCGGGTGCCATGCTGGTGCTCACCGTGTTGAGCCTGAACCTGATCGGTGACACCCTGAATCAGGTGCTCAATCCACGTCTGAGGGGGTTGTGAACATGACAAAGGCATTGCTTGAGCTGGATGGGCTCAATATCCATTTTCCAACGCAGCACGCTGTCCGTGATCTGTCATTGACGGTGGGGCAGGGTGAAACGCTTGCACTGGTGGGCGAATCCGGCTGCGGCAAGTCTGCCACGGCATTGGCAATCACGCGCCTGCTGGCACCCAATGCGCGGGTGGGCGGCCGTATTCTGCTTGACGGGGAGAATCTGCTGGATTTCTCCCCGGCACGTATGCGTGCTGTACGGGGCCGTGCAATTTCGATGATTTTCCAGGAGCCGATGAGCTCGCTGAACCCCGTGCTGTCGATTGGCACCCAACTGGGTGAAGTGCTCCTGCAGCATGAGCAGCTCTCACGCCAGGCGGCCCGCCAGCGTGCCATTGAGCTGCTTGATACAGTGCGGATTCCCGAACCGCAGCGACGCATCGATGACTACCCGCACAATCTTTCAGGCGGGCAACGGCAGCGGGTGATGATCGCAATGGCGATTGCCTGCCACCCCCGTCTGCTCATTGCCGATGAGCCGACTACCGCACTGGATGTCACAGTCCAGGCTTCCATCCTCGAACTGCTGGATAAGCTCCGCCGCGAACTTTCGATGGGTCTGCTGCTGATTACCCACGATCTCGGGCTGGTCAGCCAGTGGGCGGATCGGGTGGCGGTGATGTTTGCCGGTGAAAAGGTTGAGGAGGCTGTGGCTGCGAAGCTTTTCGCGCATCCCGAGCATGCCTATACGCGGCGCCTGCTGGCCAGTTCCCTGCATTTCGATCAGGAACTGCATTACCACGAGGCGCGTCTCCCCGATACGAGCGAAGACGCAGAAGATCTGCAGGCGCATGTGCCGACTGGCGTGCCAGCTGCCAATGAAGCTGTCGTGGCTTCACAGGCACCACTGCTGAAGCTCGAGGATGTGCATGTAGCCTACCGCACTGGCGAGAAAGAGTTCTTTGCGGTCAAGGACCTCTCTTTCGAGATCCGGCGTGGCGAAACGCTCGGTCTGGTAGGGGAATCCGGTTGCGGCAAGTCGACCTTGTCGAAGACCATCCTCAAGCTGATTCCCGCACACTCCGGGCGCATCCTGCTCGAGGGGCAGGACATCACCCGTCTGGGCGAGAGCGCCTTCCGGCCACTCCGTGCAAAAATCCAGATGGTATTTCAGGATCCCTACGGTTCGCTCAATCCACGGCATACCGTCGAGGATATTCTCGGCGGTGTGTTGCGGGCCCATGGTGTTGCAGACAAGACCGAGCGGCACCGCCGCATTGTCGAGACGCTGGGCCATGTACGTTTGTCTGCAAAGAGTCTGAACCGCTATCCGCACGAGTTCTCGGGTGGCCAGCGGCAACGTATCGGGATTGCCCGGGCACTGATTTTGCGCCCGGCACTGGTGATTTGCGATGAACCCGTTTCCGCGCTGGATGTCTCGATCCAGGCGCAGGTGCTGAACCTTTTGGTGGACCTGAAACAGGAACTGGGTTTGTCGTATCTATTTATATCGCATGACCTGTCTGTGGTTCGCTACATTTCCGACCGGGTTCTTGTGATGCAGGATGGACGCTGTGTCGAGCAAGGTGATTACCGTAGCATCTGGAACGCGCCGCAGCATCCGTACACACGCAGTTTGATTGAAGCTGTGCCCGGGCAGAGCCGGGTGCAGGTGGCAGCTGCCTGATTATTCCCCTGATGGTGAAACATATGTCGAAGAAAAAAATTGTAGGTTCATTTGTCGCCCTGATCACGCCGTTCAACGAAGACGGCACTGTCGACTTTGAAGCGTTCAAGGAATTGCTGCGCTTCCAGGAAGACAACGGTACTGCTGCAGTGCTGATCATGGGTTCCACCGGCGAAGTCTCGATGCTGAGCCCGGACGAACGCAGGGAGATCATTCGCCGCACGGCGCAGTTCAAGACCGGCAAGATGCAGCTGTTTTACGGCTGTACCGGCACCAATACGGATACTTCCATCGACTATGTCCGCTACGCGCGCGACAATGGTGCGGATGGGGCCATTCTTGCTGCTCCGGCGTATATCTGCGCCCCTGATGAAGACATCGAACGCTATTTCCTGGAGATTGCCGATAGCACGGATCTCCCACTGGGTATCTACAACAATCCGCCCCGTGTGAAGACGGATCTGCACTGGACCCACCTGCTGCGCATCTTCAAGCACCCGAACTACGTCGTGCACAAAGAGTCCACCACCCGTGTCGGGCAGGTGGCGCAGGTGATCGCAGGCCGCCCGGATGTCTCGATCATGTGTTGTGATTCTCCCAATCTGGGGCTCGTGGTGCCGACCATGAGTCTTGGCGGGCATGGCACGGCCAATATGACGGGGAATCTCGCACCGGCCGAACTGGCCCGCATTTCCACCCCCTGGACCGAGCCGGCAGATGCACTGGCTTTCCGCGAAGCCTATCTGCATCTCCTGCCGCTACTGCATTACACCTATTCGGCGATCAATCCGGTGGCCGTCAAATCCCTCATGAAGGCTGTTGGCCTCCCGGCGGGAAGCCTGCGCCGTCCGCTGCAGGATCTGAGTGGCGAACCTCTGCTCAAGGGGCTGCGCATTCTTGAGGAACTCGGGCTTGCCAAGAAGTACGGCTATCGTACGGCGCTCTGATGGAACTCGGCATTTCTGGGAAAACCGCCCTCGTGTGGGGCGGTAGCCGTGGCCTGGGCAAGGCTGCGGCGCTTCAGCTGACGCGCGAGGGTGTGCAGGTGTACCTGCTTGGCCGTACCGAAGAGAGCCTGGCTTCCGCCGCACGTGATATCGGGAGGGAGGCTGGCGTCGAACCTGCCTTTATCGTCGCGGACATGACGCGCGAGGCTGATCGTGCGTCGGTGGTGGCGTCCGTGGCTGCTCCCGACATTCTTATCAATAATGCCGATGGCCCCGTACCAGGAGACTTCCGCAGCTGGCGCCGTGAGGATTGGCTCGATGCACTCGATGCAATGATGCTCGGGCCGATCGACATGATCCGGCGTGTGGTTGATGGCATGGCGGAGCGTGAATTCGGGCGCATCATCAACATCACTTCGCGGAGTGTGAAGACCCCGCAGCTTGAGCTGGGTCTTTCGAACGGCGCGCGCTCTGGGCTGACCGGATTTGTGGCCGGGCTGGCGCGTACGGTGAGTCACCGCAACGTCACCATCAACAACATTCTTCCCGGGGTTTTCGATACCGATGGGCAGCGGCGGCATGTTGCAGAGATGGCCCGGCAGAGTGGCAGGCCTTTCGAGGAAGTCTGGCAGGCGCGAGTTGCGAACTCGACTGCACGTCGTTTTGGCAGGGCAGAGGAGTTTGGTGCGCTGGCCGCCTTTCTATGTTCACAGCATGCCGGTTACATGACCGGGCAGAATCTGCTGATCGATGGTGGCAGCTACCCCGGCACGTTCTGAATCCGTGCATCCGGCGCGATGCGTCAATCATGCCGTTGGTTGGAACGACGGTATTCTCAGGGAAGTAGACACAATATGCATGTCGTGGTCTTGGGGGCCGGGGTAGTCGGCCTGAGCAGTGCGTGGTATCTGGCCCGTGCCGGTCATCAGGTCACCGTGGTGGAACGGGAAGCCGAGGTCGCGCGTGGTGCGAGTCATGCCAATGGCGGCGGGCTGTGCCCCGGGTTTGCGGGGCCCTGGCCCGCTCCCGGGATGCCTGCCAAGGCGGTGCGCTGGCTGTTTCAGCCTAACGCGCCATTGAGCCTCGGGCGTGGTATCCGGCCCGCTGATGGCCCCTGGTTATATCACTTTGCACGGCATTGCACGCCTGAGGCTTTTCACAAATCCAAGGCCCGCATGCAGCGGATTGCGCATTACAGCCACGCTTGCCTGCTTGCCCTCAACAAGGAGCTGGGGTTCGCAGACGAATACGCATTCCGGCCAACCGGCGTATTGCAGGTCTTTCGTGACGAGGAGACTCTCCGCAAGATTGAAACCCATGCCTTGCCGCTGTTGCGGGAGTACGAAGTTGCGCACCGTCTGGTGGGGCAGGATGAACTTGTCGGCATAGAGCCCGCCCTGGCGGATTCGCATCGCCTGTTTGTCGGCGGACTGCTGCTCTCAGGTGACGCAACCGGAGATGCCCATCGCTTCAGTGTGGCGCTGCATGCCCGGCTCGCACGTGAAGGTGTGGCCTTCCATTTTGGCCACGCGGCGAAGGGGCTGGATACGGTGGGCGGGCGCATTGCAGGCGTGAGTCTGGCCAATGGCCAGCGCATCGGGGCCGATGCTGTGGTGGTGGCCCAGGGCGCTGAAAGCGGCGCACTGGTGAAGCCACTTGGCTTGAATCTGTCGATTCGTCCGGTTAAGGGTTTCTCGCTGACAGCCGACCTGCGTGATGGTGTTGCACCGACGCCGGAAGTTGCCGTCATGGATGAGGCCAACAAGACTTTCTTTGCGCGGATTGGCGAGCGGGTGCGGGTTGCCGGTATGGCCGAGATCACCGGCTTCGATCGCAGCCTGCCGGAAGGGCGCAAGGCTTTTCTGCGTGAGCAGCTTGAAGAGATCTACCCGCAGCGCCTGCAGTTTGACAAGGCAGATTTCTGGGCTGGTTTTCGCCCGATGACCTGGGATGGTCCGCCACTTATCGGTGCCACGCCCGTGCCAGGGCTCTATCTGAACGCCGGGCATGGTTCTAACGGGTGGACGCAGGCTTGCGGCAGTGCGCGCATTCTTGCGGATCTGGTGTCGGGGGAGACGCCGGAGATCGAAGTTGGCGACCTGTGCTTTGGGCGCAACAACTGATCGTAAATAAGAGGTTGTTCATGATCTTACTGCGAGGGCGTGATCGGGCCTCATGCGCTGCTCGAAATCCTCATTTATTTGAATAAACTCCGGTTTCTGTGCTGCTCTTCAGCCCGCTGACGCCCTCTCGCTACAGATCGTGAACAGCCTCTAAGCAGATAGCGACTGCCCACACCTCACAGGGTGGGCAGTGTCAGCTTACCTCTGGCATGCAAGAGATCAGGGGGTATCCGCACTGATTCCGTGCAAAGACTCCGCCTCGGGGCTCAAGGCCAGATGACAACCAGCTTGGCCGGATGGCCGGCAGTGACGGTGACGGCTTTGGTCAGGGTCTTCCCTTCCTGTGTGGCCTCAATGCTGTAGCGCCCTGGGGCGAGGCGGACGAGCATGAAGGGCCCGTTGGCGGTAGCACTGAGCACCGGTTTTTTGGCGGCATCACTGATCACCACCTGGACGTTCGCAACGTAAGCGGCGACGCCGGTTTCATCCTTCGCTGCGAATTCAAGCACCAGCGGCCATTGCGGTGCGGCTTTCTTGACAGCGGCCAGTTCGCTGCTGCCAACCCCTCCACTGAGATACTCGACATCGCCAGTCTTATGGACGGCAGGCAGGTCGTTTTGTTGGGCGAAGGCGGGAACTGCGAGTGCCACACTGAAAATCAGCATGGCGAGTATTCCAGAGTGAGGTTTGATCATTTGTGCGTGTCTGACTAAAGGGATCAGGATAAGGGATCAAGATAAGGGATCAAGAGGTTTCGAGTGTACGCCAATCCGCAAAAATGTTTTGTCTGGTAGGCAACGGATGGGCCGGTTCAACGATGAGCCACTTGTTTTCTTTCCTCAAGCCAGCGTGTCGCTCAACAGAGGCTGTTTATGATTGCATGGCGGCACATGAATCCCCGTCTTCATGATGCATTCCGATTCAAATGCCCAATGCCGGAGCGTGGGATGATGGCCGCTTTATGCTGCAAAAACACGGCAGGTGAAAGCCTCTCAGACAGACGAAGCCTGCAAACCCAGGGTCTTGGTTAAGTGCACCAGGGGGAATATTCCGGTTTGAATGACTTCCCCGTTTGTTGCATAGCCAGCCTTTAGATAAAAGTCCTGAACCTCTTGCTTTCCAGTGATGAATATCTCCCGGAAGCCGAGTTCATAGGCCCATTTTTCCATTTCTTCAATCAGAAGATGGCCAATGCCCTTGCGTTGGTAGTCCACGCCGACGGTGATACGTTCGAATTTTGCCTTGCCTTCATAGTTGCGCAAGCGTCCGGTAGCAGCGGGAGTATCCCCATCCATGATCAGCAGATAGTCAAGCTGATCGCCTTCCTTTTCATCGATTTCTCCCCGCACGGGGATGTTCAGGCTTAGCGCAACCTGGATGCGCAGGTAGTGTACTGCGGCGACTTCCCACCGTTCTTTGACACGCCGGATTTCCATGTGTTGACTCCTCTGTTACTTGATATTGGATACCTTCAGGTTGGTGCGGCTGCGCTCAACAATGCTGCGCAGTATCCCGAACACCTTGTGGTTTTCAATTTCATTGCCGATGGTAATGCGCATCCAGGTAGGCATGCCGATTTCGCGCCCGGAACGGATGATAATTCCGTTTTTCAAAAATTCTGCAGCGGCTTCATCCCCGTCTATTTCTATGTCAATCATAATGAAATTGGCATGAGTTGGAATGTAGTTGATTCCTTGCTCCCGGCAGAAGGCATAGTAGTCGGAGGCGCCTTGCCGGATCCCCTGGATTGAATGCTGCAAGAAGGTTTCGTCAGCCAATGCGGCAAGTGCAGCCACTTGTGCCAGATGGTTAACATTGGGTGGGGTTTTTACCTTATGCAATTGGCTGATCGTAGTCTTGCTCGAAATTGCATAGCCGATACGAAGACCGGCCAGCCCGTAAGCTTTGGAAAATGTCTTAAGTACGATGAGATTGGAAAAGCGTGCGAGGAGCTGCTGGCTGTCAGGGAAGTCCGGATCGTCAGCAAACTCAGCGTAGGCTTCATCAAGAACGACCGCAACACTATCCGGAACCCTCTCAAGAAAGCGGTCAAGGGCGCTACTGCGTACGATGCTGCCCATGGGATTGTGAGGGTTGCATAGCCACACCAGAGTCGTCTGCGGTGTGATGGCGCTTGCTACTGCATCCAGGTTAATCGCGTGATCGTGAAGTGGTACCTCAATTACCTTCGCTCCAAGGGCTTTGGCCGAGATTCCATACCAGCCAAACGAGGGGCTGGGGATGACAACTTCGTCACCTTCGGCGATGAATACCTGCGAAATCAAAGAGAGGATTTCAAAGATGCCGTTTCCAAACAGCAATTGATCGGCCTCTATGCTGTGGATCTGTGCCAGGCGCTGGCGCAATGGCCCACAGAAAGTGGGCGGATAGCGAAACAGATCCGGGACAGCCTGTGTGACTGCCGCGATGACATGCGGGGAACAGCCAAAGCTGTTTTCGTTGAGTGCGAGATTGAGCGGGCGTTGATTTCCAGAGGAAGAGGTGTTCAATGCCGCCGGAGGGTCGAAGGAACGGATCTGGTCAAGTGTTGCGCGATATTTCATGATTCAAGTCCAGGAAAGAGCGCGATGCTCTCAGAGATGCAGAACATCGCGCGTTAAAGGTAATGCGATAGTCATTACGCGGCGAGGAGAGAGCCCCAGCGCCAAAGATTGACAGTTCCGGCGCCGCCAGGGCCCGAGGTTATCGGCGTGCCACCAAGCCCTTCGCGCCGATGTGGTTCCAGCCAGGGTGTCAGTGGATTACCTGTGACCTCAATTCCTTCGGCAAATCCGCGGCGGTAATTGCCTTCCGCGTCAGGGATAAGGCCCAGGCTGATTTTTTCGCGCTCATCGACAAATCCAGGCGTGGCGAACAGGTCGCGTGCGTAGGCCCAGAGATTTGGGAAGTCGCGGATGTACCTGGCAGAGCCCAGTTCCTCGGGGAAACGCGGGCGATAGTTCGTGTCAAAGGAGGCCAGTGTGACAAAGAGGCGGATGTCTGAGTCGGTCAGTCGGTCGCCGAAGAGGTAGCGGCGCGTGGCGAGCCGGAAGTCCAGATCAGACAGCCGCGCCTCAAACACTTCCTTGGCTACTCGTGCCGCATCCAGCGATTGGGCAAACAGAACCTTGTAGGGGCCATTGTTGACGTCGTCGAACAGCTGCTGATTGAGGAGGTCAATTGCCGGGCACAAATCAGCAGGGTACAGATCTGGTGCTCCGGGCCGGTGATGTGCCTTCCAGGCGGTTTCGAGATCGATGCTAAGGGTGTGATAATCGTTGGTGACGACCAGGCCGGTGCTTACATCAGCGACTGTTGGCACCGTTCCACGGCCTTTGTAGTCGGGCACTGTGCGGCGGTAAAGTTCGTTGAGGCGGGCGATCTTGAAGACCGCATCGACGCCGTCAGGCTGTTCATTGAATTCCCACCCGTCGTCGCCACGTCGCCCGACGTAGCCTACTGAAATGACCTCTTCCAGACCAAGCAGGCGGCGCACAATCAGTTGTCGGCGCGACCAGCCGCAGCCGGTTGACACCAGCAGCCGATAGCGTCCGGCAATGACAGGAAGCTGTCCGGGCTGATCGCCGAAACGCGCGCGAAAGTAGTTGGATTGGCGCACAAACGCACCGTCTGTACTTTGCTCAATGGTTTTTTCCGGAAATACGGTAGCCATGTTTTCTCCTGTTTTTTGAAATAGGGATCAGTATTTGAAGGTGATGCTGGCGCCGAATGTGCGCGGGTCTCCATAGGCAGTAGGGTAATGGCCACCACTACCGTCTGACAGGGCGCCCTGATAGAGCATTGCCTGGGTCTTGTAGCGTTTGTCTGTCACGTTATTGACGTAGGCGCCGATGATCACGCTTTCATGGCGCAGCGCATATTCAGCATGGAAATTCCCTAACCAGTATTTGTCCTGGAGTGCGTAAGGGTCGGAATTGTCAGTGACGTTGAAGTTAACCTTGCTTGTGTAACTCCAGTCTGTGCCAAGCGTCAGAGATCCTTCGCCGAGCGGAAATTTATAGTCGGCTCCGAGCAGGGAGGTGACCTGTGGCACGCGGGCGAAGTTGTAGCCTGCATAGCTCTTTCCGTTCGCCTGAAGTTCCGAAAATCTTGTTTTGAGGTGGCTGAGGTTGACCCGCAATCTGAGTCGCTGAGTGGCCTGGAGAGCTGGCTCCGGTCGCTTGGA
>DBTS01000113.1 GCA_002307175.1 Rhodocyclaceae bacterium UBA1310
CTGTTCACGATCTGTAGCGAGAGGGCGTCAGCGGGCTGAAGAGCAGCGCAGAAACCGGAGTTTATTTGAATAAATGAGGATTTCGAGCAGCGCATGAAGCCCGATCACACCCTCGCAGTAAGATCATGAACAGCCTCTGAGCATAACGGCCGCACTCACAAGCCGTGGTGGCCGCGTCAGCATGCAATTGCTGCTCGCCATCCACCACGAGTTGTGCTTGCCATGCCCGCCACCCACTGGGCGAAATACCGACATTTATCCGCAACAGCCTCGGAACCCGGAATAGTTCCTGCAGCCCCTTACCTGCGAAGCAAGACAATAGAAAATCAACCGTAATCAAGGCTTTGGCACGCTTCCTGCCTTATAGGGATTCCATCCCCATAATTCCGGAGCAATAAATGGCTAACGTCACCTTTTCATCGCCGCTCATGCCGCGAGATCTCACCGTGTATGCCGTTGCCGGCAGCCGTGTAACGCTGCTTTCCCTGGCCAGATCGCACAAAATCCCCCTCCCCTGCGACTGCCAGGACGGCGAATGTGGCTCCTGCCTGGTTGAGGTCAAGAATTTCACCCAGAACACGCGTGATGGCGTGACACTGACTGACAAGGAACGGGAAGTGTTGCTGCAGCTAGGGAAGGTCACAAAGGAGGAACTGAAAGACATGGTCGTCAACGACCTGCCCCCGCGCCATCGCCTGGCTTGTCAGTGTTTTGTACGTAACGAAGACATTCTTGTCTCGTTTGAAGGAGATACGACATTACCGCTCAAGGGCCCGGCACTTTCCATCGCCGCTGCAATTTATACAGGGCGCGAGGAAATGACGACGTTGGACAAGTTCCTCAGCTATGCCGTGAAGGTGGAGGAGGATTCTGCCATTCACTATGAAGAGCTAAGTGCTGACATGGAAGCGCTTGGTGACACAGATATCGCCAGCCTCTTCAGGCAGCTCGGCGAATATTCGCGCAAGCACCTTGCAGAGGCCAAGGCCAAATGCCAGCGCTACGACGCAAAGCTCGAACTGCCAGCCAGTTCAGCCTGGCCCGATAACTCCTCCCCGGAAATCGCCCAGTCATGGGCTGGCGATCACGACATGACGCGTCTCGATGCGCTGAAGCTGGCCTTGCAGGGTGAGCGGCGTGGCTTCGAGTTCTACTACACAGTGGCCAACACCACGACGGACAAGCAGATACAGTCAGTCGCCAAAGAATTCGTTCGCGAAGAAACCGACCACGTCGAAACCCTCAAGCTCTGGATCGAGAAGGAAGAAGCCTCGATTCGCGTCAAGGCACTCTAAACGCTGCGTAGTCAGCCCCCGCATGATGAAACCATGCGGGGGCTGACCTTCCCGCTCAACATCATCACTGACATCCCACTATCCGCCTCTATTGCGTAAAGCATGCGGGCACCCTGAGCCCCCACGCTAGCGGTCGAGTACCAACAACGGCCCCTGGCAACTCGACACGCAAGGCAGCATAAGCTTGCCAGCAGCCCGTTCGGCATCATTCAGATAAGCATCCAGATGCTCCGGGCAGCCTTCGATAACGTTACTCAGACAGGCGCCACAAACGCCCTGCTCACAGCTGGTCGGAATATCGACGCCGCACTCGCGGGCGACCTGGATGATGAGGATACCGGCGGGAACATCCGCTTCGATGCCACTGCGCGCAAACACAATGTGGAAGCCACCAGAGGCAGGGCCTGGAACAGCGGGCTCCGCGGAGAAGCGTTCGCTGCGTAGCTGTTCGGCAGGCACACCGGCAGCGCAGAGCGCCGCTTCGACGGCAGCCATGAAAGATGCCGGACCACAGGTATAAAAAGTGGTACGCGGGTCACCCGCATGCCGACCAACGATGTCTGCAAGCGCCTGCGCGATCTGCGCAGGTCCGAAACCGCTATAGAACTGCGCCTCTAGGCCTATCTGATCCATAAAGGCAGCGTGCGCAGCGCTGCGCACGAAATAATGCAGCTCATACACAGGCCCGTCACGCAGGGCATTGAACATGGCGTACAAGGGAGTGATACCGATACCCCCGGCAATCAGCACATGGCGCTGCGCGCCGGCATCGAGTTCGAACAGATTGCGCGGTGCGCTGACCCGCAGCAGATCACCCACCTGCAGGCAATGCATGGCGCGCGAACCACCGCGTGACTGCGGCTCCAACTTGACGGCAATGCGGTAGCAGTCGTGCTCGCGAACATGGTTACACAGCGAGTAGGCGCGCAACAAACCTCCGGCCAGACTGACCGTCACATGCGCGCCCGGCGACCAGGCCGGCAAGCACGATCCGTCGGTGCTGACCAGTTCGAAGCTGCGGATGTCCTCGGCCTCGATACGGATGCTGCGGATCTTCAGTGTATCCATCTCTTGTATCATGCAGCCTCCGCACGGGCAATCAAGGCCCTGATTGCCGCGCGTGCGTCAGCGGCAAGCTCTGCCATATCCATATCGGGTATGGTGGCATCACGTACGATTTCGCGCCCACCCACCAGAAGACTTCGTACATGCGCACTCCCACCACAGGCGACCGGCCCTATGGCTGGATCGTGCAGACCAAAATAGCGCGGATTGTGACTCAGATCGTAGATAACGATGTCCGCCGCCTGGCCGGGCTGCAGGCTGCCGATGGCAGGCAAACCCAGCACTGCGGCACCACCTGCCGTACCCCAGCGCACAACATCTTCGACACTCGCCCAGTCGGCGCCCTGCTCGCCAGCACCACCGTGATACCGGGCCAGCGCCGCCTCCCCGCCCTTGGCACGTTGCATCAGCCAGGCCGCGTGGGTTTCGGAGATCATGTCGGCCGCCTCATTGGAGGCTGCACCATCCACGCCAATCGAGATCGGCACACCTGCCGCCTCCAGCGCACGCACCGGTGCGATGCCGCTGCCGAGGCGTCCATTGCTTTGTGGGCAATGGGCAATGCCAGTACGCGTCTGACCCAACAGGGCAATCTCGTCTGCATCAAGCTTGACCAGATGCGCAAACCATACATCATCGCCAAGCCAGTCTACCGTTTCGCAGAAGCGCACCGGGCTGAGTCCATGCGTGCCCAGGGTACTGTCTTGATAGCCCACCGTTTCGGACAGATGCGAGTGCAGGCGCAGGCCCAGCTTGCGCGCCAGTGCGGCCGCCTCGCGTAACTCCGCTGGCTGCATCGAATACGGCGGCGTGGTCGGTGCCATGACCACACGGCGCATGGCGTCGGGCGCGGGATCATGGAACTGCTTGACCAGGCGCTCCATGTCAGCCATGTAGGCACTCATCGATTCCGGGCGCAGGGCTTGCGGAAGCTCGGCTTCGAGCTTCCGTGTGAGCGTCGCACCGCCACGGCAAAGCACGAAGCGCAGACCAAGCCTCTCTGCTTCTTCAAACAGGATGGCCGAACTGTCGTAGTCCTGTCCTGGATAATACAGATAATTGTGATCGGCCACTGTCGCACAGCCGGAGAGCGCGAGTTCAATCAGACCGATACGCGCCGCAAGGCGAAAACTATCGGCATCGAAACCGGCTCGGAAGCGATACGGTGTGGCCGCCAACCAGGGTGTCAGCGTGGCATTGATGCCCTGCGGCTCACCCTTGAGCAACGCCTGGAATAGATGGTGGTGGGTGTTGACCCAGGCCGGATAGATGACGCAATCACTTGCGTCGAGCACGCGCTCTCCGGCTTGCGCCGGAAGTCGCCCGATAGCGGCAATGCGACCATCGACAACGCGGATGTCGGGGCCGGGGTGACGCGCGGAATCACCGGCAAGGCCGGTGAGAATGGCATTGGCATTCTGAATAAGGAGAGATATCATGTGGGAGTCTTCAGTTTTTTGTTAGGACCGCTTCAGCCAACAGGCACTGTAGAGCACGCAGCATTTCCCTGCCCCCGCCCGCCTGGCACTCCCCCCGATGGGAAGGGAACAGGCTGGGGCGGACGGAATCCTGGATCGGGAATAGGCACATGCTCAGCCCATCTCGCTCTCATGCCAATGCCGCAGACTCAGGTGTGTCAACCAAGCCATGCAACTGAACAAGGCCACACCGGTGGTAGCGATCAGCAAGAGGGCGGCGAACATCAGCGGGATATTGAGCTGGAAGCCTGCTTGCAGGATCTGATAGGCCAAACCCGCGCCCGAGCCGCCGGTACCGGCAACGAATTCAGCGACGACCGCACCGATCAGCGCCAGCCCGCAAGAGATGCGCAGTCCGCCGAAGAAGTACGGCAATGCACTGGGGATACGCAGGCGCACGAGAGTTTGCCAGCGCGTGGCGCGGTTGAGCTTGAACAGGTTGAGCAGGCCAGGATTGACGCTGCGCAGACCCAGCACAGTGTTGGAGATGATCGGGAACAAAGCCACCAGGGTCGCGCAAACCACCAGGGCGGGCGTCGGCGATTTGACCCAGATGATGATCAGCGGTGCAATCGCCACCACCGGCGTGACTTGCAGGAGGATGGCATAGGGAAACAGACTGACCTCGATAATGCGCCCTTGCACCAGGAGAAAGGCCATCGCCACCCCCAGTACGACCGCACACAGAAAAGCCAGCAGGGTGATCTTCAGCGTCACCAGCAAGGCGGCAAACAACGATCCGAAATTGGCAATCAGGGTCTGCAAGATGTTGAGCGGTGTCGGCACCAGATAAACCGGCACCTTGAAAGCAACGCAAACAATTTGCCAGCTGCCCACCAGCACGATGCCCACCAGAAAGGGGGCGACGATGCGCACCACGCGCGGATCCTTGAGCAGTTCTTTTCTCATCATCGCCCCCCTCAATCGTGTTCCACATTGGCGCGTGTCAGCAGATCCGACAGCACCTGGCAGTAATGCAGGAATTCCGGCGAGACACGGAAGTTCTCATCGCGCACAGCAGGCCCTTCGATATCCACCTCACCGATCACCCGCCCGGGGCTTGCGCCCATGACCACCACCTTGCTCGACAGGAACACTGCCTCGTAGATGCTGTGGGTGACGAAGACCACAGTCAGATCGCGATTGGCCCACAGCGCCCGCAAGTCGGCATCGAGCTTGTTGCGCGTGAATTCATCGAGGGCACCGAAGGGCTCGTCCATCAGCAGGAGATTGGGCTGCATCGCCAGCGCACGCGCAATCGACACGCGCATCTGCATACCCCCGGAGAGCTCACGCGGATAGGACTTGTGGGACTTGGACAAACCCACCAGTTCGAGCGCTTGCGCAACACGTGCTTCACGCTCCTCCACGCCGGCCTTGCACAGATCGAGCGGCAGACGCACATTACTGGCCACATCGGCCCAGGGCATCAGCGTCGCTTCCTGGAACACCATGGCCATGCTGCGCCCCTGCCGATAGTCGGGCATGCGCGGTTCGTTCCACCAGCGCAGGTGGCCGGCGCTTGGCATCTCCAGCCCGGCGAACATGCGCAGCAAGGTGCTCTTGCCACAGCCCGATGGCCCAAGCAGGGAGACGAATTCACCACGCTGGATGCGCAGCCGCACATCGTCCAGTGCGTGCGTCCCATTGGGATAGGTCTTGTCGACACGATTGGCAAACAGCACCGTATCCGAGTCTGGGCTGACCGTGCTCACTACGGAGTCGATTTCCTGACATTTCATTAACATACCCACCTCCTATCAGCGACGGAACACTTCGGCTTCGCCGTGGGCGGTCAGCAGATCCATCAACAGCTTGCGGATCATCAAACCCGGCTTGTCCGAAGGCATGTGGAATTCAGCGCGGCGACGTGTATCGATGCAGGCGTCCGGATCAGTTGCCTCCAGAATATCGCGATCTTCTGCGGTGATGGCCTCATCCCATTTGATCAGCTCCTGCGTACTGCATGCCTCTTCGCTGTCATTACGGTAGAGCCACTGCACAAGCATTATGTTTTCGTCATCAACAGGAGTGGCGCAATTGTAGATGATGTGGTCGACACCACTGGCCGGATAGGAACAGCCAAAGCGCCGGCAGAACGGCAGGTAGTAACGGTTGATCAGGTGGCGATGGGTGATCGGCTCGGTAGTCCCGGTGACACGGAAACTTGCCTCCGGATTGCGAATCGGCACCGTGGTCTCAGCCTCAAAACCATAATCAGTTTCGCGGAATTCGTAAGGCGCGGGCGCCGGCTGCTCCAGAATGCCGAAATTGGCCTTGTGCACGAAAGAGAAGTGCGAATTGTCGAAACTGTTCTCCATCACCCGCACCGGGCTGGTCTTCCAATGCTGGTAGAACTGGAAGATGCGCCGGTAGCCGGGCACACCTTCTTCGGGGAAATGGGGAATGTCCCGCAGCGGCTCTTCCAAGGCGACCCAGACATAGCCATATTGCTCCTTGCAATGAAAGGCTTTGACCTTCGCGCCTGGAGGCGTCGCCGCCCCCGGGCTTTGCGGAATCTTCACGCAGGCACCGGAGCAGTCGTACTGCCAGCCGTGATAACCACAGACGATATTTCCATCTTCGACGAAGCCTCTCGACAACTGCGCCGTACGATGGCAACAGCGGTCCTGCAGCGCCGCCGGAGTGCCATCTTCCTGCTTCCACAACACCAATTTCTCGCCGAGCAATGTAAAGGGTTTTGGACCTTCTTCAAGATACGACATGGGCATCAATGCGTACCAAAAACGACGCAATATGGGTTGTTGTGTCACTAGCATGTTGGGAACTCCTTGTTCTACTTCGCCAGCCGGCGTGCCAGAATGGTCGCCTTCGCCGGTCTGCCGCATGACCTGCCAAGCGGAATGTTTTTGACTCGTCAGCCTGCTCAGGCAACACGCGAGCCGGATTGAATCGGAATGACGCGATGCCCCTCGCTCTCACCGTGCTCACGCAAGAGCGCCAACAAACGCCGCCGCATGATCAGCCCCGGCTGATCCACCGCCATGTTCTGTTCAACGCGGCGCGTCACATCAACGGGCGCATCGGCATCGACAGTTTCGAGAATCTCCTTGTCTTCGGCGATCACGCGCAAATCCCACTCGTTGAGCTCCTCAGCGGAACAATCCGCTTCACTATCGTTGCGATAGAGCCATTGCAGGATCTGGATGTGCTCATCATCGATCGGTGTTGCACAGGTGATGATGTTGTGCTGCAGGCCATTCGGATACTCCAGGCCCAGCTTGCGGTTGAAGGGCAAATGCCATTGATTGCGAAAATGGCGTTGCGTGGTCGACTCGGAAGTACCAGTGATACGATGCGAGGCTGGCGGATTGTTGATCACCAGATGCGTCTCTGCCTCGAAGCCATAGTCGGTTTCGCGCAACTCAAAGAATTCCGGCTTCTGCGCCTTGAACTGGCCGAAGGTACCCCTATGCACGAAGGCGAAATGCGCCGCGTCGAATGAGTTTTCCATCAGGCGTAGCGGGCCCGTCCGCCATCGCACATCGAACTGTTGGATGCAGCGGTAAGCCTCGTTGCCGTGCTCGGGGATGTCGAAAATCGGCTTGATAGGATCCTCCAGCGCAACCCACACATAGCCGTATTTCTCCTGGCAGTGATAGGCCTGCACGCGCGCACCCACCGGAATCTCTCTGTCAGGACTTTGCGGAATCTTGACACAGGCGCCTGTACAATCGTACTGCCAGCCGTGATAGCCACAGGCAATGTTGTCGCCTTCAACAAAACCTTTGGAGAGCCTGGCTGTGCGATGGCAACAGCGGTCATGTATGGCAGCAGGGCTGCCATCGCTTTTCCGCCAAATGACGATCGGCTCGCCAAGCAGGGTGAAAGGCTGTGGACCTTCACCAATTTTCGCCATTGGCATTATGGCGTACCAAAATCGCCGCAGAACTGCTTGCTGTGTCACCAGCATGATCTACTCCCAAACAACGTCCGCTTCTACGGACTGTGCAGCCGGCGTGCCAAGATGGTCGCCCTCGCCGCAACGGCGCCGAGCCTGCGCGCCGTCTTTGCAAGTCGCTAGGCCACGACGGCTTCGCGCGTCTTGCGATACATCAGCTCGAAATGCTCACCCGCCGTACGCGCCGGTATGACAGGGCAGCCATCCTGTGGCCGAAACTTCGGCAGACATTCGATACGCGCGTAGTAGTTGAGATCCTGGAAGAAAGGCACCGAATAGCGATGCCCGTCCGGCGACCGGTTGAGTACCCGGTGCGCATTGGAGTGATAGGCACCATTTGTCCATACCGGCATCATGTCGCCAAGGTTGACAACAAAGGCACCATGCATCGGTTCTGCGAGCAGCCACTCGCCGCTAGCCGCCTGCACCTCCAGCCCCCCTGTATCATCCTGCAGCAAGATGGTGAAGGTGCCCCAGTCGGTATGCGCACCACAGCCGATCTGGTTGTCGCGCGCCCTGGCGGGCTGCGGCGGATAGTGCAGGAAGCGCAGGCTTGCCATCGGATCAATCAGCAGATCCGCGAAGTACCGCTCATCCATGCCCGCCGCCACCGCAAATATCGCCATCAGGGTTTCGGACAGATCAGACACGGCCCGCCGGTAGGCTTCGCATCCCGAGCGGAAGCCCGGCAGACTCAACTCATCGGGCCATACATTGCCGCCGTAATTGGGCAAACGAGCACGCACCAGCGGATGATCATCTGCCATCGGCGCGCCCATCAGTAAGGACTCCTTGATGTCCGGTGGCGATTCGACGTCAAGCGCCTGTGCGCCCAGCGGCTCATAGCCACGCCGCGCTGCATTGACGCCCAAACTGCGCTTGTACGCATCAGGCATATCAAAGAAGCGCCGCGCCTCCTGCAAGGCCCTATCCATCTGCACCTGCGGCACGCCATGACCGACAAGATAGAAGAAGCCGATTTCGCGGCAAATACGATCGAAGCGGTGCGCCACGCCCACCTTGTCGCTGCCGTCACGCCACGGACTGATATCCAGAACAGGCGTTAGGCTACGCTGCGGCGCAATGTATTGAACCATGATGAGTCCTCGCCTTGTGCGCAAGCTTCAGGGCATGATCTTCAGGTCTTTGACAAACTGCGTCGTATAAGCCTTTTTCCACTCAGTTTCAGGCTTGAGCAACCCCGCCGCCGCCATGAATTTGTAGGTCTGTTCCCAACGCGCATCTGTCATGACACCGGCACCAAGCCTGGCTGCATCCCCACCGTCGAAAACGTGCAGTTCCTTCATGCGCTTGATGCTGAATGCAATCTGCTCATCGTCCATCTTGGGATTATCCTTTTTGATGAGCTCGTTGCCCGCAGCGGGATCGGCCAGATAGCTCTTCCAACCTTCTATCGAGGCTTTGACAAAGCGGGCGACCAAATCGGGCTTCTCGGCGACCGTCTTCTGCATCGTCACAATGGTCGTGCCATAGGGCGGGTAGCCTTCGTCAGCAAACAGGAAAAAGTTGACCTTGACGCCGTTCTTCATCGCCTGGAAGGGCTCGGAAGAAGGATAGGCTTGCTGCACGGCGGTCATGTCAGCAAAGAAGGGCTGCAGGTTGAAGGTGTAGGGACGCACCTGCGCATCGGTATAGCCATACTTGGCCTTAACCCAGGGTAACCAGGTGACGTGCGCAGTGCTGGCCGCAAGAATCGTCTTACCCTTCAGGTCGGCAAGGCTTTTAACATCGCCATGCGTCATGATGCCCTGCAGGTCTTTCTGGAAAGAGGCTGCGACGGTTGTTACCGGAATGCCTTTTTCAACCGCGCTGAGGACCTGCAGATCATAGCCCATGATAAAGTCAGCCTGCCCGGCCGTCAGCAGCTGCATGCCATTGACCTGTGGCCCACCCATCTTGACGGTGACGTCGAGGCCATATTTCTTGTAAATCCCCTTGGCAACGGCCTGGTAGAAGCCACCGTGCTCACCTTGTGCGTACCAGGAGGTCAAAAAGGTGATCTTTTCTTGCGCGGCCACGGGACCCGCGAGACAGGCAAGCGCAAAGACCCCCAGAGCGTACTTCAGGCTATTCTTGATGCTGCGTAACATGTCGGTTCTCCGTTAAGAAGTTTTGCAAGTCAAACCTTGCAGGGAACCGGAACACGCTGGGGGTTTTACAGATGTCTTGTGTGGCTCTAGCGGCACATCAAGGCCATCCCCCGTTGTGTTCCGTAACGAACACAAGCGCTCTTGCGAGCACACGACGACCGGCCAGCCGGTAGTCGCCGGAGCAATGACCCATTGCAATGTATTGCCTTCACCGCAATTGCCAGCTTCTACTCCACACAGAAGAGAAAGCAATGCGCATGCCAGACACAAACGCACAGGCATCGTATTGATTAAAATCAATCAATTACGATTTTCGGCACGCTTGGCACGCGCAGGAGTATCCGGCATACGCCTCTTTGTGATGCAGATCGCGCGCAACAAGGGGGCATACCCGCGGAGCCAGGTGTACGCTCGAAGACGCCCTTCAAGCAAGCCAAGGGATGTTCATCGTGCGTAAGATAGAGGCGGCCGGCACCAACCTGAAGCCTGAACGCCTCGTGCCCGTTAAGGCTCCATGGAGTCCCGACGCCGAATAGGCTTGCACCAGCGCGCAGCAGAAAAGAAGCAATCACCCCCGTGTTTTCCGCGTAACGCCACTTCCTTACGCACGAAATCCGGGTTTCGAACTCAAGCCAGTGACACGCAGCACTGGCAACAGAAAAGCCCCCCGTGCACTCGCTCAATCGCCCCCCTGATTGATTCCCCTTGCCTCTCGGCCTCCAGGCTGTAGCCGCAAATCAGAATATGCAAATAGGGTAATCAGTCAAAAATGGAGACCTCTATTCACGCATTGAACAGTCAGGGAAACCCCATTACGACTAAAGACTTAGGCTTTTGTGATCATGTATCAAGCCTGCGCGCATAAACCTGCCAGACAAAGAACAAGTAAAACATACTCAGCAATTAATAAGTCCGGGGAATGGCAGGCGCTGCATCCCGACGCATTGCTTGTGCACTCCTCGTCAATTGATAAAGGAGTCATCTATGAAGATTCGCAAATCCGTACTGAGTGCCCTCGTTGTGGGCACATTGTTCGCAAGCGCATCAGCCTATCCGGCGACGACATTCATCGCCGGAGATGTACATCCTGCTGATTATCCGACGACTGCGGCAATCATCAACATGGGCAAGAAACTGGAAGCTGCCACCCAGGGCCGCCTGACAATCAAGATGTTCCCGAACGGCCAGCTCGGTGATGAAAACGCCGAGCTTGAAAAGACCCGCGCCGGTGCCATCGACATCGTCCGCGTGTCGATGTCCCCAGTGGGTGGCATCCTGCCTGAAGTGGGGGTGTTCAACATCCCCTTCACCTTCCGTGATCCGACCCACCTGCAGCACGTACTGGATGGCCCGATCGGTACGGAACTCTCCGGCAAGATCACCAACTCCAACCTCGGTGTCGTACATCTGGGCTGGATGGATGCCGGCTCACGCAGCCTGATTACCAAGAAGGCGATCCACAACGTAGCCGAATTCAAGGGCGTGAAGATCCGCCTGCAGAACAACCCGATCGGCCTGGATGCCTTCAAGGCCATGGGCGCCAACCCGGTCGTACTGTCCGTCGGTGACGTGTTCGCCAGCCTGCAGACAGGCGTGATCGATGCCGCCGAGAACAACGAACCGACCTTCGATTCGGAAAACTATGTCGTGGCCGGCACGAAATTCTATGACAAGACCGAGCACATGATGGTGCCGGAAATGTTCGCGTTCTCGAAAATCAAGTGGGCCAAGCTTTCCAAGGAGGATCAGGCACTGATCCTGAAGCTCTCCAAGGAAGCCCAGGCCGACGAACGCAAGCTGTGGGCCGATTACACCACCAAATCCATCAAGCGCCTGCAAAGCCAGGGCGTACAGTTCATCGAAGTCGACAAAAAAGGCTTTGTCGGTGCCACCACTGCTGTGCGTGAAAAGTATGGCGCACAGTTTGGCGATCTGCTGAAACGCATTGCCGATACCAAGTAATCGCTGCTCACCCCCTGGGCTCCGGCAACGGAGCCCGCTTCATTTCAGGACTTCTCTCATGAGTGATCTCTACGTTCGTGCGATGGACTGGGTCTATCGCCTGTGTATCTGGATCGCCGGCGCTTGTCTGCTATTCATGGTATTCGTCTATCTGTTCGCGATCTATGCGCGCTTCCGTCCGGGCTTCCCGGAGTGGCTGGGCTTCCTGCCGGTGGGCTCGACCAGCTGGCCAGAGCCGCTGTCGAACGTCTGCATGATCAGCTTCTCCTTCATCGGGGCGGCAGCTGCGTATCGCGCCGGTGGTCACATCGCCATCTCGATGCTCACCGACCACATCAGCGAAAATGCACGCAAGGTTCTGCGCAAAATCGTCGATGTGTTCATGCTGATCACCTGCATTTTCATCATCGTCTGGGGCATCAGGGGCTGCAGCGACGCATGGACCGATGTGATCGCCTCGCTGCCCTTCCTGACTTCGGGCATGGTACATATCCCCGTTGTCATAGGCTCCTTCCTGACGGCGCTGTTCGTGATCGAAAGCCTGATCGCCGGCCCGCAGAACCACCGCGAGCTGGTGCGCTTCGGCTCACCGTCAGCAGGCCACTAAAAGGAGAACCGCAAAATGACAATGATCGTTTTTCTCATCTCCTTTATCGGCCTGATGGCCATCGGCATGCCGGTGGCGTACTCCCTGGGGCTCACCTCCGTCATCGTCACCATCGTGGCATGGGGCAGCATGGGCGGCATGGACATGGTGACAGGTCAGCTCAACTCGCTGATCATCACGATCTTCCACAGCACCGACAACGTCAACCTGCTGACCATCCCGTTCTTCGTGTTTGCCGGGGCCATCATGGCCGAAGGCGGCATGGCACGGCGCCTGGTCAACTTCGCGGGCCTGTTCGTAGGCTGGTTACGCGGCGGGCTGTCGCTGGTCAACATCCTCGCTTCCACCCTGTTCGGCGCCATCTCCGGCTCTTCCGTGGCAGATACCGCCTCGATTGGCTCGGTGATGATCCCGGAAATGGAACGCAAGGGTTATCCGCGCTCGTTCGCCGCAGCGCTGACGGCCAGTTCCTCGGTGCAGGCCATCCTCGTGCCCCCGTCGCATAACTCGGTACTGTTCGCGATTGTGGCGGCCACGCCGGCAGTGACCATCCCCTCGATGTTCCTGGCCGGGATCGTGCCAACCTTCGCTCTCGCCGGGGTGCTGATCGTGCTGGCCCTGCTGGCTGCACGCAAGAACAACTACCCGAAGGAAGACGTTCTGCCGCTGAAGCAGGCCACGAAGGTGGCCCTGGACGCCATCTGGGGGCTGATCACCATCGTGATCATCTCCGGCGGGATTCTCTCGGGCTTCTTCACGCCGACCGAGTCGGGTGCCATTGCCACGGTCTGGGCCTTGTTCGTAACCTTCTTCGTGTATCGCGAATACAAGTTCCGCGATTTCCCGAAGCTGATCCATCGCACGATCAAGACCGTCACCATGGTGATGGTACTCATCGCCTTCGCTGCCGCCTTTGGTTCCGTAATGGCCATGGTCGAGCTGCCGCAGGAAATCAGCAACGGCCTGCTGGCAATGTCGAGCAACAAGTACGTGATCCTCATGATCATCAACGTGCTGCTGCTGGTGCTGGGTTGCCTGATGGACATGGCCCCGCTGATCCTGATCATGACACCGATCCTGCTGCCCGTAGTCATGAAGCTCGGTGTGAACCCGGTGCACTTCGGCATCATCATGATGACGAACCTCGGCATCGGCCTGATCACCCCGCCCGTGGGTTCGGTGCTGTTCGTCTCGGCAGCAGTGAGCGGACTGAAGATCGAAGAGGTACTCAAATCGATGATGCCGTTCTTCATCGCCCTGTTCATCGTGCTGATGCTGGTGACCTACTGGCCTCCCCTGTGCCTGTGGCTGCCGACGCTGGTTGCCGGCTAAACCACCTTTTGCAGGAGTTTTGAGCCCATATCAGGCCCGCAGAAAATCCTGCCCCCGCATGGTCACAGCCATGCGGGTTTTGATGTACCCGTTAATGCGCCCTGACACACGAAGATCAGTCCACCAAAAACAGTAGGCCCAGCTCCTGCACCTACGCCGCACCGCAATACGCACGCACTGTCGGCGGCGCTTCGATTGCCTTCGCGCCCGAGGGCTACCCGTACTGGTTCACCGACAGCAATGTCAATGGCAAGATCGATGCGGACGAATTCAAACCTACCAACAGCTGCAAAGCCTACACACCTTGCCTCCTGCTAGCGGTCTACAACTACACCTTCCAGCTGCACACCTCCGGTGCGGCCTTAAGCACCACGGCACGCGCAGCACGGCGACACAAGGCATACCGCAGGGGACATAAAGGAAAAGAGAAGGGCCGCAAAGAAAACCTTTCGGCGATCTCTTTGCGGCCCTTTTGTCTTTCTTCATGTCCTTGGCGATAGAAATCACACGCTCAGGACTCCCAATGAATTTGGGCTGAATCCAGGCTCAATCAGAAGGTTCCGAAGTAGCTGCGGATCTTCTCGTCGCTGGCACCATCGTTGATCGCCAGCATCAACAGGATGCGTGCTTTCTGCGGGTTCATGAAACCGGAACCGATACCCGCTTCTTTCTTGCTGACAAATCCGCTACCTGTGCGCGTGGACACCACGACCGGGAAGCCCTTCTTGGATAATTCCGCCACCTTGGCCTTAACCGCAGCCGTCATTGCGCCATTACCCGAACCGGCAATCACAATCCCCTTGGCGCCCGCCGCAATGGCTGCATCGATCAAGGCGATATCCTGATCTTCATACGTATAGATAACATCGACGCGTGGCAGGGACTCGGTCTTGGAAACATCGAAGAACGGCTTGCCAACGGGCTTTGCTGCCTCGTAATAGAAGTGCGGCACAGTACCGGTGAACATGCCCAGATAGCCTTGTTCAACCGCACGGAAAGTGTCAACCACGGTCGAGTTCGTCTTCGTCACATAGTAAGCCGATGCGAAACGATCATTGAGCAGCACCATCGCGCCGCGATTTTCCGCGTCCTTGCTGGCGGCCAAAGCAACGGCTTCCAGCAGGTTCATCGGGCCGTCGGCACTGATTGCGGTCGCGGGGCGCATGGCACCGACGATGACAACCGGCTTGCTACTTTTGACTGTCAGGTCGAGAAACAGCGCAGACTCTTCAAGCGTATCGGTGCCATGCGTGACGACTGCGCCGTGGATATCCGGAGCCGCCAACTTCGCATTGATTGCTTTCGAGAGCTTCAGGAGGATTGCCGAGCTGACGTTCGAGCTCGACACATTCGAAATCTGCTCGCCACTGACCGTAGCAACATCGTTCAGCTCCGGAACCGCCTTGATCAGCACATCAATGCCCAGCGAGCCGGCCGTGTAATTGGTCGTATCGGTATTGCTCTTCGAAGCGCCAGCGATCGTGCCGCCCGTCGCGTAGATGACAACACCGGGTTTATCCGCGGCGGATGCGCCGAAAGAAGCAATACAGAGGGCGATTGCGCTCAACAAACGGATGGAACAGAGACTCATTGAAAACTCCTGATAAGAAAAACAGCGCCCGACAAAGACGCCTAATCTTACTTAGCAGGAAACACGCCTGAACTTTAGTACTAAAAGCGGACCAAAAAACCCCTGAAGTGGTGCATTTGAGATTTTTTAGCAACAACGTAGTGCGTCGCACAAATTTGTGCCGTATTTTGGTGCAAAGCCCATCCGACAATCCCCGGCTTCGCTGGTCTGGCTCATGTACCGCCAGTCCGACAAAGCACACATTCCACACAGCACCACAACCAGACAACAACATTAAATGTTTTCAAAAAACTTAATTATCCGCACGGTACTTGCTGAATCTCCTTCAAGGGGGTCTCCGGCTGCCAGTAACCCCAGATTGCTTTTTGCGGGAATTCTGCAACTGGCCCACAGGGCTTTTCCCCGGGGCTCTGCAACTGCTGGATGAAATACCTGACAGCTACTCCGTCGCTGCGCTCAGCAACACAAGTGCTGTGCATTGGCAGAAAATCCGGGCGATGGGTCTGGAGAGCCAGTTCGATGCAACTTACCTGTCACACCAGATCGGATACTTGAAACCAGATCCTGAAGCTTTTCTGGTCGCGCTTGAAGGAATGGAGCTCTCACCGTCAGATGTCCTGTTTCTGGATGATGGCATACGGAACATCGAGGCTGCGGTAGAACTGGGGATGCATGCTCATGTGGCAAGAGGCCCCGAGGACGCACGACGTGTTCTCTCCCAGTACGGCATCGTTCCTCCAGGCCCCGATAACTGGTAACTGTGACCGCTCGAACGCCCGTTTTGCCAAAACCTGAGCATTCGCCAGCGGTCGGACACGTCCCACAGAATCAGTCTTCAGCCTGACCCCGTGGTTTCACACCAGCGGCAATACCCCGGCACTCAGCCCGCCAAAACGAAAAAGCCCCGTCCGCGTGGATGGGGCTTTTTACTGGGTATTCCTTGGTGGCCGGTCTCGGAATCGAACCAAGGACACGCGGATTTTCAATGTTATCCGTTAGCAATAATATGATTCTAATCAATGCATTACCCTCACCATGCCCGGCTTTACCTCCGCATTAACCAGCTATGCCGTTGACGCTTTGTTGGCAGTAGATCACCGATAGCTTGGTCGCCAAGCATTGCATGATTCATTTTAAATCACTACGATTAGAATTGAATCATCCGCATCCACTTCGATGCGTCACCCCACTTACACGCCAAAAGGAAAGACAGCATGGCACAAATTGAAACCAAGGTTTTGACTGCACACGTCCCCCTTCCACTGGCCGAAAAAGTCGATCAAATGGCAGCCCGCCTGGAACGGTCACGGGGTTGGATCATGAAGCAAGCACTCTCCGCCTGGATTGAACAGGAGGAGGAACGTACCCGCCTAACCCGTGAAGCCCTGGCAGATGTGGATTGTGGTCACGTGATCGACCACCAGGCCGTACAGGCATGGGCTGAAAGCCTTGGCACCGATGAGCCATTGCCGGTGCCGCGCTGATGGAGTTGAAATGGACGAGCAAGGCGCTCTCAGACCTGGCACGGCTGTACGAATTTCTCGCCGCAGTCAATAAAACGGCGGCGGCACGCACCGTACAGGCCATCACTTCCGCCCCTTCCACCCTGTTCCCCAATCCGCGCATTGGAGAACAACTGGATGAATTCTCTCCTCGGGAGGTTCGCCGGATTCTCGTTGGAAGCTACGAGATGCGCTACGAGATTCAGCAATCAACCATCTATGTGCTGCGGGTCTGGCATACCCGAGAAGAACGGTGAGTCTGTTCTACGCCGTGCTTCGCGAATATGGACTCCTCCCGGTTTGCAAGCACAAATTGTTTGATAGCCGGTGGACCTCACCTGCTGCGTTGCGCTGTTCTCTGGCACACACGGTCGGTCGGGTTCTCTGCCACGCGAGCAAACAAGCGAGGACGCAGCCCGTTTAGTCGTTGAAGTCCAACCCGACAATGATCGTCCGCCCTTCTCGGTCATCGTACCAAAGCAGGCAGACATTGACGCAAACCTGCTGGAACTCTGTTCGCTGTACGCAGCGTCAGGGAGATAAACACGCACGGGGGCAAACCGCTTGCCCCCGTGCGTGTTTGCCACAGGTTTCTTTTTTGATATCGCCCTTTAGGGCATACCCCGTACCCCCGACCTCTCTTTGGCATGGCATATTGGTAAAAACTGCTCACGCACGAAACAGATCAGGGGAAAGGGGTAAGCGGGGAAATCGTGTCTCAGTGGCTTGGCTCTGTTTCCCCGGTTTTCACGGTTCCCCTGTTTTCCCCACATAACGCCCAGTAATTCGTAGAGAGGGAAGGCATAAAGCCGATGTAGTCCGTGTTAACCCAAGGTAGCAAATCGGCCTTAACGGTCATTCGATAGACAGGCCGGTTCCGTCTGCAATGCATCCCTTTCCAGCCGCTCGGCCCGGATCAGGACTGAACGGCTGCATTTCTGCCTGTCGAACTCACCCTCCCGACCCGTTGCGGACGGTCGAAATATCGAAAAGCAGCCCTTCAGGCGTAGGACCGGTTGGCCTTAGGCGTAACCCGCGCGGGATAGGTAGTCCCGCCACAGAAAATGTTTGTCCGCGCGGATCAATGACCCGCATGGCTACTTGCTAATCGCGGCGGAAAGATCTGCAAACGTGCATCCAGGCGGGGCTGCACTGAAGTAAATATTGGCACCGCCAGCTACCTGTGAAAGATGAGAGATTCTGACGTGTTCGCGCCATTTGTGATCAATCACAGTCTTGAGCTGAGAGTCTAATTGAGCCATCTCCTTCAGAGTTGCATCCGCTTCGGCCGACAACTCACGTGCGTATGTGTAAGTAGCCGATCCATTTCGAAAGATGTAATCAAGAATTACCAGATTACCAGATGGTTGATCTAAAGGCCGAGACGTCCGATTCAGTGAGATATCAATCTTTTTTCCTTCAAACTCGAGCCAAGCATGTGAGGCTGCTCCAGCCCACTCACCGTCATTAATCCAGCCAACAACCATCTCAACTTCGATACCGTGTTGTTGCTTCAGGAACTCACGCAAGAAAAACGCAAGGTTGTAGCAGGCCTCAGTCATTCCTTTACCGATAACGACACGCTCAAAGGCATAGGATTACACACAACTC
>DBTS01000072.1:0-12994 GCA_002307175.1 Rhodocyclaceae bacterium UBA1310
CCATGGCGATTGAACTGCATGCCAGTGCCACTGCGGCAGCACTAGCCTTAAATGTGAAATTCATCAAAATCTCCAAAAGTTGTGTCGGTCTCCAGGCCCGTGGTCAATAATCTAACAACGCGAACCACGATGCGGGATCGAAGTTTATGGGTTTGATGAAAGTCTTCACATGTATAAAGGGATGAGTAGTTATGTAAATCGGATCGACGGTCGGGTAGGCGGTTTCCTGCCGCATGGGAGATCAAACCCCGCGAGAAAAGAGGGTTATCCGACGCTGGCGCGGAGAAGGTGAGTGTTACGGATTGCTGCACTGAACAAAAAAGCCACCCGAAGGTGGCTTTGGTGGGGAACCGGTTCGGGCTGGCCGATCCGGAGTGCGTCAGTTACGCCATGTGTATGGCGCCGAGATGGTGACTTCCGTGACCGGGGCAGTACGCGAGGCGCCCTGAGTAGTATCCGTGGCGACCGTTGAATCGACAAAGCCGTAGAACACGCCCTTCGAGAGGGAGACACCACGTTCTTCAAGGTCACCATAGACCTGTGCCGTGCCCGACAGTGTAATACCGGTTTCGTATGCGCCGAGCCCGTAATACACGGTGCCTACCTTCGCGCTGCCAGTGACCACCGTATCACCGCTGATTACTGACAGACCACCCACCACAGCAGTACCACTGATCGTGCCGTTCTGGATGATGGCGTGATCCTCGATACGCGCACTGTCAGTTACCTTTCCACCAAGTACTTTGGCATAGGGGCCGACATAGGCGGTGGAGGCTACGGAGGCGCCACTGGCTACCCAGCCGCCGCCGTTCGAATGCCACGTGCCTGATGTTGTAGGGGTGGCAGCACCGGTCTGGAAGCCTTCAGGCATTGCGTTCTGGAACTGCACCATCCACGGGTAGCGGTACACCGAGTAGTACATCTGATCCCACTGGATCTGCTGCATTGTCAGCGGGGCGGCGAGGACGACCATCCAGAGTGACTTGTCGGAACTTGTTACGCAGAAGTTCACTTCACCGTCACTGCCACTTTGCAGTGCGCTGTAGCGGGCCTTGCCCGAAGAATCGATGGCAACCACACCCCAGCGCCAGCCCGAAGATGCGTTTGGAATCGAGGTGGGCTGATTCTGGTAACTGCCGAAACTCGTATTCACGGGCGAAGACTGGATCACGCCGCGGAAGGTGACCTTCACGGAAGTGGCGCCAGAATCCGGATACAGGCGAACCAGGTTGTAACCCCAGCGTTGCGGTGCCCATGCGGAAGGCACATTGAAGCGGCGCAGGCTCTTGTCCATCGGGTCAAGCTGGGTTACGCGCAGGGCACGCACTCCGCTGCGGCTGTCGTACGACCCGTACGACGCTCGATAGACTATCCCTTCATCGGTTCCATCGTGGTTCTGGTAATCCCAGTTCACGTTGTGCATGGCCCATTCGCCGAAAAAGTCATTGAGCTGTGCCACCGTCCAGCCCATGTTGCGGGCCAATGCAGTGAACGGATCTTCATTCAGATAACCTGCATCGGTCGGCTTGAGCGACTTGGTCCAGATGTCATTGACAGCCTTGTAGCAATAGCGGTCTTTCAGATATTCCCAGAACTGCCAGTTGCAATAGCGGTCACGCGTCGAGCCAAAGTACAGGTGCGGGCCGTTGACCAGCATTTCAGAGCAATGCACCTCGCTGCGGTACTTCGGCAACTGGTGGGCCATCCAGTTTGCGTGGCTTTCCCAGATCCAACCGACATAGGGCGAATCACGCATACCCATGGAAGATCCCTGCAAGGCATGGGCGAATTCATGCGCCAGGCCCCAGTTGTCGGCAAGTGCGCCCGGGCCGATCCACATACCCATGTCGCGCGTACCGGTGGTGCCACCTGAGAGGCCGTAGGTGGAATTGATATCGATGTTGACCTTGTACTTGGTGGCCGTGTCGCAATACGGTTCAGTAAAGCCTACCGTATTCATGTACACGTCCCACACCTGTTCGAGCAGGACACCTGCTGCCTGAGCCTGGGCGGTCGTCACCGTGCTGCCGGTCCAGCGGAAGGCAAAGTGTGTGGTTTCATACTGCACGGCTGGCATGCCGGATGGAGTGGTGATGCCCCAACTGCCGGCAGTACATGTGGTCTTGACGACGCTGCAGCTGGGCCAGCTGGTCGAAGTGCTGCCCGCCGCGCAGGCTGTTGTTGCCGAGCTGCTGGAGGAACTCGCGGTGCTGCTTGCCACACTGCTGGTGGCAGCAGAACTCGAGGCCTTGGAGCTGGAAATCGAACTTGCCGCAGTGCTGCTGGCAGATGAGGCCTTGCTGGAACTGGCGACGGAACTGCTGGCTGCGGCAGAAGATTTGCTGCTGCTTGAATTGGCAACTGAGCTGGCAACCGAGCTGGAAGCCTTGCTGCTGGCCGTTGATGAGGCTGCGCTTGATGCAGTGCTGGCAGTCAGGGAAATGGAGCATTCATTTTTCCCTCCCGATACACGCGAGCCAAATGTCGCCTCGGCACAGGCAAAGTTGCCGTTAAGCGTGGCGTAGTAAAACTGACCCGCGCGGCCAAAGGCCACCTTGGTGCTGGTAGCCACCGAGCAGGTTTTTCCTTCTGAGCAGATCGTCACATAGCCGACAGGCCGGTTCGCCGCATATGATGCGGTAGCCCCTGCTGCCAGAGCCAGTGCGACTGCATAGCGCAAAATTCTCATGGATGGGTTCCTCCCAGATGCACCGTAGAAGAGGAGATTGAATTTCGGTGCATATGACGCGGGATTGTATGTGGCAACATTGCTGACGATTGTCTCCCGCGACGGGCGACCTGAGATGGTAACTGAGCGGCACCGCATTCGTGATGGGTGGAAATGGTGTGATTTCCAAACAAATAATATTGTCATTAACATAAGTGTTTGGAAAAAATAAAAAAGGTGTGAGTCAGCTGTAGTGAAAATGCCAAAGATATTTCAAAAATTGCAGGGCAACATTGAGCAGAAAGGCATCGGAAGTTCGGAACCTGCCGCCGGAATCAGGCCCCGATCAACTGAAAGAGGCAGACCAATGCAAGTGGCTCCAGAAAAGCCAGCGCAATGGCAGCACAGAGATCGCCCAGCATGACTGCGGCGGGAAAATCAGGTGTGGTTTGCGTGGATGTTTGCGGCGCTGGCAGCATGTATTACTCCCGTAATAATAGATTAATCAATCAATCAATCAATCAAGGCTTCGGCCGCTCGCCTGCTCAGCGTATAAATCGGCCACTGCCATGGTGTGCATCCCCTGTAGTGTGCCCATGCCTCCGCAACTGGCGATCAGCTCACGCCGCGCAAGATCCAGCCTTTGTCCGGCGGTTTCTATCTGCATCGGCACCTCCAGCAAGTCCCGCAAATCCTGGTCGATGGCTTCCAGGTGTTCAAGAATGTTGGTCAAGGCGTTCATGGCGTCCCCAGGCTGCCTGCATGACACGGGATGTGGAAGTGCTGGCGTATGGGGATAATAGAAAAATCAATAATATTCGTCAATAGATAAATCGATATTTTGTGTCTGTTGTTTGGTGTATTGATTTGGCTGCGGATGTGTCGGGTCAGTGTTTTTCTGATTTGTTCCGCACGAAGCCCCGGTATGTTTGCGGATCTTTTGTCGGAAGTGGTGCGTGTCTGCACCGCAGTGAGGCAGCCGGGTGTCGGAGTTCGTTGCGGGGAATTGCTGATTGCCAGTGCTGAAGGGTATTCAAGTGGAAACGCCAGGGTGGCATCAAACCTGCTTGAGATTGGTTAGAGTATTACTAAATTTTCGTGTGGTAATACTCCGTGCCTTGACCCCCTATCCCCAATCCATGGAGTCTACTCATGAAGAAGTCTCTCGCTTCAGTTGGTGTTGGTCGCTGGATTCGCAATCTCCTTCTACCTGTTGTCGCCTCATGTTCTCTGGCTACCCATGCAGCCGAACCCTTGAAAGTTGGCTATAGCGACTGGCCGGGCTGGGTGGCCTGGCAGGTGGCCATCGACAAGGGCTGGTTCAAGGAGGCCGGTGTGGACGTGAAGTTTGACTGGTTTGATTACTCGGCCTCGATGGATGCATTTGCTGCCGGCAAGCTGGACGCTGTGACGATGACCAACGGTGACGCGCTGGTGACAGGTGCGGGTGGTGGAAAGAGCGTGATGCTGATGTTGACAGATTATTCCAATGGCAATGACATGATTGTTGCCAAAGGCAACATCAAGTCGGTGAAGGATCTCAAGGGCAAGAAGGTGGCTGTCGAGATGGGGCTGGTGGAACATCTGCTGCTGCTTAATGCGCTGAAGAAGGCCGGTATGTCGGAATCGGATGTGAAGCTGGTTAACGCCAAGACGAATGAAATGCCCCAGGTTTTTGCTGCCGCTGACATTGCTGCCGTGGGTGCCTGGCAGCCGGTTTCGGGGCAGGCCATGAAGGCCGCGCCGGGATCGCACCCGGTCTACACCTCGGCCAATGAGCCGGGGCTGATCTATGACGTGCTTGCTGTCAGCCCGCGCAGTGCCAAGGCGCGCCGTGCCGATTGGCTGAAGGTCATGAAGGTCTGGGATCGCGTGGTGGCCTATATCGAAGACCCGAAGACCCAGCCGGATGCCGTTAAGATCATGGCTGCGCGCTCGGGGGGTTCTGCCGAGCAGTATCTGCCTCTGCTCAAGGGCACCAAGCTTCTGTCCATCGCCGACGCCAAGAAGATCTATGTGAAGGGTGCCGGCCTCAATTCGCTGTATGGTTCAACGCAGATCGTCAATACCTTCAATGTTGCCAACAAGGTTTATGACAAATCGCAGGATGTCGACAGCTATCTGGATCCTTCCTACCTCAACGCTGTGAAGTAAGTCGATGTGCGCGGCGGATGTGCTTTGGCCTGCGCCGCGTGCCCTGTATAACCTCATTGGAGATACCGAATGAAACGCTTTTCCCATCGCATCCTGAATACCTCGGCCCTTGCGCTTGCCCTGGGGAGTGCCATTGCCTGTCTGCCGGCGTATGCCGAAGATGCCGCACCCGCTGCAAGCCCGGCACCAACGCCAACATGGACTTTCCCCACCAGTGTGAGCTTTGTAAGCGACTACATTTTTCGTGGTCAGTCGCAGTCCTGGGGGCGCCCGGCCTTGCAGCTGTCGGTAGAGGCTGATCACGCTTCAGGTGCCTATGTTGGCTTTGCTGCGTCGAACGTATCCAAGAGCTGGTTGCCAGGCGCTGAAGCGGAAACCGACTTCTACGGCGGCTATCGCAACAAGATCGCCGATACCGTTGCGTATGATGTTGGTGTCATTGACTACGTCTACGGCGGTGGCAACTGGAAGAAATCGACCTTTGAGGGCTTCAATGATTCGAACGGCCTGAACACGGCGGAAGCCTATGTGTCTCTGAACTACAAGTGGCTCACCCTCAAAACTGGGCGCACGCTGACCGAGTACTTTGGCTGGAGCACGAACAATTCTCCAGTGGGCAGTTTCAATGGCGATCCTGATGCAGGGGTGACTGGCAACACGCGGGGGTCGATGTACTACGAAGCGAATGCCAGCTACGACGTGGCCGAAGGCTGGAACCTTTCCGGTCAGCTTGGGCGGCAGACGATTCACAATGCCACCGGTCTGGATATCACTTACTTCAAGGTCGGGGTCACCAAGAGCCTGCCTGACAGCTGGTCGGTTGGTGTCTTCTATTCAGGGAGTGATGAGCCTGACGCCTACAAGCACTACATCAGCCTGAAGAATGGTACCTCGCAGTCGGATGTAGCACGTGACAAGATTTTCGTGAATGTGACCAAGGCTTTCTGAGTTTTGGAGAATGGCGTTGAAAACCGAAAGGCCCGGCGTTGCTGCCGGGCTTTTTTTTCGTGGATGCGATGCTGCATTCAGGGGCGCCTACGCACCAGCCTGGCGCGCTCCTTTGGTGTTTTGAATCTGTGAATGCAGGTGTTTTCAGGCTACTTCCGCGTGATTTCAGGGAAGTGGAGAAACTGGCATCAAAACTGCTTTTAGGAAAGTATCAGTATTACTAACGTGAATTTTAGTAATACCGAAACTGGGTTTCGTTTGTAGCGCCCGTCTTTGAAACAGGTCGATATGAATATCAGGATACTTCTGACTTATCTGAGCAGGCCCTCGCGATACCGTGGAGCCGTTTTCACCCTGGGGGCCTTCCTGCTGCCAGTGCTGCTATGGTGCGCGGTAAGTTACGTGCCATTCATATGGCATCCCATGGTAAAGGTCGAAAATCCCGGTGGGGTGGATTACTTTACGCCTGGCATGCTCGTGGATCGCAGCGAGTTTCAGGATCAGATGAAGGAAATGCGGCAGGCGGGCAAACCGCTTCCTGTTGGGGTACGGGCCAACCCGATCTATCTGCCGGCGCCCCATGAAGTTGCCCGTGCGCTCTATACGGCCTTCACCACTGCACCAGAGCAGCGCGATGCTCCGTGGCTCCATCAGAGCCTGTGGCACAGCATTCAGGTTATCTTTTGGGGCTTTGTGCTCTCATCAGTGGTCGGTGTGCCACTGGGTGTTCTCTGCGGTACCTATGTCACGCTGTCGCGGCTGAGCGAGCCCTTTGTCGAGTTCTTCCGCTATCTGCCAGCGCCAGCGTTTGGTGCGCTGGCTGTTGCGGTGCTGGGTATCTATGATGGTCCCAAAATTGCGATCATCTTTATCGGTACGTTCTTCCAGCAGGTACTGGTGATTGCCAACACCACCCGCAAACTCGATACCACCATTCTGGAAGCGGCACGCACGCTCGGTACCCGTGGCTGGCGCCTGATCACCCACGTGGTGGTGCCGGGGATTCTGCCCGACCTGTATCGCGACCAGCGCATTTTGCTGGGCTGGGCCTGGACTTATCTGATCGTCGCCGAACTGATCGGCACGAGTTCGGGCATCACCTGGTTCATCACCCAGCAGGCCCGTTATCAGCATTTTGAAAATGTCTATGCGGCCATCATCATCATCGGGGTGATCGGGTTTGGCAGTGATCTGCTGTTCGAGCGTATCGGCCGCCGTCTGTTCCCGTGGGATCGTACTCAGGAGCGTAAATCAGCATGAACGAGCATACCCCCACTCCTACGGAAGCGCTGCCGGGCGCGGGCAATGGCCTGCCTTCCTACCTGGAGCAGTCTCCTGCGGTGCGTGAGCGCTTTGCCCAGCTGCAGCAGCGCAAGGTGATTCTGGAAGTGCGCGATCTGCAGAAGCGTTACAAGAGCCTGCAGGGTGAGACAGAGGCGCTGCGCAATATCAACTTCCAGGTTCATCGGCGTGAGTTCGTCTGCGTGATCGGGCCTTCGGGCTGTGGCAAATCAACGCTGATCCGTATCCTTGCCGGGCTCGAGAAGCATACGGCCGGTGATGTTCTGCTCGATGGCCAGCCGGTCACCGGGCCGGGACGTGATCGTGGCATGGTGTTCCAGGGTTACTCGCTGTTTCCCTGGCTCACGGTCAAGCGCAATGTGATGTTTGGCCCGCTCATGAACGGCCATTCCCGCGATTCCGCTGAACGCGAGGCGCGTCTGTGGCTGGATATGGTCAATCTCGGCAAGTTTGCGGATGCCTATCCGCACCAGCTCTCCGGTGGCATGCGGCAGCGCGTGGCGATTGCCCGTGCGCTGGTCAACGAGCCGCGCATCCTGCTCATGGATGAGCCGTTTGGCGCACTTGATGCGCAGACCCGCGCCAAGATGCAGCGCCATCTCCTCAAGATCTGGCGCAATCTGGACATTACGGTGCTCTTCATCACGCACGATCTGGATGAGGCAATCTATCTTGCCGACCGCATCCTTGTGCTCAAAGCCAATCCCGGAGAGGTGCAGGAAGTGATCGAGGTACCAGTGCCCCGGCCACGTTCGCCGGAGCAGTTCTCCACCCCCGAATTCCGCGCCACCAAGGCCCGCCTTGAAGCCCTTATCCATCCGCCCGAAGCGCAGGGTGAAGAGGAGGCGGAGGGCGAGGATGCATTGCCCGAGAAGATCATCCGGTTCACCAATGTCGGCGACAACGTGGAGTGAAACAGGTATGCATAGCGAAACTCTGCTTCCACTCGAATGGGAACACCTGACCTGGGAAGAACTGCCCGGTGTTCTGGCTGCCTGTGGGCAGGCCGCCATATTGCCGGTCGGCGCCACCGAACAGCATGGGCCGCATCTGGGCAATGGCGTTGATTCCATCGTCGCCACGCATCTGTGCCGTGCAGCTTCGGCGCGTACGCGCATCCCGGTTTTACCGACGCTGGCATACGGCTGCTCGCTCGGGCACAGCCAGCGCTGGCCGGGCACGCTTGCACTGCCTCCGGTGCTGATGATTGAGCTGACTGCCCAGATTGGGCGCTGGGCCTATGCCAGCGGTGTACGGCGGCTTTTCATTGTCAATGCACACGTCACCAATGCCGCGCCCCTGCGCTGCGCACTGGAAATGCTGCGTGCTGAATTCGACGACCTGATGGTGGCGGTACTCAACACCGCCACGCTCAGTCAGCGTGTGCGCGAGCAGCATGAGGCGGATGCCGCAGACTGGCACGCGAATGATGCCGAAACCTCGCTGATGCTGGCGATTGATCCGGCCGGCGTTCGCCCCGACAGGCTTTCTGCTGCAGATGACCCGGATCGCACTTGCGGCTGTGTGTTCGCACATCCGGTCAACCGCACCAGCCTCAACGGCGTGACTGGCAAGCCCAGTCTCGCCACGGTGGAGAAGGGCAGGGTGCTCAACGACTGGCTGCTGGAAGATCTGGTTGGCTTGCTTGAGCGCGGTTGTATTGAGCAGCCACCGCTGGATAGAAGCTACATCCCGTAAAGCAACAACAAGTTACCCTCGAGAGAAATAAAGGAACAGGCATCATGAATAATGAAGAACTCGCGAAACTGCAGCAGGATCTTGAAGCCAAGGGTGTCAAATACTGCATTGGCGCCTATGTCGACATCCACGGTATGCCCAAGGCCAAGGTGGTGCCGATTGCGCACATGCTGCACATGGCCCATGGTTCGGAGCGTTACACCGGCTACGCGCTGGATGGGCTAGGCCAGGCGCCCAATGATGACGAGCTGACCTCGATCCCGGATTTTTCACGCCTCATCCAGCTGCCCTGGGAACCCAAGATTGCGTGGATTCCGGCGGACAACCATTTCCAGGGCCAGCCTTATCCGCTCAACACTCGCGTGGCCCTGCAGAATCAGTTGCAGGAAGCTGCAGCCCTCGGTTTCGGCATGAATCTGGGCATCGAATGCGAGATCTATCTGCTCAAGCAGGAAGCTGATGGCTCGCTGGGCATCCCTGATCCCAACGACAAGTATGTGAAGCCCTGCTATGACGTGGAGAGTTTCATCAGCAACTTCTCCTGGCTCGACAAGATGGCGTCCACCATCAACGCCCTGGGCTGGGATCTTTACTCCCTGGATCACGAAGATGCCAACGGCCAGTTCGAGTTCGATTTCAAGTATGCCGATGCACTGACAAGTTGTGACCGTCTGGTGTTCTTCCGCCATATGGCCAAGCATTACGCCCGCGAGGAAGGTCTGCTTGCCACCATGATGCCCAAGCCTTTTGCCAACAGAACAGGCAACGGCGCCCACTTCAACATGTCGCTCTATGATCTGAAGAATGGCAGCAACCTGTTCGCCTGCGATCCCTCGGAAGATCCGCGTGGCATTGGCCTCACCACGCTGGGCTATCAGTTCATCGGTGGTATCCTTAAGCATGGGCGTGCGCTGTGTGCGGCCTTCGCGCCAACGGTCAACAGTTACAAGCGGCTGGTGCGCCGGGGCGCCATGAGTACTTTCTCCTGGGCGCCGGTATTCAATTCCTACGGCTCGAACAATCGCACGAATTCGGTGCGTGTGCCGGCAGGCGGTGGTCGCTGCGAATCCCGCAATGCGGATGGCGCAGTGAATCCGTATCTCGCCGCCACGCTGGTGCTGGCTGCCGGGCTGGATGGTATCCGGAACGGGATTGACCCGGGCAACCCGAATGAAGACAACCTCTACGCCATCAGCGATGAGGAGCGCCGCGCACGTGGTATCGACTTCCTGCCGCAAACGCTACAGGAAGCCGTGGCCGCCTTCGCCGCCGATCCGCTGGTGGAACAGGCGCTGGGCAAGGAACTTCGCGACGAGTTCATCCGCTACAAAACCGAGGAATGGGAGACCTACCATCTTGGTGTGAGCAAGTGGGAAATCGAGCGCTACAGTCATATGTTCTGAGTAGCTAAAGCCAGTACTGATCAGGTGATCAGCACTGGAGCAATTTCGGAGAAAATCGTGGGTACAGAAGAAAAGAGTAATTCGCTGGTGAGCCGGATAAGCATTTCCCTGCCTCCGGCCATGCTGGAAGAACTCGACGGTATGGTCAGGAGCAAGGGCTATGACAGCCGTTCCCAAGCCATTGGAGACATGGTGACCTATCAGCTTGCCGAGCATAAGCGCAAGCTCGGCAACGAGGTCATGGTGGGCACCATCACCCTGCTGTACGACCGCCTTACCCGCGGGCTGCAGAAACGCCTGGCGGATCTGCAGTACGAGCATATCGACGAAGTGGTCAGTTCCCTGCACGTGCACCTCACCCAGGATCAGCTTATGGAAGTGATCCTGGTGCAGGGGCCGGCTCATCGGCTGCAAGATATCGCCAATGAACTGATCACCCTGCGCGGTGTGATTACCGGACAACTTCAGCTGCTTGCTGCTGTCATCCCGCCGCTGCATGCGGCGGCCAGCAGACAGGAAACCTCTGGCAAGGAGTGATCATGCACAAAGATTCAAACCCGGCGTCGCCAAACCCTGTCGACGTGATCGAACACTGGCACGATTTTGCGCCCGATCTGGCTGCTGACAAGGTACTCTTCTCAGAGCGTGTTCCCGGTGGCTGTCACTGGTCCTGGCGCCTGCCGCGTGGCGTAGCCCTGCGCCTGACCGCGCTCGAAGAGGGCGCCAACCTCTCTGTCGTGCTGTATTCGGCGCTCGAAAAGCTTGAACGCTACAACATGCCAGATTCGCTCAAGGCCCAGCATACCGCGCACTACACGCGGGGCCATGTGCTCATGAGCGACATGGGGCGTTCCATGGCTTCCATCATCTCCGATACCGTTGGCTGGCACGATCCGCTGGGCCTGCTGCTGGATGCCGGCCGGCTCGAAGAAAAGTATGGCCAGCACAACTACCAGCAATACCGCAATGGCATGTACCGTTCCGGGCGTGATGGCCTGCTTATCGAAATCGGCAAGTATGGGTTGACGCGCCGCGATCTCGTGGCGCCAGTTAATTTCTTCAGCAAGGTATCCGTCGATGAGGAAGGCCGCTTTCATTTCTCCCCCGGCAACGCGCCGGCAGGCAGCCATGTTGACCTGCGACTCGACATGGATGTGATTGTCGCAGTCTCCGCCGCCCCGCATGCACTGGATCCCCGTGCCGGGTACGCACCGGGTGCCGTGGGCATTGCTGCGTGGCGTTGCGGCCCGGCGCCGGCGGATGACTACTGCCGTGCTTTCCGCCCCGAGAACGCACGTGCCTTGCACAATTCCGACATGCTATATCTCGTCTGAGGAATCCCGCCATGAATGCCACTGCCATCCGTATTCAGGAAAGCCCCCTCGATCCCGCCGCTTCCGTGTATTCGCACGATCTGCCTTCCGGAGAACCGTGGCTGCATGAAGTCAGGAAGGGCCAGACCCTGCGCATCGTCGACCTCGAAGGCAATCAGGCCGCCGATGTGATTTTTTTCAATCGCCACGATACCGACGAGCATTACAGCGCCACCCAGACCATCCTGCGCCAGGGCGGCATCTATCTCACCACCGGGTCGGTACTGTATAGCAATGAAGATCGCCCGCTGCTCACTATTGTTGCAGATACCTGCGGTCGCCACGATACGCTGGGGGGCGCGTGTGCTGCCGAGAGCAATACGGTGCGCTATGCCCTGCAGAAGAAGTTCATGCACAGCTGCCGCGATAACTACCTGCAGTGCATCCAGGCTGCGGATGTCGGCCTGGGCAAGGCAGATCTTGTGCCTAACGTGAATTTCTTCATGAACGTGCCGGTGACGGCAGACGGGCATCTGAAGTTCGATGATGGTGTCTCCGGGCCTGGCAAATATGTTGAACTGCGTGCCGAGATGGATATCTGGGTGCTGGTCTCGAATTGCCCGCAGCTCAACAACCCCTGCAATGCCTACAACCCGACACCGGTGCGTTTCCTGATCTGGGATTGAGGGTGCTACTCCATGGGCTGGCCCGCCATGGCCCAGCCTGCCACCGGGACGACCCGGCCGGAAAATGAAAACAGAACGGGACGACCCGTCCGCAGCGAGAACCCATCATGTTCAGCAAAGTCCTCATTGCCAATCGTGGCGCCATTGCCTGCCGCATCATCCGTACCCTCAGGAAGCTCGGTATCCGTTCGGTGGCTGTGTATTCCGAAGCCGATGCGCAGTCACTGCATGTGGTGTTGGCCGACGAAGCCATCTGCATCGGCCCGGCGCCTGCCGCTGAGAGCTACCTGAAGGCAGAGCGGATTCTTGATGCCGCACGCACCACGGGTGCACAGGCGATTCATCCGGGATATGGTTTTCTGTCAGAAAACCCCGATTTTTCGGATGCCTGCGAAGCCGCCGGGATTGCCTTCATCGGCCCGACGCGCGCCCAGATGGAAGCCTTCGGCCTCAAGCACACGGCGCGTGCCCTCGCCGAGCAGGCAGGTGTGCCGTTGCTGCCCGGTTCCGGGCTGCTCGATGATGCTGCACATGCCCGGCGCGAGGCTGCCCGCATCGGCTACCCGGTGATTCTCAAGAGCACTGCAGGTGGGGGCGGCATCGGCATGCGCCTGATCCGCGCCGAGAGCGAACTCGACGAGGCCTATGCCTCGGTGGCGCGCCTGGCGCGGGCCAACTTCAAGGAAGCCGGCATCTATCTCGAAAAGTATGTCGAGAGTGCCCGGCACATCGAAGTGCAGGTCTTTGGTAACGGGCAGGGCAGGGTGCTTGCATTGGGCGAGCGCGATTGCTCGGTGCAGCGCCGCAACCAGAAGGTCATCG
>DBTS01000072.1:13242-14535 GCA_002307175.1 Rhodocyclaceae bacterium UBA1310
CCGCAACCAGAAGGTCATCGAAGAGACTCCCGCGCCCGGCCTGAGTGCTGCGCAGCGCGAGAGTCTGGCAGCCACGGCGGTTCGTCTCATGGAGTCCGTGAGCTATCGCTCGGCGGGCACCGTCGAATTTGTGATGGATGTGCTGACGGGGGATTTCTACTTTCTCGAAGTCAATACGCGCCTGCAGGTTGAGCATGGCGTTACCGAGGAGGTGACCGGAATCGATCTGGTGGAATGGATGGTGTTGCTGGCCTCCGGCGATCTCACCCTGCCTGCAGCCGCACCGGCGCCGAATGGTGCTTCGATCCAGGTGCGTCTGTACGCTGAAGATCCTGCCAAGAATTTCCTGCCCTCATCCGGCCTGTTGACCGAAGTGGCCTTCCCGGATGGCGTGCGTGTCGAAACGGCCGTGACGACCGGGTCGGAAGTGCCGCCTTACTACGACCCGATGGTGGCAAAACTCATAGTGCATGCCGATACCCGCGAGGCAGCAGTCGAACGCATGCTGCGCGTGCTGGCGCAGACGCGTGTGCATGGCATTGAAACCAACCGGGCCTATCTCTCGCAGATTCTTGCCGGGGATGTATTTCGCGAAGGGCGCCAGACCACCCGCTTCCTGGCCAGCTTCGACTATCGTCCGAATACTCTGGATGTGCTTGAAGCCGGTGTGCAGACCAGTGTGCAGGATTGGCCCGGCCGTCTCGGCTATTGGGATGTCGGTGTGCCTCCCTCGGGGCCGATGGATGATTTCGCCCTGCGTGCTGCGAACACACTGGTTGGCAACGCAGAAGGGGCGGCGGCACTCGAATGCACGATGAGTGGCCCCACCCTGCGCTTCAACTGCGCTGCGGTGATTGCGCTGACTGGCGCCGAAACGGCCGCCAGCCTCGATGGCCAGCCGATTGCTTTCTGGCGCTTGCATCAGGTCAGCGCCGGCAGTGTACTGAAGGTGGGGGCCACGCTTGACGGAGGTTGCCGCACCTATCTGGCAGTGCGCGGCAGCTTCGATCTGCCTGAATATCTGGGCAGCCGTTCCACCTTCACGCTGGGCCAGTTTGGCGGGCACGGCGGGCGCTGCCTGCGCCTCGGTGATGTGCTGCATCTGCAGGCTGCTGTTGGGGCTGTGGTCGATGCCGTCATGCCCGCCCCGGTGTATGCGCACCACTGGGAGATTGGCGTGCTGTACGGCCCGCATGGCGCACCGGATTTTTTCGCACCGGAGGACATTGCCGATCTTTTTGGGCGCGAATACGAGGTGCATTTCAACAGTGCCCGCACCGGCGTCAGGCTGAT
>DBTS01000072.1:14773-47308 GCA_002307175.1 Rhodocyclaceae bacterium UBA1310
CTCCAGCCGCACCGGCGTGCGTCTCATCGGCCCAAAGCCGGCGTGGGCACGTACCGACGGTGGCGAAGCCGGTCTGCATCCGTCGAACATTCACGACAATGCATATGCCATCGGAGCCATCGATTTCACCGGAGACATGCCAGTGATCCTCGGGCCGGATGGCCCCAGCCTGGGCGGCTTTGTGTGCCCCGCAGTGGTGGTGCAGGGCGAGCTCTGGAAACTCGGGCAACTGCGTGCGGGTGACACCGTACGTTTCGTGCCGCTTGGTGCTGCCACGGCTGCGCTGCGCCTGCGGGCACTCGACGAAGCCATCGCCAGCCGCACGGCGCTGCCGCCGGCCCCGGTGGCCGAACCTGGCCGCGTGACAAGCCCGGTGCTGGCGCAGCGGCCCGCCGCCGGGGATCTGCCGTGTGTGGTGTATCGCCGCGCCGGAGACGCCTATCTGCTTGTCGAATATGGCCCGCTGGTGCTGGATATCGAACTGCGCTTCCGCGTGCAGGCACTGATGGAATGGCTCAAAGCCCATCCGCAGCCGGGTGTCATTGATCTCACGCCGGGCATCCGTTCGCTGCAGATCCATTTCGATGCACGCCACACCGATCACGCCCGCCTGCTGTCGGTTCTGGGCAAGGCAGAAGATCAGCTGCCTTCGGTCGATGATATGGAACTGCCCAGCCGCACTGTATGGCTGCCGCTTTCCTGGGATGATCCGGCTACCCGCGTGGCCATCGAGAAATACATGCAGTCGGTGCGCAAGGATGCGCCGTGGTGCCCCAGCAATATCGAATTCATCCGCCGCATCAATGGTCTGGATTCCATTGCGGAGGTGTACCGCACGGTGTTTGAGGCCAGCTATCTAGTGCTTGGGCTGGGCGACGTCTACCTCGGTGCGCCCGTAGCCACGCCGGTTGATCCGCGGCATAGGCTGGTGACTACCAAGTACAACCCGGCGCGCACCTGGACTCCGGAAAATGCGGTTGGCATTGGTGGTGCGTATATGTGTGTCTACGGGATGGAAGGCCCTGGTGGTTACCAGTTTGTCGGCCGCACCGTGCAGATGTGGAACCGCTGGCGGCGGACGGCCCAGTTCAGCAAACCCTGGCTGCTGCGGTTCTTCGATCAGGTGCGCTTTACGCCCGTCAGTGAGGCCGAGCTGCTGAAGTTGCGGCAGGATTTCATCGTCGGCCGTGCCGAGCTGAAGATAGAAGAGGGCGTGTTCCGGCTGGCAGATTACCGTCGCTTTCTTGCCGAACATGCCGAATCCATCGCTGCCTTCAAGGCCGGCCAGCAGGCTGCTTTCGAGGCCGAGCGTGAGCGCTGGCGTGCCGCCGGGCAGGCCGAGTACATCAGTGAGGCGGAAGAGATCGCGGCGGGTGTGGAGGGCCAGCTGGAGCTGCCCGAAGGCGCTCGCGTGGTAGCCAGCCACGTGCCCGGCAATGTCTGGAAGGTGATGGTCGAACCGGGGCAGGCCGTGAAGGCCGGTGATCCGCTGGTGATCATCGAGTCGATGAAGATGGAATTGAGCGTCACCGCACCCGAGGATGGTGTGGTGCTGCAACTGCTGTGCCGTGAAGCCAGTGCTGTATCCGCCGGGCAGGATCTGCTCGTGCTGCAGACAAAATGAGGAATGCCAACATGAACCCCACCCGTCTCGACCTGCAATCCCTCGCCGCTGCCTACCGTGGCGGTCTCAGTCCCGTCGCCTTCTTTCAGACACTCCTGGAGCGTGTCCGGCAGGATTCGCATCAGGCCTGGATCAGCATCTTGCCGGAGGAGCGCGTTCTGGAGCTGGCCCGGGCCCTTGAAGGAAAAGATCCGGCGAGCCTGCCGCTCTACGGCGTGCCCTTCGCGATCAAGGACAATATCGATATCGCCGGTCACCCCACGACCGCAGGCTGCCCCGAGTATGCCTATGTGCCTGCAGAGGATGCGCCAGTCGTGGCAAAACTGATTGCTGCTGGCGCCATTCCGCTCGGCAAGACCAATCTTGACCAGTTCGCCACCGGCCTTAACGGCACCCGTTCGCCGTATGGTGCCTGCCGCAATGCCATTGATCCGGCACGCATCTCGGGCGGCTCCAGCGCCGGCTCGGCCGTGAGTGTGGCTGCCGGGCAGGTGAGCTTTGCACTGGGGACCGATACGGCGGGGTCTGGCCGCGTGCCGGCTGCCTTCAACAACATCGTCGGTCTCAAGCCAACCTGTGGTTTGCTGTCCTCGCGGGGCGTGGTGCCGGCCTGCCGTACTCTCGACACCATCTCCATCTTTGCCCTGACCGCAGACGACGCGCAGCGCGTGTTTGCGGCCTGCCGTGGTTTCGATCCGCAGGATGCCTATAGCCGCGAGGCACAGGGGCATGGGCGGCGTTTCCCGGCTGGCGAAGGTTTCCGCTTCGGTGTGCCGCGGGCTGACCAGCTCGCTTTTTTCGGCGATGCCATCAACTCTGCGCTTTTTGCTGACGCAGTAGCCCAGCTCGAGCGCCTGGGCGGCGAGCGCGTGGAGATCGATTTCGCCCCCTTCCTTGAAACCGCGCGCCTGCTCTACGGTGGCCCGTGGGTGGCCGAGCGCTATCACGCCATCCGCGATTTCATCGAGCGCAGCCCCGAGGCTGTTTTCCCGGTGACCCGCGAAATCACCCTGGGCGGCAAGGCAGCAGGTGCGGTGGAGGTTTTTGATGCGTTTTACCGCCTCAAGGCCCTGCAGCGTCAATGTAATCAGGTCTGGCAGAGCGTGTCACTGTGCATCACGCCGACTGCCGGGTTCCACCCTGGTATCGCGCAAGTGCAGGCTGATCCGGTGCGCCTGAATACGGATCTGGGTTATTACACCAATTTCATGAATCTGCTGGATTATTCCGCCGTGGCTGTTCCGGCAGCGTTGCGCCCGGATGGTCTGTCCTTCGGCATCACGCTGTTTGCCCCTGCCCACCAGGATGTACCGCTGCTCGGGCTGGCTGCACGCTGGCAGGCGGCCACGGGTCTTCCACTGGGAGCTACCGGGCAGCACTTGCCGGAAGCTGGTGGGGTGAGTGAGCTGCCCTCCGGCGTGCCGGATGGCCAGATCCGGGTAGCCGTCTGTGGCGCCCACCTCTCCGGCCTGCCGCTCAATCATCAGCTCACCTCGCGCGGTGCGCGTCTTATCTGCGAAACACGTTCTGCGCCTTCTTACCGTTTCTACGCGCTGGCCGGCGGGCCACCCATGCGCCCCGGCATGGTTCGCGTGGCTGAGAGGGGCGCAAGCATCGCGCTGGAAGTCTGGGAGCTGCCTGCCACCGCCTTCGGCAGCTTTGTTGCCGGGATTCCTGGGCCACTGGGTATCGGCAAGGTGCTGCTGGAAGATGGCTCCTCAGTGTGCGGCTTCATCTGCGAAGATGCCGGCATTGCCGGCGCGCAGGACATTACCGCGTTTGGCAGCTGGCGGGCCTGGCTGGCCTCTCGTTGAGCCTCTCCGCCCGGGCGACCGGGCGGTGCCTTGTCTGGCAGGCACCCGCAGTGATTGCCTGATCAGAGGCTCAATGCGTGGTCTGGCGGGTAGGCGTCTGCAGAATCTGCAGGGTGGCGCCACGCAGATAGCCTTCTTCCGTTTTGAGGCGGGTTTGCAGCGTACAGGGCCCGTCGAACTGGAGCGGGCCGAGCACCGCGATGCATTGCACCTGGAGGAGTTCCTCCTGTCCCTCGGAATCCGTAGCAACAGGCACCTGGATTTCTTCAGGGTCAAAGTTCACCTCCTGGATCACCGTGCCGTCACGCAGCACTTCGAAGATGATTTCCTCAAACGGTTCGCTGTGGGGCGTGGTGGCTGACATGACAATTGCCAGCTTGGGCAAAACCAGCGGAAATTTGGGAACGAGCATCTGGGCCTGATACACCCCGACAATGGTCAGTTTGTTGCCAATTTCCTGGCGGACATCGTCGGCAAACAGGGTGAACAGGTTGCGTGAGACTTCAAGATAGGGCGCATGCATGTGTGGCTGATCCGGGTTTCCGAGGCTGCAGGCTGAACGGCCCTGACCTCAATCTTGTACGGGCAGATATATACCCTGAAAGCGCCGCCTTGTGGGGGACAGCAGGTGCCGGGAAGCCTGACTTTGCGAAAACTGTGTTGTGCAGGACAGTTTTTCGTCGGGAACTGCCTGAACGAGCATGAAACCTTGTTAGCAGCCATTCCACCGCTCAGAATCGATAAAAAGGCGGGCACCGGCCAGAGTGTGCGGGTGCCTGGCTCATGACATCCTTGCTTTCCGCTTTTACCGATGAGGGCGAAGAGCAGGCCGGTTTGCAGTATTCAGCCGAGCATAAAGGAGTTGCGAATGTCGAATCTGACCTTAGCCAATGATACCGATCATGTGGCCCAGTTCGTGGTGAAAAGGGGTGAGCTTGTGATCGCCCGCATTCCCGGGGTGGAGCCGGGTGGCCGGGTGCTGGTGCCCACGGATATGGATTTCGAAGTCATCGCCAGTGTCGTGGTGGAGCCTGATATGCCTGTGACGGCCACGCACAAGCTTGGCGCTGCGGCACGTTTTATCGCCAGTCTCGCGTCGGCTTTAAAGGTAGGCCGGCCCGACTTTGATCTGGTGACCAAACCGGCAACCAAACCCGACGCCTTGCAGTTTGAAAAAACCTGCCTCAGTCCAGTGGTCTTTACCATTACCCGCGATGGAAAGCCCCTGCAGAATGTCGCGGTAAACGATTCATTCGAATCGGCCGTGGTCCGTATCGGCAACCTGTTTTCCGTGCATGCCGTCGTGAATGGACGAAGTTCCAACCACGGCGTGACTTCGAATGCCAATGCCCACGTCACGCTGACGCCTGATTCGGGTCACCCTGAGAGCGGATACTTCTCAATGCGGATCAATTAGTTACAGAAGATGGCTTGGTGCCGAAGGTGGCACTGTCATCCGTCAGCGGGGGCCATCCATTCTTCTGCCGGTTGGCTACACCCGGCATGAATCGTGGCAGCATTCTGCCAACCATGACGATGGCGAAGTCATGAAGCCGGGAGGAAAACCATGCGATTGATGCGATGCGGAGTATGCAGGTACTGGATGCCGGTTGGGCCGCACTATCTGAGCCTGCACTGGCAGCGCTATGAGCAGACCTGTCCGGCATGTTCGGCGCACCTGGTCTGGCAACCCAGCCCATGGGCGCGCGTCCTGATTCCGGCAGTCAGCCTGAGTATCTCTGTGCTGCTGGGGGCTGTTGCAGGGGGATGGTGGGCGGAGTATGTGGAGCTCTGCGACGGGAACCTTGTCCTGGCCGCGCTGTTTGCAGCATGTCTGGGTGTCGGCCTGATCTATCTGGGTATTTGCGCGATTGGGCGTCTGTATCCGGGGAAGTGGGTTGTCCGCCACACCGTGCGTGATGATGGCACTGCCAATGTTCTCCACAGCCGCCTTGCAGGGTGAGTACTCAGGTACGTAGCGGGCAAGTGGCGGGTTTTAGCGGCAGGGGTCAGTAACTGGCAGGCCTGCTCCCTGCATATTTCCTTTTCCCTCACTTTCCCCTTTTCTGTTCTCCTCGTTTTCCACCTCTTCGTTTCCACTTCGTGCGCATTTGTTCACACCACGCAGTGCCATCAGAAAAACGCGTGCTGGGGTGTCGGCAGCCGCAGGCGGATAGAGGTGGAATTCCATCGCATCCTCGGGGATTCCCTTCTGCGCAAATGCCTCGCGCAAAGCTGCCATCCAGGCATCCATGCGCTCGAATTCAGGCGGTTGTGCAGTGGCAGGCAGCTGCGCAATGAAATCCAGATTGCTGTGTGGTTCGCTGCGCAAGCGGTAGACGATGCGCTCAATGAGAGCCTTGTCACCAGCACCCAGGGCAGGCGTACTGCCGTGAGGCAGCCTGAAAATAGCAGTTTCCGGCAGGGCATGCGCCGTATCGGTGATCTGGTTCAGATCGAAAGCCTCAATGCAGGCGCCCTTGCGCGTAGCCATCAAGGATAGCGTATTACCATTTTTCCTGTCCCAGCGCAGCACGTTGCGGCCCGGCTGCGTCATGTGTGCAGCTACCCCTGCACGCGCCAAGGCACGGCTGACATCACGCGGTTTGATGCATACCGCCTGGGAATCAAGCGGAAAATGAACTGCAACGTTCCGGTTAACAAGGATTTCAGGTTCCGGCGCAAAAGGGTAGAGCGTTTGCCAGCCGGTATCCTGAACCGCATACGAGAAAAACTCGGCATCAATACCGGGTGCTGTCTGTTCGAGCAGCAGTTGTCCCCTCCCTGCCGAGCCATCCGTCTCACGGAAACCGGCTTTCCGCAAAGGGAGACCAAGCGCCGCAGCCACAGCCTGATGATTTCTCAGATCCCCTGCCTGCATGATGTTGCCAATCGCATTGGCAAGCTGCAGAGAAAGCTCGGGCTTGCGTCGAACGTCAAGGTCTGGGCGAATGGGGTGTGGCTGTGCTGTCACCTGCTGAGTGAAGGATGCTTCGCAAATGCCAATTGTGTTGTGATAGATCAGCGCAAAATAAATGGCGTTCGCATCGTGTGGGGTGAACCGTGAAACAGAACCCGTGCCATCGCCCAGTTGCAGATGCTCCAGCGGCATTTCCCAGTCATGAACCAGCCGGGCTTCATCCGGGCACTGCCGGAAGTACAGGCTTAAATGGATGTCGTCATCCGGGCTGCGTGAATTGTGCCGGATCGAATAGGCAAATCCGGAAGCCAGGGCAAAGTCTGGCGCCTTGATGAGCAAGCCGCGCAGGTCGCCCGAACCGTCACCTTCCACTCGCATCTGCAGGCTGATTCGGGCGGCAAGAAAAACGCTGTCGGAAAGATTGCCATGCGCGATGATTGCATGAATGGCTGTTTCAGTATCGGAATCCGTCGTCGTGCGCGGCTGTTCCTGCGCGCTTCCCGCAGCACTGCCGGCGCAACAAAGCGCGCACCAGGCTATTGTCAGTGTACTGCACGTCTTCTGCATGAGACTCCTCCGCTCGCAAGCCCGTATCGGCGAATGGCATTTTCTCAGCCAGCTTATGGGCTGATGGTATTTGCGAAACGCAGGGCGGTGGGGTTGGAGTGGGCATTTGGGCAGGCTGGATGACCACAAGAGTATAAAAATCCATTGACGTATCTTTAGTCCTGGTTCGCTGTTGCCGTCAGCACTTTCGCGCGCAGGAGTTCCAATGCCCCCAGCAGGAAGCTGTACGCTTCATAGCTTCCTTTGGGAACCCAGAGGGCCAAGATTTTATCCCTGATTTTTTCGAATCGTTCGATCAGCTTGACGGGCTCGGCTGAATTCATGCTGAGTTCGGCATCCAGATACAAATGGAAGATTTCCGAATAGAGCTGGCTTGCCATAGTGTCGAAGATTGTCGTGCGGAAATGTGGCAGAAAGCCCAGCAATGGAATCGCAATGGCGAAGGTTGTCAGCAGTTTGAACCACGCACGTTCGAAGAGGCTCGCCATCCATAAGGGGACATGGTCTTCCAGCAGGAGAGGCCCGTTCTTGAAATAGTGATCCGCGATGTTGCTCAGTGGCACCGATTTGTCAGTATAGGCGGGGAATCCTCCCGCCCGGAGCAGCAGCCCCTGCGTGCCGGCGTTGACCCTGGATGCCGCTTTCAGGAACATGTACTGCACCGCAGGGTGAAGAGATTGTCGGGTAAGTATCGTGGTGGTGGTGGCTATCATCTGGAGGTCCTGCTTCGGCGCGGGTGCAGTCAGCGATATGATGCCTGCCGGTACCCGGAGCTGCTCGGTATAGTCAAGCTGTCGCGTCATGGCTTCGGAAAATTTGAAACTCATCGGTGTGACGCCGTTGGAAGTCAGCAGTGTGCGGGCGTTGATGGATTCGAGCCCGGCAAGCAGGAACATGCCATCGATTTTTCCTTCTTGAATGGCCTGGATACTGCTGGGGGCATCCATAGCCAGCAGTTGATAGCTTTTGCGGATATCCGCAGGGATAAGGCCCATGAGCTCATCCACGACAATACGGGTTCCGCTGCCGGTCAGGCCGATGGAAATCCGTTTCCCCGTCATGAAAGAAAAAATATCCTGTCTTTGCGTGCCTGCGGTCTCGCGTGCAAAAAACCATAAGGGCTGATAGCCGACGCTACCAAGGGAAACGATATCCGTAGCCCCGCTCAGGTGGACTCCTCCTTGTGACAGGGCAACGTCAACCTTACCCTGCCTGAGCAAATCGAGATTCTCGATGGCACCGCGGGTACGAATCAGTTCGAGATGCATACCCTCTTCTGCCAGAGCCGACGCGTAGCGTTTTGCCGTGACTTCGAGTGTTGAATTTAGCTGTCCTGCAGCGACACGGATCGTCCTGGGAGGGATGGGGTTGTTCCCGTAGATCAGGCACACCATCGAAATCAGTATGATGAGAACTATATACCACTGATATGTAAAGAAATTCAGAATCGCGAGGGATTCATCCCGCAGGCTTAACAGGAAATATTTTACGACCCGCGGGTTTGTGTCATGGCTGTTGCGCATTCAGGATTCCTCCTGCCTTGTGTTTGATTGAGACTGCCTGTTACCCAGCATCCTGATGATGCGCTGGATTGCGAAAAGGAAACCGCAAAAATACAGGCATGCGTAAGAATAAATAGCAAATGCATTGGTGGTGCTGGACGCATTGATGATCACGTTGCAGCGACTGATCAATTCACTGACGCCGACCAGCGATGACACGCTTGATGCAAGCATTGTGATCATGAACGATTCAAGTATCCGATTGACCATCTCCATGTGCCAGATATGTCTGTCTGGATTTTTTCGCCTCCGCCAGGACTCAAAATTCCAGTACATGAAAACCATTGGAGAGGCGGAGAGGGCAACGCTGGCCTTAAGCCAGGAAGGTATCGTGAGTACCCAGCCGCCGTTCGCAAAAATTATCTCGTTGGGAGCGAGAATGGACAGGTAAAAAAGCAGGATAAGGCTTGGTGTGTTGCGTAAAAAGGTGATGGCGCCACGGATTGGGCTTGAGATCATCCAGGCTTTTCCGTGGCTGACCCGCTCACCCAGAAAACCCATGGAAGTACCGATCAGCATGGCCAGAGAAGCTATGCCTATATTTGTGAGGAAGCCCTGAAGCATATAAGGCGTCCACGTCAACAACAGCATCATCGTGGCAGACATGATTCCCTCACAAATTGATGCAGCCGGTTTTCTGCGCTCTTGATCAGTGCTGACCATAATGTGGTGCTGACAAAGAACGCGAGAAGCAGCATGTTCATCATGACAAAGGTATTCCCCTGGTCGTTGATGATGGACAGTGTTACGGAGAGAAGCTCTGGAATGGCGATCGCGGATGCAATGGTTGTGGCTTTGGCGAGATTGGTCAGTGTTCCACGAATGCTGACGGATGAAGCAGATAGAAGAAATGCCAGCGTACGCAACGAAACGCGGTGTTTCTGGTGAGGCTGCTCAATGGCGGACAGAGTCTGTTCCAGGCTGAAGGAAACGATGGATGCGTGATATACCGTCAGACACGCGACGGCCACCATAAAAGCTGGTATTGAAATATTGATTGTGCTGGCGAGGTAACCGCAGACGGCAAAGTAGATCAGGTACATCTGCAACAGAGGTGGCGTCATGCGCCCTGTGTTGGCAAAGAATCTCGCCGTTATGCGAACCAGCCGGTATCGCGAAATCAGCATGAGGAGCAGGATGTACCCTAGCGGCAGAGTCAGAATAAGGGGCAGCAGCGTGAGATAACAGGTAAGCAGGATTCCTTTGATGTAGCGCTGACGGTCGTAGGAATCATGCAGAAATGAAAGATCGAATCCCGGTACCTTGTTCAGCATACGGGAAAGGTTTTCGTCTGAAGCCTGCCTTTGAGAGGTCACAAACGATGTATTTCGGCACTGCTGGGGCCAATTGCCGTCGGATGTTCGTTTGCAGACGTAGCTGCCATCAGGAAGTCTGGCAGTCCACAGGGCACGGGAGTCTGCCAGGAAGGGGGTGGGTGGTAGTCCCCACTTCTTTTCCAGCGCCAGTAGTTCTCCGGTTCTGTGCAAATCGGCAACAATATCCCCAAGCTGCCTTTCCATCTCACTGCCATGCTCAGAGCGCCGGATACTGATTGCCCAAGGGATGAGCAGGTCTGATGGATGGAGCATGCTGAATCCAGCCCAGTCTGGCTGCCGAAGAAGATTCAAAATGGCTGTATCTGAGTACAGCAAGCCTGCGCAGCGATGGTCGCGCAGTGCAAACGAGGCGTCATTGAGACTGCGGAAGATGAGAAGTTTGATTCCGTATTTTTGTGAAATTGGCTTGTTGAAGTACGCTGACTGGATGGCACACAGGGTTTTCATGCGCGCATTTTCCCAGGTGACGAGCTGGCTGCCCGGTGGCAGCATGACTGTAACTCCACCCGCATAGTAGTTAGGCTCAATCACGGTAGCGAGTTCGCGACGTTCCCGTGTATCCCCCGCAGTGGCGATGATCATATCGACAGAACCCTGCTCCAGTCTCTGGAAGCGGTTTTCTGTTGTTATCCCGACAGCTCTGAGCCGAACCCCGAGTTTTTGTGCAATCTGGCCTGCCAGATCCACCTCAAGGCCGACTGGCGTGCCACTGTTGTCGAGCATTCCAAATGGGATGACATCTGTCTTTACGCCGACAGAGATTTCCCCCTTGCTGTGAATATTAGCAAGCGTTTGGGAGGAGGAAGATGCATAAGACGTAGATGCGAAGAAGAGAAGCAGGGCCACTGGGAATATTCTGCGGAGTATTCCGACAGATGACTGGAGGTCAATTCCGAGATCCGGTATCGTGGTCGTCATGGCGATAATCCCAGCAGGCCGGGGAGCATCTTGCGCAGGAGACAGGCCGCGACTGGAGAACTGATCTTGTGCATGTCGGTTACGGTGACGCCAGGAGGGATCATAATGGCATCCGAGCAGGCCACACGACTTCCTTGATCAAACGCTTCATTCACTTCGTGAAGTGTGATGGTGCAGATCTTCTCACCTTGTTTGAACATTGCTTCAAAAGGGTTGCATCCAGCATAGCGGGATGGCCACTCGCCGATATCACTTGGATGAAAGTTGTAGAAACCAAGTTGTGGGAATTTTATCAGTCGAAGATTGACAAGCTGTCCGAATGTGGCCATCAGGCATAAGTCAGGTTTCCATTTTCTTTCAAAAATGTCATAAAAATTTTCAGTTTTTATTTTTTCGCGGTAGACAGGAATGCCGTGATTGCGCGCCAGGTCAGCCACCATGATTTTCTCGCGCTGTGAGTGAGGGTATTTCCAGACGCGGTTCTTCGCGTTGACGTAGCGTTGTGCAGGATCATCTGTTGCGACACCAACAACCTCGATGAGATCTTTGCAGGGGCCATAAAGTAATTCACCGAGTACATAGTAACCCCGGTAGAAGCTGCCAAATACAGCGACTCTCATGGCATCCTCCCATCCTGGTCATGCGCGGCAGGGTTCAACAAGAGGGTCTGGAGTGGCCTATCGGAAGATTCTCCAAGATATTCACTGCATATTGCCGACCCGATGCTCCAAACCTGGGGCGCGCCATTCCCTGGAACAGGAGGTGGACCATACTGAATGGTGGATAGCATGACTGGCGTCCTCTCTCGTTGTATCGACGAGGCATATGATGAATCTTCCACCAAGCAGGACAATCGGCATTATTCTGATGCTTTCGGCTGAATTTCCGAGGTCTGGGGCTGCGGGGGTTTGAAGGGGATGTTGCTGCCCGGCAGGATGTGTGGTGCAGGGAAGAGGACACTGACCGTAGACCGCAATGCATTGCAAGTGCAGTCATGTCGCGTAGTTTCTGCTGTCAGAACGAACGCGGCGGCCTGTTGAAGCCTGCTCTTCGAAGCGCTCATAGGCACAAATTCCCGGCTGTAGTGCACAGCCGGGAGAAGCCGCCGATCAGCGTTTTTTAAGAGGAGGTACTGCGGGCATGATGCCGGACTGGTCTAGCTGCTCACGCGTGAGCTTGAACTCCGTGTTGTACTTGGCCGGGTCGGTGATGAAATCCGGTTCGGTGCTGCGCCAGGCGAAGAAGCATTCCTCGCAGTGATAAACCTCCCATACGCCGGGTACCGGCGATTGGGTGAGGATATCGGTGTGTTCCGATTCACAGCGTGGGCAGATGATCTTTTTTGACATGGTAATTTTCCTTAGGCTTTTGGCATGAGTTCGCGCAGTTTTTCGACCCATGCTTCGGTGCTGACCGGGTCGCGCAGTTCCTGCGAATAGTGGCCGTGCTTTTCGGGCGCCTGCGGGGTGGTGGCATCAATGATGAGTTTGGGTGACATGCCTGCCGGGTCGGAAGCCGGGTCGAGTGGCAGGATAGAGAGGCCGGGAATTGTCACCAGATCGTACTGGGGGTTGAATTTTGTGGAGAGTGCCCACATCACCTGCGGCAGATTGAAAGGGTCGATGGTCTCGTCGACGACGATCACCACCTTGGCGTAGCCCAGACCGTGCGGCGTGGTCAGCACGCGCATCCCGACACCTTTGGCGAAGCCGCCGTAGCGCACCTTGGTGGAGACGATCACCACCAGCCCGTGGGTGTACATGGCGTTGACGGCCTGCACCTCGGGGAAAGCTTCCTTGAGTTGCACATGCAGCGGTGCCGAGGTGTTGATGCCGATGAAATAATCGACTTCGGTCCACGGCTGGCCCAGATACAGATGCTCGTACAGCGGATTGCGGCGGTGCGAAACTTTGGTGATTTCGATCACCGGCATGCGCCGGGCGCCCGAGTAGTGGCCGGTGAATTCGCCGAAGGGGCCTTCGCCTTCGCGCACGCGCGAAAGAATCTTGCCTTCGAGCACGATTTCCGAGCCCCAGGGCACCTGCAGGCCAGTGTGTTTTGCCGTGATCACCGGGTAGGCTTCCTGCGCCAGCGCACCTGCCATGGCGTATTCGGACTGGTTGTAGAGGATGGGCATGGCCGCCACGGTGTTGATCAGCGGGTCGTTGCCAATGCAGATCGCAATCGGCAGATCTTCGCCAAGCTCTTCGGCTTTCTTCAGATGCAGCGCGATATCGTGTGCCGAAGCTGGCTGAATGCCGATGCGGTTCTTGCCCTTGACCTGCAGGCGGTACATGCCGACGTTCTGGGTAGCGGGATTGTCCCAGTCCGTAATGTCGCGTGAAACGATCGCCGCCTTGTCGATGTAGAAGCCTGCGTCGCCATGGTTGAGGCGGAACAGTGGGAGGATGTCGAAAAGGTTGATGTCGTCTTCAATCACCACTTCTTCCCAGGGGGCGCTGTCGCGCTCTTCCACCTTGCCCGGATAGGTCTGATAGCGCCGCACGAATTCGAAGAACTGTTCCCGTAGCGGTGTATCTTTGGGCATGCCGAGCATCAGTGCGTGGTTGCACCATGAGCCGTGCACGTTCATGGCGATGCGCGCATTCGTGTAGCCCTTGATGTTCTCGAAGAGCAGGGCCGGTGTCTTGTCGCCGAACTTGGTGATGGCGCAGGCTGCGGCGCTGATGTCGGGCTCGGGCAGTACGGCCTCTGTGATGTGGATGAGTTGCCCTTCGGCGTCGAGCGCTTCAAGGTAGGTGCGTAGATCCTGATAAGCCATAGGTAAAACTCCTGATACAGGTGAAAACGGCACAGCCCCGCACCTCCCTATGATTCGGCAGGGGCAGGGCAATTGAAATGAATGTACGGATCAGCGTTTGGCGAGTGGCGGTACCGCAGGCATGATCCCTGATTGGTCTAACTGTTCGCGTGTGAGCTTGAATTCCGGGTTGTACTTTGCCGGGTCGGTGATGAAATCCGGCTCTGTGCTGCGCCAGGCAAAGAAGCACTCTTCACAGTGATAAACCTCCCATACGCCGGGTACTGGTGATTGGGTGAGGATGTCGGTGTGTTCCGATTCGCAGCGCGGGCAGATGATCTTTTTCGTCATGAGAATTTTCCTTTAGGCCTTGGGCATGAGTTGGCGCAGTTTTTCGACCCACACGTCGGTGGAGACGGGGTCACTCAGTTCCTGCGAGTAATGGCCGTGGGTTTCCGGGGCCACCGGGGTGGTGGTGTCGATGATGAGTTTGTGGGTCATGCCCGCCGGATCGGAGCCGGGGTCCAGCGGCAACACCGAGAGTCCAGGCACCGTGACGAGGTCGTACTGCGGATTGAACTTTGTTGAGAGTGCCCACATCACCTGGGGCAGATTGAAGGGGTCGATGTTCTCATCGACGACGATTACCACCTTGGCGTAGCCCAGGCCATGTGGCGTGGTCAGTACGCGCATGCCGACACCCTTGGCGAATCCACCGAAGCGCACCTTGGTGGAGACGATTACCACCAGGCCGTGGGTGTAGAGTGCATTCACGGCCTGCACTTCGGGGAAGGCCTGCTTGAGCTGCACCTGCAGCGGGGCGCAAGTGTTGATGCCCATCAGATAGTCGATCTCGGTCCAGGGCATGCCCAGATACAGGTGTTCGTAGATCGGGTTGCGGCGATGCGAAACCTTGGTGATCTCCACCACTGGCATGCGTCGGGCGCCAGAATAGTGGCCGGTGAATTCGCCGAAAGGGCCTTCACCTTCGCGCACCCGCGAAAGAATCCTGCCTTCGAGGATGAATTCCGAGCCCCAGGGCACCTGCAGACCGGTATGGCGGGCGGTGGTGACAGGGTAGGGTTCCTCTGCCAGGGCGCCGGCCATCTCGTACTCGGACTGGTTGTAGAGGATGGGCATGGCGGCCACTGTACTGATCAGCGGATCGTTGCCGATGCAGATCGCAATCGGCAGGTCTTCGCCAAGTTCCTCGGCCTTGCGCAGATGGATGGCGATATCGTGGGCGGGCACGGGTTGCAGGCCGATGCGGTTCTTGCCCTTGACCTGCAGCCGGTACATGCCGACGTTCTGGGTTTCGGGGTCGTCCCAGTCGGTGATGTCACGCGTGACAATGGCGGCCTTGTCGATATAGAAACCGCCGTCGCCGTGATTGAGGCGGAACAGCGGGAGGATATCGAAGAGATTGATGTCGTCTTCGATCACCACTTCTTCCCAGGGGGCTGTGGCACGTTCCTCGACCTTGCCGGGATAGGTTTCATAGCGGCGCACGAATTGCAGGAACTGCTCCTTGAGCGGAGTGTCCCTGGGCATGTCCATCGAGATGGCGTGATTGCACCATGAACCGTGCACGTTCATGGCGATGCGCGCATTCGTGTAGCCCTTGATGTTCTCGAAGAGCAGAGCGGGCGCCTTTTCGCCAAGCTTGTTGACCGCACAGGCGGCAGCGCCAATATCCGGCTCTGGCAGTACTGCCTCGGTCACGCGGACGAGCTGGCCCTGGTCGGCGAGCGTCTGCAGATGGGTACGCAGATCCTTGTATGCCATTGTTTTACTCCTGTTGCTGATTGTGTTGCATCCCGTACCAGCGCTTGGCTGCGGGGTGATCGAGATTGAACTGGTCGAGCACCCGCACAGCCATGTGGTCGAGAATGTCGTCGAGGGTCTGCGGCCTGCTGTAGAAGGCGGGTGAGGGCGGGAAGATCACCGCACCGATGTTTGACAGGTGCAGCATGTTTTCCAGATGAATCGAGTTCAGTGGTGCTTCGCGGGCCACCAGCACGAGCTTGCGGCGCTCCTTGAGGGTGACGTCTGCCGCACGGGCAATCAGGTTGTCGGCGTAGCCGGCGCGGATTGCCGCGAGGGTTTTCATGCTGCAGGGCACGATCAGCATGCCGTCGTGGCGGAAGGAGCCACTGGAAATCGAGGCACCCTGATCACGTGCGTCGTGCACCTTGGCGGCGTAGTGCGAGATATCTGCCAGGCTCAGGCTGCATTCAGTCTGCAACGTGGCCCGCGCCCATTGCGAGACCACCAGATGCACCTCGACTTCCATTTCCTTGAGGAACTGCAGGATGCGCACAGCCAGTGGTGCGCCGGTGGCGCCGGTAATTCCTACAACGATACGTGGCATGGTGTTTCCCGTTTTGATGCGATGCCAGCACTGTAACGGGCAGGGGCGGAGGGATCGAGACGGCTGCCACTAAGCATTCTTAGCAAAAACGGAAGAGTCGCTGGCTGTGGCAGAATAGGGGAATGAGATCAATCGCTTGGCCCCCGCAATGAATCTGCGTCAGTTGCTATATTTCCGAACAGTGGTCGAACAGGGCTCGCTGGCGGCAGCTTCCGAGGTGCTCAGCATCGCCCAGCCGCCGCTGAGCGTGGCAATCAAGCAGCTGGAAGCTGCATGGGGCGTGTCGCTGTTCGAGCGCTCAGGGCGCGGGCTGGTGGTGACCGATACGGGGCTGGCTGTGTACGAGCGCGTCTGTGAGTTACTCAATCACGCCGACCAACTCGATGAAGACATGCTTGCGCTTGGACAGGGCAATACCGGGCGCGTGCGTATTGGCTTTGTTTCTGCCGGGCTGGAAGCGGTGGCGCAAGTAGTGGCCTGCCTGCGCGAGAAGATGCCGCAGGTCACCTTTTCGCTGCATCAGGGCGAGCCACGCCTGCTCGAAGAGATGATCGAACAGCGTGCCGTGGATTTTGCGCTGACGAGTTTTCCGGTGGCCAACCCGGCCTTTATTGCGCGCCCGCTCTCCGAGCTGTTCTTCATGGCCTTCTCGCGGCGCGATGCGCGGATCTGGGCTGAGGGAGCCGAGATTGGTTTTGCCGATTTGGGGGAACGCCCACTGGTGATTCTGCGCCGCAGTATCGGCCTGGGCTTCTACGAGCGCGTGCTTGATGAACTGCGCCGTGCCGGTGTAGCCCTGAATGTGGCAACCGACAGTTCCGATGTGCCAGCGATCCTGGCGCTCGCGCAGCAGGGTGTGGGCATCGGCATCCTGCCGATCTGGCGGCTCGGCCATCTGCCCGCCGATCTGATGGCCAACCGCATCATCACCACACGCCCGGCGGAAAGCCTGGTGCTCGTGCACGGTGCAGGCAGGCGCTTCCTGCCTGTGGTGCATGAAGCGATTGCCACTTGTCTGGCGGTGTTTGCGCAGGAGCGATGACTCGCTGCCTTTAATCGAGCTTTCGCAGGCCGCCCAGCTCGCTGATGTCGATGACGATGGGGAGTACAGAAGGGACAGGCTGGCCGTTTTTGCGTCCGGGGACAAAACCGGTGCGGGCGAACATGGTTTTGATGGGTTCTGCGGAAGTCTGCTCGCTGTCGGGAAGGTCGATCAGCACTCTCCGTACAGTACCTGACTCGTCGATGTAGAGTTTCAGGTAGACCGGGGATTTCTCAAACAGCATTCCGTCGAGCAGACTTGAATCAGCATCCGCGATGGGTGTGGGAATCATATCGAGCTGATCGGCAGGCAGATAATTGTCCCAGATGTCCGAAGTGTTCGATGTTTTCGGGTCTGCCGAATCAGCGGCAGGAATCAGCGGCTTTTCGCGCAATGCGAGATGCTGCGTATCCCTGGTTAAGACACGGTGATTGGCCTTAGGTTGCAGCGGGCCGGGAACGACTGGAAAATTCTGCTGCAGTGTGGCGCTGAGCGGGAATTTTCCTGATGGCGTAGAGTCGCTGGGATCTCTGGTTCCAATGAGTACTGCGGAAAGTGCAACGCCACCCAGGCCGTGCAGCACCACAGAAAGCACTCCCGCTACCCAGAGGGAGGCGGAAGTGCCGGTGAAGCTGGAAAGCCCTGCCCCAGTGTTCACTCGACGACCGGAATCACCCGCCAGTTCAGGCGTTTCAGCGTGCCAGCGCTGTTGAAGTTGCCGCTGACCTTGGTGACTGTGCCGGAACTTGTCCCCGCCAGCAAACGGGTTGTGCCGCTGACGCTGTAGAAAGTGAGGTTGCGCACAGAAGCACTGCTGGCGACGCTTGCAACAATGTTTCCGGAATTATCCACGAGGACGCTCTTGCCACTCGTCATGCTCAGGGCGTAGATCGTGCTGGTGCCCGATGGTGAGCAAGCACTTCCGCTGGGAAGGGTTGTGGCAAATGCAACCACGCCAGCATTGAACGATGGCTGAATCGATATCCGTGAGGCGATTCCGGTCGATGCGTCAGTCGTAAGATCGTAGTAGTAGCCCATCACGGTGCTGCTGCTTGATGTGCTGCTCATCCCTGTCAGCAGGCTGCTGACTGCTTGCAGCTGGGTGCGTGTGACGGGGAAAGTAGCACCTGATGGCAGGGTGCTGCTCGTATAGAAACTCCCGTAGGTGTTGGAACCATCGCGAATGGCATAGAAAGTCTGCTGCGATGTGCTGCTGATATCGCTATCGGCGAGCAGGCGGCCAGTGCCGACCAATACGTAGCGGCGTGAGGTATCGGTATCGGCTTCCACCAGCGGCCTTGTCGTGACGGGCTCTGCGGTGCCAGAGCTGTTGGTCAGCGAGGCGATCTTGGTTGGAGTCGAGTAGCTGCCGGAAGTGCCTGTCAGGTCCAGGCGCCATATATTGCCTTGCAGGTCTCCGCCATAGATGGCATCAGCCTGGAAATTGGCGCTGCTCGGGATGAAAGCCGTGATGTGGGCCATGTTCAGCGGAGCTGCCGTAGTGCCGGTGGAAGTTGTTACTGTTTCAAGCAGGGCGCCGGTACGGGGGTTGAGAAAGAAAAAGTAGGCTTTTCCATCATCATTGTTGTAGCCAGATGCCAGCACTACAACCCAGCCATATTTGGCCGTCTTGATGATGAGTGGAGATCCATAGCTGTAACCCATGTGCGAGTTGGTAAACTCCCACAACACTTTGCCGGCCACGGCGGTTTCAGTGGTCCATGTCGTTGGGTTTGTGATGTCTATGGCGTAATAGCCTTTGCCTCCTTTGCCAAGCCCACCTACCAGAATGGTGTGCCAATCATTTGTTGTGGCAGTAGGGCTATCTGTTCTGTAGAAATCGACATCTCTCGCTACTGGTGTTGCGTCTACAAAGTAGTGATGCGTGAAGCTGGGGTTGCCCAGCGAAGAGATGCCTGTTGTGGAGGCCGTGCTGGCGGCTCCATAAACAAAGCTGGGAATATAGGCGAACAATTCCTGCCCCGCTGTGGTACCCGTTGAAGAGCCATCGAAGGCATGCAGCATGCCATCATTGGCACCGACGTAGGCTACCGTTTTGCGAGAGGCGTAGGTGTTCTTGAAAGTGCTGTAGGCTGGGTTGTACTGGTCAGCATAGCCAGCTGCGGGAACCCCGACAGCGACAACACCCGAGTCGACTATGTCGCCAAGAAGATGGGTACGTGTGCGATATGCGCCGCCATTGGCGACTTCCTTCGTGCGGTCACCATGCAGGTAGGCGACATAGTTGGCGGCACTTTGCGAGCCCGACGATACCCCGGGAACATTGGCAAAGGAAGTGTAATAGGTGCGGCTGGAGAGTGTTGCCGAGGAGAGGCTGCTGGCCTGGAAGGGCAATGCCGCGCCAGTACTGGTGCAGCACGTCACGATCAGGCGAGATGTGTAGGTCAGGGAATCGAGCAATGTCTGGGCGTTCCAGACGTCGGTGTAAGTGGGGTTGCCACTCGCGTCGTAAGTAACCGTCTGTGCTTTGACATAGCCTGTCCAGTCCGACGGGTTGTAGTTCGCTGCGTAATTGATGTTGCCGCTGGATGTTTGTACTGCGCTTGGTGAAGAAAGTGCGGTAGAGGTTGCCGCAGCAGCTTCGGACACGATTTTTGAGAATGCGGCGGTGAGTCCGCTCTTCATGGTGTCGGCCCTGTCGGCAGTATAGTAGTTGTCAGGCCGGAGGTTTGTGGAGGCGCCGTTGGTGCCTACGTAATCGGTCGAGGTATGCCAAGTGTTTGTGGCAGGTGCAGTGGTATTGGTGGCGTAACTATAGCCTGATGGAACGGTGAATCCACCATATTTGGTGGCCAGCCAGTACTGGTTTTTGGCGACGTAGGTCTGGTATTCCAGCACGTCGAGCCAGTAGGTGCTGACCGTCTGGCTGTCTGTCAGATCGGAACGGATATCATTGGTGTGGATGTAGTAGGCCAGGCCGGCGATGTAATAGGTGCCATTGCTGCGCTTGGTCGAGGAGAGGTTGTTAATGCCTTCCATCGTCCCGACCTTGCTGGTGGCTGTGACGACGTTGATGGCCGTATCGTCGCTTGGCGCAGCTGAGGGAGAGCCTGTGGTGAGTGATGAGCCGTATAAATCCCCGTCATAGTTGGTGTTGACGTCGCCGATGCCGAGAATGAAGTTTTTCTGGCAATAGTATTTGATCGGATCGTCCCAGGCCGTGATTACCGGGAATCCATCGAGTCTTTCCGCATTGGTGCTGGAGTTGTCAATGTTTGTCGTCAGGGAACTATAGGTCGTAACATTTCCAAGGTTCCGGAAGTACCGTGTGGCAGTGTAGTAAAGCTCACTGACCGGGTCATACTTTTTATAGCCCGTAATGGTGACGATCTTGCCAAATTTGTTCAGATAGTTGATGACGCCGCTGTTGGAGATCGTGACTCCGGTGGCATTTGTAGTATCTGTCGCATCCGAAGAGTCCGGGTTTTGTACAAATTGTCCGGTCGTCGAACTCCATTCCGCTGCCGTATTGGTGATGTCGGCAGATCCAGGGACCGGCTGCGTGGGGCCAACGAAGTTCATGCGTGCCCGCAGGACGCCACCGTCCTTGTAAACGCCCCAATCATTGAGATAGCCAAAGGCTGAAAAGCGTAGTTTTGACGCATATTTCTGGATCAGGCCTTCTGGCTTGTAATTGGTGGAGCTGTAGGCTGTGCAGTTGTCTTCAACGCCAACACTTGGGTCGCAGACCTTGACGCGGATATATATTTTGTAGATAGCCGTGCTGTCCGCGTACGATGATGAAGTGGACGTCACATAAGAGTTTTGCCCCTGATAGTCTGTACTCGTGATGTTTGAATTGTTGGCGAGGGTGCTGGTTTGAGTGCCGGTAATCCACATTGCTGTCTGACCACCCCAGTCGCGCGTGGTGATAGAGCCCCAGGTAAATGGTGTGGCGCCGCTGATGTACGACGCCGTCGATACGGTTTTGTCGGGTGTGTTGCTGGAGTGTGTTCCCTGCCCGGAGTTGTTGGTTTTTTCGAGAATCGTGGTGCCCACATCATCAGTCATCCGGGTGCCGCCGGTAAGCACCCAGCGGAAGGTGTCGAGTGTCTGCATTGATGCCCAGTTCAGATAATTTCCACTCCAGAGTGGAGCTGCCGCGGAAGAAGAGCAGGCGTGAGTTGAGGCAGCGCCGTAAGGTGAAAAATAACTGTTGGCCGGAGTGGTTGAGTTATAGCTGTATGTGTAGCACTTGTTTGGATCAAAATAGCCAAGGAACTCTGTCGTTGGAACGTATGCCGAAGTACTTGGATACGAGGGGCTGATGGCGGTCGGGTATTCAACGGAGAGCACCAGAGCAAGGTTGCCGGGAACCGAGACGGCCGAGAACAGGGGAGAGTCGGCGAGATTGATGTCAGCCCGGGCTGGTAGCGCCAATCCAATTAGTGTGGAAGATGCCAGTAGTGGAACTATCAGTCTACGGAATTGCTTCATGATCTTGCCTCACCACATGATGGGTTTGAATGCTTTTTGCTAGCGTGCGACGGTCGACTGTACAAATGTCTGGGTGTTCCCGTCAGCACCTTTCACACGTATGCTGATCCGGTAAATGGCGCGATCCCCTGTGCCAGCATTGTTGTCAAACGCGTCCTGGCTGCTGTCGCCACTGAGTCCGCCTGAGGGCACAAAGACGCAGGAGGTGTATTTGATTGTGCTGAATGTTCCTGATGTCGAGCATTGGCGATCAATCACGTAGCGTACGGTTGCCGTGGTGACGTTGGTCTGTGGGTCCTTTACCGTGATGTCGTTGGCCGTACTCCATCCCGCAGTGGAGAATGCAGTGTCGTCCATGATCAGTGGGGTTGGAATGCCTTTGCTGTTCGTGGTCAGGCTTGTCGCCGAGTAGTTAAGGGCATACTGGTTAGCTGCCAGGGTGGCATCACTGTAGAGAACGCCGGTTGTGGTGGAGAGCGCGGTGATGGCAGCTGCCACCCCCTGATCCGCGTTGTTCACGAGATCACGTTTGTACGAGATGTTGCCGGCGATCATTGTTGATGAATCAAGCGAGCGAACCAGTGCAACCGAGGTGATGAGCAGGATTAACAGGGCGATAAGGGTCATGATGATGACTACGCCACGTTGTCTTGTGTGAGGCCGAATAGCCCTTTGTTTGAGATATGGCATGATCAGAGCACCAGATTGTTACGCAACGGGATCGTGACTTCGATCTGGCGGTAGCGAAACTGTTTTTCGGCGGCTGTAAAGGTTCGCGTGACCGCACAAGTACTGCAATAACCGGAAAAGAATGTGAAGGAATCCGGGGTGCCGGTGGTGGGCTTGCTTGCCGAGTCAAGCCGTTCCTTGAGTGGAGAGCGCAGAATCATCCCGAGACGGATGGCCTTGATGTTCTGCAACAGGCCGGCAGAGGTGGATGTTCCGTTTGTCAGCACGGAGTAGGCATAGCTTCCCGACGAAGCGGGGGTCCAGGTGTCCACCTTGCTGTCGGCATTGGTGTCAACGCCGTAGATGGCATGCATTTCAAATACACCCTCAGCTACGGCAGACAGAGGAGAGGTGTTCGTCTGCAGCAGATCGTAGGAATACAGTACATTATTGTTGCCTACGCCAACGATCATGAAACGCGGCGCATTGCCATTGGCCATATTTCCGAGGTTGGAGATGACGGTTGAGTCGGTCATGCCTGTCAGTGTTGTACCGTTGCCGTAGTAGGTGCCTGAAAGTGGCAGGGCGGTGGTGACAGAAGAAAATCCGGTGGTAACCTGTTCAAGTAGGCAGGTGGCGGTATTGCTGCTGGATGTGAGCTGATCCACCAGCAGGATGAGGTCGTCACCCACGTAGCCCATCGTGTTTTTGACTGTCAGCGAGCTGGCCGTTGGTACTGCCGTGAGAGTGGTATAACTTTCAGCTCCTCCGGCAGCGCCTTCCATGATCATCAGTGCGTCGGAAGTGTTGCCGCTGACGTTCGGTGTTGTTGCATCAGGAATGATGATGATCGGCGCGAGCCTCACAGTCGTGCTGACGCCGGCAAACGGTGCCGGCAGACTGGATGGCAGGGGCAAGATTGCAGCGCCGCTCTTGCTGGCAGCCAGTGGACAGCCATACGAGCGTGCGGCAGTCTGGTTGAAACCAGAGCCAGCAGCACGGATCCATTGATCTAGAATAAATGCGGCATAGTTTCCGGCCTGGCTGATGTCGTTCACGCCGGTCTGGCTGCGTTTGCTACCTTCCGAGGTGGCCAGCACGGAAGCGATGACAGCCATGAGCATCATACCGATCACCATGGCAACCATCATTTCGATAATGGTGACTCCCTGTGATTGATAAGGACGTGAGATTTTCATGACGGTCATGGAATATCTATCTGTGTGACGTAACGGTTGGCTTCACTTGAGGATTTCCATGGTGCCTGCCAAGTGATGGTGATTGTTGCAATCGAGCCATTCACCGAGACGCTGCCAGCGCCGTTGGGCAAGCCGCCACTGCTTGTGCTGGAGACCGCGGTCTGCCAGCTTGATATGGTGGTGGTGTCGAGGGAGACGGAGTTTTGCGCCCACATGCTTGAGGCGAGTTCTGAAGCCAGCAGGGCAGCGCGAGTGCGGTCTTCGGAATCACCGGAGTATTGTGCGGATCTGGCATGCACGGCGAGCAGACCGAGGATTCCGATCGAAAACAGGACTACCGACACCAGCACTTCGATGAGTGCCATACCTAACGAGGTTTTTCGCGAGTAGTGTTTCTTCATGATCAGGTACACCCATCCGGAACCGAGCTTGACAGAACTTTGGCCGGGTCGCAGAGCCTGACCCGTCCGCCCTGCTGGACTTCAAGACGCAGGGGGCGGTCGGCGCCTGTCAGGCTGGCATCAAAAGTGATGAGGGCTGTCCCGGTGGGAACCGTACAGTTCGCGCCGAGTCCAGTGGCGCTATTGGCTGCCAGCCGGCCTTCCGAGTTAAAACACAGCATGGAAATGGCTGTTCCGGCATTCTTTGCAGCAATAGTTGTGTTGTACTGTGAGCCGATTGAATTGATCTGCACGTTGGTGATGGTTTCCGTGCCGGAGGTGATTGGTAGCACATCCGTGTACCAGTTCTTGCCACTGGAAGAGGGAGTGGCAGAAACGGAAGGTGTGGCACTAGTCAGGACAAATGCTACCTGGCGGCTGCGTTTGACGGCCTCGTTCTGGGCTGCGCGTAGATCGTTCTGCAGCGATTCGGCAACGGTTCGAACCTTGGAGTTTGCGATCCAGGTCTGCATGCCCGGGATTGCCAACATGGCGAGGATGGCCAGGATAGCCATGACGATCACCAGTTCGATGATAGTGAAGCCGGGGAGGGATGGTTTGCGCATCAGCTGCAGCCTCCACCCTTGCGGATGATCCAGCAGGTGCTGGAGGTCACACTTCCCCACTTGGCCGGCGTTTTGGTGGTGGCCTTGGTATTGGACTGGTCGATTGTATAAACGAAATCTGTAGTCATGCCGCTGCCCGTGACGGTCAGCGTGTAGCTGGTGGCAGTAGGTGTGCCACAGCTCAGGCTGAAAGTGCCCCAGGTCTGGTTGGCGGAATCCAGGCAGGGGCTGGTATAGGACCCGGTGGTGGCGTAGGTACGGTTGTCCTGATAGAACTGTTCCATTTTTGTCCGCACGAAAGTCATCCCGTTCATGCCGTCAACAAGCTTGCCGCGCAGCACATAGTCGGAATACAGAGGCACCGCTATCGCGGCCAGAATGGCGATGATGGCTACGACTATCATCAGTTCGACAAGAGTGAATCCCCTGCGGACCCCCCGTGTGCAGGTCATTTCTCCGCGCATTGTGTGTCCTCTCATTTGGTATCTGGTGCTGTGGCAGGTGCTCTCCGACTTCCCGGTTGCGTTGCCTGGGTGACTTGCGTGGTCTTTTGGTGTGAGATACCTATTCCGCTACAGCCTTGTTAGCGATACTTCCCCAGGCATTCTTGATACGGGGTAACGGCTACCTGCCCGAAGGTATGTTGTCTGGAATCTGCCATGTACTGGACTGAGAGGTGCTCTGCATGTTTCTAGGTGAAACGGGTGGCAAATCTTGTCAATCAAGGCTGTTCGGGATAGCAGGCCAATACTGTGTTGATGAAGGGCAAGTTTGTGCTTTGGCCGTTGCCGTAGTTTCATGCGAATGAATTACTATTTCGTTCAATCCAATAAAACAGCGGGAGGAAAGTATGTTCAGATCGTTGCTGGGGTTGTTGGCAGGCATGTTTGGCGTGCTGCTGGCGCTGCCTGCTTATGCGCAAAGTGCCGAGGATCTCAATCATTTGATAGAACAGGCGAACCGGGGCTCGAACGAAGCACGTTATTCACTCGGTACTCTTTATAAGAGTGGTTCCGGGGTAACGCAGAGTTACGCACGGGCCAACCAGTATTACGAACTGGCCGCCAAGGCTGGCTATGCTCCGGCGCAGAACAATCTGGGCTGGGCCTACCGCGAGGGGCTAGGGGTGGCCAAGGACCCGCAGCGTGCCATCTACTGGTTCAGAAAGTCCGCATTGCAGGGGGATGCGCTGGCTTTGCAGAATCTGGGCGAGATGTATCGGGATGGCGACGGCGTGGCGCCTGATGCCAAGGCAGTCACCCAGCTCTTCCTGTTATGCGCCGCGCAGGCTTTGAATCAGCCAAAATCAGAAAGCGGCTTTGATAACGCCGTACTGGAGTGCCGCCGGGATCTTGGGCGCAGTGAGTTGAGCCAAGCCAGGGGGGTGGAAGACTATCGCCGCGCGGCATTCTATTTTCAGCTGGCCCTGCAGCCCAACCGCGATTACCAGAGGGGCAGTGGCGTGGGCTATGAGCGTGCAGTCAAGACCATGCAGGACGCCAAGGCGCTCTATGACGCCACCTCCCCCAAGCTGGACGCACAGGCGGCTGCCTGGGTGCGTGACATGATTGCGAACCAGAATGTGGCGCTGGCGGAGATACGCAAGCGCGTGGAGCGGCCAGCGGTGTTGCGCTGATACCAGATGTCAGATTTGGTAGGAGAGAGCAGGCAGCACGAATCGTCCCGCTCTCGCTTTTGGGAACGATTCGCGTTACCGTGTGTTCTTAAGGTGTTTGCAGCGTTGCAGCATGTATTACTGGAATCAGGCGAATTTCGAAGGGCTCAGGGAAATCGGCGATGCCTTGCAGGCTGTTCCGGGGCTACGCCGTTTCGCGCGGTATTGCCTGCTGCGTGAGCAGGGGCTCAGAAAACAGGCAATGGCAGAACTGCTCGCCTTTGTCGCCGACACCTCGGCTTGGCCGCTTGCAGAGCAGCGTGCGCTGGCCTGCCGCCTCACGCAGTTGCATTTCGACAATCGCGGTGTACATCAGCTTGTTGCCGAGCCTCTGCGTGCCTACCTGCAGGGAGTGTTTGCGAGCTGGTGTGCCGAGCATCCTGATCTGGCCGAACCCTATCGCTGGCTTGGCATCCTGAGTAGCGAACCGCATCATTTCGAAGTGGCATTGAGTTTTGATCCGGAGGATCGCATTGCGTTGGGCTGGCTCGCCAGCCATGCGCTGAATGCAGTCGATTTCGCCACCCACCATCTTGGTGAAAGCCGCCTCCTGGGTTCTCTGGAAGATGCGTATGCCTGGCTGGAGCGCGCCATGGCCTATGCGGTGCGCCTGCAACCTGGCGAGGCGCGTGCGCAGTTTCTCGAAGAGATTGCGGGCTATCGCGAGCTGCTGGATGCCTGGCGCCAGTATCAGACCTTGCCCCCCGCGCAGTCGTTTCCCGAATGGAGCCGCGAGAAAGCCTTTGGCTTTGAATTCCCTGCGACGTTTTATTACGATTAGGTTTGGCGACGGGGGATGCTGCAATTGCTGTGGGCTCTCTATCATTGCCACCCTGCATCATTGGTCTGTCGCACCGGTTTGCGTAGGGCGCCGTGCGAGCGGGAACAATAGAGCGTGGCGGAGTTGTGCCGGTTGGGCCTCTGCCCAGAGGGCGCTTATCCGGGACTCCTGCGGCTACGTTCGGTGCATATCGTGTATATCGTGCGTGCCGAAGGTGTAGATGGGCGAAACCCATCATGCCCGGGCCGTCGCAGCGGCAGCCGGGCATATTCGTCAGCATTCTCCACAGGAGTCTGTGGGATTGCCTTTGGCATAGATTCCGGGCCTATCCAATCTGCTGCAGTGCGTGGTGCAGATCTCGGCGCAGGTCTTCGACATCTTCGATGCCCACGGAGAGGCGCACGAGCGAGTCACTGATGCCATTGCGCCGGCGCTGCTCGGGGGGAATGGTGGCGTGGGTCATCACGGCGGGCAGTTCGATGAGGCTTTCCACCCCGCCCAGACTTTCAGCCAGCGTGAAGATCTCGCAGGCTTCGAGGAAGCGTCGTGCGCCTGCCAGATCGGTGGCCAGATCCACGGCGATCATGCCGCCAAACCCGTGCATCTGGCGCCGTGCAAGTTCATGCTGGGGATGGCTGGCAAGCCCTGGATAGCGTACGGCGCGTACCTGAGGCTGCTGCTCCAGCCATTGAGCCAGCGCCAGGGCATTGGCGCAGTGGCGTTCAATGCGCACCTGCAGGGTCTTGATGCCACGCAGGGTGAGAAAGGCATCAAACGGCCCGGCAATCGCGCCGACGGCGTTCTGCAGAAAGCGCAGGCGTTCCAAGTGCTCGGCGTTGCGTGCCTCGCCACTCACCACCGCAACCCCGCCGATGACGTCGGAATGGCCGTTGAGGTATTTCGTGGTCGAATGCACCACGATGTCGAAGCCTAAATCCAGCGGTCGCTGCACTGCAGGGCTGGCAAAAGTGTTGTCGGCAACAGTGATCAGATTGTGCGCACGCGCAATATCGGCAATGGCCTGCAGATCCACCAGACGCAGGAGCGGGTTGGTGGGGGTTTCCACCAGCACCATGCGGGTTTCCGGGCGGATCGCTGCAGTCAGGGCCTGTGGGTCGGAGAGGTCGACATAGCTGAAGCTCAGCCCGGCACTCTGGCGCCGTACGCGTTCGAGCAGGCGGTAGGTGCCGCCATACAGGTCATCTCCCGCAATCACATGGGCACCAGCGTCCAGGAGTTCGAGCACGGTGGCGATGGCTGCCAGCCCGGAAGCAAAGGCAAACGCAGCACCACCGTTTTCCAGATCGGCCAGGTTGCGCTCCAGCGCCCAGCGTGTGGGGTTGTGCGAGCGGCCATAGTCCAGCCCCTTGTGAACGCCAGGGCTTTCCTGCTGATACGTGGAGTTGGCGTAGATCGGCGGCATGATGGCGCCGGTCGAAGGGTCGGGGGTCTGTCCGGCGTGGATCACGCGGGTGCCAAAGCCATGGCGCGGCGCGGAGGTGTTGCTCATGAATATTGTTTCCTCAAATGGTTGATCAGATCGAAGCGGGTGATCAGGCCGTAGAATTTGGTCTTGGCCGCGATGATGGCTACTAGTCCGCGCTCCAGCGTGCGTTGCAGGGCGTCCAGTCCTGCGTCGGGTGCGAGGGTTTCGAGTGCATCGGTCATGGCCGTGAGCACTTCGTCCTTGAAATGGCTTGTGCTGGCCTGTACTCGCAGGAGCAGGTCGGATTCATCGATGATGCCGATAATGTGCCCGGCGTCGATGACAGGAAGCTGTGACACATCGGCATAGCGCATGCGCTGGAATGCCGTCTGTAAGGTATCCTGCGGGCTGACGCTGACCACGGCACCGTCCTCATAGCGTCGTGAGATCACATCGCGCAGATCACCATACACAGGGCGTCCGAGAAGTCCCTGGTCGACCATCCAGTTGTCGTTGTAGACCTTGGAAAGATAGCGTGTGCCGGTGTCGCAGACGAAAGTCACAACGCGCTTGGGCTCGGTCTGTTCGCGGCAATAACGCAGCGCTGCGGCCAGCAGGGTGCCGGTTGACGAGCCTCCCAGGATGCCTTCTGAGCGCAACAGTGCGCGTGCAGTGCCAAAACTCTCTTCATCCGTGATCGCATAGGCCTTGCGGATGCCGGTGAGGTCGGCAATCGGCGGAATGAAATCTTCGCCAATGCCTTCCACTGCCCATGACCCCACTGCGCCAATTCTGCGGTGGTTGATGAAGCCCGCCAGCACCGATCCCACAGGGTCTGCCAGGATGAACTCGGTTTGCGGGCTGGCGTGACGGAAAAAGTGGGTGAGGCCGGTCAATGTGCCGGAGGAACCTATACCAACGACAATGGCATCGACAGCGTGGCCGCTCTGTGTCCAGATCTCCGGTGCGGTGGATTGTTCGTGAGCAGCCGGATTGGCCGGGTTGTTGAACTGATCGGCAAAGAAAGCGCCGGGAATCTCCGCTGCCAGACGTGCTGCGTAATCCTGGTAATACTCGGGATGGCCCTTGCAGACATCCGACCGGGTGATGCGCACTTCCGCACCGAGTGCCTTCAGATGCAGGATCTTCTCGGTGGACATCTTGTCGGGCACCACCAGTATAATGCGGTAGCCCTTGGCCTGCGCCACCAGCGCCAGCCCCAGGCCGGTGTTGCCGGCCGTGGCTTCTATGATGGTGCCACCGGGTTTCAGGCGCCCATCTTTCTCTGCGGCCTCAATCATCCAGAGGCCGACACGATCTTTGATCGAGCCGCCGGGATTCTGCGATTCAAGCTTGAGAAAGAGTTGGCAGGGGCCTGTATCCAGGCGCGTGACTTCAATCAGTGGTGTATTGCCAATGAGATTCAGAACTGCTGGTCTTGATTGTGTGCTCATGTACTTTGGAAATCCGGGAAAAGTGCTTCGGTCAGAGCAAGATGCTGCGGCCCTTCACCACGCATAGCGAAGCGGCCGGATTGTCTGCACCACCGGTTCGACTTTGGGTTTGAGCCTTGGCTGCCGTGGCAGCGTCTGGATAAAGCGGCGGATCTGTGGTTCGTAATCCACCGCGTTGATGAGAAAGCCATCGTGGCCCTCGTGCGAATCAATGCCCAGCAGCTCGCCATGCGGCAATAGCGCCAGAAGCTCGTGCTGCTCGCGGGGAACGTAGAGTGCGTCGCTGTGAATCGATCCGACCAGCACGGGTTGGCGGATACTGCGTATCGCAGCCTCATAGCTGCCACGTCCACGTCCGAGGTCGTGGCTGTCCAGCGCTCCCAGCAGTCGTAGATAACTGTTCGCGTCAAAACGTTCCACAAGGGCTCTGCCGTGATGCCGCAACCATCCGTTGACCGCAAAGTCATCAGGGTCAGCGGCATGCTGGGCAAATTTCTCGCGCCCACTCTGGCGCCCGAATCTGTGCTCCAGCGAATGTGCGCTGCGGTAGGAAATCATCGCAATGGCGCGTGCTGCAGCCAAGCCGGCGCGTGGCGGCGCTGCCAGCGTGTAGTTCCCGCTGTCGAACAGGGGGTCCGCTGCCAGCGCAAGCCGCTGGGCCTTACTCCAGGCAAGGCTCCAGGGCGAATGGCGGCCGCTTGAGGCAATGCTGACCACGGCTTCAACGCGTTGTGGATCAAGCAGGGCCCATTCAAGGGCGTGGAACCCACCCATCGACCCCCCGATCACGAAGCGGATGCTGCGTACGCCCAGCGCGTCGGCCAGCCTGATCTGTACACCCACCTGATCGCGTACGGTGATTGCCGGAAAGCGTGCGCCCCAGTGATTGCCGTCTTCGGCAAGGCTGGTAGGCCCGGTGCTGCCATAGCAACTGCCCAGTACATTGCTACAGATGATGAAATCCTGGGTGGGATCAAGCACCCGCCCGGCACCGAAGAGTGGCGTCCACCACGCATCGGCATCAGCCGAGCCAGTCAGGGCATGACATACAATGATGACATTGTCGCGGCTTGGGGAGAGTGTTCCCCAGGTGCGGTAGGCCAGTTCCACGCCAGCCAGGGAAATTCCGCTTTCCAGCACAAACGGCTGGTCCAGGACCAGCCGTTGTGTCAGAGCAGACAGTTCGAAGCTTCCGCTCACGCAACCGCCTCAAGACTGGCACGGCGCAATGCAATGTCGAAGTCTTCGCGAATGTCGTCAATGTGTTCAATGCCCACCGACACACGGATCAAATCAGGTTTTACGCCGGCACTGATCTGCTCGGCTTCGGAGAGCTGCTGATGCGTGGTGGAGGCCGGATTGATCACCAGAGTCTTGGCATCACCGACATTGGCCAGATGGCTGGCGAGCACCACATTGTCGATGAAGCGGCGCGCTGCGTTGGCACCACCCTTGATGCCGAAGTTGAGTACCGCGCCAAAGCCGTTGCGCAGGTACTTCTTGGCTTTCTGGTGATACGGGCTGTCTTCCAGACCATCGTATTCCACCCAGGCCACACTCGGGTGCTTCTTGAGCCAGTGAGCCAGTTCCAGCGCGTTATCCAGATGGCGCTGCACACGTAGCGAAAGGCTCTCCACACCTTGCAGGAGCTGGAAGGCGTTAAAGGGCGAGAGCGTGGCGCCAATGTCGCGCAAGCCTTCCACACGGGCGCGGATGGCGAATGCTATGTTGCCAAACTGGCTGCCGGTGCCGAAAGTTTCCCAGAATTTCAGGCCGTGATAACCGGGCGAAGGTTCCGTGAAAACCGGGAACTTGCCATTGCCCCAGTTGAACTTGCCGGCGTCCACAATCACCCCGCCAATCGAAGTGCCATGGCCGCCAATCCATTTGGTGGCAGAAGCCACCACGATGTCCGCACCGTGGTCGATGGGGCGGGCAATAAACCCGGCCGCGCCAAAGGTGTTATCGACGATCAGCGGGATACCGTTGTCGTGAGCGATCTTGGCGATGGCCTCGAAATCGGGAATGCTGAAACTCGGGTTGCCGATGACTTCAACGTAGATGCCGCGCGTGTTCTCATCGATGGCATCGCGGAACTCCTGCGGATTGTCGCCATTGACGAACTTTACATGAATACCCAGGCGCGGCAGGGCAACCTTGAACTGATTGTAGGTGCCGCCATACAGGTGGCTACTGGACACGATGTTCTGGCCCGCCTCGGCGATGGTGGCAATGGTCAGGAACTGTGCTGCTTGCCCCGAACTGGTGGCCACCGCCGCCACGCCACCTTCGAGTGCGGCGATACGCTGTTCGAACACGTCGGTGGTCGGGTTCATGATGCGCGTATAGATGTTGCCGAACTCCTTCAGGGCAAACAGATTCGCGCCATGGTCCGCGTTGTTGAAAGTGTAGGAAGTCGTCTGGTAGATCGGCACTGCGCGGGCATTGGTGCCTGGAGCGGGTGATTGCCCGGCATGCACCTGCAGCGTTTCGTAACGGAAATTGCGTTTCTGGGGTTCGCTCATGGCACGGCTCCTTGGATGTGATGAAGCGAGTATGCACATCGGGAAATGCGAGCGGAAAGAATCTGTTCTTATTAGCTAAGCCAGATATTGAGTAAGGGATGTCTGGGGATGAGGAGGCTTAACTTAGATGTGCGGATGGACTGCCAAACGGGGGAAGTGAGGCGCATCGGACTGGCGTGGCTGCTGCAATTCAGTAAGCCCTAAAGAGCAGGTTTGTTATGAATAATGCGCATTAGAAAATAGCAATTTTACAAAAGGCGTCTGTTCATGCCTGGAGCGTAGATCGAGAGTGCTGAAAAAATGGCCACAGCGCCTTTCGAGGCATGGCCATTGTGGCAATCGGGAGATTGCGGCATGAGTCGGTGCCGGGTTTGAATCGTCTGATATCTGATGTTTGCGCCCTCCGGGCGGAGGCTTGACCGGCGC
>DBTS01000072.1:47652-47815 GCA_002307175.1 Rhodocyclaceae bacterium UBA1310
GGTGGGTTTGCGCAGCAACCCACCTAAAATAGGATGAACCGTTTTGTTTTAGGTTGCTGGCCGGTCTGTGAGGTCGGCGCAAGGTCGGTCAGGAATGGTGCCGCGTGATAGCCCTTAGAAGCTGTTCACGATCTGTAGCGAGAAGGCGTCAGTGGGGCAAGGC
>DBTS01000080.1:0-22328 GCA_002307175.1 Rhodocyclaceae bacterium UBA1310
CCCACACAAAAGTCTGAAGGACCAAAAATAAAAAAGCAGCTTTCCCCCCACTTGAGGCAAGCTGCCGGAACTCTCATCACACACAAGACCTAATACGACCGTAATGACATTTTCGGCAGTCATTCTGGAAACTTTAGGATCTTCACGCTTCCCGCACCAGCTTTGACTCTTGGCGCAACCCTTGTCACGCAAAGGATTGCGCACTGCGCTCCCAAAGCCCAAAAAATAAATTTTGCCTGAAAATTCAGGTCACCCTAAATTCGTGGCTTGCTTTTCCCGTAGATTGGCACATGGCAGCGCGGTACATGAAATGAATCGCAGACCCTCAAGTCTTGCTCCCTCGCTGACGTAAAAGGTTCATGAGCTTGACGCTCGTGACCGGTTGGCAGGACAACCGGAAGTGAGAAACGCAAATATACAAGGAGCATTACCATGGCAATGACTATTAACACCAACACCTCGTCGCTGACTGCACAACGCAATCTGTCGAAGACCCAGAGCGCACTAGCCACCGCCATGCAGCGCCTGTCATCCGGCCTGCGCGTCAATAGTGCCAAGGACGATGCTGCCGGTCTGGCAATCTCCGTCAAGATGCAGGCTCAGGTCAACGGCGGCACCGTCGCCATCCGCAATGCCAATGACGGGATCTCGCTTGCGCAGACCGCTGAAGGTGCTCTTTCAAGCGTTACCGATATGCTGCAGCGTCAGCGCGAACTGGCCGTTCAATCATCGAACGCAACCAATAGCTCTGACCGCACAGAACTCAAGCAGGAGTTCGATGATCTGTCAGCTGAAATCAACCGCGTGGTCAAGGTCACCGATTTCAACGGCGTGAAAGTGCTGGCTGATGCCAATATTGAAACCACGGGTCTTGATTTCCAGATCGGCGCCAACAACACTGCCAACGACCGGATCAACATCAAGATCACCAATCTTTCGGCAGATACGACTCTGGATGCAGTCACCGGCGTCGCTGGCGGCACAGCGGCTGACATCAGCACGGCAACAGGCGCACAGGGCGCACTGGACAGCATTGATACGGCACTCAAGACCATCAATACCGTCCGCTCCACACTGGGTTCAGCACAGAATCGCTTCGATTACACGGTATCCAACCTGGAAATATCGAACGAAAACACCTCGGCCGCCAAGGGGCGCATCACCGACGCGGACTTTGCAACAGAAACCTCGAATATGTCCAAGGCATCCATCCTGCAGCAGGCTGGCACCTCGATGCTGGCCCAGGCCAACTCACAGGCCCAGCAGGTTCTGACACTGCTGAAGTAAGTTTTCAGCATGCAGCAAAAAGCCGCCTCACAAAGGCGGCTTTTTTATTTCATTCATGTATCAGAACGGCATTTCCTCATACAGCAGCACAGCCTTGCGCCGCGCACACTGCTGAGCCTCTTCCAGCCGCCCCAGACGCGTACAAATGGTCTCCAGCACCTGCCAGACGAAAAAGAATTCCGGCTCGCGCTCCATGACGCCGAGCATCTGGCTGAGCGCCTCAACATACTTCTGCTGATTGACCAACTCCATACCCGCATAAATATCCGCTTCAAGCGGCGAGATTTCTTCCTGGCATCCCCGCGCTGACGCTGAGCGCAATTCAACCAGCCCGGAATAGAACGCCAGGCGCTCACCACTATTGACTGCATGGCAACGCCACTGTGCGACATGTGTCCGCGCCGCCTCGCCTGTGCGACGAACCTCGGCCGGATCTGCCACCAAACGGTCCAGTAGCCGATGCAGGTCCGCCTCGCCATCAAACAGAAACCCTGTCACTCCATCTTTCAGCGTGCTGGCATACACAGGGCTGTTTCGGCACACCGGCAAGACCCCTTGTGCCGCGTATTCGAGAAACTTGCCATCGGAGCGTCCGCGGCTGAAATCATCATCCCCCACCCAGGCCAACCCGACATCCAGCCCACCGAGGAATTCCAGATACTCCTGCATGCTGCCAGTCGGGCGGACTTCAGCCTTGACACCCGCATGCTCAAACACCTGTGCGATCTCGCTGCCACACATCAGGCACCAGCGCACCGCCTCACGTCCAGGCCACGCAGCAATCCAGCCCGCCAGCAGGCGAGCATCCTCCAGATGCCCCAGTGAGCCAGCCCAGCCGATGCGCAGCGGCTGATGCTCAACCCCCTCCCGCGCCGGAGGAACCGCCAGCAACTGGTTCCTGAATGTCGCGCGGTGCGGATTCAGGTGCGCATACTTTTCGGCCAGAAAATCCGAACTGAACTGCACAGCATCCGCCTGCGCCGCCAACTGGCGGATCAGTTCCTGTACTTCGGGGCGGGCGTAGAAACCCTTTAGCGGGTTAGCTGCCGCCACCGCCGCAAAATCGTCCGAAATCTCGAAGACCGTCGCGCGCCCGGCGGCACGCCGATGCCGCATCACCTCAGTGAGAATCGGCTCAGCAATCATCAGCACCACCAGCACATCCGCTTGCAGGGCCTGTTTTACCCATTGCGGATGCACTGTCTGCACGCTGCTTGTCTGTGCCAGACCACCCAGGGCCTGCGCCGGCCAGGTGACACGATGCAGCCAGTCGCCAGAGTGGCGGGGCTGCGGATGACCAAGAAACACAATAGAAAGTTCTGCCATGGCGCAAGCATCGCACAAACCGCGTTTGCCGGAAATCGGCATTAATTGCCGGCGCCACAAAAAATCTGCCGTTCCCGCCGGGCTCCAAAAATTCCCTCAAACGACCCAAAACACCCCGCCAAGCCTTTGCTGACGCCATTTTTCAGAAACTGGCCCAGTCCGTGCATAGCAAGGTTCGTCCGTGCAATCCCGTGTGAATCCCAAGGAGCCTTACCATGGCAATGACCATTTACACCAACGTGTCGTCGCTCACTGCGCAGCGCAACATTTCCAAAACCCAGAGCCAGCTCTCTCAGGCCATGCAGCGCCTCTCTTCGGGCTTGCGCGTCAACAGCGCCAAAGACGACGCTGCCGGCCTGGCCATCGCCACAAAGATGGATACCCAGACCAAGGGCGGCACGGTAGCCATCCGCAATGCCAATGATGGCATTTCTCTGGCCCAGACAACTGAAGGCGCGCTGGAGAGCATCACCAATATGTTCCAGCGCATGCGCGAGCTATCCGTTGAAGCTGCCAACGCAACCAACAGTTCCGACACTGCAGAACTGAACCAGGAATTCACTGACCTCGCCTCCGAAATCAATCGCGTGATGACCTCCACGCAATTCAACGGCGTCTCCGTTCTCGCGGGTGGTGCCGCAACCGGGATGACATTCCAGGTGGGGCCAAACAATACGGCCGACAACCAGATCACCATCACGATTTCCGATCTGTCGACTGACGCCAACGTCACCACCGCCACTTCGGGTGACGTTCTGACGGCAGCCAATGCGCAGACGGCGATGACCAATATCGACGCAGCGCTGAATGTGATCAACTCAGCCCGCTCAACCCTGGGCTCAGTGCAGAACCGCTTCCAGTACACCATCTCAAATCTGGAAATTGCCAATGAGAACACTTCGGCTGCCCGTGGGCGCATCATGGATGCCGACTTCGCTGCGGAAACCTCGAACCTCTCCAGAGAACAGATCCTGCAGCAGGCCGGGACTGCCATGCTGTCGCAGGCCAACACCTCACAGCAGCAGGTTCTCAAGCTGCTGCAATAAACCGGCGTGGCAGCCACGCGGAAGCACAGACAAAACAGGGGAACGACCCATTCGGGTATGTTCCCCTGTTCGCTTTTCATTTCCAGCTTCCTGAAAATCATTTCATGCTACCGTTAGCAACAAACAAGTATCTGTTTTATATTGAATTTATTTGTACTTCTGGCATTTATGCCTCAGAGCTCAACTAACCCTGCAGAAACTACGCAGGTTCGCCGTAAGTACACCTGCACGCGACGGAGTTTCCAGCACCTTGGAGCTGCGACATCTCCGGGCTGGCAAGCCCCCCGGCAAATATTCAGGAAAACCGGCAAAGGCTGCCGAGCAGCGGGCGGCCTGTGCCGCCAGCGGAGCGCCTGTGTATGACCCCGGCGATGCCGAGAGAAAGAGGCAAGCATGAACGTACAAGCTCTATCGTCCGCACTGCAGTCGTTTTCGTCTGCTCTGCAGACCACGCAGAACAAGACCGCAAGCGAAGAACCAGCTGTTTTCCCGGCAAAAACATCGGGAGACTCTGCTACGCCCCAGGGAACTGCCCAGGCAACTCCGCAGGAGGTGGCCCAGGCAATGGAGAGCGTCAAGCAGGCTGTCGCCGGCATCTCGGACATGGCACGAAACCTGCAGTTCTCGATTGACGAGGGAAGCGGGCAGGCCGTGGTGAAGATCGTTGATCCGGAAACGAAACAGGTCATCCAGCAAATCCCGAGTGTGCAGTTGCTGGAAATTGCGAAATCATTGGAAACATCTACGGGGTTACTGGTCAAGCAGAAGGCCTGACGCAAGCACCCGAATCGAGGCTAGAAAATCATGGCAAGCACCGGCACTATCACATCTACTGGGCTAGGTTCTGGGCTGGACGTGGAGTCTCTGGTCACCAAGCTGATGAGTGTTGAAAAAGCACCCATCACGCTCCTGCAGACTCAGGAATCAAGCTATCAGACCAAGCTCACTGCCTGGGGCTCAATCAAGAGTGCATTGTCTTCGCTGGAAGATTCTGCAGATGCTTTGCGCACCTACAGTTCAGTCCTGTCTTACTCGGCGACTGTTGCGAACAGCAGCGTAGCCAGCGCCAGTACGGACTCTACCGCCACCTCAGGCAGCTACTCGCTGGAAGTGACACAACTGGCCCGTGCCCAGAAGATTGAATCCGCTGCACATACATCCTCTTCAGACACGATTGCCACCGGCACGCTGACGATCACTTCAGGCTCATCGTCGGTAAACGTCACCATCGACTCGACCAACAACACGCTGGCCGGCGTAGCCAAGGCAATCAATGCAGCAAACGGCGGCGTCACAGCCTCGGTGGCCAATGATGGCAGTAACTACTATCTGGTTTTCACGGGCAATAGCACTGGTTCGAGCAACACGTTCTCCACATCGGGGATCTCCGAGCTGACCTACGACTCGACGAACTCCAGCTCCAGCCCGATGTCGACGATCTACTCTGCGCAGGATGCCAAGCTCTCGGTAGATGGCATTGCCTACACGCGCTCATCAAATACCGTTTCCGATGTCATCAGTGGAGTCACCTTATCCCTCTCGGGGCTGAATTCAGGCAATGCCACGACGGTAAACGTAACACCCAGCGCGTCGGACCTGGGAACCAAGATCAATACTTTTATGACGGACTACAACGCAGTCATAAATCTGATCGCCACCGATACCGCTTATGATTCCACCAACAAAACAGCTGGTGATCTGAATGGTGATACAACGGCCTCCAGTATCAAGAGTCAGTTGCGCTCGATTGTGAGCGACACCTTTTCTGCCGGCTCCCTGACACGCCTGTCGAGTATCGGAATGAAGATTGCCGTCGACGGCACGCTGTCGATCTCCAACCAAAGTACTTTCAACTCGGCCTTGTCAACCACGCCAACAGAAGTTGCCAAACTGTTCTCAGGTTACGGAACTACCAACGGCATTGCCGATAACATCTACAGCAAGATTTCGGGTTATCTGGGGGTCACCGGAACGGTCACCGACAGGATCAGTGCCATCAACACCTCCATCACGAATGCGGCCAGCAAGATCACGACGCTCAATGCGAGGATGAGCATCATTGAAGCCACCTACCGATCAAAATTTACAGCCCTCGACACACTGATTTCTTCACTGAACTCAACCAGCAGTTATCTGACCACTGCCCTGAATTCGCTGAACTCCAAATAAGTTAGCAAACAACAGAGGAACGAGAAACGATGTTTGCGCAAAGCTCAATCCGTAATGCTGCCGCAATGTACTCGCGTGTGGGGGTGGAAACCGATGTTTCGGAGGCTTCGCCACATAAATTGATCCTGATGCTTTTTGATGGAGCCCTGCTCGTTCTGAACAAAGCCGTTGCCGACATCGAAAACAAGGATATACCGAACAAGATCAAACATATCTCCAAAGGCATCGAGATCATAAGCTCAGGGCTTAGTGCGAGCCTGGATCCTTCAGGCGGAGATCTGACCGAGCGTCTGGATGCCCTTTACGAATACATGTGCCGCCGTCTGGCACTGGCCAATCTGCAAAGCAACGCAGCTCCCATCACCGAGGTGATTGGTCTTTTGCAGGGTTTGCGTGAGGCCTGGGCACAGATTGAAGATGTGGCTGAGCAGGAACTGAAAATGGCACTGGCAAAAACGGAGCGCGCATGATGAATGCAAATCTGGCCCAATATGAACACGTCTGCAGCTTGTCATCACGTATGGTCGAGGCTGCACGCGCCAACGACTGGGATAATCTGTGTGCGCTTGAACACGAAGCAGCCATGCTGATTGCACAGGTCAAACAATCCGATCCGGCAGCACAGCACGAAATCGTCTCTGACGAGACTCTGCGCCGGCGCAAGATTGCACTGATCCACCAGATCCTCGCCGATGATCGCGAAATCCGCTCGCATGCCCAACCCTGGCTGGAAAGCGTGCGCACAATGCTGGCGGCAAGCACCCGGCAACGCGCAGTCAAAAACCTGTACGGCATGAACAATCCCTTCTAACCCAGGGTGTCTCCGGCACCCATCCGTGACAACCGGCAGGAGGCGGGCTCATGATTCCGGCAGATCTGGCTTCCCGCCTGCGAGTTCTACTCGAGTCCAGCGTACAGCCTGCGGCGCAAGTCCAGGAGATACCTGCTGGTCTACCGCGCTTTGAAGCTGGTGACCGCTTCTCTGCGCTGATTCAGGCGGCACTCCCCGAAGGTAGCTTCCAGGCGCTTGTTGCAGGCAAAACCGTCACTCTGGCGCTGCCGGAATCGGCCCGCAGCGGTGACGTTCTGGAACTGGTTGTCACCGCCCAGCGTGGTGACACGGTATTCGCCCGCCTCGCCTCGCCTGCAGTACCGCAGACCTTTCCGGGCGAAGCTCAGCCTCATCCTGTGCTCAGCCAGACCGGGCAACTGATCAGCCAGTTACTGACGGGTCGTTTCGGCGAAAATGCGCCGACACCCTTGAACGCCACAGGGATGCCACTCACCGCAGCGCCGCAGAATGCGTCTGAACTTGCCGGTGCCCTCAAGCAGGCGATTTCCAGCAGTGGCCTTTTCTATGAATCCCATCTGCGGCAGTGGGTGGATGGCAAATTGCCGCTGGCAACGGTTCAGCAGGAGCCACAGGCACAACACCCGCCCCTGTCGCCCCAGACAACAGGCACCCTGCCCTTCGGTACAGACACAGACGCAAGCCTGCTTCAGCGCCCCGCTACCCAGCCCCCTGCCGGCACAGGGAACGGACTCCACTCTGGCAGCGAAACAGATCCCCGCCTCCAGACCAGGGCAGGTTCAGCCTCGCATCTGGATGAGAGAGCGGGCAGCACCGTGTCAGCAAGCGTCGATAGCAGTGATGGCGCCGGAAAATCCGGGGGTTCCCGGAGTGTTGCGGAACCACTGATGCCTATCGTGCAACGCCAGCTCGATACACTGGCTACCCATCAGATGAGCTGGCAGGGACAGGTCTGGCCAGGCGTGCAGATGCAATGGGATATTTTCGATCCTGAGGAATACGCTTCGCGCCAGCAGGGCGGAGAGGAAGACGATAGCGCCAAATTCTGGCGCAGCGCCCTACGCCTGAGCATGCCCAATCTTGGCAATGTCGAGGTCCAACTGGTGCTCAGCCCACAAGGGCTGAAAATCTCTATTGATACAGACAGTCAGGCAAGCGAAGACGACATCCGCGGAGCCGGCCCCAATCTTCAGGAATCGCTGGAAGCCTCCGGCGTACACCTGCTGCAACTGAAGGTAAGCAAGCATGAGCCCGCCTGACCAGGATACCCCGACCGAACTGCGTGCAAGTGCAGTGGCACTGGCCTATGAAGAAGGCGACAAGGCCCCGCGGGTGGTGGCCAAGGGGCAAGGCTTTCTGGCACAGGAAATCATTGACCGTGCACGTGCCGCCGGAGTGTATGTTCATGAGTCACGCGAGCTAGTGGGCCTGCTCATGCAGGTCAATCTCGATCAGACCATTCCGGCAGAACTTTACGTGGCAGTGGCCGAACTGCTGGCCTGGCTGTATTCACTTGAACAAAGAGGGCATTTGCCATCCCCGGCTACGCTGGTGGATGATATAGTCCAGCAAGCCGCCAACAAAGATCCGGGGTAACTCCGGCGACCTTAGAACCTCTTCATAATCTGTAGCTAGAGGCCGTCAGTGGGGTGAAGAGCAGCGCATGAGCCCTGACCACGGCATCGCAGCAAGATCATGAACAGCCTCTTACAGAGCTTCCGGCATGTCCAACAACGCCACACACACAGACTCGACGCTCGGATTACTACACGCCGAGAACCACGCACAATATCTGCTGCATGCTCCGCGCGAAATCGCTTTCGTACTGCGTCAGCTTGCATCCAAGGGCGCCCTTGTAACTGCGATGTTTGGCGGCGAGCAGGATTTTCTGCTCACCACGGTCATCAACGTCTCAGAGGATTACAAATACCTGCTGCTCGACCTCGGACGGGATCAGGACGTCGTCACCCGGGCGCTGCACAAGGGCCGGCTGCTATGCGATACCCAGCTGGATCGCGTCAAGGTTCAGTTTGAACTGGAACACATTGAACAGACCACGCACGAGCATCTACCGGCACTGCGTGCCCCACTTCCTGGCGTGCTGCTGCGCCTGCAGCGCCGGGAATACTATCGCCTTGCCGTGCCATATTCCGATGACATGCTATGCTCGGTACCGCTCGAAAGCGGCCGCACCGTTAATGCCAGGGTCATTGATATTTCAGGTGGGGGGCTGGCTTTGATGGTCACGCCGACAAACTCTCCTTTTACGCCGGGGCTTGTTTTCAAGAACTGTAGCTTGACGCTGCCACATGCGATTGGCCCTGTCCGTTTCACTCTGGAAGTGCGCAACCTCTTCCGCATCACCCAACGGGATGATAGGGAGATGGTCCGCGCAGGCTGTCAGTTCAACGATATGCCCATGACCGTTGCCAACCAGATCCAGCGCTACATCCTGCGCGCCGAGCAGGAGCGCGCCACCCGGGGAGTCTAGGAATATGGCCGAGCCAAAGAGCCCGAAGGTTTCAGCGGCAACCCAGGCAATTCCCTATATCTACCTTTCCGTGGGGGTGGCCATCGCCACCATCACGCTCAAATTCATTGCCTGGTGGCTCTCAAACTCCGTCGGTCTGCTCTCGGATGCGCTGGAATCTTTCGTCAATCTGGCCGGTGCGTGTTTTGCCCTGGCCATGCTGCGCATTGCTGCAACACCGGCGGACACCGAACACCCCTGGGGTCACAACAAGGCCGAGTATTTCTCCAGCGGCTTCGAAGGCAGCCTGATCTTCATTGCGGCTGCGGCGATCCTGTGGACCGCCATTCCGCGCCTGACTCAGCCACAGCCACTGGCCGGGCTGGATGCCGGGCTGTGGTTTTCTGCCGCCAGCACCCTGCTGAATCTGTTCGCAGCGCTCACACTGCGCCGGGCCGGTCGCCGCTTGCGCTCGGTGGCACTCGAAGCGGATGCTGCCCACCTGATGACGGATGTGTGGACCTCGGTCGGCGTAATTGGCGGATTACTCGGTTTTCTTGCCACCGGCTGGCTGTGGCTGGATGCCGTGCTGGCCATCCTGGTGGCACTCCACATCCTCTTCGAGGGCTGGAAACTCATGCGCGGCGCCATCGAAGGGCTCATGGACAGGGCCATGGCAGCCGAGGACGTGGCCCGGATCGAAACCATCCTGGAGAGCTACGCCGGGCGCAAGGTCAGCTACAACAACCTGCGCACGCGGAGTGCCGGCACGCACAGTTTTGCGCATGTCGACATCCTGGTGCCCGGTGACTGGAGCGTCGAAGAGGCACATCTGCTGCTCGACGAGATTGAAGCGCGAATCGCCACAGAGATCCACGACACGCAGACCAGTACCCATCTCGAGCCACTCTACTGTATCCTGCGCCCCGCCCCGGCAACAGCCTCCGATGTTGTCCCTGGTGGTACCACCGTTGGTGCCACCACTCTCCGACAGGACTGAACCCATGCTGTATACCCTCGCCCGTCCACTGCTGTTCGCGCTGGACCCGGAGTGTGCCCATCATCTGAGCCTGTGGGGCATGCGCAATTTCGGCGGCTGGATGCCCCAGACCCGACTTGCTGCAGACGAACCGGCGGAAGTCATGGGGCTTCGCTTTCCCAACCGCATCGGTCTGGCGGCCGGGCTGGACAAAGATGGCGAAGCCATCGAGGCACTCGCCTCATTCGGATTCGGCTACCTGGAGGTGGGCACCGTCACGCCCCGCCCGCAACCCGGCAACCCCAAACCGCGAATGTTCCGTTTCCCTGGCCAGCAGGCCATCATCAACCGCATGGGGTTTAACAACCAGGGCGTCGACGGGCTTGTTGCAAATGTGCGCCGGGCACGCTTCAACGGCATTCTGGGGATTTCAATCGGCAAGAATTTCGACACTCCTATCGAAAATGCGGCTGACGACTACATCGCCTGCCTGGACAAGGTGTATGGCTTTGCCAGCTACATCGCCGCCAACATCTCCTCACCCAATACCAAGAACCTGCGGCAATTGCAGGGGGATTCCGAGCTGGACAAGCTGCTCGCACGCCTCAAACAGCGCCAGACCGAGCTTGCCGACCAGCATGGGCGCTATGTGCCCATCGCCCTGAAGATCGCGCCGGATCTGGATGAGACCCAGCTCACCAGCATTGCCGATACCCTCCGCCGGCACCACATCGACGGCGTGATCGCCACCAACACCACGCTTGATCACAGCGCCGTGGCAGCCCTGCCACATGGCGATGAAACCGGAGGGCTTTCGGGAGCACCGTTGCGGGAAAAATCCACGGCAATCATCCGCGCCCTGGCAGACAAACTGGCGGGAGAACTCCCTATCATTGCCAGTGGTGGTGTCATGACAGGCCACGATGCCCTGGAAAAACTTCAGGCCGGTGCCTCACTGGTACAGCTCTACACCGGTTTCATCTACAGCGGCCCACGTCTGATCGCCGACTGTGTGAATGCCACCCGCCACTTTGCCCCGGACACCCCGGATGCCGACTAGGCGAAAATAACCATTCAAACAAAAAGGTTTTACAGAAACACAAAATTTCCTGCATCAAAGGGGATGCCGCGCTCGGCTGAAAACCCAAAGCCTGCGATAATCCGGGCATTCCGCTTCCCCGGCACACGACCTGCAGTTGCCCTGCAGCCCCCTTGCAGGCGGCTCGCAGCGCTCTCGCTTTATCTTTATGCCGCTTCAGCATAGAGGTATAACGCGTCTATGCTTGGGCTAAGGGTCCCCTGCTGGGATAATCACTTACATTCTCGGGGCGAATCTCATGGCTCACTACATCTTTCTGGTGATTGGCGCTGCGTTGGTTAACAACGTCGTGCTTGTCCGTATTCTCGGTCTGTGCCCATTCATGGGGGTTTCCAAAAAACTGGAAACTGCCATCGGCATGGGTATGGCTACCACTTTCGTGCTCACGCTGGGCGGCGGCACGAGCTACCTCATCGACCACTACCTGCTCGCCCCCTTTGATGTGGTGTACCTGCGGACGCTGGCCTTCATCGTAGTGATTGCAGCAATCGTGCAGTTCACCGAACTCGTGGTGCAGAAAACCAGCCCTGACCTCTATCAGATGCTGGGCATCTATCTACCGCTGATCACCACCAACTGCGCCGTGCTCGGCGTGCCATTGCTGTCGGTGGCAATGCACCACAATTTCATCGAGGCCATGCTGTTTGGCTTTGGCAGCTCGGTGGGTTTCTCGATCGCCCTGATCCTCTTTGCCGGCCTGCGCGAACGCCTTGATGGTGCGGATATTCCGATACCGTTCAAGGGCACGGCCATCGCCTTGGTTACGGGCGGGCTGATGAGCCTTGCCTTTATGGGTTTTGCCGGATTGGACAAGTTCTGAGATGTTAACCGCACTCATCATCATGGCCGGGTTGGCCATTCTCATTGGCGCATCCCTTGGCTTCGCCGCCATCAAATTCAAGGTTGAGGGCGATCCGCTTGTCGACAAGATTGATGCAATCCTGCCGCAGACCCAGTGCGGCCAGTGTGGTTTCCCTGGCTGCAAGCCGTATGCCACCGCCATGGCCAATGGCGAGGCAGACATCAACCGCTGCCCTCCGGGTGGGGAAGAAGGCATCCGCAAGCTCGCCGACCTGCTGGGGCGCGAGTTCAAGGAACTGAATGCAGAGAATGGCGTGGAGAAGCCGAAATCCGTGGCTTTCGTCGATGAACAGCGCTGCATCGGCTGCACCCTGTGCCTGCAGGCTTGCCCGGTTGATGCCATCGCCGGTGCCGCCAAGCAGATGCACACCATCATCGGATCGCTGTGCACGGGCTGCGAGCTGTGCATCGCCCCCTGCCCGGTTACCTGCATCACCATGGAGCCTGTGCAGGAAACCGTAGACACCTGGAAGTGGCGCTATCCCACCTTCCAGCTCACCCCCGTGGCAACGAGGACTGCCGCATGAACGCCACGCTGCGCAAGCTGTTTAGCTTCAATGGTGGGGTCAAGCCCGCCAGCAACAAGACCGAATCGAACCGCGAACCCATTGTTCCGCTCGAAGCCGTACCGCTGCCACCGCAGTTCGTGGTGCCTTTGCACCAGAGCGTGGGCGGCATTCCACAACCGCTGGTACAGGCAGGGGACAAGGTACTCAAGGGGCAACGCATTGGCGGTGCCACAGGGGCATATTCCTCGGCCATCCACGCGCCGACCTCCGGCACGGTGCTCGCCGTCGAGCCGCGCCTGATGGCCCACACCTCGGGGCTAACGATGCTCTCAGTAGTGATCGAGCCCGATGGACGCGATGAATGGATCGAACTCACGCCGCCCGACTGGCGCAACATGGATGGCGACACCTTGCGTGACTACCTGCGCGACGCCGGCGTGGTCGGCCTTGGTGGTGCGGTGTTCCCCAGCCACATGAAGCTGCGCCAGGACCGCAGCACGCCAATGCACACCCTGGTGATCAACGGTGCCGAATGTGAGCCCTTCATCACCTGTGACGATCTGCTCATGCGCGAACGGGCGGCCGACGTGCTGCGCGGCATCATCATCATCCGCACCCTGCTTGATGCCAAAGAAGTGGCCATCGGCATCGAGGACAACAAGCCCGAGGCTGTAGCGGCCATGCAGGCCGCCATCGCCGCCAACGGCGACGCCACGATTCATGCTGTGGCGGTGCCCACACGTTATCCGGCGGGCGGCGCCAAGCAGCTCATCCGTGTGCTCACCGGCATCGAGGTGCCGCATGGCGAACGCTCCACCAGCTATGGCGTGCAATGCTTCAACGTGGGTACCGCCTACGCGATCTATCAGGCGCTCGAACTGGGCCGTCCGATGATCTCGCGCATCCTCACGGTGGCAGGCAATGTCGAGCATCCCCGCAATTACGAGGTGCGCTTCGGCACGCCGATGGATTTCATTGCGCGCCAGGCCGGCCTGAAACCCAATACCGATGCTTTCATCATGGGGGGGCCGATGATGGGCTTCCGCATGCCGGCACTCGACGTACCGGTGGTAAAGGCGGCCAACTGCATCATTGCCTCCAGCCCGGCACTCTTTCCGCCGCCGCCACCAGAGATGGCCTGCATCCGCTGTGGCGCCTGTGCCCGCGCCTGCCCCACCGATCTGCAGCCGTTTGAAATGTACTGGCATGCGCGCTCGAAGAATTTCGGCAAGGTTCAGGAATTCAATCTCTTTGACTGCATCGAGTGTGGTTGCTGCGCTTTCGTGTGCCCCTCGCACATCCCACTGGTGGACTACTATCGTTTCGCGAAGACTGAAATCTGGGATCGTGAACGCAAGAAGAACGCCGCCGACGAGGCACGCGTGCGCTTTGAAGCACGCAATGAACGTGCCGAACGCGAAAAGCGCGAAAAGGCAGAGAAACTTGCTGCCCGCACGGCAGCTGCGCGTGCCACACTGATCACAGAAGGTGACAGTGCAGCGGCTGCGGCCCCCACAGCAGCGCCTGCCGCAGCTGCAACGGCTACAGCGAGTACCGAAGTTGATCCGAAAAAGGCACTGATCGAAGCCGCCATTGCGCGTGCCAAGGCCAAGAAGGCCGCAGCAGCCACGGCGGAATCCACAAGCGCAGCACCTGCCACACAAGCTTCTGAAACCGCAGCACCCACATCCGGAACGGAACCAACCAGCAAGGAGTGAGTCATGAGCGCACAGATTCGTTGGGGTATCCTGGGCTTTGCCCGCATCGCACGTCTGCAGGCAATTCCGGCCATTCTCGCGTCCGGCAACGGGCGCGTGCATGCCATCGCCTCGCGTGATGAGGCCAAGCTCGACGAAGCGCGCAAGCTCCTGCCCGATGTGGTCGGCTACAAGAGCTATGACGACCTCATCCGTGATCCGGCAGTCCAGGCCGTCTATGTGCCGCTGCCCAACTCGCTGCATCATCAGTGGGTGATTGCCGCGCTGAATGCCGGCAAGCATGTGCTGTGTGAAAAACCGCTTGCTCTGGACGCCGCGCAGGCCCGCGAAATGGCAGCTGCCGCGCGCATCAATGGGCGCCTGCTGATGGAAGGCTTCATGTACCGTTATACGGATCGCACGAAGCAGCTGCGCACAGTGCTCGACTCAGGGGAGCTCGGCGAGATTCATCACGTCAACGCGAGCTTCCGCTTTCTGCTTGACCGCACCGGCACAATCAAGACGCAACCCTCGCTCGGCGGCGGCGCGCTTTACGACGTGGGCGTGTATCCGCTCAACCTGCTCGGCATTGTCACCGGCTCACAGCTCCCGATTGCCTGTCACGCCGAAGCAGAGTTCGCCGATGGTGTTGACGTCAACACCTCGGTGCTCCTGCGCTACGCCAGCGGCCTGCTCGCCACCCTGCACTGTGGTTTCAACGCCTTCGGCCAGATGGGCGCCGAGATCGTCGGCACCAAGGGGCGGCTGATCATCCCCGACGCTTTCGTTGGCGAGGCCGGCACGCTGTCCCTGGTCACCGCTGGCGGCACACAGAGCCTGCCGGTTGCCGCCACCGAACGCTATACCGAACAGTTCAAGGATTTCGCCGCTGCGGTGCTGGAAATGCGTGCGCCCCTGCTGGATCTGGACGAATCCATCCGCAATCTCGAGGTGCTGGACATGATCCGCACCAGCCTCAAACCCCATTGATCCCATGATGCTCAATAATTCTCCCTACGTCCGTGCCGAAGCCAGTGTCACCCGTGTGATGCTCAAGGTACTGATCGCGCTGCTGCCGGCGCTGGCCGCCTACGTCTGGCAGTTCGGCCCGGCCATTCTTGTCCAGGTGGCACTGGCCAGCATCACCGCACTGGTCTGCGAGGCGATCATGCTGCGGGTACGGGGCAAGCCGCTGAATCTGTACCTCACCGATCTCTCGGTACTCGTCACGGCCTGGCTGATCGCCCTTGCCTTCCCGGCAATCGCCCCGTGGTGGATGGTGGTGACCGGCACGGCACTTGCCGTGGTGGTGGCCAAGCATCTGTACGGCGGCCTCGGGCAGAATCCGTTCAACCCTGCGATGGTGGCGTATTGCGTGATGATCGTCGCCTTCCCGTCGCTGATGTCACAGTGGCCCGGCGTGCATGGCGACGCCAGCAGCCAGATTCACCTCATTTTTGGTGGCGAACGCGTGCTCGACGGTATCACCAGCGCCACCCCGCTCGATGCTCTGCGCACCGGCCTGCGCGAGGCAGGAGCCACCGTGAGCGCCATCCGCAATGGCCCGGCCTTCGGCAGCGTTGGCGGCGCCGGCAGCGAATGGGTGATTGGCGGCTACCTGCTCGGCGGGCTCTGGCTCGTGCAGCAAGGCGTGATCACCTGGCACATTCCGGTCGCCTTCCTCGGCGCCCTGGCCGTGTTTTCCGGTGGCTTCTGGCTCGCCGACAGCGCCCACTACGCCTCTCCGCTGAGCCATCTGCTGATAGGCGGCTCCATGCTCGGTGCGTTTTTCATTCTGACCGATCCGGTCTCCGCCTCAACGACCCCGCGCGGCAAGGCGATCTATGGCGCAGGTGCGGCCCTGATCGTGTTCCTGATCCGCGCATTTGGCGCCTACCCCGACGGGGTGGCCTTTGCCACGCTGCTGATGAATCTGTGCGTGCCGCTCATCGACATGAAGACCCAGCCTCCTGTCTTCGGCCACAAGCTTAAGCGCCCGGCAAGCCCAAAGAAAGTTTGAGGTATTGATATGTTTACAGGAATTGTGAAGGGTGCTGCACGGATTCGCGAAGTGCTGCGTCAAAAGGGTTTGTACACGCTGGTACTGGATTTCCCGGAAGGATTTGATGCGGGAATCGAAACCGGCGCCAGCGTTGCCGTCGATGGAGTGTGCCTGACCGTCACGCGCCACGCGCCCGGCTGGGCTGCTTTCGACGTGATGCAGGAAAGCCTTGCGCGTACGACGCTGATTGACGTCCAGGCAGGTAGTCATGTCAATGTGGAACGTGCCGCCCATGATGGCGCGGAAATCGGCGGCCACCCCTTGTCGGGCCACGTCGACTGCACGGCAACCATCATTGGCATCGACACTCCTGAGAACAACTGTGTATTCACCCTCCAGCTGCCATCGGAATGGGCACGCTACGTTTTCGCCAAAGGCTACATCGCAGTCAACGGTTGCAGCCTCACGGTGAGCAATATGGACCGTGTGCGCAACAGCTTTGCCGTGTGGTTCATCCCCGAAACCCTGCGGGTGACGACCTTTGGCAACAAGCAGGTGGGAGACACCGTCAACGTTGAAATCGAACGTGCCACCCAAGTGACCGTCGACACCATCCGTGGCTATCTCGAAGAGCGCCTGGGTCCCTTGCTGCCGCGCCTGGAAGCCCTTCTTGGCGAGACCACGGGTAGTCTGGAACAACAGCTGACGGCAGCAGCCCTGCCGCTGACCAAGCCAACCAAGCAGGATTGATTGACCATGAGCGAACCCGTCGCCAAACAGCCCTCCATCCTCGGCCTATCGACCAGCTCGGCAGTCATGATGGTGGTCTTCACGCTATTGTTTACCGGCCTGATGGCTGGCACCTATGAAGCCACACATGCCACCATCGCAAAGAGCGCAGAAGACGAACAGCTGCGCCTGATCAACGATGTGCTGCCGCCGTCGAGTTACGACAACCGCCTCCTCAAGGATGAGGTGGTACTTGGCCCGACACCAGAACTCGGCCTCGCCTCCGGTGGCCATGTGTGGCGCGCGCGCAAGGATGGCAAACCGGTAGCACTGGTGCTGGAAGCCGTGGCACCCGATGGCTATGCCGGCGCGATTCATCTGGTGGTTGCCGTGCAGGCCGACGGTACGGTGGGCGGTGTGCGCGTGACCGAACACCGCGAAACTCCCGGGCTGGGCGACTACATTGACCCAAAGAAGGATAAAAGCAAGTCTGGCCCATGGATCGACCAGTTCCGCGGCAAGAGCTTTGCCACTATTCCGCCTGAACGCTGGAAGGTGAAGAAGGATGGCGGGGAATTCACCTACCGGGCCGGCGCGACAATTTCACCGCGCGCGGTGACGAATGCAGTAGCACGGGCCCTGCAGTATGTGCAGGCGCACCGTGAAGAGTTGTATCGCTGAAGGAGCTGATGATGAGCCAAAAACTGACTGATGTTGCCTGGAACGGGCTATGGAAACAGAACTCCGGGTTGGTGCAGATGCTGGGCATGTGCCCGATCCTGGCCATCTCCACCTCCATCGTCAACGGCGTGAGTCTGGGGCTCGCCACAGCACTCGTGATGGCCTTGTCGAATGCCGTGTCATCGGCACTGCGCAACTTTATCCCGTATGAAATCCGCATTCCGGTGTTCATCCTCATCATCGCGGCAATTGTCACGATGCTGGATCTCGCCATGAATGCCTGGATGCATCCGCTCTACCTCGTGCTCGGCATCTACATCCCGCTGATCGTGACGAACTGCCTGGTGCTGGCCCGTGTCGAAGCCTTTGCTGCCAAGAATGGCGTGCTCGCCTCTGCGGTCGATGGCGCGGCAATGGGCATCGGCCTCGCGCTGGTGCTTGGCGTACTCGGCGGTATCCGCGAATTTTTCGGCAACGGAGCGCTGTTCAATGGTATCGACATGGTAATTCCGGGCACCCATGCCCTGCAGATCCTGCCGGAGGACTATCCGGGCTTCCTGTTTGCCATCCTGCCCCCGGGCGCCTTCATCACCCTGGCCTGCCTGATTGCCCTGAAGAACTGGGCACAGGCGCGCAAGAGCAGCGTGGCACGCCCGCTGGATGCGGTGGGTTGCGCACCGGGCGCCCACGCCCACTAGGAAGCTGAACAAAGAGATCGCCCGATGCCGCGTCTGATGAGCAAGGCTGAAATTGCCGAGGCCTTCGGGCGCTGGCAGGCAGCGAACCCCCACCCCGTCACCGAGCTGGAATATGCCAGCCCGTTCCAGCTGCTGGTGGCCGTGGTGCTCTCCGCCCAAGCCACCGACAAGAGTGTAAATCTCGCCACGCGTGCGCTGTTCCGCGATGCGCCGACACCTGAGGCAATGGCCAGCCTGGGCGAAACCCTTATCGCCGACTATATCAAGACCATCGGCCTGTTTCGCAACAAGGCCAAGAACGTCGCCCAGCTGTGCCGCCAGTTGCTCGAACGCCACGCTGGCGAAGTACCACATTCGCGCGAGGCGCTCGAAGCCCTGCCCGGCGTCGGCCGCAAGACTGCAAATGTGGTGCTCAACGCCATCTGGCGCGAGCCCGTGATGGCTGTCGACACCCACATTTTCCGCGTCTCCAACCGCATGGGGCTGGCCCCCGGCAAGGATGTACGCGCGGTGGAAGATGCGCTGATGCGGCGCATCCCCAAAGCCAGTCTCGTAGACGCCCATCACTGGCTGATCCTGCACGGCCGCTATGTGTGCATGGCGCGCAAACCGGCCTGCGGCACCTGTACGGTACGCGATCTGTGCCAGAGCCTCGATAAAACGGAGTAAGCCCATGTACAACCCCACCCGAGATCAGGCCCGTCAGTTCTTCATCGATGCCTGGGCCAAACGCCGCCAGGGGAGTGTGTTAACCACCCTGGAAACCATTGCCGCCGATCTGGTGGCCGAGCACCCGGAATATCACGCTCTGCTCGAAGATCCGGAAGGCGTGCATAAGGACTTCGCGGTGGAAGATGGGCAGATCAACCCTTTCCTGCATCTGTCGCTGCATCTGGCGATCCACGAACAGCTTGGCATCAACCAGCCTCCCGGCCTGCGCGAGGCTTACGATGCGCGCCTCGCCCGGCATGCGGGGGATAGGCATGCCGCACTGCATGATGTGCTTGAGGCACTCGGCGAAACCATCTACGAGGCCCAGCGCAGCGGCTCGGCACCCGATGGGCAGGCCTACATCGAGCGCGTGCTGAGCCGCAGTTGAAACCCCTCTGCGATCCCCTCTCTTTTCTGTCAGCATGCCGGCGGCAAACCAATCTGAGCTAAATCAAGCAGACGGGTATTAACGCCCACCTGTCACGGTTCAGTCATATGACATTCCCACCATGCACGGACACGTTCGTGTGTTCAATGCATGGGGGAAATTCAGATGAACAAAAAAGACAAGCAGGGTCAGGACCAGCAGCCGGCAGTCAGCCGTCGGGATTTCATCAAACGTTCTTCGGCAGGCATCGGCCTGCTGGGCTTACCTGCGGCAATGGCTGCCTGCGGTGGCAGTGGCAGCGACAACTCCACCAGTGCTACCAGCAGCACAGCCGGAAACAGTAGCAGCGCCACGAGCACAGCACTGACAGCAGCCTTCCCCACCGCTTCAGCCTGGAAATTCGGGGTGATGGCCGATACACAGTGGGTCACCGTCACGTACGGTGATGATGGCAGGAACCCGCATACCTGCGCGGTGGACATCATCAATCAGCTCAACACCCAGTTCATCGCAGCGGGGGTGAAGTTCGTGGTTCAGGTTGGCGACCTCTGCGACAAGGGCACCAGCAGCACCTTTACCCTCACCAAATCGGATGGCACTTCCTATGCCAGCAGCCTGCTGCTGGCCGAAGATACCCGATCAGCATTCACCCAGAAACTTTTCAATGCCGGCATCGGATTCTTCCCCTTGCGTGGCAATCACGACGATTCGGCTGCTACGGCCAAGGAGTTTCAGCGGATTTTCCCACAGACACAGAACGGCACGCACAACGTCACGCCGGCAGATGTGCTCTCGCTCAGCAACCCCGACGCCAGCGTTCAGCCTGTTGTCGCCAAAACCGGTAGCAGCTTCACCATTGGCAGCAATTTCAACAGCCCCAGCACCGGGCTCACCGGGCTGAGCTACGCGTTTGACGTCAACAATCTGCGCATCGTGATGCTAGATCAGTTTGAGCCCACCAACTCCACGAATGCGGATGGCAACCCCTACACCGACTCCACCCTCAGCAGCACCGGCTACAACCGCACGATCCAGACGCAGCAGAGCTGGATCAACACACAGCTGGCGGGTAGAACAAAAGGGACACATGCCATTGTCTTTTCTCACAAAGGGCTGGTCACAGAAGATCACGCCGATGTTCTGCTCGGTGACTGCCCCGCACCCGGCAGCATCACGGTAAACAACACCAACTATTACGGCTCCCCCAAGATGGATGATTTCATCTCCGGCCTGAGCAGCAATGGCGTGCGCCTGCTGATGTGCGGCCACGATCACATGCATGACCGCAGCAAGATTTCAACCATTGACGGCAGCGCGTCCCTCACGCAGCAGGTTGGCGCCTCCAACAGCAACAAGTTCTACTATCCGGCCACCACCGCCAATGATGTGAGCTTCAGCAGCGGTAAGCGCCAGACTGTTGTCAGCCACGAGCGCAACACCATCGGCTACTACATTTTCACCGTTGATGGCGACAACATCAGCATCGACTACTACTCTGCCCCAGCCTATCCCTCATCGCCCACCGGGGGTACTGTCACCACCACGCCAACCCTGGGATTTACGTGGCGTGAGCGCTTTGGCTATGGTCTTGGCGGCAAGGAATTCATCATCGCTCCGATGGCCAGCTTCAGCAGCATTACCGACACAGGCCCTGGCGGCACGGTGATGTCCATTCTCGATGGCAAGAATGGCAACAGTGCCATTGACGTGGCGGGCCGCTCTTTCAGGCTCGCCGTGAATACCGCCTGGTTTGCCGCAACAACGCTGACAGCCTCCGACGTGCTGTTGCTGCAAGGCATGAGCTACACCCTGGGCAGTGGCGTGACCGACACCTACGTGCTGTCGATGCATTACGACCCCGCCAAGGTCAGCGCGGCACAGATTGCAGCTGGAAAATTCGGGTTGGCCAGCGTGCAGAATGGCCAGTGGGTTAATACTGTCAGCGCCAACAGTTCAGGCAGTGGCAGTTTCGTGCAGGGCGCCTGGGTTTCCGGCTACAGCCTGGGAACCTGGGGCGTAAACACAGCTAATTCAACGGTGTGGGCTGTTATTGACCACAACGGCTATTTTGCGGCAGTTGCAGGGATCTGATGACGGCCTCCGGGGTATGGCACTGACGAAGTCCCGCCATGCCCCGCACTTCTCTTCATGCGTGATGCATTGCCTGTCGGGAGATACCGGATTCTGCTATCGTCACAGCCGGTTCCTTCTTCAATGTATCCGCATGATCACCACCGTCGTCTTCGATCTCGGCAATGTTCTGATTCCGTGGAATCCTTACTGGCTGTTCCGCAAGCTGCTTCCCGATGATGGTGCCGTGGCGCGTTTTCTGCAGGAGGTGGATTTCGCCGCCTGGAATGCAGACCTGGATGCTGGGCACTCCTTCGCGGAAAGTATTGAGGATCTCGGCCAGCGCTTTCCGCACTACCGCCATCTGGCGCAGGCATATCTGGATCGCTGGGACGAAGCCATCGGCCCCACCATCCCGGAATCTCTGGCGATACTCCACGAACTCAAAGCTGCAGGCTTACGCGTGCTTGCCCTCACCAACTTTGCACGGGAAACCTTCGCCAAAACCCGCCTGAGCCGCCCGTTTCTGGCTGAATTCGAAGGCATTGTGGTTTCCGGGGAAGTCCGGCTCACCAAGCCCGATCCGGCCATCTATGAACTGCTGTTCGAGCGCCACGGCGTATCGGCTGCCGAGGCCGTCTTCATCGACGACAGCGCCGCCAACATCGCCACCGCCAGTGCGCTAGGCATGCACACGGTACATTTCACCGCACCCGAATGTTTGCGCCCGGCATTGCGTAAGTTGCATCTTCCCGTTTAAGAAGCTGCTCAGAAGCTGTTCATGATCTTACTGCG
>DBTS01000080.1:22691-64971 GCA_002307175.1 Rhodocyclaceae bacterium UBA1310
TACAGATCGTGAACAGCTTCTCAGGACACCACACGCACGCGCCGCGCCGCCCAATACGTCAGCACACCAACGCCACAGCTCAGGTAACCCACCACGCTGTAATGCAACAACTCGCCATGGGCGCCTTTATCCATGATCGCTCCGGCGATCAGTGAGGCGCTCCCGGAGGAGAGATTCTGCAGCGCTGCCGCAAACGACATCACCCGCCCACGCATCCGCGATACAGTTGAGGAAGTTGCCAGTGCAGCGCCGGGAATGAAGCGCCCAGGCACAAAGGTGAAGAACAGCACCGAGAACAGCATCTGCCAACCCAATCCCAGCGACAAGGTATGGGAAATCAGCAGGATCGGCGCAAAACTGCAGAGAATCAGCCCACCCAGCACCTGGGCCTGTGGCAGGCTATCCGAGAGACGGCCGATATAGGGACGCGTCACCAGTGCCGCAGCGCCGCCGGCCAGATAGATCCAGGCCAGATCCATGCTGGAGAGACCCACATTGAGCACCAGGGACGGTGCAAGGTAGGGCAGAACCAGAAAAGCCTGCCCAACCAGCAGGGCCATCATCAGGAAAGCACGCCAGTGGTTGGGCACGGCGAGCAGCTCGCGATAGCTTTCGAGCATCGGCGTGTGAGAGGCGGACACCAGATGTGCGCGCATGCTCGGCAATACCTTCCAGCTCATCAGCAACACCGCCAGACACATACCGGTGAGCACCACAAAGGGCATGCGCCAGCCGCTGCCACTGGCAAACAGCAGGCCCATGGGCACGCCGGCAATCGTTGCCAGCGAATATCCGGTTTCGACGATGCTGAGGGCCCGCCCACGCCGCTCCAGCGGCACCAGGTCCCCCACAATGGCGTAGCAGAACGCGGTCAGCATGCCGCCAAACAGGCCAGCCACCACGCGGGCTGCAAGCAGGGTGTAAAAGCCTGAGCACAAGGCACAGCCAAGCGTACCGCCAAGCAAACCGACCACCGCCACAAGAAGAGAACTGCGCCGGTCGAACCGGTCCGCCAGCGACGCCGCCAGCAGGGAGGAAATTCCTGCGCCAAAGGCGTACGCAGAAATCAGGATGCCGACGTGGGTAGGGCTGAACTGGAACTCACGCATCAATTGCGGCGCCAGCGGCATCATGATGGTGAAATCGACATTACCCGCGAATTTCACGAGCATCAGGGCGATCAATGCCCAGGTTTCTCGCCGGGCAGACAGGGAATAGGCAGGGGAAGACACGGGGGAAGCCACCGGAAACACCGGCAGGCTGCAAATTAGTACAAAGAGCCAACGATTATAGGGCTAGCCTTGAGGTAGAGATAGCCACCATCAGCCCGGCAATTGGGTTTCCGCCCACAGATCTCGCTCCCGACACCGTCCAGCAACAAAAACCCCGGAAAACCGTTCGTCTTCGATTCACTATCGTTACGACGGAACCATTCGTCGAGCCCATTACCAAACCGTAACATCTCCACGACCCCAACGGTGCATACCATGTAGCCCTGACAGCCCACAGAAAACCTTCTGTGGCAAGAACGTAGCAAATATGGCAACACTTCTTCACAAAGTCTTGCTATTTCTTTACGTGACAGGTACATGAAAGCTTCTTTCCCGTAAAATGGGGGATTGCTTGATCCAAGAGGATAAGGTTTTGGCTGACTGGTCGATTCTATGTGACTTCGACGGAACAATTTCCGTTGACGACGTAACGGACATCCTCCTGGAACGTTTTGGCAAACCCGGCTGGCAGGCTCTCGAAAAGCGCTGGCTAAACGGTGAAATCAGCTCCCGCATGTGCATGCAGGCGCAGATTGCCATGTTGAACGCAAGCAAGGAAGAACTGGATTCAGCCATCGATGATATCCGCATCGACCCGGCTTTTCCTGCCTTCCTTCATGCAACAAGACGCTATGGCTGGCCCGTGACAATTGTCAGCGATGGGCTGGACTATGCGATCAAGCGGATTCTCGCCCAAAACGGCATCACTGATGTACCGGTGCGGGCCAACCGCTTGCTGCAAGCCGGAACGCGCTCCTGGCAGCTTGAGTCGCCTTACGCCAACACCGCCTGCAAGGTCGATAGTGGCATGTGCAAGTGCGCTTGCGCAAAGCTTGAGCAAAAGGATAAGCGTCTGGTACTGTTGATTGGCGATGGAGCTTCTGATTTTTGTGTGGCGGGGGACGCGGATTTCGTGTTCGCCAAGTACCGTCTCAACGAATACTGCCGCCAGCACAATCTCCATCATATTTCGATTCTCGGCTTTGCCGATGCCATCGAATTGTTGCCGGCATTGGCCGGCGAAATGGACGACCTGAAGGTCGCCGCTTCCCAAGCCCTGGAGTTGAGAGTTAATGCGTGATGATGACCTGCTGGCCGATGAGGCCAGATACTGTTCCTTCGGCGATACAGTGCACTACGCCGATCCCGCAAAGATCTTTGATCGCTGCGACGGCAGCTATCTGTTCGACGGCGACGGAACCCCTTTCCTGGACCTGCAGATGTGGTACTCAGCCGTCAACTTCGGCTATGCCAACAAGCGTCTGAATGATGTGCTCAAGCACCAGATCGACGTGCTGCCGCAGGTAGCCAGCCAATATCTGCACCCCACCAAGATCGAACTGGCCAAGTGTATCGCCCAGGATGCTGAAAAGAAGTGGGGCAATGCTGGCCGTGTGCACTTCAACGTCGGCGGTTCACAGTCGATTGAAGACTCACTCAAGATCGTGCGCAACGCCAAGGGCGGCAAGAGCCTGATGTTCGCTTTCGAAGGCGGCTATCACGGGCGTACCCTGGGAGCTTCCTCGATCACCTCGAGCTACCGCTATCGCCGCCGCTACGGTCACTTTGGTGACCGTGCCCACTTCATCCCCTTCCCGTACCACTTCCGTGGCCCCAAGGGCATGAGCAAGGAAGAATACGGTGACTGGTGCGTAGGCCAGTTTGAACGCCTGTTCGAAACCGAATACAACGGCGTGTGGGACCCGAAGGCCGGCCAGGCTGAATATGCTGCCTTCTACGTCGAACCCCTGCAGGGCACGGGTGGCTATGTCATCCCGCCGATGAACTTCTTCCAGGGCATCAAGCGTGTGCTGGACAAATACGGCATCCTGATGGTGGTCGATGAAATCCAGATGGGTTTCTACCGCACCGGCAAGCTGTGGTCGATCGAACACTTCGGCGTGAAGCCGGATGTCCTCGTTTTCGGCAAGGCGCTCACCAACGGCCTGAACCCGCTGGCTGGCCTGTGGGCCCGCGAAGAACTGATCAACCCGACGATATTCCCGCCTGGATCGACGCACTCCACCTTCGCTTCCAACCCGCTCGGCACAGCCGTGGGCCTGGAAACCATGAAGATGCTGGCGGAAGAAGACTACGAAACCAAGGTGATGTCTGCTGGCGCTCACTTCCTCGACGGCCTGCGCGACCTCAAGAAGCGCCACAAGGAAATCGGTGAAGTCGATGGCCTCGGTCTGGCCCTGCGTGCCGAAATCTGTAAGGAAGACAGCTTCACGCCGGACAAGGCCCTGCTCGACAAGATGGTCAACATCGGTCTGGCCGGTAACCTGAACTGGAAGGGCAAGCGGCACGGTCTGGTGCTCGACGTCGGCGGCTACTACAAGAACGTCATCACGTTTGCCCCGTCGCTGCACATCACCAAGGAAGAAATCGATCAGGGCATGGATCTGCTTGATCAGTTGCTGACTGTGGCCAAGCGCAGCTAAGCTTCACCAGCACAGCCAAAAGGCCATCCCACGGGATGGCCTTTTTCTTGGCCAGTCCAAGAAGCGGTTCAGGATCTGTAGCGAGAAGGCGTCAACGGGGCGAGGCCGGTTTGCTGTGCAAAGCAAACCGTGGGACAAGAGCAGCGCAGAAACCGGAGTGTATTCGACTACATAAGGATTTCGAGCAGCCTATGGCGCCACATGAGGAGGCACTCGATCAAGCCTTCGCAGTGAGATCGTGAACGGCTTCTAACAGATCAGGCCGCGTCCTCAACGCTATCCCGTTCCATCCGCGAAGCCTTCCTGGTGCGCTCGGCGAGCACGCGCTGGAAGAAATCAGCGGAACGCGCCACGACTGTTTTTTTCTCCTGATCCAGTGTGATCAGGTGATAACTTTCGGTCAGCACCACAGTTTCAACCGGTGCAGAGATCCGCCGCTCAATCATCTGCGCGTTGCGCAGGCTGGCCACATCATCTTCGCGCGCATGCATCACCAGCGCCGGCGCCTTGACGCGCTCCAGCTTGCTCTGCACATCACGCGAGAGACGATAGAATTCGGCCAGAGATGGCCACGGATTGCCCGGCAGGCCGGCAGCCTCGCTGTCACCCGAGAGCATCTTCTCGGAGACGGACTTGCGCAGGCGCTCGTTCTTCAGACCGTACGGAAATTCTTCCATAAAAGACTTGTGACGACCAATTCCCAGGCGATCAAAGATCGGCAGCAGAAAAGAAAATTTCGCCACATGCGGAATGCTCCAACCATCATAGAAGAAGGTGGTGCCGAAAAGCCCCAGCCCGGCAGTCTTCTCCGGGTGCTCAATCGCATATTTGAGCGAGAGCACAGACCCCATCGACAACCCACCCACAAACAGGTGATCGACTTCCTTGAGGAGATTGTCAGCGGCTTCCTCCACGCTGGCAAACCAGTCTCGCCAGCCTGTCTTGAGGAGGTCGGCCTCGGTGCCGCAGTGGCCGGCCAACTGCACGCAATGCACCTTGAAACCGTAATTGGCCAAACCTCGCGCCACAAAGCGCATTTCGTTCGGCGTGCCGGTCAGCCCGTGGATCAGCAGCACTGCTGCCGACCGGGGGTCCACCATGTTTGCCATCATTTCTTTGTCAGTTTTCATCACTTCATTCCAGTGGCTCGAAGCATCCACCCCACAGCCACTTGTGTCAATTCAGTTTCAGCGGGATTATCACAGACCTTGCTGTCATGATCCTGTCTTTTCCCCGGAAAATTCCTGTCTGTTGCAAAATTCCACCATGAATCACCTCGTAATTTTTACCCTGTGGGCACTCAACCTGCTCGTTGACACTGCCGGACAGCTGGCCTTCAAGGCCGCCGCGATCGAAGAGGAGGAAGCTTCCCTGCTCGCCCACTGGCGTCACATGCTGAGCCGGCCATGGCTGTGGATCGGCGTCGGCTGCTTCATCCTGGAGTTCGTCCTGTGGCTCGCCTTCCTGTCTGTGGTGCCGCTTTCACAGGGCGTGCTGCTGGGCATGATGAGCATCGTGCTGATCATGTTTGGGGGCAAGCTCTGGTTTAATGAACACTTTACACGTCTGCGCGTGGTCGGAATCACGCTGATTGTGCTGGGCGTCGCCCTGGTCGGAGGAGCGGCATGAAAATCTCGCGTCGCCAGTTTTACATCGCCGGTTTCCTGTTCCTGCTGGTCATGGATACCTTCTCGCAGGTCTGTTTCAAGATCGCCGCGACTCATGCCGAACCCTTCGTAGCCAGCACTGAGTGGCTGTTACGCGTGGTGATGGACCCATGGGTGTACGGCTCCATCGTCGGCTACATCGGGGCCTTCCTGATCTGGATGACGATGCTCCGTGAAATCCCGGTCGGCCCGGCGTTTGCCGCCTCCCACCTGGAAGTGATCGGTGTGATGATCATTTCGGTACCACTCTTCGGCGAACACCTCAATCTGCTGCAATACTTCGGTGCCGCACTGATCGTGGTGGGGGTAGGCTGTCTGGCCTACAGCGAGCCAAAGGAAACCGACGGGTCCAAACATGCCTGACCGGCGCTGGCTGGAAATTCCACCTACTGCCGGCCTGCCCCTGCGCGCAAGTGATTTTTTGCCCGCCACGGCCCCCCTGGCAAGCCAAGCCGCGGCTTTTCTGGGCGTGCCACATGTGGGCCTGGCTTGCTCCGGTACGGCCTGTCTGGTCACGATCCTGAGTGCCATGCACGCGCTCCAGCCAGGGCGTGACACGGTCATTGTGCCGGCCTACAGCTGCCCACTGGTGGTGCTCGCCATTGCCCACTGCGGCCTGCACACCGAGCTGTGCGACCTGCAGGAAAACGGTTTTGACTTCGATCCCGCCATGCTTGCGGCCTCGTGTAACGAACGCACTCTCGCCGTGCTCCCCACGCATCTGGGGGGGCGCGTTGCCGATGTTGGCCTGGCAGCGCAGATTGCTCGCAGACACGGCGCCTACGTCATCGAAGATGCGGCTCAGGCTTTCGGCGCACGCATGCCTGAAGCCAGTGTGGGTCTCACCGGAGATGCCGGTTTTTTCAGTCTCGCCGTCGGCAAGGGACTGACGCTGTACGAAGGGGGAATCTGGATCAGCCGCGACCCAGCTCTGGCAGAGGCCATCTCCCAGGCTGCGCGCAAGGTGCTGCAGCCCTCATGGAGAATGGAACTGCAGCGCTGCGTGGAACTCGCCGGTTACGCTGTGGCCTATCGCCCCAGCCTGCTGCGCCTGGTCTACGGCAATGCTCTGCGGGCTGAACTGCAGCGGGGCAATCTGGCAGAAGCTGTCGGCGATGTCTTCGATGAGGATATTCCCCTGCACACCGTCAGCCGCTGGCGCCAGGGCATCGGCAGCCGCGCGCTGGCGCGCCTGCCCGGCTTCATCGAAACCACCCGCCGGCAGGCAGCAGGACGCATTGCACGCCTGGAACAGATTCCCGGTGTGCAGGTGATCCGCGATTCAATCTCCGGGGCAGAGGGCGTCTGGCCGGTGCTGGTGCTGCGTCTGCGTGATGAGGAAAGGCGCGACAAGATATTGGGCGAACTCTGGGGCAGCGGGCTGGGCGTAAGCCGGATGTTCATTCACGCTCTCCACGACTATGCCTATCTGCGCCCCTGGCTCGCCGCTGGGGTCTATCCCGGTGGTGCCTATCCAAACGCCCGCAGCTTTGCCGCGCAAACTCTCACCATCACCAACAGCCCCTGGCTGGACGATGAAGATTTCGCACGTATCTGCACAGTAGTGCGGCGTTACGCCTGAACCGCCAGATCAATAGCCTCAATCAGGCGCTGCGTGACAGCCGCCTGCTGCGCCTGCCAGCGGGCCAGCTCTGCCGGGGAAACGGCGGACTGGCCGTCCAGGTCACTGAGAAAGCGCTTCCAGCGGCTCGCGTAACGGTATTCGGATATCTCGCCAGTAATATCCGAGCCGATGATGCGCCCCTGCAGCAGACCAATCACATCACACAGGTCATCCACGCGCAGACAGCCCTGATCCCAGTTGGTGTGCACTTCGCCCGGATCGAGCACGTCCTTGTCGATCGAGAGATAGACGGCACGCCGCAATTCTGCAAGGCGCAGATGCAGTGCCTGCAGCATGGCCTCACGCGTAGCAAAGGCATGAAAGGCCGCTCCCAGCCCCAGGCGATGAGCCCAGGTGCCGGGGACACCGATAGTCCAGTATTCCACTTTGCCACGCCACATGGGCAGCAGATGGTTCTCCCAGGCATGCCGCCAACCGACATCGCCCGAGGTGATGCCGATCACGTGAATCTTCGCCACCTGTGGCAATTTTGCAGCGTGATACACCCAGGAACCACAGTGAATCCCGAACGGATAGCGCATATTGTCGGGATGATTGTCGAAGACCACCACTTCAACGGGTTCCACGGCGGGCAGGCGGGCCAGCAGCAGGTGGCTCAGGTGATGATAGTCACCGCTGCCCAGGCACACGGTGCCCGTGCTCCCCGGCAACTGCGGCAGCAGATGCGCAGCCAGCTCGCGCCACTGCCTCAGGGTGCAGCCAAAGCGGATACGTTCCTGCCAGTCGCCCAGCGGAATGCGCGGAATCGCCTTGAGATCCGGCAGGGAGGCATCGAAATCAAGAATGAGGGGGGCTGGCATTCTTGTCCTCCTCAAACCACTGACGATCACTTTCAAACCAGCCGGAGATGCTTTTGAGCAGGCGGCGCAGCAGGCCATTGCGCACATACACGGCGTGCCGCGTAAAGGTAAAGCTCGCTCCCAGATAGGCTTTGATCTTGGGATCGGTCCAGCCGGCGATGTAGCAGCGCAGGCCGTGTTCGAGCGCATACGCCAGGTTTTCGATCCAGCTCACGAAATACAGATTGGCTTCGCGCGCAGCGGGGTAGCGGAAGCCGACGTATTTGTCGACGAGCATGCCCTCGTGGATGAAACACAGGTTATGGCCGATCAGGCGCCCTTCACGTGAATACAGGAACAGCCGCCCCTGCAGCGAGGCATCCTGCAGAATGGCACGGAAGAACTCACGCGAGAGCATGTCGAAATGGATCTCGCTCTGCGCGTACACTTCCAGATACTGCTCGTAGAGCTCGTTCAGGAAAGCTTCATCCTGCAGGCGCTCACACCCTGTTTCGATCACTTCAAGGCTCAGTTCCGCACGAGCGCGCAACTTGCGACGGATATCGCGGCGCCGCCCCGAGGAGAGACGCCCGAGAAACTCATCGGTGGAGGCAAAATCAATCGGCACGTAGGCCAGCGCCTGCCCTTCGACGATGAAGAAGCCCTGCTCTTCGCACTGCGTCAGCAGGGTAGTGGCAAAACCGTTGGTGACCGCATCAAGCAGCGGAGAACGATCCGGAATGTCCTTGAGGATCAGCAGTTGCGTGCGACGTGCCCACATGCCGAGAATCTCCCCGATCACCTCGGTGGGCGCACGGCGCGCCGGCAGCGGCGCATATTCACTGACTGTTGTGCCGACAAAGCAGGTACGCCAGCGTAGCAGGCGACGCAGCCAGCGTCCTCCAGGAATGGCTGCCACGCGCCGCTGCAGGTCATCCTCGGCGGTGGTCAACAGATCGAAGTCGGCAAAGAAACCGGGAACAGACGCCGCACTGCCGCAGACCTCAAAGCCTACGGGCGGATGGTCCATGAAATGCTGCCACAGGCCCGGCGGCTCCAGCCTGTCATGAGAGACGGAATCATTCATTTGCAGCGGAGTGTACCGTATCCCTCCGCTGCCAGGCGAGCACCCAACAGCCCGTCGCTGCCGCCAGACATCAGGTTAATGCCAGCAGGCTGCGCAGATGCGCCTCTGACTGACGGAACAGATCCATTTCCTCAGGATCAAATTCGTAGTTCAGGATGGAATGCACGCCCTCACTACCCACCACGCAGGGCACACTCATCACCAGATCGTCGATGCCGTACTGCCCCTGCAGCAACACCCCGACGGGGAGCACGGAATGTTCGTTGGCCTCAATGGCGCGGATGATGCGGAACACACTGGCGGCGATACCATGATTGGTATTGCCCTTGCGCTCAAAGATGCGAAAACCCGCATCCAGCGTCTGCTGGCGCACAGCCTGCTTGTCGATGAGCGGCAGATTGTTGAGACGGCAGTAGGTATCGACATCCAGCCCGCACACCTTGCACAGACTCCACGGCACGAAGGCTGTAGCGCCATGATCGCCAAGCATGTAGCCGTAAATGTTCTTCGGGTCGACATTGACATGATCGGAAAGAATCCGCAGAAAGCGAGCCGTATCGATCAAAGTGCCAGCAGAGATCATACGTTCCGGCGGATAGGACGAGGCACGCAGCATCACCTGAGTCATCACATCAACGGGATTGGTGACATTGATCACGATGGCACCGGGCGAGTAACGTTCGATCTCACCGATGATCTGCCGCATGATCGCGCAATTGATGCGCACCAGATCATCCCGGCTCTGCCCCTGCTGCAACTGGGCCCCGGCCGTGATGACAACGATATCGCTGTTGGCCGTATCCGGAAATTCGCCGGCAGTGAGATCAGGATTCTTGGCGTACGTGAAAGGAGTGGTATGGGAAAAATCCCAGACCTCTGCCTCAGCCTTGGCGCGTGCCTTGTCGACCGCCACAATCTCGGTTACCTCGCTCATATTGACGAGATAACCCACGATCTCGGTGCCAACGGCCCCCATTCCGATTACGGATACCTTCATCTGCCGACTCCTTTCTGTTTATGCCTACGACACATCACCATCGAAAAGGCATAAAACATGCTTTTCTCGAAGTGTTTTCTTTTTTCATTCTCCCCACAAGCCCGTATTATTGTCACACTATCCAAGTTTGCTTTTTTCCTTCTGGAGACCGGAGACCGTCCATGAAAGTTCATCTCCCGCAATTTGCTGCGGTCGGCATTATGCTCGCACTGAGCGCCTGTGGCTCGCATCAGAACGATTCCGCCAACAAGTCTGCCGAAACCACGCAAGTCCAGGCACAGGTCGTCAAGATCGGCTTCGTCGCCCCGCTGACCGGCCCTCAGGCCCACTACGGCAAGGGCTATCAGAATGGTGTGCAGCTGGCCATTGATGATGCCAACGCGGCCAACCCGACGTTCAACGGCAAGCCTGTCAAATTCGAACTCGTGGCGGAAGACGACATGGCGGACCCACGCACCGCCACACAGGTCGCCCAGCGTATTCTTGATGCTGGCGTTTCCGGCATCATCGGCCACTTCAATTCCGGCACGTCGATTCCTGCCTCGAAGGTCTATTCCGATGCAGGCATCCCCGAAATCGCCATGGCCACTGCACCAACACTGACTCAGCAAGGCTTTAAAACGGTGTTCCGGTCGCTGACTTCCGACATCCAGCAGGGCTCTGTGATGGGCCGTTACACCGTCGACAAGCTCAAGGCGAAAAAAATCGCCGTCATCGATGACCGCACCGCATACGGTCAGGGCCTCGCCGATGAATTCGAAAAAGCCGCGAAGGCCGCCGGTGCCACTATCGTGGCGCGTGAATTCACCAACGACAAGGCCAGCGACTTCATGGCCATCCTCACCAACATCAAGAGCAAGGCCGCAGACGCCGTGTTCTTTGGTGGCGCGGATGCCCAATCCGGCCCACTCGCCAAGCAGATGCGCCAGATCGGCCTGAAAGCTCCGCTGATTTCCGGCGAGATGACCCGCTCGGACGTTTTCCTGAAGCTCGCTGGTGATGCCGCTGAAGGCACGATTGCCTCGATGGCCGGGATGCCCATCGACCACATGCCTGGCGGGGCGGATTTCGAAAAGCGCTTCAAGGCGCGTTTCGGCGACCCCGAAATCTATTCACCCTATGGCTACGACTCGACCCGCGTGATGATTGCTGCCATGCTCAAGGCCAATTCGGCTGAGCCTGCCAAGTATCTGCCGGTACTCGCCTCGATCCAGTACGCCGGGGTGACTTCTCCGAGCATTTCATATGATGCCAAGGGCGATCTGGCCAGTGGCAGCATCACGGTCTACAAGGCCAAGGCAGGCAAGTGGGAAGTGCTTGAAACCATCGACGGTGCGGTCAAGTAAGCTCACCGGCCCACGATGCAAAAAGCCGACCTGCGGGTCGGCTTTTTCTTTTCCGGGCCAGGCTTATAGGCTGAAACGCATACCATTGACCAGGACTCTGGGCTGCAGGCGCCCCTGGGAGGCCAGGGTTTCACGCAAGGTCTGATCCGCATAGCCCGGCTTCAGATGCGTAACATACACTTCGGGCGTCACACTCAGGCGCTCGAGCAGCGCATGCAGCAGGTTCGGGCATAAATGCCGCGCGGCGTGAGCCAGCGACTGATACTGATTGGGAACAGCCGTCTCAATCAGGAGATAGCGCAACTCAGCCAGTCCATTGAGCGCCTCAACCAGAGCGTCGCACATCCCGGTATCGCCAGTGAATGCCAGCTGGCGACCCTGGCTGCCAGCGATACAATAGCCTACGGCTGACACCGTATGATAGGCAGGCAACACCTGGATGCTGCGGTCTCCGAGCCGTATGGTTTCGCCCACACGCACCGGCTGCATCAACAAAAGGGGATTGGCTCTATCGGGAATCGCGGAAAAATCTGGCCAGACCTGCCAGTTAAAGACGTGCTCGCGCAATACCTGCAGCGTGTCTTCAAGTGCATAAACCGTCAGCGCCCGTCCACGCAGATCGCAAACGGTGTCGATGAGGAGTGGCAGCAGACAGATGTGATCCAGATGGGAATGGGTCAGAAACACATGATCAATGTGCATCAGATCATCCAGCGCCAGCTCCCCCACCCCCGTGCCACAATCAATCAGGATATCCGCGTCAACGCGGAGTGCCGTGGTACGTGCCAGCCCACCGATTCCGCCACTGCATCCAAGTACGTTGACGTCCATGGGACGGTGCCAGACCCTATGCTACTTTGGAACGCAGATAGAACTCCATCTTCACACCAGCAATCTCGATAACATCATGATCACCGAGCAGATGCGCCTGCGCATCCAGCTGCCGCCCGTTCAGAACGGGGAAGGAATCGCCCTCTACGTGGGTGATGAAATAGCCATGTGGCCGCCGTGTGATCACTGCAACCTGCACACCGGGCTTGCCCAGGGTGGTCAATGACTTGGCCAGTTCCAGCTCGCGACCGGCATTACGCCCACTGATGATCTGCACAACCCCGATAGGATCATCTGCCGTCGGCGCCGGGCCATCCGGAGATGTGATCCAGCTCTCGGTCTGCGATGTCTCGGAGCCGAAGCCAATCATGGTTTCCGTGTGCGCACGCGGCGTGGCTCCGAGCTTGCTGGCTTCCGGAGCATTGAGCATGACACGCTCGAAGGAACTCGTCGTACTCGTATCCTGGGCATCCTTGAGAAATTTCAGGCGATACTTGCCGAGTTCAACGACGTCATTATCCTTGAGCACGTGCTTCTTGATGGACTGACCATTGACGTAAGTCCCATTCGTGCTATTGAGGTCTTCAAGGAAAGCATCGTTGAGAATGGCCACAATCACCGCATGCTCGCCGCTGATGGCGAGATTGTCGATCTGGATGTCGTTATGCGGTTTGCGCCCAATGGTAGTCCGCTCCTTGTTCAGAGCGATCTCCTTGAGGACAAGTCCATCCATGCTCAAAATCATTTTCGCCATTCGTTTCCCCACGCACTCTTTTGCTTGCCGGCAAGCCCTCACCTACATTGCCGCATCGTCAGCCAGCCATTCAGCTAGCCGCCCCTTTACGGGCAGGTAGAAACACCACTGTCTTACCTCTGACCACTTTGCAATCCGATTCACGGTACTACAACATGTGCCACGACGGGAGTCTCCTCCTGGTTGCCCGGGGGATGGACATATTGCAGAGTATAGCCTGACATACGCTTCCGGACAGCACCCCAGGGGTACAAAGTGCTTTGAAGCTGTTCATAATCTGTAGCAAAAGATGCCGGTCCGCGAAAGAACCGCGCAAAACCTCTGATTCGTCCGAAGAAACAAGGGCTCCGGGCAGTACATGAAACCTGCCCGATCACGGCCTCGCGACAGATCGTAGGCAGCTTCTTACAAATCACGTTCCCCTACGGGAGCGTTCTTCGAACCCTTGATCAGGCGGGCAACAATCAGCACCAGTACAGCGCCGGCCACAGCAATTCCGTACTCGGCCTGCGGGATTCCCTTGATCATCTCCGCCACAAAGGCTTCGACCGCCAGCATCTCCCCGGCAATCCAGCCGAGCAGCATGGCACCCAGCGTAATGATCGTGGGAAAGCGCTCCATGATTTTCAGAACCACGCCACTCCCCCAGATCACAATGGGAATGGAAGCGCCCAACCCGAACAGCACCAGAATATCGCGCACCAGCGCGGTCGGGGCGCTTGCCGCAGCCCCCGCCACCCCCATCACATTATCCAGGCTCATCACGAAATCAGCCATCAGTATGGTTTTGACGGCCGACCACATTGTACGACCTTGCCTGACGCTACCCTCGCCATCGCCATCATCACTAAGCAGCTTGACACCAATCCACAACAACAGAATGGCCCCAACAAGCTTCAGATAGGGCAACTGCAAAAGCTCGACCGCAAACAGGGTCAGCAAGACCCGCATCAGAATTGCCAGCCCGGCCCCCAGCAGGATGGCACGCCGTTGCTGGTGTGCCGGCAGTGAGCGCACCGCCAGCGCAATCACCACCGCATTGTCACCCGACAGGAGAAGATCCACCCAGATGATCTTGCCGAGCCCCAACCAGAATGCTGTTTCAGCCAATACTTCCATTGCTCTTATGCTTTCAAAACAATCCAAGGTCTCCGAACAGTCAATTATGCCCGGCCTATACAAAACCCCCAGTGATCATTCGCAACAAGCCTGCAAAATATCAGCGGGCGACAGAGGGAGAGAGAGATCGCACACCCGTAGAGGCGCGCAATCATATCTGTTCCCTGCAACGATTCACACTTTGCAAAGGGCACAAATTAGCCGGAATACCGGTTAGTGCACATTGACTCGCAGAAGTTCTCGACCTTCAAAACCCAACAAGCTTTTTGCAAAAATGGCTATGTGGTAAAAAAACGGCTGACTTTTGAGGTCAGCCGTCTTTGCACAAGCGCTCCAGGAAGCACAGGCTTCGGTCAGAGCACGCTTTTCAGCAGCTTCCCCATCTCCGAAGGATTGCGCGTCACCTTGAAGCCGCAGGCTTCCATGATTTCCAGCTTGGCCTGGGCGGTATCCGCGCCACCCGAGATCAGCGCGCCGGCATGCCCCATGCGCTTGCCGGCAGGCGCCGTAACGCCGGCGATAAAACCCACCACCGGCTTCTTCATGTGCGTCTTGCACCACTCGGCGGCTTCCGCTTCATCGGGACCACCAATTTCACCAATCATGATGACAGCATCCGTATCCGGATCGTCATTGAAGAGCTTCATCACATCAATGTGCTTGAGCCCGTTGATCGGATCACCACCGATCCCTACGGCAGAAGACTGCCCCAGGCCAATCTCGGTGAGCTGGGCCACGGCTTCATAGGTGAGCGTGCCAGAGCGCGAAACCACGCCGATACGCCCCTTGCGATGGATATGCCCCGGCATGATGCCGATCTTGATTTCATCTGGCGTGATCAGACCCGGGCAGTTCGGCCCGAGCAGCAGGGTTTCCTTGCCACCTGCGGCCACCTTGGCCTTCATCTTGTTGCGTACTTCAAGCATGTCGCGCACAGGAATGCCTTCGGTAATGCAGATCGCCAGATCCAGATCAGCTTCGACAGCCTCCCAAATCGCAGCAGCGGCGCCTGCCGGCGGCACGTAGATCACAGAAACCGTGGCACCGGTGGTTGCAGCGGCTTCCTTGACGGTCCCGAAAATCGGGATATCCAGAAGCGTTTCACCGGCCTTTTTGGGATTCACCCCGGCGACGAAACAGTTTTTGCCATTGGCATACTCGGCACACTTTTCGGTGTGGAATTGCCCGGTTTTCCCGGTCATCCCCTGAGTAATGACTTTGGTATTTTTGTTGATGAGAATCGACATTTGCTGACTCCTCGTGCGGGCGCTCAGGCCACGGCAGCGACAATCTTTTGGGCGGCCTCTGCCATGGTATCGGCAGAGATGATGGGCAGACCGGAATCAGCAAGGATCTTCTTGCCGATATCCTCATTGGTCCCCTTCATGCGCACCACCAGAGGCACCTTCAGCTTGACCTCGCGAGCCGCAGCCACCACGCCGTTGGCTATCGTGTCGCAGCGCATGATGCCACCGAAGATGTTGACGAGGATGCCCTTGACCGCAGGATTCTTGAGCATGATCTTGAAGGCTTCGGTGACTTTCTCTGTCGTGGCGCCGCCACCGACATCGAGAAAGTTTGCCGGCTCGGCACCGAAGAGCTTGATGGTATCCATTGTGGCCATGGCCAGGCCGGCACCATTGACGAGGCAGCCGATGTTGCCATCAAGCGAGATGTAGGCCAGATCGAATTTTGAGGCTTCGATCTCGGCAGGATCTTCTTCATCCAGATCACGGTAGGCCACGATTTCCGGATGACGGAAGAGCGCATTCGAATCAAAGTTGAACTTCGCATCGAGTGCCTTGATGTGCCCATTGCCTTCAAGGATCAGCGGATTGATCTCGGCCAGCGAGGCGTCGGTTTCCATATAGCACGCGTACAGGCGCTTGAAAGCATCCACCGCAAAGGCCTGCGAAGCCTCGGGCACACCGATGCTCCGGGCAAGTTCGAGAGCCTGGGCATCACTCAACCCGACGAGCGGGTCGACAAACACCTTGATGATTTTTTCGGGTGTGTTGTGCGCCACTTCCTCGATATCCATCCCCCCTTCGGAGGAGGCCATCATCGCCACTTTCTGACTGGCACGATCCGTCAGCGCAGCAACATAGTATTCCTTGCGAATGTCGGCGCCTTCCTCAATGAGAAGACGGCGAACCTTCTGCCCTTCCGGCCCGGTTTGATGCGTCACCAGCTGCATTCCCAGAATTTCGGATGCCAGCTTGCGAACCTCCTCCTTGGAGCGGGCCAGTTTGACGCCGCCACCCTTGCCACGCCCGCCGGCATGAATCTGGGCTTTGACCACCCAGATGCTGCCACCGAGCTGATCTGCAGCGGCTACAGCCTCATCCACACTGAAACAGGGGATACCGCGCGGGGTGACCACACCAAACTTGCGCAAAATCTCTTTTGCCTGATACTCGTGAATTTTCATTTTTGTCTGCCCATGTTGCGTGCCAACACCCGAGAAAGACCAGGATACCGGCACCATTTTGAGTCGTCGTTGGAATACTGCGTTCGACACAACCCCGGGCTCATGAACTCAGTGCCAGCTCATACGGCAACGCCTGACATCACGGGTTCATGCATCTCTGCAGGGTATCCGGATTCTATACCGAAACACGCCAGGCCGCTTCCGCGCCCTCTGTGCAAAGCCCTCCAGAAACAATCCCTTGCATAGGCCTTTCACTTTGGCAGCACGGAAATCCCGCCTATTCGGGCAGCCCGTCAGGTAATTTCCGAAAGATTCCTGTTTTATCTAGGGAAGAAGAGATCTGTAAGTGACAGAAAATTTAAACATATTTTTAAATTCATACCTCGACTAACGCACGGATTGCCTAGGATTCATCACTGTCTTCCCGGTGCCAAAACACATGGCTGACATTAAAATATCAAGCCAAAAATCGGACATGCAGCCGAACGCACCACAGCAGTCAACCATGACCCCAGAGATGCCTCCTGAGAAATCCCCTTCGAGGTGCGGTTTTCCGCGCCCTGTACTGATACGCACGCTATTCCCTGTCGCCATCGGTTTCACTGCCGGTTTTACAACGCCAGCACTGGCTCTGAGCCTTGGGCCCATCACTACCAACGGCTATATCGGCACGCCGCTGCGCATTGAAATTCCGGTTCTCACAAGCAATGCAGAAGAGCTCGACGTTTCGTGCATCAAGATTGCCGGAACGCCGAAAAGCAATGTCGATGACATACCCTGGATCACCCGCGGAAACCTGAGCATTGAAACAACGTCAGCCGGAAAAGTTCTGGTGATCCGGACCGCTGCGATGAACCAGCCTGCGTTCATGCTCGGGCTACGCGCGGAATGCGGCATCAATCTGCAACGCGATTACACGATCCTGCTGGATCCTCCACCATCGAAGGAAACACCCGCTGTTGCTTTCACACCCGCGCAACCTGTCGTAGCGCCTTTGCCACGCACATCACTGCCCACACCTGCCGGAGTGACTTCCAGTGGAAGCTGGCAGATCCAGCCCGGCGATACCGCCCGCAATATCGCGGCACGTCTGGCGCCCCGGCAACGTAGTCTGCAACGCCAGTTGGCAACAGATATCCTCACACTCAACAGCAATCGCCTGCCCGAGGGGACGCAGTCTGGGCAGATTCTGCCCGAAGGCGTTGAAATCTCACTCCCCTCACTGCCTGCGTCGCAAACTCCCAGGCCTACGCCGCATCCCCCTGCAACAGTAACCGCAGCACGGCCTCTACCTAACCCCGACACCGCCTCCAACCCTACCCGCCTGGTTCAAACCGCGCCTATCAGGCTCCACCCCGCACAGCGTGGACACAATATCGTGGTAGTCACCGGGGGGGCCGATCTGCCGCTCCGGCTGTCCACCACGCTGGGCGAACCCGGCACGCCCTCCCAAAGTGACGTGACTGAACCAACCGAACAGCAACTGATCGCCGAACTGGACGAAAAAACCGCCAGCCAGATCGAGCTGAAGGAACGTCTACGTCAGCTTGAGGCCCTGCAGAGGCGGCTGCAGGAAGAAACAGCCAGTCTGGAGCTTGAACTGCAGAAATACCCGTCGGCGCAAAGTACACCTGCAGCCATTTCTTCACCCGTGGCAATGCCGATCCGCCATCCTGTCGCGGCGAGCAGTACCCCGGTACCGGCAGGATGGAACTGGCTCTGGATTGCAGTGGGCCTGGGCGGCGCCTTGCTGGCCGCAGTGGGCGTGATGCAGACACTCAGGTATCTGCGCCGTCGGTCACAGGAAAAACTCGATGGTGATACGCTTCCGTTGCCTGCACCTGAAGGAGTCAGTCTTGGCGAAAATGGGGCGCTCGGAGTGCCGCTGTCGGAAGCGGATATCTGGCCCGATCATGATGGTATTGCCCCCGGCATCAACGAACAGGCGCGCACCGCCAAAACCGCAAACTTCGGCCAATTCACCGCCTCCGGGCTTGGCCCTGCCTCGGTACTGCACATTGTCGAGCACGACGTGGAGGAACACGATTCTGCCATCGAACTTGCCGAAATCATGCTTTCCTTCGGGCGTGTCCAGGGGGCCGCACAAACGCTTGCCGATTACATCCGCAACCATCCCAAGCAGGCTATCCGCCCCTGGCTGAAGCTGCTGGAGGTGTATAAAACGGCCGACATGCGCATCGAATTCGGTGCTCTGATGCAGCAACTGCACCACAATTTCAATGTCAAACCGACAGACTGGGAGAGCTTCAATCCCACCCGGGAAATGCCGGACTCCCTCGAGCAACTGCCACATATTGTGGAACAGCTGACCCAGCTATGGGGAACCCGCGAGTGTCAGGGCTTTCTCTACAAGCTTCTTCGCGACAACCGCGACGGCACCCGGCAGGGTTTTCCCCTTTCCATGATCGACGAGATCCTGCTCCTGCTCTCTGTCCTTGAACAGGAACTCGGTCCCTTCCGCCCGAGCGAACACGAAGAAGCCCTGGCCAGACCCGCCGGCCTCTCTTCCTACAATCGCGAAGAGGTGCCGGCAAATGCACCTGCCGCATCAGCAGACGACACTCTCCGGCTGGATCTCCCTCCGACTTCGACACTCACAAAATCCGGCAGCTTCCCACCCTTGCCTCAGCCAGAGCCGACACAATCTTTCCTCAATCTCGACTTCGAGCTTGATCTGGATGATCAGAGCCAAACCCAAAGCTTCGAGACCGAGAATCAGCCTGATGCCGGCAAGCCAGGCACTGAGGCATCAAAACCCACATGACCCCGCTCAAATCGCCCGCTCAAACCGGATTATCGATATCCACGAATGTCGCCTCGATATTGCAGTGCAGGGTCAGATAGGCGGCCAGGGCCCGGATGCCATAACGCTCCGTGGCGTGATGGCCGGCCGCAATGTACGGCACGCCGGATTCACGCGCCAGATGCACGGTTTTCTCGGAAATTTCACCCGATACATACAGATCGGCTCCGGCAGTAATGGCCTGCTCGAAGTAATCCTGCGCACCCCCTGTGCACCATGCGATGCGCTCCACGCGGCGGGAAACATCTCCCACCAGCAGCGGCTCGCGGGCAAGTCTGGCGGCTACCAGACGGGCAACCTCCCCCGCCGTCTCCGGATGGTCGGGGCGCCCCAGGAGAACCAGCGGCTGACTCGCCACGGGCGCTTCGATATGCCAGCCCATCAAGCGAGCCAGTTGCGCGTTGTTGCCGAGCTCCGGATGGGCATCCAGCGGCAGGTGATAGCCAAACAGATTAATATCATTGGCCAGCAGCAAAGCCAGGCGTTTGCGCCGAATGCCCGTGACACGCAGATCATCGCTGCGCCAGAACCAGCCGTGATGCACGATAATGGCATCGGCACCGACCTCCACCGCGTATTCAAGGAGATCCTGACTGGCTGTAACACCGCAAACCGCGCGGCGTATCTCATTGCGGCCTTCCACCTGCAAACCGTTTGGGCAATAATCGTGAAAACGCCCGCAATCGAGCAGAGTATCCAGGTAACTTTGTAATTCGGTGCGTTGCATGCGGCATCCTTTTAAAATCTTGGGCGGCTCGTGCCGCAGATGAAATTATGCATCGTCTCTGGCTTATTTTCGCCCAGACCGTCACTGTCGTTCTTGCCGTACTCTTCGTCGTCGGTACCTTGCGCCCTGACTGGCTGCCACAGGGGCGTTTTCTGGTAGTGCCGGCACAGGTTCCTGGCGGGCAGGCCACCCTCCCAGCCACACCTCCACTCACACTCAATGACAGCACCACGCCCATCCCGGTCAACAATGGCAGTTATGCCGTTGCAGCCCAGCGGGCATTGCCTGCCGTGGTACATATCTTCACCAGCAAGGATATCCCCAGCCCGCAGCAGCCGCTGATGAACGACCCCTTCTTCCAGCGCTTCTTCGGTGACCAGGGCCGTACCCAGCAGCAGACACAGCGCAAGACCGGGCTGGGTTCCGGCGTACTGGTCAGCAGCGAAGGCTATATCCTCACCAACAACCACGTCATTGAAGCCGCAGATGCCATCGAAGTGGCACTCAATGACGGCAAGAAATTCTCCGCCCACATTGTCGGCCGCGACCCCGAATCGGACCTTGCAGTGCTGCGCATCGACAGCCCCGTCAAGCTGCCCAGTATTGTTTTCGGGCCGGCAGGCGGCACACGTGTTGGCGATGTCGTGCTGGCCATCGGTAATCCGTTTGGCGTCGGGCAGACTGTCACAATGGGGATTGTCTCTGCCATGGGGCGCACAGAACTGGGGATCAACACCTTCGAAGACTTTATCCAGACGGATGCCGCCATCAATCCCGGCAACTCGGGAGGCGCACTGGTCGACACGCAGGGACGCCTGATCGGCATCAATACGGCGATCTACTCCCGCTCCGGCGGCTCCATGGGCATCGGTTTCGCCATCCCCGCCTCTGCCGCCAAGGGGGTGATGGAACAGATCATCAAGAATGGCCGAGTCATTCGTGGCTGGATCGGCGTACAGGTGCAGGAACTCACGCCCGATCTGATCAAAGCTTTCAATCTGCCGGAAAAGGGCGCCCTGATTGCCGGCATCAGCCGCAACAGCCCGGCTGCACGGGCCGGACTGTTGCCCGGAGATGTGCTGGTGGCTATCGACAACAAGTCTGTCGTCAATGCCCACGGCGTTCTGGAAACAGTAGCCTCGCTGCCACCGGGGCAGCTGGTGCGGGCCACCCTGATCCGCAACGGCAAGTCACTCGAGGCGGTGATCCAGATCGCGCAACGACCACTTCCAACCAATACCCAAGATTAAGATTCCAACGCACTCCTGGGCACTTCCAATAAAAAAGGGCCGCACAAAGCGGCCCTTTTGCCTGGATACTGCGCCTTATACCCGAGACACAATCGCATTTTTCCGCTGCCCGCGCTCCACCAGCCGTGCCGCCAGCAAGCCCATCTCGAACAACAGCCACATCGGCAAAGCCAGCATCATCTGGGAGGTGACGTCCGGCGGCGTAACGACAGCCGCCACCACGAACGCACCGACGATGATGTAGCGGCGCAGCGAAGCCAGCTTTGCAGTGGTGACAATATTCATCATCACCAGCAGCACCACCACCACAGGTACCTCGAAGGTGGCACCGAATGCGAGGAACATGCCCATCACAAAGCTCAGGTACTTGTCGATATCGGTCATCCACGCCACCCCTTCGGGAGTGTAGAGCGTCATGATGCGGAACACCCCGGGGAAGAAACCGAAATAGGCGAAAGCCATGCCCAGCACGAACAGCACACAGCTGGCGACCATCAAGGGTAGTGCCACGCGCTTCTCATGCGCATACAGGCCCGGTGCAATGAAAGCCCATGCCTGGTAAAGGATCACAGGCATCGAGATCAGCAGCGACAGCCACAGCGTGACCTTGATGGGCACGATGAATACACCCACCACGTCGGTTGCAATCATCTTCCCGCCGACCGGCAACACTTCCAGCAGAGGATGCGCCAGCATGGCGTACAGATCCTTGGCCCACCATACCAGGCACAGGAAGACCACCAGCACTGAAAGCATGGCCCGGATCAGGCGGGTCCTCAGTTCGAGCAGATGTGAAAAGAAAGTTTCCTGTTGTTCACTCATTGTCATCAGCCCTTGGGTGAGATGGCTGAAGGCTCGGGCATGCCGAACAGATCAAGCTGATCAATATCCTTTTCAGGAACAGATGCAGGCTCGGCTTCAGGTGCAACAGCGGTTTCCACCGCAACAGCAGCAAGCACCGGCGTGACTTCAGCGACGGGTTCAGCCCACAGCGGCAGCGCCGGTTCTGCAGCATCCGAAGATGCCAGCGGCAGCGCTGCCGGTTCTTCGACAATTGCCGGCACAGCCACCGCAGCGAGCGCCACGGCTGAAGCAGAAACTTCCTTTGCCACGGTTGCGGGTTCCGGCACTACAGACACAGCAACAGCTTCTTCCACCGCAATAGCGGGGCTCACCGCTTCATGCGCCACATCGGCAAGTGCCTGGGCTGGCGCGGTGATCTCCTGCGCCACGCTGGCCACTTCCGTGGAAGATGCCTGCCATTCGGCTTCCACCGCATGCATCTGTTCGCTGAAGCTGGTCTGCAGCGTCTGCGCCGAATCCTTGATGTCCTGCCCCAGCTGCTTGAGCTCGGAGGCCTGGATTTCCTGATCCAGCTCGGACTTCACCTGATCCACATAGCGGCGGAAGTTCCCCAGCATGCGGCCGGCGATGCGTGCCACCTTTGGCAGGTCTTCAGGCCCAAACACGAGCAGGGCCACAACACCGATCACGACAATCTCGGAAAAACCGATGTCGAACATATTTCCATCACCCTTGCGAGGTCTTTTCAGAAAAAACGAAGGGGCGCACACGCAAGCGGCGCCCCTGCAGAAGCGGAAAAACCGGGATCAACCCTTCTTTTCGCGGGCTTCGCCTTCAATCGTCTGGCTATTGGCAGTCTGCTGTTCCTTTGACTTCTCGTCATCGTCGCGCATGCCCTGTTTGAAGCCCTTGACGGCAGCGCCAAGGTCGGACCCGATGTTGCGCAGCTTGCCGGTGCCAAACACCAGCAGAACGACCACCAGCACAACCAACCAGTGAATAGGACCAAATGAACCCATGAAAACTCTCCTCGGCAAAGCAGCTCTACAGGTTGGGGATAATACACCGACCGCCAAGCTACCCTTCCAGTGTTGATGATGGCAAGAGCGCCGTCAATCACTCTCTTGCAAAAAGTACCTTTTACTGCCGTACCAGCATCGGGCCCAGCGGCACCGGGCCACCCAGCACGTGCAGATGCAGATGCGCCACTTCCTGGCCGCCGATCCGCCCGGTGTTGATCAGGGTACGGAAACCGTCTTGCAGGCCCAGTTCGCGTGCCAGCTGCGGTGCCAATGCAAGCATCCGGCCCAGCAACGGGGCATCGGCTGCACCAACCTCGGCCAATGAAGTGATATGGCGCTTCGGAATGATCAGGAAATGCACCGCAGCCTGCGGATGGATGTCCTTGAAAGCCAGAATCTCGTCGTCCTCATACACCTTGGTGCTGGGGATCTCTCCACCGGCAATGCGGCAGAAGATGCAATCGCTCATGATTTACGCGCTTTCTTTTCTTCGATCCCGGAAATTCCCTCGCGCCGACGCATCTCGGTCAGCACATCGTCGGCCGACAACCCAAAATGCGCCAGCAGCACCAGAGAATGGAACCACAGATCCGTGACTTCATACACGATATGACGCAGATCACCATCCTTGGCGGCCATGATTGATTCGGCTGCCTCTTCGGCCACCTTCTTGCAGATCGCGTCAGTACCCTTGGCGTACAGGCTCGAAACGTAGGACGAATCGGGAGAAGCGCCCTTGCGCTCTTCCAGTGTGGCCGACAGACGTTGCAGAACTTCGGGGTCAATCATCGCAGAATCCTTTTACAGAATCATTTCTTGCCGTAGATGGCATCCGGGTCTTTGAGCACGGGATCAACCTCTACCCAGCCGCTGCCATCTTCATAGCGCTGGAAGAAGCAGCTGCGCCGCCCGGTATGGCAGGCAATGCCGCCAACCTGCTCAATCTTCAGGAGGATCACATCGTTGTCGCAATCCATGCGGATCTCCGACACACGCTGAAAATGCCCCGACTCTTCACCCTTGCGCCACAACTTGCGGCGCGAACGTGACCAGTATACGGCCTGCCGCGTGACGACGGTAAGTTCCAGCGCCTCGCGGTTCATCCAGGCAAACATCAGTACGTCACCCGTCTTCTCATCCTGTGCAATCACCGGCACGAGGCCCTGACTATCCCAGGCCACCTCGTTGAGCCAGCGGGTATCCTCACTCACAGCCGCACCTCCACACCACGCGCACGCATGTATTCCTTGGCTTCGCGCACGGTGTACTCGCCATAGTGGAAAATGCTTGCTGCGAGCACGGCATCGGCACGCCCATCGATCACACCATCTGCCAGATGCTGCAGATTGCCCACGCCGCCACTGGCGATCACCGGGATATTCACCGCATCGGAAATGGCACGCGTGAGGGCCAGATCAAAGCCACTCTTGGTGCCATCGCGATCCATGCTGGTCAGCAGGATCTCGCCGGCGCCCAGTTTTTCGACCCGTTGCGCCCATTCCACGGCATCCAGACCGGTCGGCTTGCGCCCACCGTGCGTAAATACGCCCCATTTGCCGGGAGCCGTCTGTTTGGCATCAATCGCCACCACGATGCACTGGTTACCCACCTTGCCAGAGGCTTCAGCAACCAGTTCGGGGGTGTTGACCGCCGCACTGTTGATACTGACCTTATCAGCCCCGGCGTTGAGCAAGCGGCGCACATCGGCCACGCTGCGCACCCCACCGCCGACAGTCAGCGGAATGAACACCTGCTCTGCCACACGCTCCACAATCGACAAAATGATGTCGCGCTCGTCAGAGCTTGCCGTGATATCGAGAAACGTCAGCTCGTCGGCACCCTGCTCATCGTAGCGACGGGCGATCTCGACAGGATCACCGGCATCACGCAACTCTAAAAAGTTAACCCCCTTGACGACGCGTCCGGCAGTCACGTCAAGGCATGGGATGATTCGTTTGGCAAGCATCAGGATTCAGTCAACCTCGCCTGAAAGTTCGTCGGCACGCGTCTGGGCAGCCTCGAAATCGAGCGAACCTTCGTAGATCGCACGACCTGTGATGGCACCGATAATGCCCTCACTTTCAACAGCACACAGCGCATCAATGTCATCAAGGTTGGTGATGCCACCGCTGGCAATCACCGGAATCCGCAATGCGCGGGCAAGTTTCACGGTCGCTTCGATATTCACGCCATTGAGCATGCCGTCGCGCCCGATATCGGTGTAGATCACGGATTCAACGCCGTAGTCCTCAAACTTGCGTGCCAGATCAACCACATCGTGCCCGGTCAGCTTGGACCAGCCATCGACAGCCACCTTGCCATCCTTGGCATCGAGACCGACGATGATGTGCCCGGGGAAGGCACTGCACGCATCGTGCAGGAAACCGGGATTCTTCACCGCAGCAGTGCCGATGATGACGTACGAGATGCCATCGTCAAGATAGCGTTCAATCGTGTCCAGATCGCGGATGCCACCGCCGAGCTGGACAGGAATCTCGCCCTCGACTTCGGCGAGGATATCGCGGATCACAGAAGCGTTTTTTGGCTTGCCGGCCACCGCTCCGTTCAGATCCACAAGATGCAGGCGGCGGGCGCCCTTGTCGAGCCAGAGTCTGGCCATGGCACGCGGATCTTCGGAGAAGACTGTGGCGTCGTCCATATCGCCCTGACGAAGGCGAACACAACGGCCGTCTTTAAGGTCAATAGCAGGTATGAGCAGCATGATGTCGTAAGGTTTGCGATGGGGAGTTTAGACAAGCGGAATCGAATGTCCGGGAACTGGGATAGGGTCGAAACCAGGTCAGATAGCGTTCGTATCGTTCAGGGTTGCCAGTTCATAAAGTTGGAAAGAAGACGCAAACCGGCTGCGGCACTCTTTTCCGGGTGAAACTGTACTGAAAAGATATTAGCTTGGGCCACCGCCGAGGTAAAGCTCGGCCCATAGGCTGTGTGGGCAGCCGAGGCCTCCGGGGCATCCGGCTGACAGTAATAGCTGTGCACAAAATAGAAGCGGGAACCAGGCTCGATCCCCGCCCACATGGGGTGTTCAGCACTCGGCAGAACCTCATTCCAGCCCATGTGCGGCACTTTCAGGCGGGCACCATCCGGGCCGGTCATGCCGTCAGCGAAACGCTTGACCCGGCCGGGAATGAAACCCAGGCCCCGGGTATCGCCCTCTTCACTGTGATCGAAGAGCATCTGCATACCAACGCAAACCCCCAGAAAGGGTTTCGTCTGGGCGGCCTCACGCACCACATCGTAGAGGCCACGTGCCATGAACTCGCGCATGCAGTCATGCATCGCACCCTGCCCGGGCACCACCACCCGATCAGCAGCCTGCACCATGGCAGCATCGCTCGATATCTGCACCGTCGCACCACTCGGAGCGACCTTCTCAAGGGCCTTGGCAACCGAACGCAGGTTCCCCATGCCGTAGTCAACAACAACGATCTTCATCTGTCTGGGCGTTACTTGATGGAAACGGGAAAGGCTACACACACTCGGGCAGCATGCCTGCCGCCCGCAGAATCAAAGCGCCCCTTTGGTTGAAGGCATCGTGCCTTCCGCCCGGGGGTCAGGTTCAACAGCTGCACGTAGCGCACGGCCAAAAGCCTTGAACACGGTTTCGCACTGATGATGTGCGTTCACCCCGCGCAGATTGTCGATGTGCAGGGTGACGCGGGCATGATTGACGAAGCCCTGGAAGAATTCACGGGCCAGATCAACATCGAAGTCGCCGATACGCTCACGCGTGAAATCCACATTGAATTCCAGTCCCGGGCGCCCGGAAAGATCGACAACCACTCGCGAAAGTGCCTCATCAAGCGGCACATAAGCGTGGCCATAACGGCGCAGACCTTTTTTATCGCCACAAGCCTGGGCAAAAGCCTGCCCCAGCGTGATGCCGACATCCTCCACCGTATGGTGGGCGTCGATATGCAGATCACCCTTGGCCTTGACCGTCAGATCAATCAGCCCATGACGGGCGATCTGATCGAGCATGTGATCGAGAAACGGCACGCCGCTATCCAGACGGGCCTCGCCCGTACCATCCAGATCAAGATGCACGCTGATCTGGGTTTCGAGAGTGTTGCGGCTGACTTCTGCTTGCCTCATGGCATGACCCTGTATTGGTCGGTAAGTGATTAGCAATGAAGGCGGTGTGGGATCGCACACCGGCAGCCCCGCGTCGTCGCACGGGCCTGCGGGGCTATGATAGCATTGGTCTGGGCTTATGCCATGCCTTGCCCGCATGTTCTGTCCTGAAAGCCGCAAATGAGCATCTTCTGGAGTGAAACCGTCCGTCGCCTGACACCGTACGTGCCAGGCGAACAGCCCAAGCTCGACAACCTCGTCAAGCTCAACACCAACGAAAATCCGTATGGCCCCTCGCCCAAGGCACTGGCAGCCATGGCTGCGCAGACCGGGGACACCCTGCGCCTGTATCCGGACCCCAATTCCGATCTCTTCAAGCACGCCGTGGCGCGCTTCTTCGGCGTCGAGCCGGTCAATGTGTTTGCCGGCAACGGTTCAGATGAAGTGCTGGCGCATGTTTTCCTGGCGCTGCTCAGGCACGACAAGCCGCTGCTCTTCCCGGACATCACCTACAGCTTCTATCCGGTGTATTGCGGTCTCTACGGCATCAACTTCGAAACCGTGGCGCTCGATAATGAGTTTGCGATCTGCGTCGACGACTATCTGAACCGGCCGGCTGGCGCCATCATCATTGCCAACCCGAATGCACCGACGGGCTGTCTGCTGCCGCTCTCCGAGATTGAACGGCTCGCCGCCGGCCAACCGGATATCGTGGTGGTGATTGACGAGGCCTATATCGACTTTGGCGGTGAATCCGCTGTACCGCTGATTGCCCGCCACCCCAACCTGCTGATCATCCAGACGCTCTCCAAGAGCCGCTCACTGGCCGGCCTGCGGGCCGGGTTTGCGATCGGCCACAAGGATCTGATCGAAGGCCTGGAGCGCGTCAAAAACAGCTTTAATTCCTACCCGCTGGATCGCCTCGCCAACGCGGGGGCTGCAGCCGCCATGGATGATGTGGAGTGGTTCGACAAAACCCGCAAGGATGTGATTGCCACCCGCGAACAGCTCAACGCCGACCTGCGCAAGCTGGGCTTCGAGGTGCTGCCTTCGGCCGCCAACTTCATCTTTGCACGCCACCCCGCGCACGATGCGGCCAAGCTTGCCCTGGCACTGCGTGAGCGCAGCATCATCGTGCGCCACTTCAAGCTGCCACGCATTGACCAGTTCCTGCGCATCTCGATCGGTTCGAATGAGCAATGTCGCCTCCTCACGGAAGCGCTCGCCCAGATCACCGCCTAAACCGCCACAGTAGGTCACGTCACCCCACGAGCACGTGCTGGCTACAAAGCCAGCACGTAGCTTTCCTTGATCTCCTCCATCACCACATAGCTGCGTGATTCGATCGCCATCGGCAACTTGAGCAGGATGCGCCCGAGCAGGTCACGATAGTCACGCATGTCGGAAATGCGTGCCTTGATGAGGTAATCAAATTCGCCGGCCACGAGATGACATTCGAGCACCTCCGGCACATGTGCCAGCTCACGCTTGACGGAATCAAAGATCTCCGAAGATTTCTGCGCCAGGCGCAGTTCCACAAACACCAGGATGCGCATGCCCAGGGCTTCGGGGTCTAGCCTTGCGTGATAGCCAAGGATCACGCGTTCGCGTTCCAGGCGCTTGACGCGCTCCGTCACCGGCGTCGCCGACAGGCCGACCTCGCGTGCCAGATCCGTCATGGAAATACGCGCTTCACGCTGCAGAATGGTGAGTATCTTGCGGTCGATCCGGTCCAGCTCGGGCATTCCACTGTCCTCTCGGGGAACTCTTGGCAGGTATCAGCCATTTTCACTGGAAAATGAAAAAAATCCAGTTATTTCCACGCCGGGCCTGTTTCTATCATTCAGTGTTGCGCAATTCGGGCATACCTGCCAAACAAGGAGATCATCATGCTTGTCGGCGTCCCCAGGGAAATCAAAAACCATGAATGTCGTGTCGGCCTAACACCGGCTTCGGTGCGTGAGCTGTTGGCACACGGCCATGAAGTGCTGGTGGAGTGCGATGCCGGCGGTGGAATCGGGGCCACCGATGAAGATTACGCCCATGCAGGCGCGAAAATTGTCGCTACCGCAGGCGAAGTCTTCTCCCAGGCCGAATTGATCATCAAGGTCAAGGAACCCCAGCCTGCCGAGTGTGCCCAGTTGCGCCCGGACCAGGTGCTGTTCACCTACCTGCATCTGGCACCCGACCCGGAACAGGCGCACGCCCTGCTTGCCAGCGGCGCCACCTGCATCGCCTATGAAACGGTCAGCGCTGCCGATGGCAGCCTGCCCCTGCTCGCGCCGATGTCTGAAGTGGCCGGTCGCATGAGCGTGCAGGCCGGCGCCCATTGCCTGGAGAAGGCTGCCGGTGGGCGCGGCGTGTTGCTCTCCGGCGTACCCGGCGTGGAGCCCGGCAAAGTGCTGATACTGGGCGGTGGCATCGTGGGATCAAATGCGGCACTCGTCGCCAGCGGCATGGGAGCCGACGTGACGGTGCTGGATCGCAGCCCGGTGGTGCTGCGGCGGCTCAGTGAGCGCTTCGGCACGCGCATCAAAACCCTGCATGCCAGCCAGGAAGCACTGGAAACGGCACTGGCAGCGGCGGATCTGGTCATCGGCGCGGTACTGATCCCTGGCGCAACCGCGCCCAAGCTCATCACGCGCAAGCTGCTGGGGCGCATGAAACCGGGCGCGGTCATCGTTGATGTGGCCATTGACCAAGGGGGGTGCTGCGACACGTCGCGGGCCACCACGCATGCCGACCCAAGTTTTATCGTAGATGGGGTGGTGCATTACTGCGTCGCCAACATGCCGGGCGCGGTGGCGCGCACCTCCACCCTGGCACTGAACGCCGCCACCCTGCCATTTGCGCTGGCGCTGGCCGACAAGGGCTGGCGCAGGGCCTTGCGCGAAGATCCACACCTGCGCAACGGGCTCAACGTCTGTGCTGGCAAGCTTACCCGGCCGGAAGTGGCGCAGGCGCTGAATCTGGCATTCACGGCGGCAGACAGCCTGCTTTAGCCTGCCAGACAGTTCACAGAAGGACCATAAATACCTGCGCGCAGGATTCCTCACGCAGAATTCGACGCACAGTGCCTGGAGGTTTCCAATGGCAAAACGGACTTTCCCGCTGGACAGGGTCTACGGTTTGCTGGAATCCGGCCCGGTCGTACTGCTCACCACCCGGCACAAGGAACGCAATAATGTGATGGTGCAATCCTGGCACACCATGCTGGAATTCGAGCCGCCCCTGATCGGCTGTGTGGTGAGCAACCGTGGCTTCAGCTTCACGGCCCTCAGCGCCACACGCGAATGCGTGCTGGCCATTCCCCCTGTGACCATGCTGGACAGCGTGGTCGATTGCGGCAACCATTCGGGCCGCGAAATCGACAAATTCGCGCAGTTCGGCCTGCAGACACAAAGCGGCCAAGATGTTGCAGCCCCGCTCATCAAGGGATGCCTGGCCAATCTCGAATGTCGCGTCATCGATACACGGCTGGTGCGTGATTACGGCTTCTTCGTGCTCGAAGTCGTGCACGCCTGGCACGACCCGGATATCCAGGATCGGCGTACGCTACACCATCTTGGGCGCGGCCATTTCATGCAGGCCGGAGAAACCATCAAGACGCGTTCGCGCGCCCGCTGATTTCAGCCTGCAGGGAGAGAACCAGTCACGCCCGCGCGGGTCAGAAAAATATTCCCACTACGAACACAGAGAATGCAGAGAGTCAGCTTATGAACATTGCCATACCCGCAAACATGAACGCAGTCGAAATCACCCGCCCGGGCGGACCGGAAGTCCTTGCCCTGACACAGCGCCCTGTTCCGCAGGCAGGCCCGACAGAACTGCTGATCCGCGTTGAGGCCGCTGGCATAAACGCACCCGACGTACTGCAGCGCAAGGGGCTGTATGCGCCACCGGCAGGCGCCTCGGATATTCCAGGCCTCGAAGTGGCAGGCGAGATTGTCGGGATGGGGCCGCTCGTAAAGGGTTTCATGCTGGGAGAGCAGGTTCTCGCTCTTGTTCCCGGCGGAGGCTATGCCGAATACTGCAGCGTCGACGCCAGCAATGCCACGCACTTCCCGCAAGGCTTCAGCGCCATCCAGGCCGCCGCCATCCCCGAGACCTTCATGACGGTCTGGTCAAACATGTTTCAGCGCGGCGGCTTCAAAGCCGGCGACAACATCCTCATTCACGGCGGCACCTCGGGTATCGGTACCACCGCCAGCATGCTGGCGAAAGCCTTTGGCGCGGGGAAAATCATCACCACAGTGGGCTCTGCAGAGCACCGCGACGCGAGCCTGAAACTGGGTGCCGACCTTGCCGTGCTGTATCGCGAGGAGGATTTCGTCGAGCTCACCAAGCAGGTCACCGACGGGCATGGCGCGGATCTGATCCTCGACATCATCGGCGGCGACTACGTGGCACGCAATTACGCCGCGGCAGCGATGCATGGAAGGATTGTGCAGATCGGCACCCTGGGTGGGCGCGTCAAGGATCTGGACCTGTTCCCGATGCTCGCCAAGCGCCTCACCCACAGCGGCTCGACACTGCGCTCCCGCAGCGTGGCGGAAAAGGCGGCACTCCTCGACGACCTGCATCAGAACGTCTGGCCCCTGCTGGAACAACACAAGCTGGCGCCGCAGATATTCCGCACCTTCCCGCTTGAGGAGGTGGTGGAAGCCCACCGCCTGCTCGACGCCAGCAAACACATTGGCAAGATCGTGCTGACACTGAAATAAACCTTGCCCGGAATAACAAAAAGGCCGCCCAAGGGCGGCCTTTTTATGCGGCAGACACTGAATCAGTGTTCGCCCAGCACCGAGACGGTGATGTTGACCAGCACGTCAGTGTGCAGCGCCAGTTCGACCTGGGCGTCGCCGACAGCCTTGATCGGGCCGTTAGGCATACGCACAGCGGCCTTTTCGATTTCAGCGTGGCCATTGGCAGCCAGAGCTTCAGCGATATCGGCGGTGGTGACGGAACCGAACAGACGGCCATCCACACCAGCCTTGCGCACGATCTGAACGGTCAGACCGTTGATCTTTTCAGCAGCAGCCTGGGCAGCAACCAGCTTTTCGCCAGCAACGCGTTCGAGTTCGACGCGGCGGGTTTCAAATTCAGCCAGGTTGGCCGGCGTGGCGCGCTTGGCACGGCCAGTCGGGATCAGGAAGTTACGGGCATAACCTTCCTTGACCTTGACGACATCGCCAAGATTACCGAGGTTAATGACTTTTTCGAGCAGAATGATTTGCATCGTGGATCCCCCGGATTACTGGTGCAGATCGGTGTAAGGCAACAGCGCGAGGAAGCGGGCACGCTTGATCGCGGTCGACAGCTGGCGCTGATAATGGGACTTGGTCCCGGTAATACGCGCCGGCATGATCTTGCCGTGTTCGGTCACGAAATCCTTGAGGATGTCGATATCTTTGTAATCGATCTCTTCGATCTTTTCTGCCGAGAAGCGGCAGTACTTGCGACGCTTGAACAGGCCGCCACCACGGTTACCACCGCGGTCGTCCTTCTTCTTGTTTGCAGGCTTGAATGCCATGATCAAATTCCTTCCAACAATTCAAATGTTCTGACATGTAACACCGGGAGGCGGTTTCTGACGCTACGCGCCGAGAGAAAACCGTCAATGCGCATCGCGCTTCCCAGTGCCACCATCTCGATCTGCTGTGCCACGGGGCCAATGGCCCGGACAACCACTTCGCAGGACACATCCCGTTCAATCCCGGCTTCCATCTGCCGGGAGCTGTGTTCGATGCGGAAATCCAGCACCGCCACCTTGCCGGGAGTCCACCGCAACGCTTCACGCGTGCTCAGGTTTCCCGTAATCTGGACTGCATTGTCCTGCGCAACGGCCATCAAGCTTCCGGCTGTTCAGCGGCAGGCTTGGCTTCTTCAGCAGCGGCCGGGGCCGTCAGCGAGCGCGACTTTTCTTCCTTCATCATCGGAGACGGCGCAGTAACGGCCTTCTTCATGCTGATGGTGAGGTGACGCAGCACGGCATCGTTGAACTTGAAGGCGTGCTCGATTTCGTCGAGCGTGGGTTGATCCACTTCAACGTTCATCAGCACATAGTGAGCCTTGTGGATCTTCTGGATCGGGTAAGCCAGCTGACGGCGGCCCCAGTCTTCCAGACGGTGAATCTGTCCGCCGTGGGAGGTTACGAGTGTCTTGTAACGCTCGATCATTGCGGGCACCTGCTCGCTCTGATCCGGGTGGACGATGAATACGATTTCGTAATGTCGCATGCATGCTCCTTGTGGGTTTTAGGAAGCTCCCCGGCATGCGTACCGGTAGAGCAAGGGAACTAAAGAGTTTAGCGCAGAACCCGCACGACTTCAAGTCCATATTCCGCCGACCGCACCAAAACCTCGCCAGCCACCGCTTCAAACCGCAAAAACCCCGGTTGGCACTACCGGGCCGGCGACTGCCCTTAAGTTCCAGTCCTTAAGTTCATTTCCTGCAGCACTGTGGCACCAGCCTGCCAAGGCATTACTACCATCCAAAATGCGGGGTTGATGGCGCGGGACTTGCTCGGCACAACCATCCTCCGACAACAAAAGGCCATGATCCAGCCATGCTGAAGGTTCTGGTTATTGATGAGATCCAGGAACGCGCGCTGGAAATATGCGAGGGCCTGACGCGCGCCGGCCATATGGTTGCGGCAGTACTGGCCGACGCTTTCGAGCTGCACGACAAGGTGCGCCAGCTGGAGCCTGACGTCATTCTCATCAATACCGATTCCCCCAGCCGCGACACGCTGGAGAATCTGGCAGTGCTTGATCAGCACATGCCACGCCCCATTCTGATGTTCGCCGAAGACAGCACCGACGATGCCATCCGCCAGGCGATGCGCGCAGGGGTTTCGTCGTATGTCATCGACGGCCTCTCGCCCGCCCGCCTGGAACCCCTGCTCAAGGTAGCCACTGCCCGTTTCGAGGAGTACCGCAATCTGCGCCAGGAACGCGACGACGCACAGCGCAAGCTTGCCGAACGAACCCAGATCGACCGCGCCAAGGCCATCCTGATGAAGACCCGCCAGCTCAGCGAAGAAGAAGCCTATGCCACGCTGCGCAAAATGGCCATGGAGCGCAGCAAGCGAATCGGCGAGGTGGCAGCCCAGATCATTGCCGCCGCAGAGCTTCTCCTGGGATAAAGCCATTCATTAAGTGAGGTTTTTGATCTACATCAAATTGGTGCATCCAACACAATTTCAGCACTGTTGTGAAGCAAGTCCTTCACTATTTTTCTGGTTAAAAAACGCTCTATTGAGCGGCATAGCCCGAACCTGCCGGGATATTCAGCTATCTGGCACGACATTCGCTTAATAAAAACGAGAGCGAGCCAATGGCGGTTTGCGTAAGGACAACGGCGTCCAGCACTTTTCTGTTCCAGCGAACAGGAGTGCTGTGACGCCGTTTTTGTTTTGGGTTTTTGGATTCTTGCCTACACAGTCAGCCACCACTATCCGTATCCCCAGGAGAGATTCATGACGGAGAAATCAGATGCCAATTTCGATCGACGCAAATTCCTCAAGGCGGGTGCTGCCATGACCGGCGCCGCTGCAGCGGGGGCCTTGCTCCCCCAGTCCGTATGGGCCGCCGGCAGCGACAAACCGGAACTGGCGGAAGTCACCATCGGCTTCATCGCCCTGACCGACTGTGCTTCCGTCGTGATGGCCAGCGTAATGGGGCTGGACAAGAAGTACGGCATCAAATTCAACCTCAGCAAGGAAGCCTCATGGGCTGGCGTGCGCGACAAGCTCGTGAATGGCGAGCTGCATGCTGCCCATGTGCTCTATGGCCTGGTCTACGGGGTAAACATGGGCATCGGCGGGCCAAAGAAGGATATGGCCATCCTCATGACGCTCAACAACAATGGCCAGGCCATCACGCTTTCCAATGACATGCGCGACAAGGGCGCCATTGATGGCCCGGCACTCGCCAAACTGATTGCCAAAAAAGGCAAGGAATACACCTTCGCCCAGACCTTCCCGACCGGTACCCACGCGATGTGGCTGTACTACTGGCTTGCCACCTACGGCGTGAATCCGCTCACCGATGTGAAAACCATCGTTGTGCCGCCCCCGCAGATGGTCGCCAACATGCGCGTGGGCAACATGGATGGCTGCAGCGTGGGCGAACCCTGGAACCAGCGCGCCATCATCGACAAGGTGGGCTTCACTGCCACGACCTCGCAGGACATCTGGCCCGACCATCCGGAAAAAGTACTCGGCACCACGGCGGATTTCGTGGCGAAATATCCGAACACGGCACGCGCCATGATCTGCGCGATCCTCGAAGCCTCGATGTGGATCGACGCCAGTGCGGTCAACCGCAGCAAGACGGCCGAAACCATCGCCGCCAAGGCCTACGTCAATACCGATATCGATGTGATCCGCAGTCGCATGATCGGCCAGTATGAGAATGGGCTGGGCAAAAGTTGGTCGGAAAAGAACTACATGAAGTTCTACAACGATGGCGCGGTCAACTTCCCCTATCTCTCCGATGGCATGTGGTTTCTCACACAGCACAAGCGCTGGGGGCTACTCAAGGGCGAAGTTGACTATGCCGGCGTGGCCAAAAAAATCAACCGCATCGATCTCTACAAACAGGCGGCCGCTATCGTCAAGGCCCCCTTGCCCAAATCCGATCTGCGCACGTCAAAACTCATTGACGGCACGGTATGGGACGGTAAGGACCCGGCCCATTACGCCGCCGGTTTCAAGATCAAGGCGGCCTGATAGACCACACCGGGCGCACTGCGCCCGGCAACCGGAGCACGCACCATGAGCACGCTACCCCTAACTCCCGCCACTGAGACTTCGCCCACCATGGCGCCCCCCTCACCGCAGAGTGCCTCCATGAGCCAACCCAGCAAGCTTGCCCCTGCCCCCCAGGCCAGCCCGTCCGGCGACAGGCTTCGCCATGTTATCCGCCAGATCCTCCAGGCATTCATCCCGCCACTCTGCGGATTCGGCCTGCTGCTTGCCATCTGGGCCATCATCGCCATGACCAACAAGAGCATTCCTGGCCCCATCGCTGTGTGGCATTCTGCGGTGCCCCTATTCAGCGATCCATTCTATTCGAATGGCCCGAATGACCAGGGCATTGGCTGGAACATTCTCTCTTCGCTGCGCCGCGTGGGGCTTGGCTTCGGCTTTGCCGCGCTGGTTGGCATTCCGGCCGGATTTCTGCTGGGACGCTTCAATTTCCTGAACCGCGCTTTGGACCCGGTGATCGCGCTGTTGCGCCCAGTGTCTCCGCTGGCCTGGCTGCCCATCGGCCTGCTGGTGTTCAAGCGTGCCGACCCGGCGGCAACGTGGACGATCTTCATCTGCTCGATCTGGCCGATGATCCTCAATACCGCCCAGGGGGTACGCCGCGTACCGCAGGATTACATGAACGTAGCCCGCGTGCTAAACCTCTCGGAGATGAAGATCATCACCAAGATCCTCTTTCCTTCGGTGCTGCCCTACATGCTCACCGGCATCCGGCTCTCCATCGGCACGGCATGGCTGGTGATCGTGGCCGCGGAAATGCTCACGGGCGGCGTCGGCATCGGTTTCTGGGTGTGGGACGAATGGAACAACATGAATGTGCAGCACATCATCATCGCGATCTTCGTTATCGGCCTGATCGGCCTGCTGCTCGAACAGGTGCTGCTGCTGATCGCACGCCGCTTCAGTTTCGAGACCGAGTAATCCCTCCGGAGGCCCTTATGAAAACGCTGGTTCAAATTGAAAATGTCGGCATGCGTTTCGAAACGCGCAAAGGCTCCTTCGATGCACTGCGCGACATCAATCTGCAGATCAACGAAGGTGAAGTGGTCTCCCTGATCGGCCACTCCGGCTGTGGCAAATCCACGCTGCTCAACCTGATTGCCGGGCTGACACTACCCACCGCGGGCGGCCTGATCTGCAACGGGCGCGAAATCTCAGGCCCCGGCCCTGACCGTGCCGTGGTGTTCCAGAACCACTCGCTACTGCCGTGGCTGAGCTGCTTCGAGAATGTTTACCTGGGAGTGGAACGGGTATTCGGAGCCAGAGAAAACAAGGCCAGACTGCGCGAACGCACACAGGCAGCGCTGGAAATGGTGCACATGGCACATGCCGCAAACAAACTGCCCGGCGAAGTCTCGGGTGGCATGAAACAGCGCGTGGGCATCGCACGGGCCTTTGCGATGGAACCGAAGATTCTGCTGATGGATGAACCTTTCGGCGCACTTGATGCACTCACCCGTGCCGCGCTGCAGGATGAACTCATCGGCGTGATGGAGAAAACCGGCGCGACTGTGGTGATGGTGACGCACGACGTGGATGAGGCGGTGCTGCTCTCCGACCGCGTGGTGATGATGACCAACGGCCCGGCCGCCACGATTGGCGAGATTCTGCCAGTGCCGCTGGCCAAGCCGCGCAACCGTCTGGCCCTGGCCAGCGATGCGGAATTCATCCGCTGCCGCACCGCGATTCTCGAATTCCTTTACCAGAAACAGATCCGCAAGGCGGCCTGAACATGGACAAGATGAAACTCGTACTGGTAGGCAATGGCATGGCGGGGGTGCGCACGCTCGAAGAGCTGCTCAAGATCGCCCCGGACATGTATGACATCACCGTATTCGGTGCCGAGCCACACCCGAACTACAACCGTATCCTGCTCTCTCCCGTACTGGCTGGGGAAATGACGGTCCAGGACATCATCCTCAACGATCATTCCTGGTATGCCGACAACGGTATCCGCCTGCACACTGGCAAGCGCATCACCCAGATCGACCGCCGCGCCCGCAAGGTGGTGGCCGAGGATGGTACGGAGGCAGAATACGACCGCCTGCTTCTCGCCACGGGCTCGACTCCTTTCATTCTGCCGGTGCCGGGCGCCGACCTGCCGGGCGTGGTGGCCTATCGCGACATCGCGGATACCCAGGCGATGATTGAAGCATCTCAATCGCGCATGCACGCCGTGGTGATCGGCGCCGGGCTGCTCGGTCTGGAGGCAGCCAATGGCCTGATCCTGCGTGGCATGCAGGTGCACGTCATCCATCTGGCAGAGTGGATCATGGAACGCCAGCTCGACCGCACCGCTGCCGGTCTGCTGCAGAAATCACTCGAAGCCAAGGGCATGCAGTTCCACATGGGCGCACAGACCGCAGAACTGGTGCGTGGGGAAAGTGGACGGGTGTGTGCGGTGCGCCTGAAGAGTGGTGAATCCATTCCGGCTGATCTGGTGGTAATGGCTGCCGGCATCCGCCCGAATGCCTCCCTGGCTGAGCAGGCAGGGCTGTATTGCAACCGCGGGGTCGTGGTCAACGACACCCTCCAGACGTATGACCCCCGCATTTACGCGGTAGGTGAATGCGCCAATCACCGTGGCACAGCCTATGGCCTGGTGGCCCCGCTGTTCGAACAGGCCAAAGTGGCGGCCAACCATCTGGCCATGTATGGCATCGGCCGCTATCTGGGCTCGGTGACAAGCACCAAGCTCAAGGTCACCGGCATCGACGTGTTCTCCGCCGGGAATTTCTCCGGTGGCGAAGGCTGCGAGGATCTCATCCTCTCGGACCCCGGCATCGGCGTCTACAAACGTGTTGTACTCAAAGACGACCATATCGTCGGCGCCGTGATGATCGGCGACACGGCGGACGGGCCACGCATGTTCCAGATGATCCGCGACAACCAGAATGTTGCCGAGATCCGCGACCACCTGCTGTTTGGCAACAGCAATCTTGGCGATGTCGGCCACAAGGGGGAGAACCAGGCAGCCAAGCTGCCCGACTCCACCGAGATCTGCGGCTGCAACGGTGTGTGCAAAGGCACCATCGTCAAGACCATCAAGGAAAAGGGCTTGTTCACGCTCGAAGAAGTTCGCAAGCACACCAAGGCTTCCAGCTCCTGTGGCTCCTGCACCGGGCTGGTCGAGCAGATTCTTGCCTCCTGCGTGGGCGGTGCCTATACACCGGCTGATTCGACCACCAAACCGGTCTGCGCCTGCACCGAGCATGCGCATGGCGAAGTCCGCAAGGCAATCCGCGAACAGCACCTCACGAGCATGCCGGCAGTGATGCAGACGCTCGGCTGGAAGACCCCGGATGGCTGCGCCACCTGCCGCCCGGCACTCAACTACTACCTGATCTCCACCTGGCCGCATGAAGCACAGGATGATCCGCAATCCCGTTTCGTGAATGAGCGCGCTCACGCCAACATCCAGAAGGATGGCAGCTATTCGGTGGTGCCACGCATGTGGGGCGGGCTGACCACCCCGGCAGAATTGCGCGCAATTGCCGATGCAGCCGAGAAATACCAGGTGCCGACGATCAAGGTGACCGGTGGGCAGCGCATCGATCTGCTTGGTGTGAAGAAAACCGATCTGCCGAAAATCTGGGCGGATTTCGCCGATGCCGGAATGGTCTCTGGCCACGCCTACGGCAAGAGCCTGCGCACCGTGAAGACCTGCGTGGGGGCCGAGCACTGCCGCTTTGGCACCCAGCGCTCGATGGAGATGGGCGTGAAGCTTGAGAAAATGCTCTTCGGCATGTGGAGCCCGCACAAGGTGAAACTCGCTGTATCAGGCTGCCCGCGCAACTGCGCAGAGGCCGGCATCAAGGATGTGGGCGTGATCGGGGTGGATTCGGGCTATGAACTGTATGTGGCCGGCAATGGCGGGATCAAAACCGAAGTGGCGGAATTTTTCTGCAAGGTGGGGAGCGACGAGGAAGTCATGGAGTATTCCGGTGCCTTCCTGCAGCTTTACCGCGAAGAAGGCTACTACCTTGAGCGCACCGTGCATTTTGTACACAGAGTCGGCCTCGACTATGTCAAGAGCAAGGTCGTGGAAGATGGTGCAAACCGCAAGGCGCTCTTTGAACGCCTGCTGTTTGCCCTACAGGACTACAAGGACCCCTGGGCCGAACGCGGTGTTCGCGATGGCGAGGCAGGGCTGCGCGCCGCTTTTGAAAACATTCCTGCCTAGGAGAAAAGCAGATGGGTGATTGGGACGACACGCCAGGCTTCGATGATGAAGACACACATTCCTGCAACCCTGTGCACGAAAGACTGAAGCCATGATCAAATGGAAAAGAATCTGCCCTCTCACAGATATCCCGCAGCGTGGTTCCCGTGTAGTCAGCGGGCCTGATCATGATGACATCGCAATTTTCAGGAGCGGCGACGACCAGCTCTTCGCGGTACACGACAAATGCCCGCACAAAGGTGGCCCACTCTCGCAGGGAATCGTGCACGGCCATCAGGTGACCTGCCCGCTGCACTCGTGGAAGATCGAACTCACCAGCGGCAATGCGGTGGCTCCGGACGTGGGCTGCACGCAGCCCTTCGCGGTCAGGCTTGAGGATGGCGTGGTCTGGCTTGCCATCTGACGCCCTCATCTGAACAATATACCCGGAGCCACCATGGAGACCCCATCCACCTGCCCCTACTGCGGCGTCGGCTGCGGCGTGATCATTGAGCACGATGGTGAACACGTCACCGGGGTACGCGGTGATCCGACACATCCAGCAAATTTTGGCCGGCTATGCTCCAAGGGCTCTACCCTGCATCTGACGACCCGCCCGGAAACACGGCTGCTCTATCCAGAACTGCGCACCACACGGCAGGCTGCCCGCCAGCGCGTAAGCTGGGATGAGGCACTGGATACAGCCGCGCAGCGCTTTGCGCAGATCATCCGTGAAGACGGGCCGGATGCAGTCGGATTCTATGTTTCCGGGCAATTGCTGACCGAGGACTATTACGTCTTCAACAAGCTCGCCAAGGGCCTGATCGGCACCAACAACATCGACACCAATTCGCGCCTGTGCATGTCCAGCGCCGTGGCAGCCTATAAGCAGACCCTTGGCGTCGATGCACCACCCTGTGCATATGAGGATTTCGATCACACCGATTGCCTGCTGATTGCCGGCGCCAACCCGGCCTACGCACACCCCATCGCTTACCGTCGCATCGAAGCGGCCAAAGCCGCCCGCCCGGAGATGCGCATCATCGTGGTCGATCCGCGCCGCACGGATACCGCTGCCGGCGCCGATCTGCATCTGGCAATCCTGCCGGGTACCGACATCTGGCTCTTCAATGCGATGCTGCATGTGCTGCTCTGGGAAGGGCTGGCGGATCTTCCGTGGATCAGTGCACATACGGAAGGTTTCACAGCGCTGCGCGAACGCGTGCGCGAGATCACGCCAGGCGTTGCCGCGCAGGTCTGCGGCGTTGCCGAGCAAGACATCGTCACGGCGGCCACCTGGTGGGGTCGCGCACACGCGCCGCTTTCCTTATGGTGTCAGGGTCTTAACCAGTCACACCACGGCACGCACAATGGCACGGCACTGATTGCCCTGTCGCTGGCCGTCGGCAAGATCGGCCGGCCTGGCTGCGGGCCGTTCTCGCTGACGGGGCAGCCGAATGCAATGGGCGGGCGCGAAGTCGGTGGCATGGCCAACCTGCTCTCCGGCCATCGCGATCTGGCAAACCCGCAGCACCGCGCCGAGGTCGCTGCACTTTGGGGCATCGCCAGCATTCCGGAAAAACCGGGGCTCACTGCCGTTGATCTCTTCGAGGCCGTTCGCGCTGGCAAGGTGCGCGCGCTGTGGATCGCCTGTACCAACCCAGCACACTCCATGCCACACCAGGCACTCATTCGCGAGGCACTGGAACGCTGCGAGTTCGTGGTGTTGCAGGAAGCCTTTGCCACCACAGAGACAGCCCGATACGCCGACCTCATGCTGCCGGCAAGCACCTGGGCCGAGAAGGAAGGCACCGTCACCAACTCGGAGCGGCGCATCACCCACGTACGGCAGGCGATTCCGGCACCCGCCGAAGCGCGGCCAGACTGGCGCATCGCCAGTGACTTTGCATGCCGGCTGGCGATACAGCTCGACCGCCCTGAGTCCTTGCAGCTCTTCGCCTACGCAGAAGTTGAGGCCGTATTCCGGGAGCACGTTCGCACCACCCAGGGCCGCGATCTCGATATTGGCGGGCTCTCGTATGCCATTCTGGATACGCAGGGCCCACAGCAGTGGCCATACCCAAAAGGTGCCGCGCAGGGGCTGCCCAGGCTCTATGCAGAGGCTCGCTTTGCCACGCCGACCGGGCGCGCCCGCTTCGTTGTGCCGACCGCCAGCCTGACGGCGGAGAAGACGGATGCGCGTTTTCCGATTCACCTCAACACCGGCCGCCTGCGCGACCAGTGGCACGGCA
>DBTS01000080.1:65221-80119 GCA_002307175.1 Rhodocyclaceae bacterium UBA1310
TGCGCGACCAGTGGCACGGCATGAGCCGTACCGGCAAGACTGCCCGCCTGTATGGCCATGTGGATGAGCCACGGATTGACCTGGCCCGTTCAGACATGGACCGCCGCAACATCGCGGATGGCGATCTGGTGCGCGTTACCAGCCGGCGCGGCACCATCATCCTGCGTGCCCACGCGGCGGAGGATATCCGCAGCGGACAAGCCTTCGTGGCAATGCACTGGGGGCACAACAGCCTCTCCAGTGCCGGTGCCAACGAGCTGACCCTGAACAGTCAGGATCCGTTTTCGCATCAGCCGGAGTTCAAGCATGCCGCCATCCTCATTGAAAAAGCCGACCTTCCGCATCAGGCACTTCTCATGCGCAGCTCTGCCAATGCCGAAGAGGCACAAAGCCAGGCCCTGCTGTACATGGCTGCGCTGACGCCCTGGCTTTCACGCTTCGACTATGCAACGGCATTTCTCGCCGGGCGGGAACACCCGGTGGTGGTGCTCCGCATCGCCAGCGCTACACCGATTCCGCAGGAGTGGATTGCCGGACTCGACGCGCTGCTTGGCCTCGATGGCGAAGATTGCCTCGCCTATTCCGACACGCGACGCAATATCAGCAAAAAAGCTCTGGTCGACGCCGGCTTGCTCACCGGGCTGCGTCTCACTGGCGAAACGGCCGCTGCCAACTGGTTGCGCGACATGATGGTCGAGCGCACCCCCACCCACGATCTGCGGCGCTGGTTATTGGCCCCCGTGACAGAAGCACCTGTGAGGCAGCCGGGGCGCGGACGCATCGTCTGCAACTGCCTGAATGTTGCAGAAACGGATATACGCACCGCCATTGCCGATGGCGCGGGGTTTGCAGAACTGCAGGTGAAGTTGCGCTGCGGTACCGCCTGTGGTTCGTGTGTACCGGAAATCCGCCGAATGTTTGCCCTGCCAGCAGGTGATCTGGCAGCATAGCCCGTCTGTGTCGCGCCGCAACCCGGAATTACCAGTCCGGAATTACTTTTCCTGCTGCAACGCAGCCAGAATGGTGACTCGCACCGGTTCCGGGAAACGCACACTCAGTCCTGTCTGCACTTCGTCACCGCGCATGACCTGGAGACTAACCCGCCCTTCGACCTGCACCACATTACTGCGGCTGCGATCGAGCGGATCAGGCACAAAGAACGCAATCTGCAGCATGGTGCCCACGGGGAAAGTGTATCGCGCCTGCAGACTCAGGCTGCTATCTCCCACCTCGACGATATGCCCCGGCAGCTTGTGGGTGGCATCCGGCAGCGCCAGCGCCCGCCAGTGCACACGTTTATGTGGAATTCTCTTCTCCGGAGAAGATGCCACCGGAGCCCGCCCGCCACCTTCCTGCACCCAATCCATTGCGTTACCCCTGCCCCTTTGTCCTTTGGACTATAAACTTTCGTTGTACAGACCAAAGGGTATTGAGCGGCGCAGCACAAGTCAATCCTGAGTTCAGGGACTTTACGTGAAACGACAACCCACAAGGGTGAGATTCGACGCAAGCTATCACCTTTATTGGCAGGCGCTATTTGTGGTATGTATAGAAACCTGAGTATCCTACTCGGAAATAAACAACACCAACATTGGAGAGATTGATATGGCACACACCCTGCCTGCACTGCCGTACGCCAAGAACGCACTGGTTCCGCACATCTCTGAAGAAACCTTCGAGTATCACTATGGCAAGCACCATCAGGCCTATGTGACCAACCTGAACAATCTGATCCCCGGCACCGAGTTCGAAAACGCGACGCTGGAAGAAATCATCAAAAAGGCCTCTGGTGGTATCTACAACAATGCCGCCCAGGTGTGGAACCACACCTTCTTCTGGAGCAGCCTGAAGCCTGCAGGCGGCGGCACCCCCAGCGGCAAGCTGGCTGACGCCATCAATGCCAAGTGGGGCAGCTTTGATGCCTTCAAGGAGGCTTTCACGAAGAGCGCCGTCGGCAATTTCGGCTCCGGCTGGACCTGGCTCGTGAAGAAGGCAGACGGCTCCCTGGACATCCTGAACACCGGTGCCGCCGGCAACCCGCTGACCACTGGCGACAAGGCCATCCTGACCATCGATGTGTGGGAACATGCCTACTACATCGACTACCGCAATGCCCGCCCGAAGTTCGTTGAAGCTTATCTGAGCAACCTCGTGAACTGGGAGTTTGCTGCGGCGAATTTCGCGTAAGCGATTTCTTTCCTTCTTCCTCAGGCAATAAATCCGCAACACGATACGCAAGGGGCGCTTTCAGGCGCCCCTTCTCTTTTTGCACACCCATTTGTACACCCCATCTCCTCGCCACTCTGTACAAAGTGGCAACACAGTCAGCGCCACCGGCGCAAAGACTCTTCCATCGCGCCCCACCCCGTTTTCTGTGTGACAGTGCTTACAACCATCAAGCCTGCTTAAAAACCATCAGTGCTGGCTATCCGTGCGGTATCAGACGGAGCACACCCGGCAAGCAATGGCACATTCTCGTTGTCAGCCAATACGGACGACTATGCAGACTTTATGCCTTTCAACTTTCCTATTCACTCGCACAGAATTTGGGTAAGCATTGGGGTGTTTGCGCTGCGTTCGTCTGGATATTGGTTCAACACAGGCTGATTCAGGCTCCGTCCGGCTCAGGTGCCGAACCCTTCACCCCTGCCACAAGCCAATACCACGCTAAGGAATACCGGGAACGCCACATGACGACTCAAATCAGCCCGCTTGCCGGGAAACTGGCTGCGCCCTCAATGCTTGTCAATATCCCCAGGCTTGTCACCGCCTACTACGCCGAACGACCTGACCCGACAGTTGCTGCACAACGCGTCACGTTCGGTACTTCAGGGCACCGTGGCTGTGCGTTCGACGGTTCTTTCAACGAATGGCATGTACTCGCAATTGCGCAGGCAATCTGCAATTTCCGCAAAACCAAAGGTATATCCGGGCCCTTGTTTCTCGGCATCGACACACATGCCTTGTCTGAACCAGCCTGCGCCAGCGCACTTGAAGTATTTGCCGCCAATGAAGTTCATGTGATGCTGGCGACAGACGATGAATACACGCCAACGCCGGCCATCTCCCATGCAATCCTGACCTATAACCGTGGGCGCCACACAGGCTTTGCCGACGGTGTGATCATGACGCCGTCGCACAACCCACCGGGCGATGGTGGGCTCAAGTACAACCCGCCGCACGGCGGCCCGGCAAGCCAGGATATCACCGACTGGATTGAAACCAGCGCCAACCATTTTCTGGAAGCGCAGCTCGAAGGCGTGCTGCGCATTACATATGCCAAAGCCCTGGCCGCTGAAACGACACACCGATACGACTATCTGCATGCCTACGTTGATGACCTCGGCCAGGCGATTGACCTGGGGATCATTCGCGACAGCAAGATCCACATGGGGGTCGATCCGCTGGGGGGCGCAGGAACCCGCTACTGGCAGGCCATCGCTGAGCATTACAAGCTTGACCTGAGCGTCGTCAGCGAAGTCATTGATCCGACTTTCCGCTTCGTGCCCCTTGACTGGGACGGGCAGATCCGTATGGACCCCTCCTCAAAGTACCCGATGCAAGGTCTGGTCAAGCTCAAGGACCGCTTTGACATTGCTTTTGCATGCGACACCGACCATGACCGCCATGGAATCGTTACCCGGACAACGGGTCTGCTGCCACCGAACCACTACCTCTCGGTTGCCATCGACTACCTGTTCCGGCATCGGCCGCATTGGGGAGGAAAGACAGCAGTAGGGAAGACCGTCGTCAGCACCCGGATGATAGACCACGTGGCAGCTCGCCTGGGCCACAAGCTCTATGAGGTGCCTGTAGGCTTCAAGTGGTTCTCGGAAGGCTTGCTTGACGGCAGCCTTGCGTTTGGCGGAGAAGAGAGCGCCGGCGCCACCTTTCTGCGTCGCAATGGCTCCGTGTGGACCACGGACAAGGACGGCATCACTGCGGCGCTACTCTCTGCCGAAATTGCTGCACAGATGAATCTCGATCCCGGGGAGCTCTACCTCACATTAACGCAGGAATTTGGTGTTTCCTTCGCCGACAGGATTGACGCCCCCGCGACAGCCCTGCAAAAGAAACTGTTGTCGGGATTGTCTCCAGAGCATATCAACCTGTCCGAGCTGGCCGGCGACAAAATCGACAGCATTTTCTGCAAAGCCCCCGGCAATGGCGCTGCCATCGGTGGCATCAAGGCAGTTTCACAGGGGGGATGGTTTGCGGCAAGGCCTTCCGGAACAGAGGATGTCTACAAGATTTACGCTGAAAGCTTCCGTAGCGCGACGCACCTGCAATGCATCCTCAAAGAGGCGCAGGCCATTGTAGATAGAGTGATCGCCCCCGCTACCATGAATAGCCCTGATGCCCCATGGTGACCTGGCCTGGGCAGCATTTATTACGGTTTTTTCACACTGTCACAGTATGACATTCGAGAATAATAAGACTTGGAATTCTGGCCCCGAATCAGCCATGAATACCCACTTTTGCCAGCAGCGAGGTGATCCCATCCCAACTGATGCCTACCCCTATGCACAGCATAATGAATGCTGACAACCGCACCAGTACCATCATGCCGGTATGCCCGATCTTGCCACTGATACGATGCGCGTATCGATATGTCAAAAGTATTGCCAACGCAACAATTGCTGCGCCAATGACATCAGCAACAAGCTGGATCACCGTATGCTTGAATGAATGGGCATGAAAGGCACCAACGGTTATCGCAACGGAAATGGCTCCGGCATCGATTGTCATCGGCAGGGTCAGGGGAGTGACGGCACGCCCCAGTGCCATAAGTGTGGTTTGAGGCGTCACCAGCTTTACGTCGGCGGGTTTTGGCGCATCGGCCAGAACATTCCAGGCCAGCGCGCAAACCACGGCGCCTCCGGCCACCTGCACCACAGGAATCGACAAGCCGAACACGACCAGAACGAAGGAACCAAACAGCAAAGAACCCAGTACCAGAAAGAATGAGTAGAGCGCGATACGCGTCGCCAGGAGAGAACGGGTCGCCTCGTCACAACCGGGAGTCATCCTGAGAAAGATCGGCGCATCGCCCAGCGGATTCACGACGGGCAACACGGCACCGAGAATCAAAAGAATCGCATTGGAGAGCTGGCTCAGGTCAGACAGGATCATCGTGTTGCCGGAACGAATAATTCCATTTCGAAAAGCTTTGGCGTGAAATAGTCAAAGCAACGATTCAAATTGAAGCAATGTAGTCTTTGGCGGATTGGCGCGCTGTTCGCTGGCACACACAGTGTTCCTCCCTTTTATGGCAAATAAAAGACAACGGGGGACAGACCGATTTTTTCGCCGCAAATGTTTGCCCGGAAAACCTGTTCAGGCACCAACATGCAATAAACCAGCTTCCGAAGCTGCAAAAAATGCACCTCTGTACAAAGTGAATCTCGCCTGGGTATGCGCGCTACCGTACAGATCTATCACCGCCTTCGGCCAATGATCCATGCTGGTCTTGCAGGATTCTGCAATGCGGCATCTGCGCTGGAAACGTTGCCAATACTGCCCAAGCCTCATACATTTTCCGCGCCCCGGCCACTATCAGCACTCGACACACGAAGAACTGATGATCGCGCAGTACATGCTTGTTTTCCGTAACAACCTATTTTCTGTAACAACCAAAGGACCTGAGGTTCACTACTGCACTATCGACAGGCATCCCGGTCGCCTGCCGATTGCGTTTCAGAGTCGCCAGGCCAGGTGCAATAAAGCTTGCTGACTCTCTCCCTCCCCCGGCGATTGAATGGAGCTTTGAACAGGAGTGTGCAATGATTAAGCCCGAAAGCCCGGCCCCATTTCCTGCGAGGGTCAGCCAGATTGATCATGTGCTTGGATCTGCGTCTGCCAAAATCACCCTGATCGAATATGGCGACTTTGAATGCACCTCCTGTGGGCAGGCCTATCATGCCGTTAAAATACTGCTCAATCGCTTTGGCGGTGATTTGCGCTTCGTCTTTCGGCATTTCCCGTTGCGCCTGGCTCATCCTCACGCGGAGCTAGCCGCGGAAGCTGCCGAGACTGCTGGCGCACAGCACAAATTCTGGCCGATGCACGACCTGCTATTTGAAAACCAGCTACACCTGAAAGAAAAGAACCTGAGAAGTTATGCTGAAAAACTCGAACTGGATTTGCTTCGCTACGACCAGGAGATTGATGACCACACCTACCTGCAGCGCATCCAGGAGAGTATTGAGAACGGGACGCAGGGAAATATCAGATCTACTCCGGCATTTTTCGTGAATGGCGTGTTGCATGATGTGTCATTTGATCTTGAGCGACTGGATCTGGCGATAGCCTCAGAGCTTGCCCACAGAGCGCGCAGCAAGACACCTCCGGCTATCCATGATATCTCGTAAGCAAAGGCACAAAGGCCGTTTCCGCGTCTAAGAAAGAGATCCCAGGCAGCCCTGTTGTATCCCCTTTGGGCTTCAACACAAACCGGATCGAGAACGCAAATACTCATGCCAAGGAATCATCGCGAATATCATTACACTGACCGAATCGGCTGGTTACGCGCCGCCGTACTTGGCGCCAATGACGGCATCGTTTCGACAGCCAGCTTGATGATCGGTGTGGCTGCGGCCAACACCAGCCACAGCAATATCCTGGTAACCGGAATTGCCGGGTTGGTGGCCGGAGCCATGTCAATGGCAGCTGGGGAATATGTTTCGGTGCATTCGCAGGGAGATTCGGAGGCAGCGGATCTGGCGCGTGAGCGCGAGGAACTCAAGCGTGCGCCTGCAGCGGAAAATCGTGAGTTGAGTGCCATCTACGTCGCCCGAGGTCTGGAACCCGCCCTTGCCACCCAGGTTGCCGGGCAGCTCATGGCGCATGATGCCCTTGGCGCCCACGCCCGCGACGAACTGGGCATATCCGAAGCATTCACAGCGCGGCCTGTGCAGGCAGCCTTGGCCTCGGCAGCAAGCTTCTCAGTCGGGGCCGCGCTCCCGCTGGTAGTAACCGTCATGATTTCCAACGCGAACCTGATTGCCTGGGTGGCTGGCACATCGCTGCTGTTCCTGGCCCTGCTGGGTGCCATCTCTGCGCATGCCGGAGGCGCCGGCATATGGCTTGGCGCAGGACGCGTGACGTTCTGGGGGGCCCTCGCAATGGCCCTCACGGCGGGGGTCGGCACACTGTTTGGAACGGTAGCCTGATATTGCAACCTCAGAGAATCGACTCTGCATGGGCCCATAGCGGGCGTTGCTGCACCCCCAGGCCCGTCCTCATCCGTTTTTTCCGATTAACCAGATATTTGCAGCTTGTTTGAGCGACTTCTCCTCCTCACTCTGCGCAGTGACAATTCCGCCTGCAAGCGACTGGCCTTTCCGGGCCAAACCGAAGGCCAGGTGACGCAATGCCACGGGATACCGTTGAAATCGAGCCAAACGGTACAGGAGCCAAAACAATACAGATGGCTGGACAGGATCAATTCTGTCTTGCTCATAGATTGCGACGCGCCTGGAAATCCGCCACCGTGCGTCATCACACAGCTCGAACTGGTCAAAGAAACGTGCGAAGCTCGTCAGATCGACATCGAACAGGCCAAGTCTTGAACGCACCTTGATGGCTACATCGACCTCGCTCAAGGCACGCTTGCCATTGATTTCGATGCGTGGAGTGCCCAGCCAGTGCTTGGTAAGAATGTCGGGAGACCCCGCCATCAGGCGCGACGCCTCGATAAACCCATTGATCGGGCCGTTATACCAGCTCAGTGAGATGTGTCCGCCCGGCAGGAATAAATCGCGCAGTTCTTCCCAGCGAGCTTCATCGCGAAATGAGAATCTGGCAACGTTTTGGGTGATTCCGCTTATTGCAAATGCTTCGGTTGAATTCATATCCATGGCACCTGGAGTATTGACATCAACATGAGATGCACGACGGTGCATCTCATGCAGAAAACGGGGCTAAAGAACTATGTAAGCCCCCTTGATGGATGGTGCTTACTTCTGGGTGACCGTCATTTGCCTAGAGTTGTCCTCGTCCAGTGGCACTCCCATTGCCTGAAACAGGACCGCCGTGTCGGTCAGCCTTAGCGCTACTGCATGGACTTCGGTAAGTCTGGCATTCTGAAATTGTTTTTCTCCTGCCCGGACTGTGTTTGGCGCAATGGCACCAAACGCTGCCCGCTGGCTGGCATCGTGCCAGTATTGTTCACTGGACTGCCGGGCGCTGGTCGCTGAATTCATGGCATCCGCATCATGAGTTAATGCACTCAGGCTATCGGCGACGTCCTTGAAAGCATTGAGCACGGTCTGACGATAGTTGTCCTGCGATGCCTCATAAGCATCTTGGGCTGCACGTCGCTTGGCTCTCAGTGCTCCGCCATGAAAAATCGGCTGTGTCAGCGAAGTGCCGATGCCCCAAACAGCACCGGCTGCAGATGTAGCTTTGCTCCAGGAATAACCGGACTGACCGAACGATGCTGTGATTGACAGGCTGGGGAACATCTCGGCGGTGGCGAGCGCTTCCTGGGCCGCGGCAGCTTTCAGCGCAGCGTCAGCTGCCAGAATATCAGGGCGCTGCTGAAGCAGCACAGACGGCACGGCAAGCGGTATGCGCTCGGGGAGCACCAAATCCTCAAACGCGAGGTCTGTTGGCGCTGCATCAGGGGTGCGCCCCATGAGCACAGCCAATGCATGGCGCGCCGCCTGCCATTGCGCTTGCAAGCCAGGCAGACTGGCACGCAGCGAATCCGCATTGGCCTGTGCGTTCAGCAGATCGCCGTGTGAGGCTGATCCGAGTTCGAAACGATGCTGTACGTCTGCGGTGTCAGAATCGGCTAGTGCGATTAGCCGTTCTGTCGTGTCGACCTCCGAACGCAATGCTGCACTGTTGATGGCAGTGATCACCACGTTGGCGGCCAACGTACGACGCGCAGCATCGAACTTATAGGACTGTTCATCAACCTGTGCGGCTAGAGCGGAGTTGGCGTAGCGTACGGCACCAAACAGATCAAATGTATAACTGGCGTTGAGTTCTCCAGCAAAAACATTATATGTATTGGTCTGTGGTCCCGCCGTTGGTAAACCAAGCGCACGTCGCCGCGATGACTGCATCACGGCATCGACAGTGGGGAACATTGACTCACCAATCTGCGCACGCAATTGTTCTCGTGCACCAGCCAAACTATGCTCGGTCTGCGACAAGGAGTAGTTGTTCCCAAGTGCCTCTTCGACCCAGGCAGACAATTCCAGGGAGCGATAGGCTTCCCACCATTTCGGGACCGGACGTTCGTCCAGCACGAATTTTTGGGTGGCGCCTGCTGGACCAAGCTCTGCAGAAGGCATAGCCGTAACACCGTATTGGTCTGGCTGTGGCATGTCTGGCGCGGTGCCTTTGGGTCCGAGCTGGCATCCTGCCAAAGTCAGTGCTGCAATACAAAGTGCAATGGCATGGTGGGGGGAACGAAAATCAACGGTGCGCATTAACGGCTCCCTTCGGGTAATGTTGCAGGCTTGGCACTGGTGCCAACGCTGTCGGTTTCGCTCAGTTTGATTTTGTAACACAACGCATATAACGCCGGCAGGTAGAACAGTGTGAGCACGGTGGCAACGGTGATCCCTCCCATCAGCGCGGTAGCCATCGGACCGAAAAAGTTGCTGCGCAGCAGTGGAATCAACGCCAGCACGGCAGCAGCAGCGGTAAGCGTGATCGGACGGAAACGGCGCACCGTAGCACCGACGATGGCGTCGAGTCTTTTGCGTCCGGCAGCGATGTCCTGCTCAATCTGATCGACCAGAATCACCGAGTTGCGCATGATGATGCCGAACATGGCGATGGTGCCAAGCATGGCGACGAAACCGAACGGCTGATGAAACAGCAACAACGCGCCAATCACGCCGATCAGCCCGATCGGTGCCGTCATCACGACCATCATGGTGCGGCCGACGCTTTGTAACTGCATCATGAGCAACACCAGTACGGCAATGACCATCAGTGGCATCTGTCTGGAAATCGAGGCCTGGGCCTTGGTGTTTTCTTCCAAAGGTCCTCCCACGTCGATACGATAGCCAATCGGCAGCTCGCGACGCAGTTGATCAAGTTTGCCATCAAGTGCCCTGCTGACATCAATGCCTTGCACGCCAGCACGCACATCGGCCTGCACCGTGATAGTCGGCTGGCGATCGCGTTCCCAGATGACACCGTACTCGAGTTCATTTCTGATGTGGCCCAGAGTGCTCAGCGGAACAGAGCCTGATGGCGTTGGAATTGCCAGTGAACCGAGATGGGCGGGGTCGACGCGCTCGTTACGCGGTGCTCGCAAATCGACGCTGATGAGCTTGTCACGTTCACGGTATTGCGTAACGGTGTATCCGGACAGGTTCATGGCCAGAAAATCGGATACCTGCTGCGAAGTCAGCCCCAGTTCGGCGACGCGCTGCTGATCGACTTCGAAGGTAATGGACCGCTGTGCCGGTTCGTCCCAGTCGAACTGTACGTTGGTTGCCCGTGATTCCTTGTGAATTTCCGCTGCCACCTTCTCGGCAATTGCGCGAACTTCGGGGATCTTTTCCCCGCTTACCCGAAACTGCACCGGGAAGCCCACCGGTACGCCGTTTTCCAAGCGTGTCAGACGGGTGCGCAGACCGCCGAATTGCTCTCGCAAGACCACCTCCAGTGCCTTGGAAAGCTTCTCGCGATCTTCAACCGACTTGGCTGTCACGACGAATTGTGCGAAGTTTGTGCTGGGGAGCTGCTGATCAAGCGACAAATAGAAGCGAGGAGCACCGGTACCAACGAAGTCTGCGACGTGGTCGATTTCAGGGCGGTCTTTCAGGAGATTTTCCAGACGAATCGCCTCACGCTGGGTTGCTTCAAAGGAAGCTCGTTCCGGCATGCGTAAATCGATCAACAGCTCTGGACGGTCCGAACTCGGAAAGAACTGCTGCGGTACCAGTCTGAATGCCGCAAGCGAGCCCAAAAACAGCAAGGCTGTGAAGACCACCACTCTGCCCCGATGCGCCACACACCACAAAACCATGTGGCGTAAGGCTGTATAGATGCGGGTTTGGTAGATTGCGTGATTGTGATCTTCTTCGTGGGCTTCCGATGCGTGACCACTGCCCTCGTCATTCCCGGCATCCCCACGCTGTGGCTTTTCCTTGAGCATGTGGTATCCCAGCAGCGGGATCAGTATGACCGCAGCCAGCCACGACAGCAGGAGCGCAATCGCCGAGACTTCAAAAATTGAGCGCGTGTATTCGCCGGTACTGGATTTTGCCAGCGCGATTGGCAAGAACCCGGAAACTGTCACCAGCGTACCCGTCAGCATCGGGAAGGCCGTACTGGTGTAGGCAAAGGCTGCGGCACGATGGCGATTCCAGCCCTGCTCAAGTTTTACCGCCATCATTTCTACGGCGATGATTGCATCGTCAACCAGCAGGCCGAGCGCCAACACCAGGGTTCCCAGCGATACTTTGTGCAAGCCTATGTCGAACATGTACATGAACAACGCTGTTACTGCCAGTACGATGGGGATCGAGATCACCACCACCATGCCGGTTCTGACTCCCAGTGACATCAGGCTGACCAACAGAACGATGCCGACGGCTTCGGCAACAGCCTCAAGGAAGTCGTCGACTGACTTTTCCACTGCGTGGGGCATGCTGGAAACTGCGGTCAGTTTCAGGCCGGCGGGAAGGCGCGCGTTGAGTGTGGCAATGCGTTCATCGAGTGTCTTGCCAAGGCGGATCACATCACCACCGGGTTGCATCGTAATACCGATTCCCAGCACAGGTTTGTTGTTGGCGCGCATCTGCTGTTCTTGCGGTTCGTCGTAACCGCGCGTGACAGTTGCGATATCACCGAGACGAAAATTGCGATTGTTGATGCGTATGATTTTGTCCCTGATCGCCTGGACATCGTCGAATTGGCCGCTCGGACGAATGTACAAACGATCACTTGCGGTCGTGACGAGCCCCCCCGGGGCCACCGCATTCTGTGCGCCGATCAGTTCGCCCAGCTGCTTTGGCGTAATGCCCAGCCGGGTCATCTGCGCGTTGGAGATATCGATGTAGATATGCTGATTGCGGTCACCAAAGTAATCAATCTTGGCTACGCCTGAAACACGAAGCAGTTCGACCCTTAACTTGTCGGCATAGTCATGTAATTGGGCCGGAGAAAATCCATCGCCTTCCAGTGAGTAGATGTTGGTGTAGACGTCACCGAATTCATCATTGAAATAGGGACCTCTAACGCCTGAGGGCAGCGTTGCGGTGATGTCGCCAACTTTCTTGCGCACCTGATACCAGGTATCGGGCACATGGCTGGCCGGTGCGGAGTCTTTAATTGAGAAGAACAATTGCGACTGCCCTGGGCGAGAATAGCTGCGCAGGTAATCGATGTCTGGTGTTTCCTGCAGTTTCCGTGCAATGCGATCGGTGATCTGTTCCTGTACCTGGCTCGCTGTGGCACCCGGCCATTCAGTCTGGATCACCATGATCTTGAAGGTGAATGGGGGGTCTTCGGACTGCGACAGGTGCGTATAGCAACCAATGCCGAGCAAGGTCAGAAGTACCAGGACAAAAGTGACAAACGACTGATGCCGCAGCGTCCAGGAAGAGAGGTTGAAACGGCCGGAAGCGGGAGCGCTCATGACGCAAAATCCTCCGCATGCAATGGCGCAACGGCCTTGACCTTTTCACCGGCGCTTAGCGTGTGCACCCCTTGAACCACGATTTCTTCGCCCACAGCGAGACCTGCCTGAATCGTCACACTTCTTTCACCGTAGGCGCCAACCGTAACCGGACGCAGTTCCAGCTTTGCATCGGCAGGACGTACGATCCACACGGCAGCCCGATTGCCTTGGTGAAAGAGCGCCGTAGCAGGAATGATGGTGGACGGCGTTTGCAATGTTGGCGCGCCGGTTTTGTCCTGGGCGGTATTGATCATCACCTCCCCGCTCATGCCCAGACGTAAATCTGGGGCTTGAGTTTCCAACGTTACCTTGACGCGATAAGTGCGGCTCTGTGGATCAGCTGCCGGACTCACCTCGCGTACGCGGCCCTTGAGCGGATTACTCGGCATGGCGGTCAGCCTGACGACTGCCTGAGCCCCGACGCGAACCTTGGCTACCTGGCTTTCCGACACTTCGGTGGTGACATCAATTGCACCTGACCATGCCAGCGAAAACACCGGTTGTCCGGCAGCCAATACTTCACCTGTATTGGCCTGCTCAGCACTGATTACCCCATCGTGTTCTGCAATCAGCAGCGTGTAGTTGCTTTGGTTGCCCATGATTGCAGCACGGGCCTCCGCGTCTCTAAGCTGGGCTTTGGCTGCAGCATAGGCATCCTGTGTCTGTTCGAGTTGGACAGCACTGATGAGGTTGGCTCGCGCTTGCTGGGTATCACGTTGCAGCTGCTTTTCGGCTACATCCAGGTGTGCACGTGCAGAGGCGAGATCGGCCTGCGCACTGGCGACATTGTGATTGGCATCGGCCGGATCAAGGCGCGCGACAACATCCCCCTTGTGGACGACATCACCCAGATGCACACGACGTTCGACAACCTGACCCGCCACGCGGAACGACATCGGCGTGACGAAGCGTGACTGCACTTCCCCCGGCAGAGTCAGAAACTGTACTCCGCCATCTGCCTGGGCCGGCAAGGCCACGACTTCGCGCGGGGGACTCACCTCCGGTGCGGCGTTCTGGCACGCAGACAGAGATATCAGCGAGACCAGGGAGACTGCTGCTGTCAGTGGCCGCCACGCCAACTTTATATGGCGTGAAGGCATCGTTTGCGGATGGAGCTGATGACCTGAGGCCATCCTCCGGGGGAATGTGGGGGATTGGTGAGGAAACTTCACGGCGTTCCTTTCTTGAGATGTAACGTCCGAACCGTCGAACGCTCCGGACCCGGCAATCTGGATTTGCTTTGGGGTTTGAAGCATTCTAATACAATGTTGAATTTAGATACAACACTGTATCCAGATACGCATGTGTTAGAATTGTTCGATGAACAGTGAAACCACACGCCAACGCCTCAATCGCGAGCAAAGCCGCGAGCAAACGCGCGAACGCCTGCTAGATGCGTCGCGCACCGTTTTTGTACAAAAGGGGTTCGCGCTTACCAGCGTCGAAGACATCGCCGCCACCGCCGGTTATACGCGGGGGGCTTTCTACTCGAACTTCACCGACAAGACCGAATTGTTTGTCGAGTTGTTGCGCCGTGAGTGCGAAAACATAGATCGCGAATTCCATCACCTGTTTCAGGCACCACTTGCCGACGTAGTCGAACTGCAGGAGAAAATCGCGAACTACTACAGCGGCCTCTATGGAGACGGCGCGTTTAGCGTTTTGTGGATGGAGGCGAAAATTGTTGCTGTGCGCGATGAAAAATTTCGCGCCACGCTTAGCCTTTTTCTTGAGGAACGACGGGCCCAAATCGCCGAGTTCGTCGAAACTTATGCCCGTCTGACTAACACCCAGTCAGGTACGTCTGCCCATCACATTGCGATTGGCTTGATGGCTTTGTGTGAGGGCATCAATATTGCGCACCGTTGCGATCCGCAAAACGTCGATGACAAGACGGCCGAAGAAATCCTCTCCTGGTTTCTCAAAACAACCCTCGCAATGCCGCAGCAAGCCGAGCAGTCGCCTGCAGCCAAAGTTGTCAAGACAAAAACAGCCGCCAGACGGGTTGCGTCAAAATCCAACTAGCGACTTTTTACGCCCTTTAAGAAGCTGTAACAAAATGGAGTGCAGCGTAGCGGTTCCCGGTTGGGCGCGCCGACGCAGACAGTACAAGTCGTGCGGCATGGAGGCGCAACAACGCCGGAACCATTTTGTTACAGCATTCCAAAATGCAAGCCCCATCGAGACACTGGGCAGACCTGCTCCAAACGGCTTAGCCCATAGGATTACACACAACTCACCCA
>DBTS01000001.1:0-186 GCA_002307175.1 Rhodocyclaceae bacterium UBA1310
GGTGTTCATGGACCAGGGCCAGATCATTGAAGATTCGCCGAAGGAAGCCTTCTTCAATCAGCCCCACTCTGACCGTGCCCAGCAGTTCCTCTCCAAGATCCTGAATCACTGATTCACGCAGACTCTGGCTTTCCGCAGCCCGGCACCGCCGGGCTGCGGCGTTTCAGAAGCTGTTCACGATCTGTA
>DBTS01000001.1:549-10702 GCA_002307175.1 Rhodocyclaceae bacterium UBA1310
AGTAAGATCATGAACAGCTTCTCAGGGAAGACCATTTTCAGCCGTGCACACCGGCTTGCCCGCCTGTTTGCACAGCATGCACAGGAGACACCGCATGCCTCGCCTCGCCCTTCTCGCCACCGGCGGCACAATTGCCGGCACAGGTGATCCCCAACACTACCAAGCCGCAGTACTTGACGCCGACACCCTGTTCGCGAGCGTCCCCGCCTTAAGAGAGATTGCTGACTGGCACATCGAGCAGATTTTCCAGCTCGACAGCCGGGATCTGCAGCCCGGCCACTGGCTCCAACTGGCCGAGCGGATCAGTGCCCTGCAGGCAGATCCGGGCATTGATGGCATCGTGATCACGCACGGCACGGATACGCTGGAAGAAACAGCTTTCGCCCTCCACCTCCTGCTGCCATTGGGAAAGCCAGTTGTACTCACTGCCGCCATGCGCCCCTCCGATGCGCCTGACGCCGATGGGCCGGGTAACCTGCTGCAGGCCGCCCGGGTCGCAGCCACTCCCGCCGCGGCAGCACATGGCGTAGTGGTCGTGGCGAGCGCTCACATCATCGCCGGCGCGGATTTGATCAAGGCCCATACCAGCAGGGTGGATGCCCTGCGCTGCCGGGCCGGCAGTGAGCCCATCGGGCATGTAGCCACAGAGCATATCAACATCCGTCCGGCGCTAGCGCGATCACTGCGGCATGCCTTACCCTGGTCCACTCTCGGAATACTGCCCCGCGTTGACATCCTGTATGGCTGTGCCGGGGTCTCCGCAGACCTTCCCGGGCTGTGCGCCACAGCTGGCGCACAGGGGCTGGTCCTGGCCCTGAGCGGCCACGGCAGCATTCCGGAAGCTTGGCGCAGCGGCTTGCAAACACTGATGGAGCAAGGTATTGCCGTGGTACGCGCCACACGCATCACGGAAGGCGGCGTGGGCAATAACTGCAATGAGGAAGATGAAATTTTCGGCAGTCTGCCAGCCGGGATACTCAGCCCGCAACAGGCGCGGGTTCTGCTGATTCTGGCGCTGGCGGCAAACCCCAGGGGCGATCTTCGCTCCCTGTTCAGACTGGCTGGCGGCGCATCCCCCTACTGAACCCAAGGAAATACGACACTTGTGGGCATCCCAACGACACACCACCGCGTCAATGAAATTGGCATGCTACAAATAAAGGGTGGGCATGCTCTGCAAAATTTTGAAACCGATCCGTCAACTTTCTCTGTGTGCCACCGTTAGAAATTATATGGACAGGGAGTTCACCCTCCCTGTGTAGGCACAACCTCACCATCCGAGGTGAACAAAATGAATACGATCCCTGGCGACGGCCTGACAGAGAATGATCGCTACGGCGATGAAGTTTTAAACGCCAGCTGGCTTCCAGATGCAGTCCTGACTGCGCTGGCCAGTCTTGGCATGCCAGAGACATTTATACCGCCCCGCCGCCAGTCACGCCAGACCCGCTGTTTCGGCTCTGATCGTGATGCCGAGGATTTCATGCAGCTGCTGTATCGCTCGCAGGAATAGGCGCACTTCACTCCGGCAAACGGCGCTACGGCGCCGTTTTTCGTTTGTACGACCAATACCTACAGCGCACCGGAGTGATCTCCACTGGCAAGCCCGCACAAAGATGCCGCATCCAACCCACGCCCGATGATCAGCACCTTGAACAACTCCCCCATCTCATGCGGAGCGATCAGGCGCAGTGCAGCACGCGCCGCGCGTACATACGGTGCCTCATCGGTCGGCCCGACTGCCGTCAACAGCTCCAGCAGACCACAATCGGTGAGAAACCGCGCCTGTGTCGTGTAGCCCTCGATCCGCAGGCCAGCCTCATGCGCCGCATCGGCCAACGCCGTAAAATCCACAAACGAGGTGATGTCATTAAGACCGGGCCAGTGCAGCAGATCGGTATGCGCGCGATGCCGGTAATAACACTGCACGGTTCCCTGGCTACGATTGGGCAGGTAATACTCGGCCTGCGGATAGCCGTAATCAATCAGGATCAGGGCGCCGGCAGCCAACCTGCCTGCCCACTCTGCCACCCAGGCTCGGGCTGGCAGACAGATCTCGGAGGCATATTCCCCTTCTTCCGGAAGCTCCACCGGCAAGGTTTGTGCAGCAGCCAGCAGACGTCCCTGTGCGGGTCGCTCCTGCCAGCCGAAACCCTCTACTCCACCTGCTGCTTCCAGCACAACGCCGCGCTCAAAAATTCCCTCGGCCCGCCACACCACCAACTGCACAGGCATCACATCAAGCACTTCATTGGCGATCACACAACCCGAAAAGCTCTCTGGCAGACCATCCAGCCAGACAACACGATCGGCAAGATGGGGCACTTCGCGGCGCAGCATCTCTTCCTGGCGTGCCCGCAACTCTCCCGAGAGTTCAAGAATCGCATAACGCTCCGGCAATTGCCCACTCTCTTCCAGAGCCCGCAACAGATCACACGCCAGCACCCCGCTTCCCGCCCCCACCTCAAGCAACTGCGGGCTAGAAAGCGCCATGATCTGTGCTGCCTGACGCGCCAGCGCCTTGCCAAAGAGTGGCGAGATTTCGGGAGCGGTCACGAAATCACCGTCTGGCCCGAATTTGTGTGCGCCGCCACTGTAATAGCCCAAGCCCGGCGCAAACAGTGCCAACGCCATGAAATGGTCGAAACCGATCCAGCCTCCGGCACGCCGGATTTCGTCGGCAATCAAGGCCCGCAGCTGCTCTGACTGAGCCAGCGCTTCCGGCCCGGGCTGAGGAAATTCGTTGGAATTTTGCATAGCGCTCATTCTACCTGCACGTCGATCTACCGCCGAAAGGGCAATTGTCTGATCAAACCTACTCAAAACACCGATGAATGAGTGTGGTCTGCCACGCTCTGCCCGAATTGGCGGCAAGACTGGCATGAAGCCGTGGAGGCGTTCATGACACTAAAAAAGCATTTACTCATGTTTGTGGGAGGTGCGTTTGCCCTGCTGGCCATTGCCCTTGCCTATGGCCTCTACTCGTTGCGCAGTGCCACCAGCGAATTCCACCACACGCTGGAGCACGACGTGGCGTATCAGTTCGCCATCAACGATATGTACGCAGGTGGACTGCAGGCGGCCTCTTCCCTGCGAGGCGTGGTGCTCGACCCGCAGAACAAATCCGGCTACGACAACCTGCGCAAAGGCCTGGAGGATTTCTCCAGTGCCCTGGCACGCGCCAAACAGCTTCCTGCCATTGAGGGCATGTCAAGCGACACTCTCGTGAAAATTGAATCCATGCATGAAAAACGCAAGGGCTTGATAGACAAGGCCAGCACCCTTGCACGAAGCGACCAGGCCGCTGCCGCGGAAGTGTTGAACAAGGAGGAAATCCCGCTCTGGCGTGAAATCCGTTCCCTGTTGCTGGACGCCCAGAAGCGGGTCCACACCACCATGGACGAGAGCGAGACGAGCGCAATCGCCTCAGCCGACCGTGCCTTTTCAATTGTGCTGGGCCTGGCCATTCTGAGCATCGTGGTCGCCGCCTACAGCCTCACCATTGTGCTACGCAGACTCGAACGCAGTCTCGGGGCCGATCCGGCCTTTGTTGCGGAAATTGTCCGCGAAATTGCCCGTGGCAATCTCACTCAGCACATTCCCCCCGGTCATCCGCAAAGCATCTTGAGCAGCATGCGCGAAATGCAGCAACGCCTGGGCGAAATCGTGCACAAGATCCGCGAGGATTCGAGCGCTCTGGTGAAGGCGGCCTCGGTGCTCAGTGACAACGAGCACAACGTGGTGGGCAACATTTCCACGCAAGGAACTGAAATCAATGAAATGGCTGCCGCCGTGGAGGAGCTCACCGTCTCGATCCGCCAGGTGGCCGATCTGGGCAAGGATACGCAGAACATCGCAAGTGGTTCGGGGCAGCAGGCCAGCGCAAGTCGCCAGCAGATCCAGCAACTCGTGCAGGAAATGAACAGCGTCAATGAGCATGTGCGCAACGCATCCGATGTCATCGAGGAACTCCGCCAGGAATCCAGCCGCATTGCCACCGTCGTGCAGACGATTCGCGATATCGCCGACCAGACCAATCTGCTGGCCCTCAACGCAGCCATCGAAGCCGCCAGGGCAGGCGAGCAGGGGCGTGGTTTCGCCGTGGTGGCCGATGAAGTCCGCAAGCTCGCCGAGCGCACGGCCAGTTCCACAATGGAAATCGGCCAGACCATCACCCGCGTGCAGACCGGCATCAGCGATGCCGTGGAGCGCATGAGCGCCAGTCTGCATGCTCTGGATGGCAGCGCCGAAGCGGTGTCGGCAGCAGACCAGACCATCACGCGCATGCAGGAAGCCTCAGCTCTGGTTGTTGAGACCGTCGACAACATTGCGCATTCGATCAGCGAACAAAGTTCTGTCAGCACCCTCATCGCCCAGCGCATCGAGACAATTTCACGCTCGGCAGAAGAGAACACGCGCAGTGTCGACAGTGAGGCCGCCGAAACAGAATCCGTTCGCCAACTGGCGCTGCAACTGGATCAGACTGTCAGCTACTTCAGGCTTTGAGGACAAAAACTGATCTGCTACGTGGAGCGTTCCCGGCTCCACGTAAAACGGGTATTGCCACAAGGGCCACAAGGGAACGGGTACAATGGCGCGCGTCCGTTGCAGAAGCCTGCCATGTCGAATCCCTCAGTTTCCGAGTCCCTGCCGATCTTCCCTCTCAACAGTGTATTGTTTCCGCATGGGAAACTGGCGCTGCGCATCTTCGAGCCGCGTTACATGGATATGGTGGCCCAATGCATGCAGAACAGCACCACCTTCGGGGTGTGCCTGATCGCTGAGGGCAAGGAAGTTGGCACCGCTGCAGTGCCCCATAAATTTGGCACTGAGGCCCACATCGTCGATTGGGACATGAGCCAACCCGGTCTGCTGGGACTGACGATTCAGGGTGGCCGGCGCTTCCGCCTACTCGATCACAGCATTGATGCCCAGCAGGCAATCAGTGGCAACATCCAGTGGGTCGGGGAACCGGCAACCATGGTGGTCACGCCCACCCACAAGGAACTCCTGCCACTGCTGCAGCTGATCATTGCTGACGCAGGAGAAGCCAAAGTCCCGCTACCACATGTACTGGGAGATTCTTCCTGGGTTGGCTATCGCTACGCCGAACTCCTGCCCATTCCGCCTCTGGCACGCCAGCGCCTGCTGGAGCTGGAAGACGCAGAACTACGCCTGACCATCATCCAGGCCTATCTGCGGGAACACAAGGTTCTCAAAACCCGCTGACGCCTCCTGAACAGTCTGGCAAGCAGCCAGACGCTGCAACCGGTTCAGACCTACGGCAGAACTGACAGGCTCTGCGGGAAACTGTTTTTTCGCCAAACACGATAAATTCAGCAAACCTGCTGCACAGGCACTTTGCTTGTGCCCGTGCGTGCGTCTGGTCTGGCGAAAGACGCCTGCCGACACATGCGGCGGCGTCACACCTGCCCTGCATAGTAAGTTCAAGCCAGGATTGAAACAGGGGGCAGCACAAACCCTGTTAGCACCAAAGGAGCATCCATGTTCAGAGCCAATACGCAATCGAACGTCGATCAGACCATGCTGGATCTGAATGACGCCATAGACCAGCTGCGCAGCCGCGACGAGAGCCGGGCACACTGCTCGTTCTGTGGCAAACCGCATACGGAAGTCAATGTGCTGGTGCCTGGCCCCAACTCGGTGTTTATCTGCGACGTGTGCGTGGACCGGGCCACCAAGTTCATCGGTCAGAGAATCTAATCGGTCGGGTATTCAAGAAGCTTGCGGATAGGGGCCGGCAAACCGACCTCGGCCAGCTCGTCAAACCGCGTCCAGCGCAAACCCGGCGCATTCACCCCTTGCGGCACCGCTGGCAGATTCAGGCGCCAGGGGCGGATATTCAGCGTGAAATGCGTAAAGCTGTGGCGTAGCACAGGCTGCAACACAAATCCTTCAAGCGCGACGCCAAGGTACCGCAGGGAGGCCTGTCCGGCAGACTCTCCTGCTTCGATTTGCGGCAGGCTGTAGAGGCCGCCCCAGATGCCACTGGCTGGCCGCTGTTCGAGCAGCACTGCATCTTCGGTACGCAGCATCAGCACATCGCTCTCACGCAGGGGAATCGCCTTTTTCGGGCGTGCCACCGGCAGATCCGCCTCGCGCCCGGCAAGGCGGGCCACGCAATCCACACTCAGGGGGCAGTGCAGGCAGGCGGGTTTGCCACGGGTACAGATAGTGGCGCCCAGATCCATCTGCGCCTGGGGATAGACACGAATGGCCTCTTCACCTGTCTGCGGTTGCAGGGATTCAGCAAGCTCCCATAGGCGCAATTCGACGGTGCGCTCGCCCGGAAAGCCTTCGATGCCGAAGTAGCGGCACAAGACACGTTTGACGTTGCCATCGAGAATCGCAGCAGGCTCGGCGAAACAAAAAGATGCGATGGCTGCCGCCGTAGACCGGCCGATGCCGGGGAGTTCGGCCAATTCCAGCGAAGTCTGCGGGAAACGCCCTGCCAGCTCGCCACACACCTGCTGCGCCGCGCGGTGCAGGTTGCGCGCCCGTGCGTAGTAACCCAGGCCCGCCCACAGCGCCAGCACATCATCGAGCGGCGCAGCCGCCAACGAAGCCACATCGGGGAAGCGTTGGAGAAACCGCTGGTAATACGGAATCACGGTTTCTACCTGGGTCTGCTGCAGCATGATTTCCGACAGCCAGACCCGGTAAGGGTCACGGGTCTGCTGCCAGGGCAGGTCATGGCGGCCGTTCCCGGCATGCCACGCTATCAATCGGGAAGAAAACTCACTCATACCTGAAGGGTACCAAGTCTCGACCGCTGACGGAAACTCCGGGATAATTTCTTTTTTCCAGCAATAACAATGACCTTGCTGCCATGAGTGCTATCCCCCTGCCGTTCGACTCCACCACCTTCCGGCGTACCTTGGGCATGTTTGCCACCGGAATCACCGTCATCACCACCCGCAACCGTGAAGGAAAGCTCTTCGGCCTCACCGTCAATTCTTTCAATTCCGTCTCCCTGACCCCGCCACTCGTTGTCTGGAGTCTCAACGCCAACAGCGGCGCACGTGAGGCTTTCGAAACGAGCAACCACCACGCCATCAATGTTCTCGCTGAAAGCCAGCAGAACATCTCGAACCTGTTTGCAGGCAAGCGCGAAGACCGCTTCGAACAGGTGGGCTGGGAACCGGGGCTGGATGGCGTGCCCCTGATTGCGGGCTGCTGCGCCGTGCTGGAGGTGCGCAACCGGCGCTTCTGGGAAGAAGGCGACCACATCATGTTCATCGGTGAAGTGGTGCGTTGCGAGCGCAGTGAAGCCGCGCCGCTGCTGTACTTCAACGGCGCCTATCACGCACTCAAATGAAAAGAGGCAGCGTCACACGCTGCCTCCGGAATAGGTGAGCGGCGCTTGAGTGCATGTACGTTCCAGGCATCGCCGCCGGGCCGGTAGCATGCCGCCGCTCCAGAAACTTTACGGCGCCAGCACGCCAGACTTGAGCAAATCCGCCTGCAGGCGTTCAGGGGTGAGAATTGCGACAGCCCCACGCAGCGGCGCACGCCGTGCCAGCCGCAGCACCAGTTTGTCGCGCGTCACGAGTGCATCGGCCTTGCCCTCCCAGGCCAGGACCACGAATTTCTGGTCATCGCGGTCCCCGCAGCGGGGCAGTACCACGCCATCACTCTCTTCCTCGCTGGCGGCGGGCAGGCACTCCACCCTTGCGCGATAGGTTTCGAAGAGTTCCAACTGCCGGGCAGGCTCCAGCCCAAACTGCGAATACGCCAGCACACGTTGCAACTCATCAAGACATTCTGCCCTGCTGAGCAGCACCGCAGCGGGGGATTCCGCAAACGCCCTGAAGGCCCGCAGGGCGGGATCGGCAAAGTGCCACAGGGCCATGATCACATTGGTATCCAGTACCAGACGCAAGGGCCGTGACAGATCAAACGGAGAATCAGTTTCAGACATGGTGCAATGGTAACCCGATCTGCCAGATTCGCTACCCCATTGGCCGTCTGCAGGGGGTGAGAAGCAGGCCGATAGCGGGGTAGACGCGAAGTCGCCCCCAGCACAATGAGCCCCCGATCCTCCACCCCCTTGTCTCCTCCGTCTTCCAGCTCCCCTTTCTGCACCTCGCTGTGCGAGCTGCTCGCGGCCCGCCATTGCCGTCTGTATCTGCTACTGGGTCTGGCACTGGTGATGGCCGGCTCAATGGGATTCCGCATCGAGCAGATCCAGTCCAACCACCTTGCCCTGCACCACGAGAGCGCGCGCAATGTGGCGCGTACCATCCTGGCCATGCGGGCGTGGAATTCCCAGGCTGGCGCAGTCTATGTCCCCGTCAGCCCGGAATTTCGCCCCAACCCCTTCCTGCATCACCCCCGGCGCGAGCTGCACAGCACTGACGGGCAAACCCTCACCATGGTCAATCCGGCCTACATGACCCGCCTGGTCAGCGAAATTCTCGCCCAGACTTCGCCCTTGCAGGTCAGCCTGCGCAGCCTCCGCCCCCTCAACCCCGGAAACCGTCCAGATCCCTGGGAAACAGAGGCGCTGCATCGGTTTGAAAACGGTGCAGAGGAATTTTCCGGTGAAGTTCAGCAGGCGGATGGAAGCCCGGTATATCGCTTCATGCTGCCCGTGAAGACCGAGGAAAGCTGCCTCAACTGCCACGCTGCACAAGGCGACCGGTTGGGCGAAATACGGGGTGGCCTGAGTCTCACGCTCCCCGCCGATACACAGGCGATGCACACCGAAATTGTCTATGTGGTGTTGCGCCACCTGCTCGCTTTCATCCTGCTGGGAGGCGCCTGCTATGTCATGTTTGGCCTGTTGGGGCGGCGTTGGGCGCAGGAACGGCAAGCCATGGAAAAAGACAAGCTGGCCGAGAAAATGCAGTCTCTGGAACGCCTTGTGCAAAGATTCTGCGAGGAATTACGCGACCCCTTGCAGCAGTCCATCCGCAGCACCGCACAAAACGCCGAGGACATTGCTGCGGTGGGCTACCGCCTTGAAGAAACGGACGGGCCAGACTCCCCGGCGCTGGCCGTACTCCCCCAGCTGCAGGAAAAAATGGGCGAAACCCTGGCCGGGCTGCAGGAGTTGATGCATCGCCTGAACAGCCTGCGGCATGCCTCTCTGAGCCTTGGCGAGGAAGCCCAACGCCTGAATCTGGCCGAGTTGCTGACCGAAATCCTGCAAACGCGGGCTGCAGCCTACCGGCACTGTGCCCAGATCGAGGTGATCTGCGCCCCGCATACTGAAATCACCTGCGTGCCCGGGCTGTTTGACCAGATCCTCGGCATCCTCATCAGCAACAGCATCGAGCACGGATTCCTGAAGGGCACCCGGCACGGCCACATTCGAATTGAAACCGAGCGTCTTTCAGATAGCACACTGCTGGTCAGCTATGCCGATGATGGGGTCGGCATGCCTCCGGAGCGCCTGGCCTGTGTTTTTGACCCCTTCCCCGAACCCACCGGGCCGGATCGCCGGCAGGGGCTCAGTCTGTACATCTGCTACAGTCTGGTCACTTTTCGCCTGGGTGGCAGCATCCGTTGCGACAGCGTGATCGGTGGCGGCACTCATTTCCTGATCACCCTGCCCAACACCCCTTCCCCTGACACCCGTCCCCTGCAGTGATAAGCTTGCTGCATGCCTTCTGCAGATCCGCCCGAAATCGCCGCACAGCACTGGCTTGCCTGGTGTGATGGGAGTGCCTGCCCGAATCCGGGGCGCATTGGCCTGGGTGCCGTGCTGCAGGCCCCTGATGGACGTGTTTTTGAACTCTCGCGCAGCGACCCTCATCGGGGCTGCAACAATGAGGCGGAAACACGCGCCCTGCTTGCCACGCTGGAACTCGCGGAAAGCCTTGGTGCGCGCCATATCGTGATCCACTCGGATAGCGACAACGTGGTCCGCCTGGCCTGTGATGCCAACACCACGGAGGCCAGACACCTCGCCCCGCTGTTTGCACAGGTGCGCGAGTGTCTTACGGGGTTTGCGGAATATGAACTCCGCTGGCTGCCGCAACACCGCAACGCGGCCGCCGATGAGCTGGCGCGGCGTGCGCTGGGGCTGGCGGCGCGTGCGCCGCAGAAACCCCGCAAGCGCACGCGGCGTTAGAAGCTGTTCACGATCTGTAGCGAGAAGGCGTCAGCGGGGCAAGGCCGGGGTTTC
>DBTS01000001.1:10975-77932 GCA_002307175.1 Rhodocyclaceae bacterium UBA1310
TTGCTGTGCAAAGCAAACCGTGGGAGAGCGCAGAAACCGGAGTGTATTGGAATACATGAGGATTTCGAGCAGCCTATGTACCCAATAAGTCGGCCCGATCACGCCTTCGCAGTAAGATCATAAACAGCTTCTTAAATCTCAGGCAGACTCGGCGATGCGGCGCGCAATATGCGCCAATGCTTCCTCCACCTGATCGATGAGGATCAGGCACAGATCTCCATCCTGAAGCAGCCCGAGGGCACGGTCGATAGCGATGAACTCGCCATGGATCTCCTCGATGGAACGGGTGCGCTTGGCCCCGCCCAGACCTTCACGCAACAGCGCGATCACTTCACCATCGGCACGCCCACGCTGGCAGGCGTCCTGATAGAGAATCACGTTGTCGAAGGCAGCCCCAAGAATTTCCGTCTGCTGGCGGATGTCTTCATCGCGCCGGTCACCGGCACCGCTGATCACCACCGAACGCTGTTTGCCCGGCATGGCGTCTACCGCTTTCACCAAAGCCTGCATGGCGTCCGGATTATGGCCGTAGTCGGCAATGATCGTCGCACCGTGGTATTTGAAGACATTGAAACGCCCCGGCGCATTGTCCGAATCGTTCATGAAGGTCGCCAGCCCGGCCCGGATCACATCCCAGTCCAGCCCGACACCCCAGGCTGCCGCCACGGACGCCATGACATTCTCAACCTGGAAGCTGATCATGCCGTCGTGTGTGATGGGCACCCCGGCCAATGAGATGCGCCAGGTTTTCTTGCCTTCACTGGCCACCACAGCATCGTTGTCGACATACACCACGCGCTTGCCCTGGGCGCGATGCGTTGCCATCACCGGATGGTTGCGATCTGCCGCAAAGAAGATCACGCTGCCCGGACAGTTGGCCGCCATGCCGGCTACCACAGGATCGGCGGCATTGAGCACGGCGTAGCCGTTATCTGCCACGTTCTGCACGATCACACGCTTGAGCACCGCAAGGTCTTCAACCGTGGTGATGTAATTCAGGCCGAGGTGGTCGCCCTTGCCGATATTGGTGACCACGGCCACCTTGCAGCGGTCGAAAGCCAGCCCTTCGCGCAACAGGCCACCACGTGCGGTTTCAAACACCGCCGCATCGACATCCGGGTGCAGCAGCACGGAACGCGCACTGCGCGGGCCGGAGCAATCACCGTTGTCGATCTGTTTGCCCTGCACATAGACGCCATCGGTATTGGTCATGCCGGTGCGCAGACCGGCCTTCATGAGCAGATGGGCAATCAGGCGCACAGTGGTGGTCTTGCCGTTGGTGCCCGTCACCGCCACCACCGGAATCCGTGCATCATCACCCGGGGCGAACATCGTCGAGATCACCGCCTCACCCACATTGCGCCCCTTGCCAAAGGAAGGTGCAAGATGCATGCGCAGACCCGGTGCGGCATTCACTTCGACAATGCCACCAGCCTGTTCTTCGAGCGGGCGCAGCACACTCTCGCAGACCACATCGACCCCGCAGATATCCAGGCCGACCATCTGGGCAGCCGCCACCACGCGAGCCGCCAGATCAGGATGCACATCGTCGGTCACATCGGTGGCAGTGCCACCGGTGGAGAGATTGGCATTGTTGCGCAACACCACGCGTTTGCCCTTGGGCGGCACGGTATCTGCGTTCATGCCCTGTTCAGCCAAACGCGCCAGGGCGATATCATCAAAACGGATCTTCGTCAGCGAGGTTGCATGCCCCGTGCCGCGGCGCGGATCACGATTGACCTCGTCGACAAGCTGGCGCACCGAGTGCACGCCATCGCCGATCACCAGAGGAGGCTCGCGCCGCGCGGCGGCCACGAGCTTGTCACCCACCACCAGCATGCGGAAATCGTTGCCGGGCAGGTAACGTTCCACGATCACTTCTTCGCTGAATTCACTTGCCGTGCGGTAGGCCTGTTCAAGCTGTTCGCGGGTCGAGATGTTGACCGTCACACCCTTGCCCTGGTTGCCATCCTGAGGCTTCACAACAACCGGCAAGCCAACTTCGCAGGCGGCCGCCCAGGCATCCTCGACACCCACTGCGGGACGCCCCTTGGGTACCGGAGAGCCAGCCGCTTCGAGCAGTTTCTTGGTGAGATCCTTGTCCTGCGCGATGGATTCAGCAATCGCACTGGTGGTATCGATTTCAGCAGCCTGGATGCGCCGCTGCTTGCTGCCCCAGCCAAACTGCACAAGGCTGCCGGAAGTCAGGCGCCGAAACGGCACCCCACGCACCACGGCGGCATGCACGATGGACCCCGTTGACGGTCCCAGGCGCACATCTTCATCAAGTTCACGCAACTTGGCCAGCGCTGCGTCGAGATCAAAATCGCCACCGGAAGCTGCCGCTGCACACAAGCCTTCCGCAAGCTCGAAAGACAGGCGGCCAACTTCCTCTTCGCTGTATTCCACCACCACAAGGTAGACACCGGCTTCCGTGGTGGCGGTCGTGCGGCTGAAAGTCACCGGACAGCCTGCCTGGGCCTGCAGCCCGAGCGCCGCGCATTCCAGCGCATGCGCCATTGAGGGCTTTTCTTCGTAGGTGGTTGAACGGATCAGCCCGATCTGCGGAAACAGGGTGCGCAGACGTTCATCAAACCCCGGCAGATCATCAATCAGGCGCTCTGCCGGAGCACAATTCACAGTCGCCTCAATCGCGGTGTGGCGGCTCCAGAGGTTCGGCCCACGCAAGGTACGGATGCGAGATACTTCCATCAGTCAGTCTTTCTGAATGTTCGCTTGGGTTTTCAGAGTCCCGCTTCGGGCTCGAAACTCTCAATGGCACTATTAATCAGATCCGGCGAGATCCCCAGGGCCCAGGCAGCGGCCACAGCAGCCAGCTCGGCAGCCAGAGCATTCGCGGGATAGGTCGCGCGCGCCGCCAGCGGCTGCTCGGCACTGCCGGTGGCCAGCATGGTCTTGCCATCGCGCACATAGACTGCACGCTTGCCGGCAGCCAGATGGGCAGCCAGCACCTCGGAATCAGCAGACAAACCGTAGAAAATCACTTCGCCGTCGCAGTAATCAGCCAGCTGTGCAACGGCCGGATCGTCGGCATTGAGCACTGCAGCACCACTCTCCCAGACCACATCGACCTGGGTGCGCAGCACACCTGCGATCTGTTCCGGCTCGCGGATATCGAAGCGCTCCAGTTCGGGGCTAGTGCGCAGACTGGTCACCACGCCGACATTGCAGCGGTCGTATGGCAGGCCTTCGCCAAGAATGCTCGCCAGCGGGCTTTCGAAGACAGCCGCATCCACCGTGCGGTTCATGAGGATGCGCTGACCGGCCTGCCAGTGGGCACAATCCTGTTTTTCAACCTGTCGGCGCGACAGGAAAATCCCCTCGCGACAGGCCAGCCCGGCGTGGAACCCGCCCATGTAGAGCAACCAGCCAATCAGGCGGGCCACCCGCGTGGTGTCATCACAACCGGTGACGCCGACAATTGGAATACGCCCGTCGTTGTCCGCCCCCGGAAAGAGGTGCTCGACAATGGCTTCGCCCACTGGGCGCGGTTTGCCGGTCGCCGGCTTGAGGTGCATGAGCAGGCTTGGGCCGGCATTCACCTCGACAATCGCTCCACCGGTTTTCTCGAATGGCAGCGAGACATCCTCAGTCACCATGTCGATGCCGGCGATATCCAGCCCGACGATGCGCGCCGCCAGGGTGGCTGCTGCGGCCACATCCGGATGCACCAGATCGGTACAGTCATTGCCCATGTTCCCATTTCGCTCGATCGTGAGCTTGTGACCCGCGGCCGGCACGCTCTGCGCCGTCACGCCCTGGCGCTCAAGCAGCAGTTGAAGGGCCAGATTGCGGTCGATGACGATGCGGTCAAGCGGGAATTCCTCGGCTTCACCACGACGCGGATCGCTGTTGAGCTGGCTTTCGATCAGTTCCGCAACGGTGGATTTGCCATCGCCAACGATCAGGGTGTGTTCGCCACGTGTCGCGGCCACCACCTTGCCACCCACCACCAGAATACGGTGCTCGCAGCCGCGGATGAAGCGCTCCACAATCACGTCGCTGCCTTCGCGCTCGGCAATCGGGAAAGCGGCCTCGACTTCGGCCTGCGTCATCAGTTCCAGCGATACGCCACGTCCGTGGTTCGCATCAGAGGGCTTCACCACCACCGGCAGGCCGATATCCTGCGCAACCTCCCAGGCTTCTTCGGGGGAATGCACGATCTGGCCTTCAGGCACTGGCACGCCACACGGAATCAGCAGGCTCTTGGTCAGATCCTTGTCGGACGCAATGGTCTCGGCAATTGCACTGGTACGGTCGGTTTCAGCCGTCCACACCCGGCGCTGACGATTTCCGTAGCCAAGTTGAACCAGATTGCCATCCGTCAGTCGAATGGAGGGGATGTTACGTTCCGTTGCGGCATCAACAATGCAGGCTGTGCTCGGCCCCAGGCACATCGAGTCGGCCAGTTCATGCAGCTCGGCAACATGCGTTGGCACATCGAATGGCTTGTCTTCGATCGCTGCCATCAGCAGATCGCGCGCCACCTGCATGCAGGCCAGCGTCACTTCCTTCTGCCGCGAACGCACAACAACCTTGTAGACACCGCGCTTTGAAGTGCTGCGCGCCTTACCGAAGCTGGTGCGCTGCCCGGAAAGGTTCTGCAGTTCCAGCGTCACGTGTTCCAGGATATGTCCCGGCCAGGTGCCTTCCTGCAGCCGGCGCACAAAACCACCACGCTCGCCGTAGCTGCATTTATGCTCGATCAGCCCCGGTAACCACGCGGTAAGGCGTTCCGTAAATCCAGGAAGAACATTTGAGGGGCAATCTTCCAGATCGCCGATATCCACCCGCGCTTCAATGGCCGGGCGATAGGTCCAGATATTGGGACCACGCAAATGCAATGTTTCAAGAATGCGAATGTCTTTGCTCATGTGTTCTCGTGTGTAGGCACACCAATCCGTATGCAGCAGTCAACGCAGCAACAAGCCTCGCAGTTTACCGCGAGCGCGGATTTTGCTCCGCCAAAGCGCTACCGCAACCCATTCGGATCAAAATCCCGCCGGATTTATCCGACTCCTGTACACCATGAAGTGGCAAGCTGCGATTATCATTAAAAGTTCGCAAATGCCGCCCTGACGAAGTGTACCGGAGTTCCGTCCGGGCCGTCGGCCCGAAGCTGACCTGTGCCTGACAATCCTTTTGCACATAATACGATGCTGCCCGCACTCACTGAACAAAAACTTCCCGACCCCTGGCATGCGGAAACCGCAGCCTTGCTCCAGCCTGAAGAAACGCCACTGGCGTGGCTTGAACTCGATCTGGACCATTCCCTGAGCTTTGCCAGAGGAATGATTATCCTGACCAACCAATCCATCCTGGCGCGCTCTGCCGGCGAAGAGTGGCAACGCTGGCCGCTCGACGCCAGCCTGGGTCTGCACTATAGCGACCACGCCGGCGTAGCCTGCCTGGAGCTTATGAATGCCGAAAGGCGCCTGGCCTTCTGGCGTTACACATTGACTCAAAATCTGGCCGCCTTGCGCCTGCTGCGCGAATTTGAGCGCCAGAGCGAGGCACTGCGCACGGGGGAACCCCCAAAAACGGCAGAAGAAGCTGTCTGTGCGACCTGCAAGGCGCCACTGCCACCCGGAGAGGATGAATGCCCGATCTGCACCCGCGAGTTGCATGAGGCCCCTTCGACCTGGACCCTGTTCCGCCTGTGGCGTTTCGCCCGCCCCTACCGCTGGCAGTTGTTCACCGGTTTTGGCCTGATGATCGTGGCCACCGCAGCCACCCTGGTGGCGCCCTATCTGACCATGCCCCTGATGGATAACATCCTGATTCCATTCCAGAACGGGCAGCCCATCGACGCCGTCAAGGTTTCCTTCTACCTCGGCGGCCTGCTCGGATCGGCGCTGCTCTCGTGGTCTCTGGGCTGGGCCAAGACCTATATCCTGGCCCTCGTATCGGAACGCATCAGTGCGGATCTGCGCACCACCACCTACGAGCACCTGCTCAAACTTTCTCTCGAATATTTCGGCGGCAAGCGCACCGGCGACCTGATGTCACGCATCGGCTCGGAATCGGACCGCATCAGCGTGTTTCTCTCGCTGCACGCACTCGACTTCATCACCGATGTGCTGATGATCGCGATGACAGCGGTGATCCTGTTCTCGATCAATCACTGGCTGGCCATCGTCACCCTGCTGCCGTTGCCGCTGATTGCGTGGATGATCCATATCGTGCGCGATCGACTACGCACCGGCTTCGAGAAGATCGACCGGGTCTGGAGCGAAGTCACCAATGTGCTCGCCGACACCATTCCCGGCATTCGTGTGGTCAAGGCCTTTGCCCAGGAGGATCGTGAAGCCCAGCGCTTCCGCGACGCCAACCGACGCAATCTGGCTGTCAACGACAAGATCAACAAGACCTGGTCCCTGTTTACCCCGACAGTCACGCTGCTCACCGAAATCGGTCTTCTCGTGGTGTGGGCTTTTGGCATCTGGCAGGTCTCGGGCAAGCAGATCACGGTCGGCGTACTCACGGCCTTCCTCGCCTACATCGGGCGTTTCTACACGCGTCTGGATTCGATGAGCCGCATCGTCTCCGTCACACAAAAGGCCGCCGCCGCGGCCAAACGCATCTTCGACATCCTCGACCATGTCTCCAGCGTGCCGGAACCGACCAACCCGGTGCCCCTCAAGGAAGTCACCGGCAGCGTCGAACTGCGCGACATCGGTTTCCGCTACGGCAACCGCTCCGTGGTCCGCAATCTGTCACTGGATATCCGCCCCGGCGAGATGATCGGGCTGGTCGGCCACAGCGGCTCGGGCAAGAGCACCCTGGTGAATCTGATCTGCCGTTTCTACGACGTCTCGGAAGGCGCGATCTTCATTGACGGCGTGGATATCCGCAACGTCTCGCTGGCAGCCTTCCGCAGCAATATCGGGCTGGTACTGCAGGAGCCCTTCCTGTTCTTCGGCACGGTGGCGGAGAATATTGCCTACGGCAAGCCCGACGCCTCACGCGAGGAAGTCATCGCTGCCGCACGTGCTGCACACGCCCATGAGTTCATCCTGCGCCTGCCACAGGGCTACGACTCCATCGTCGGAGAACGCGGCCAGGGTCTCTCGGGCGGGGAACGCCAGCGCATCTCGATCGCGCGTGCCCTGCTGATCAATCCGCGCATCCTGATCATGGATGAAGCCACTTCGGCCGTCGATACGGAAACCGAAAAGGAAATCCAGCGTGCGCTGGAGAATCTCGTCAAGGGCCGCACCACGATTGCCATTGCGCACCGCCTGTCTACGCTGCGCAAGGCGGACCGGCTGGTCGTCATGGATCGTGGCCAGATCGTCGAAATCGGCAATCACGATGAACTGATGGAAGCACGCGGGGCCTACTGGCGCCTGTATCAGGCCCAGTTGCGCAATGCCGAACAGGTTGCTGGCGAGGAGGCCCAGGCATGAGCACCGATATTTCTTTTACCCTCTGGCGCAACGAATTCGGCCGCCTGATGATGCGGGATGCTTCAGGCACGGAACACCCGGACGTCTCACTGGTGCGTGCCAATCCGGTTTCAGCGCCACAGGATGGCATCGCCGTGCTCGGTCAGGATGGCCACGAACTAGCCTGGATCGAGCATCTTGCCGACCTTCCAGATGAACTCCGCAACATCATTGAGGAGAGCCTGCAGGCACGCGAATTCATGCCGGAGATCCTGCGTCTCATCGGGGTTTCGAGTTTTGCCACGCCCAGCACCTGGGAGGTGGAAACCAATCGCGGCCGCACAAGCTTCGTGCTCAAGGGCGAGGAAGACATCCACCGCCTGACTGACGGTGTCCTGCTGATCTCGGACGCCCACGGCATCCAGTTCATGATCCGCAAGCTCGCCGAACTGGATCGCAACTCCCGTCGCCTGCTGGACCGCTTCCTATGAGTTACGCACGCACCACTGCTCTCGCACTGTGCCTTGCCAGCAGTACGGCAATGGCCAGCCCCCAACTGGCCTGCCATTACAATTACGGCGGCGAGGACAAGGTGGTGCGCACGGCTGCACAGGCCGATGTCTACGCGGTAAAACCCATCGCAATCGGTTCCTATTTCCTCTTCCGGGCGGTCTTCGATGTGACCCCGGGATTTGCAGGCATCAGGCTCTACACCTACGTCAATCGCGACGAAAGCCCGGCCCTGATCCATCAGGCCAGCTACGCCTACCCGCAGGAGACTGCTGTCACCGGAATGCATGGCTTCACCGGGCTGCAGCGGGTTTATGAACCTATCCGTGACAGTGAGCTGACCTACTGGTGCAGCATGGAGAATCTGTGATGAAACCGGTCTGGCGGGCAATTCTGGTGCTGCTGCTGTGCCATCAGGCAAGCGCCCAGGCAGCGACACTGAATCTGGCGTTTGCCGGCGATATCATGCTCGACGACGGCCCTGGCCGTTACGCCGCCAACGGTGGCGACACCCTTGCCGCCGTAGCGCCGATTCTGGCGCGGGCGGATTACCGCATCGCCAATCTGGAAACCTCGGTGGCGGCAAACGCCACCGGCGCAGCCAACCCGAACAAGATCTACACCTTCCGTGCGGCGCCAGATACGCTGCAGGCACTCAAAGGGCGTTTTGACGCCGTGTCACTCGCCAACAACCACTCCGGTGACTATGGGCACGCCGCCTTCCTCGAAACCATTGCCCACCTTGACCAGCTCGGCATCAGCCACGTCGGCGGGGGCAAGAACCTGACTGCGGCACACGCCCCATTGTGGATCGAACGCAAGGGACTAAAGATTGCTGTACTGGCCTACAACGAATACAAACCCCGAAGTTTCGAAGCAGGCGCCGACTGGCCGGGAATCGCCTGGAGCGAAGACAGTGAAGTGATTGCCGATATCCGCGCCGCACGCCGTGCCGGCGCCGATCTGGTGATCCCCTTCATGCACTGGGGCTGGGAACGCGAACAGCACTCTGACGCCCGCCAGCGCAAACTCGCTCACGCCATGATTGATGCCGGCGCCAGCATGGTGGTCGGCAGCCACCCACATGTTACCCAGGAAACGGAATCCTATCGCGGCAGGCCGATCATCTATAGCCTGGGCAATTTTGTTTTCGATGGTTTCGACAAGCCCGCCGAAAAAACCGGCCGGATACTTGTCTCCACACTCGACAAACAGGGCGTACTCAACTGGCACACTGTCGAAGTACAGATGGACGATGATGGCATTCCACATCCGTCTGCCGCAGCGCAAACGCCTTGCGGCCAGCGCGGGCTGTCACAGCCCAGGCTGTGTGCCCATGCCGAATAAAACCGTTACTGTTATTTGATACGGCGCAGGTGGGAAACCTTGCCACCGGCAGGTGCTGCGGGTGGCTCGTGCGGAGGTTCAGGTTCGCTCTCTGCTGACCTCACCACGCTATCCACCGGGCGGATCAATTCAACGGGGGAAGAAGCGACCTCGGCTGCATCCTCTTCCGCTGCCACCACGCCACCAAGCTCCATCGCCGAACCACTCACGGCACCAGGAGCAAACGCCATGCCCTGTCCGTTTTCCCGTGAATAGATCGCCAGCACCTGGCTGATAGGCACATACAGGGATTGCGCCACCCCACCAAAACGGGCCTGGCAGGTGATCGCATCATTGCTGATGGAAAGCCCTCCGGTTGCATACGGCGCGATATTGAGCACGATCTGCCCATCACGCACATGCTGGGGCGGCACACGCGTGTGCGCATCCACCTGCACGGCAACATAGGGGGTGAAATTATTGTCCACACACCATTCGTGAATGGCGCGGATCAAATAGGGTTTTGTGGATGATGCGTTCATCTGATTCACCGCTACGGCGAGCCTCTCCGATTAAACCAAGGCGGCAAGCCCTTTGCATGAATCCACGCAAAGAACCCTGCCGCCCGGCTTTCAGCGCTGCCTGCAGCGCAGGATTATCTGCGCATGGCCCTTTCGGAGGGCGTCAGCGCATCAATGAAACCCTGCCGCGTGAAGATGCGTTCAGCATACTTCATGAGGGGCGCGGCAGTCTTGGGGAGCTCGATGGCGTAATGTTCGAGGCGCCACAACAGTGGAGCAATGGCCACGTCGAGCATCGAAAATTCGTCACCAAGCATGTACTTCTGCTTCGCAAACAGGGGCACCAGCTGCATCAACTGATCGCGCACCTGCGAACGTGCCTTGTCGGCAGCAGCCTTCTGGTTTTTTTCCAGGGCTTCGATGTGCGAGAACAGCTCATGTTCGAGCGTGTGCAACAGCTGGCGTGCCTTTGCGCGCATGATCGGATCAGGCGGCATCAGCTGCGGATGGGGAAAACGTTCATCAATATATTCGTTGATGATGTTCGACTCGTACAAGACGAGGTCGCGGTCCACCAGCACCGGCACCCGGTTGTAGGGGTTGATTACAGCAATGTCTTCAGGCTTGTTAAAGAGGTCAACGTCAACCACCTGAAAGTCCATGCCCTTTTCGTATAAAACGATCCGGCAACGGTGGCTGAAGGGGTCCGTTGTACCGGAATACAAATTCATCATCGCGGAATTACTCCAGGAATATTCAGTGTCACGAACCACACGACGCGCTTGCTGCGCTTCGTTGTCGCGACCAGCCAACACCATCATTTGGTTGTATACCTGATCAATGGACATCTTTCCAGAATGCCCGCTTGAGCAAATAGGAGAAGATAGCCAAAACACTCAGGACGGCAAGCACCACCCACCCCAACGCATGGCGGGTTTCCTGCCCCGGCTCACCCATCCAGGTGAGGAACGAGACCAGACTGGCAACTTGTTCGTCATACTCTTGCTTGCTCAGCTGACCAGGCTGGGTTAACTCAAGCCCAGCAAGATGCTGGACTTTTTTGCCCGTACCGTCATCAACTTCTGCAAAGCGCGCTTCCTGCACACCCTGCAGACTCCAGAGGGCATGAGGCATGCCCACATTGGGAAAGACGACATTGTTCCAACCGGTCGGACGCGAATCGTCACGGTAAAAACTGCGCAGATAGGTATATAACCAATCTGGGCCGCTGCCCAATTCCGAAGCCCGCGCCCGGGCGACTACAGAGAGATCTGGCGGCGCCACGCCGAACCACTTGCGTGCGTCGTCGCGGCGGAGCGCCACAATCATCTGCTCACCGCTCTTGTCGGCGGTAAACATCAGATTATCCATGATTTGTTGCTCAGTCAGGCCGATCTGCGTCAAAGTGTTGTAGCGCAAGGCACTCGCACTGTGACAATTCAGACAGTAATTGACAAACAACTTCGCCCCCTGCTGCAGGGTGGCGTTATCAAACTTCACCGGGGCCTTGTCGAGCTTGATCTCTTGGGCCTGCACAACACCTTGCCCCACCAGGGCTAGCATCAGCAGCGCCACACTCAGGGTTTTGTTCAGCAGGCTCATTTCCAGGTCAACCTTTCCGGTACGGGTTTGGTCTTGTCCAGACGCGAATACCATGGCATCAGGCCGAAGAAGGACAGATACAGGATCGTGCAGATCTGGGAAAGAATGTTCCCCACCGGCGAAGGCGGCTGGGTACCAAAATACCCCAGGATCAGGAAAGCCACCACAAAAATCACCAGAGCAGTCTTGACCAGTACCCCTTTATAACGGATCGACTTCACCGGGCTGCGATCCAGCCAGGGCAGCAGGGCGAAGAGCATCACCGAGCCCCCCATCATCACGACACCCCAGAATTTCGCATCCAGGCCACGCGCCAGATCTACCCCCAGGACGGTGAATTTTACCCCAGGCAGCAGTAACGCTGTCAGCGGAACCGTGAGGCCAAACGCCGACAGACCAAAGAAGCCCCAATAGGCCGCCAGCGGCACCAATACGCAGAGCCCGCGCACAAACCGGCAAGAAGCCGCACCACGCCACGTCAGCACACTGATCAGCGCAATGAAAGCCCACAGAAAGGGCAGGAAGTCTGAAGTCGTGGCGCGCAGCATTGAGTAGTACGGCGTGAAATACCACACCGGCGCAATATGCGGCGGCGTCTTCAGGGCATCTGCCGGGAAGAAATTATTGAATTCAAGGAAGTAGCCACCACCTTCGGGCGCAAAGAAGATAACTGCCGCAAACACGATCAGGAAGATCGACACACCGAAAACATCCTTGATCACGTGGTACGGATAGAACGGAATCCCATCCAGCGGGATACCGTTGGCGTCCTTGTGCTTCTTGATCTCGACCCCATCGGGGTTGTTCGAACCCACCTCATGCAGGGCAATCAGGTGCGATGTCACCAGACCGAGCAGCACCAGCGGAATCGCAATCACATGGAAAGCAAAGAAGCGGTTCAGCGTCGCATCCGAGACCACGAAATCCCCGCGGATGAACTCGGAGAGCTGCCCCCCGATCACCGGCACCGCCGAGAACAGATTGACGATCACCTGCGCGCCCCAGAACGACATCTGCCCCCACGGCAGCAGATAGCCGAAGAAAGCCTCACCCATCAGGCACAGGAAGATCCCCATGCCGAACAGCCAGATCAGCTCACGCGGCTTGCGGTAGGAGCCATACAGCATGCCACGGAACATGTGCAGATAGACGACGATGAAGAACGCCGAAGCTCCCGTGGAATGCATGTAACGAATGTACTTGCCGCCCCACACATCGCGCATGATGGTGGATTCGACACTCGCAAAGGCCACCGGCACACCAGCCAGATTCAGCGAGGCATCCGGCTTGTAGTTCATGACCAGGAAGATCCCGGTGACAATCTGGATCACCAGCACCAGCAAGGCGAGGGATCCGAAGAGATACCAGAAATTAAAGTTCTTGGGCGCGTAATACTCCGACACATGGGATTTCCACAGGAAGCTGAGCGGAAAACGCTCATCAACCCAGGCCAGCGCCTGTTGCGCCTTGTCCGTAACGGTCTTGCAACAGTTCATGGCTCAGCTCTCCTTGGAATCTTTGCCGATGAGCAGGCGGGTATCGCTCAGATAGGAATGGGGTGGAATGACCAGATTGACCGGTGCCGGCATGCTCTTGAAGACACGCCCGGCCAGATCAAAGCGGGAGCCGTGACAGGGGCACAGGAAACCTCCATTCCAGTCTTCCCCCATGCCACTCTCTGCTCCAAGAAGGAATTTCGGGTTTGGCGAACAACCAAGGTGGGTACACACCCCCAGGCAGACGAAGTACTCGTCCTTGATCGCGCGAGCAGTCCCCTTGGCATACTCGGGCTGCTCGGAGCGCTCTGAATTCGGGTCTACCAGATTTGCATCATTTTTCTTGAGTGCAGCGACCATCTCCGGTGTGCGGCGCACAATCCACACCGGCTTGCCCTGCCACTCAATCGTATCCATCTGCCCCGGCGCAAGCTTGCTCAGATCGTATTCAACCGGGGCTCCAGCCGCCTTTGCACGTTCGGAGGGCAGAAAGCTGCCCACAAACGGTGCAGCCACACCCAAGCCGACAATAGCCCCCACTCCAGCGGTGGCAGCCAGCAAGGCGCGACGTTCGGGGTCCAGGCTGCAGGCGCAGCACGACTCACCGTTGGATGCATTTTCTTTGTTATCGCTCATTGCAAACCCCGAATGTTTGTGATTTACACAGCCAGCGGATTATAGCCAATACCAGTGGGGAGATTAAAGTCCACGGCCGGACAAATCCACGCAAAGCCTTTTCTGACGGGCATCTCAACACACAAGAAACCCTCAAAGCATATTCCTGCCCACCCCGCGAGAACCAAAGTCCGCCCAACAGGGTGTCTTCACCGCCGTTCGCTACAGGCCCGGCCAATCTATCCAGAACAGGGATCGATTCTTATACAGCAAGCCTTTCCGCATCGCCATAAAGTTCGCAATTCGCGAATCTGCGGCATACTTCGTGCAATATGAGACTAGCCCCTTTTGGCGAAATGGTCGAACCCCCGTCAGTCTGTCACGTCTTAGCAGTAAGATTTAGACGCTGAACACTGTGAAGCTGTTCAGGATCTGTAGCGAGAAGGCGTCAGTGGATCGAAGAGCAGCACAGAAACCGGAGTTTATTCGTATAAATGAGGATTTCGGGCAGCGCATTCGGCCCAATCAAGCCTTCGCAGCAAGATCATGAACAACTTCTGAATACTATTACTCACCACAGGACATACTTTATGGTCAAAGGCATCATTTCAGACATGGATGGCGTGATCTACCGCGGCAAGCAGCTGGTCCCGGGCGCCGAGGCCTTCGTGCAACGCCTGCGCGAATCCCAGACACCATTCCTGTTCCTGACCAACAACGCTGAACAAACCCCGCTAGACCTCAAACTCAAGCTTGAGAGCCTGGGGATCAGCGGTCTGACGGAAGCAAACTTCATTACAGCGGCCATGGCCACCGCAATGTTTCTGAAGAACCAGAATCAGAAACAGACGGCCACTGCCTATGTGGTGGGAGGCGGCGGACTCATCAACGAACTCTACAACGTCGGCTTCTCCATCTCGGAATCCAATCCGGACTATGTGGTGGTCGCAAAATGCTCGACCCTGGGCTTCGAACAGCTCAAAAAGGCCGTCCGCCTGATTGATCATGGCGCCAAGTTCATCGGCACCAACCCGGATATGATCGACCCCATCGAAGGTGGCGTCGAACCCGCAGCTGGTACCATTCTTGCCGCCATTTCAGCAGCCACAGGCAAGAAGCCCTATATCGTCGGCAAACCCAATTCGCTGATGATGATGCTGGCTGCACGCAAGCTTGGCGCCCACCCAGAGGAATGCGTCATGATTGGCGACCGAATGGATACCGACATCGTCGGTGGCATGGAAGCGGGCATGAAGACCATTCTAGTGCTATCCGGTGTCACCACTCCGCAACTCATGAGCGAATTCCCCTATAAGCCAGACTACGTTTTCAACAACGTCGGGGAAATTGAACTGAACGCATTGTAAAATCTACAAAATCCCGGCCTTCAGGCCGGGATGCCCTCTTGGTCACCACGCCTGCCCTGCATCTTTCCCTTCCCTCTCCCCACCCCCTTTTCGTTCACCTTTTCTGTTCCCTTTTTCCTGCCCTCTCTGGCAGCTGCGCCATTTTTCCTTGCCTTTTTCTTTCACGAAATTGCTGCACCGCATCCAATCGGACAGAAGGTGTGTCATGTGGGCAGAAAATGCATGAAAACCAGCTCTCACGCCTAGCTTTAATGGACAAGTCCGGTTGCACAGGCCACCCTGCGTAACGCGATAACCACACGCTGCACAGACGCCAAATGCTGCAACTGCACATTCCATGGAGGGTCAGTCATGTTCAGTTTGAGAGGAAAACTTGGTCTTGTTGTCGGGATCGCCAACGACCACAGTATCGCCTATGGTTGCGCACGCGCATTCCAGCAGGCCGGGGCCGACCTGGCGATCACCTACCTGAATGCCAAGGCAGAGCCTTATGTCCGCCCTCTCGCTGAGAAGCTGGGTGCCTCACTGATCCTGCCGCTTGACGTGGAAACCAGCGGAGCGCTTGAAGCCGTCTTCGAAGCCATCGACAAACGCTGGGGGCGCCTTGATTTTCTTGTGCATTCGATTGCTTTTGCGCCCAAGGAAGATCTGCACGGGCGCGTGACGGACTGCTCACGCGAAGGCTTTCTGCGCGCCATGGACGTCTCCTGTCACTCTTTCATGCGCATGGCCAAGCTGGCCGAACCACTGATGACCCAGGGCGGCTGCCTGCTCACCATGAGCTACCACGGCGCCGACGAAGTTGTTTCCAACTACGGCATGATGGGACCAGTGAAAGCTGCCCTGCAATCCGCGACGCGCTACGTGGCTGCGGAGCTCGGGCCCAAGAACATCCGCGTCCACGCCATCTCACCAGGACCGCTGTCAACACGGGCAGCCTCCGGCATCAAGGATTTCGACGACATGATGCAGGATGCCAGAGACCGCGCACCACTCCACAAACTCGTTGATATTGAAGACGTTGGCGCCCTGTGCGCCTTCCTCGTCAGTGATGGCGCCCGCTCACTGACCGGCGGCACGATCCACGTTGACGGCGGTTTCAACATCGTTAGCTAAAAATTCCACAGCGCAACGGTTCCGGCAAGAACGCACAGCCACGCCGAAACCATTTTGTTGCAGCTTCCAAGTTGCGCCATCGGGTTTTAACCCGCTGCGTCAGACATCCAATCACGCCCGACCCTCCGGTCGGGTTGCACGCCTGGAGGTGTCACCATGAGCGAAATCCTTGAAAACCGCACCTATGACGAAATCGCCATCGGCGAAACGGCAAGCTTGAGCCGCACGGTCGGGGAGGCAGACATCCAGCTGTTTGCTGCCCTGTCCGGCGATGTCAATCCGGCCCATGTGGACCATGAATATGCGGCCAGCTCGATGTTTGGCGGCATCATTGCCCACGGCGCCTTTAGCGGTGCCCTGATCTCCACCGTGCTCGGCGACTTACTGCCAGGGCCAGGCACCATCTATCTGGGGCAGACTCTGCGTTTCCTGCGTCCGGTCAAACCCGGCGATCACCTGACCGTCACGGTGACTGCGCGGGAGAAGTTCGATGACAAAAAACGCGTGATTTTTGACTGCCTCTGCGTCAATCAGGAGGGCAAAAGCGTGGTCAAAGGCGAAGCCGAGGTGATTGCACCCAGCGAGAAAATCAGCCGGCCCAAAATCCCTGTTCCGGCGGTCAGCCTGGGCAATGCACCGTTCGCCATCCACGCCTAGTGTAGTGCCTCGGGCCAGCCTGGCCTATTTGCTGCAATGCGGATAGGTTCGCGAAGAATCCTTGCAGCGCTTCGCATTCGTCTTCTTCGCCGGCTTGGCAGCAGTCTTGGAGGAAGTCTGTTTGCCAGCATGGCCTGCCGCATGTTTTTTCCCGTGTGGCGCGGCAGCCTTGCTCTTGCTGCCTGCCCGCGCCGGGGTGCTCACCGCCTGCGCTACCGGCGCATCCATCGCTTCCGGCACAGCATCTGCCATTCCGCCCGGAGGAATCGGGGGAGTCACCCTGACGGAGCGGACGGGATGCGGCGAAGCATGCGCGAACTCCGCCTGAAAATCCTGCGCGATCCCATTCAGGCGCGGCCGGATCGCCTCCACCTGGGTTCGCACGATGCCGGCCAGCCCGTCGGACAATGCCGGCATCGTGCCAAGCAGCTTCTGCCCCGCTGCCGTCTTCAGAAAAACCGCGATATCACGTGATTCGTCTTCGCTGAAAGTCTGGATGTACAGCTGCACGAGAGGCTCATGCACTTTCTCCGGTGCCAGAACCTCATCGAGTGCGGCAGAACCGCGCTGATCAAAGTGCGCCACGGCCTGCTTCTGCCCATCGTTCAGACGGGCCTGGCCTTCAGTAGTGGCCTTGACCAGATCCTGCGCCTGAGTGTCGAAGCGCTTGCGCCAAGTGAGCACCGAATCATCGGCCCGCGTAAGTTTGATCAGTTCCTCTGCCAGCGCCCGATGACTTGTCTCATCGGCCCAGGCCATACCCGAGCAAAGCAATAGCAGCACTGCGGCAAGTTTTTGCATTCTTGCTTCCTTCCAAGGGAATCCAGGATTAAAAATTACCAACCACGGCGTTCGGCAAACGCCTGGGCGACAGTTCCCAGGTCGGTGTGTTCAAGCTCACCGCCAACCGGTACACCACGGGCGATACGGCTGACCTTGAGCCCGCGCGCGCGGAGCATTTCGCCGACGTAATGCGCGGTTGCCTCGCCTTCATTGGTGAAGTTGGTGGCAATGATGACTTCCTGCACCACCGCATCGGTGGCGCGGGCCAGCAGACGGTCCAGTTTGAGCTCTCGCGGACCAATCCCGTCGAGTGGCGAAATCCGCCCCATCAGGACGTAATACAGACCCCGGTAAGACTGGGTGGATTCCATGACCATCAGATCCGATGGCATTTCCACCACGCACAGTTGCGTTGCATCCCGCTGCGGATTGCTGCAGCGATCACATACCGGCGCCTCGGTAAAAGTATTGCAGCTATCGCAATGGCGGATCTCGCCAAGGGCTTTCTGCAATGTCTGCGCCAGTCGCGCAGCCCCCTCACGATCCCGCTGCAGCAGGTGATAAGCCATGCGCTGTGCCGACTTTGGGCCAATGCCGGGGAGCACGCGCAGCGCTTCTATGAGGTTATCGAGCAGGGGCATGAATGGGGGTGAAACAAGGAGGGGAAAAAAGAAGGCGAAAAAGGAGAGAAAGGGGCTGGCAGGCGCCAGCCCCGGTCTTTCTCAGAACGGCAGCTTCATGCCAGCCGGCAAACCCAGCCCGGAGGTGAAACCAGCCATCTTTTCGTTGGTCGTCACTTCGACCTTGTGCACAGCATCGTTGATCGCCGTGACAATCAGATCTTCAAGCATTTCCTTATCGTCCATCACGGACGGATCAATGGTGATGCGCTTGGTGTTGTGGTGGCAACTCATCACGATTTTCACCGCGCCGGCGCCGGCACTGCCTTCCACGTCCACCTGCCCCAGCGCTTCCTGGGCTTTTTTCATGTTGTCCTGCATTTGCTGGGCCTGTTTCATCAGGCCAGCAAGGCCGCCTTTCATCATTGCTTATCTCCGGCTAGAGGTTTAACAGAGGACTCCACCAGCGTCGCATCGCAACGCTCAATGAGTTCCTGTACAAAGGGATCGGTTTCCATCGAAGCGACGGCCTCGGCCTGCTGCGCCTGACGAATCTCCGCATTGCGCTGCGCAGGCGTCTGGCTCGTTACTTCGCCAATATCGACGTGCACGTGAACATCTTCACTGAAGTACTGGGACAAGGCCTCCTGCAGCTTACCCACATTCGCCGGCATCGCCACCAGATGGCGCTGTTCAGGCGGCAGACGCAGTCGCAGACGGTTCCCGGCAACACTCAGCAGCTCACATTGCAGGGCCAGTTCGCGCACCATGCCGCCAACGCCGCAGCCTGCAATAGCAGCCTGCCAATCCAGATTTTCAGACAGCTTGGCGTGCTGGGCGGCAGGCGCATCTTCAGGCGCCGGTGCGGGAGCCTCTGCCACCGTAGCGGTAGTCTGCGTGAATTCTTCGGGCGGCGGGGGATTCAATTCCGGCGGAACATTCTCAGCGGGATCTGCCGGGCGAGACGCTGCCACGGGTGCTGCAGCTACAGGAGCAGCAACTGGGGCGGCGGGCGCAGGAGCAGGCCGGGCAGGCGCGGCAACGCCACCACTGGCGTCCGGCCTGAAAGCATGCAGGCGCAGCAAACTCATCGTAAAACCGGTGTACTCATCCGGCGCCAAAGCCAGCTCTTCGCGACCATGAATCACGATCTGATAGGCCAGCTGCAGAAACTCCGGGCTGAAGGCTGCCGCATAGGCAGCCAGCCTGTCGCGCTCAAAATTATCGCCGATCGCCTGCGGAGCGAACTGCACGAGGGCCACACGATGCAGCAGGGTGGCAAACTCCTGCAGGGCTGACTCAAAACTCAGGCTACGCCCTTCCATCTCGTCGGCCACAGCCACGAGACGGCTGATATCCTGGGCCTGCAGCGCATCCAGCAGACCATACAGATGATCCTCGCCGACGGTGCCGAGCATGTCGCGTACGCCAGCCTCCTCGACCTTGCCGGCGCCGTGCGCAATAGCCTGATCGAGCAGCGAGAGAGCGTCACGCATGGAGCCGTTAGCCCCCTTGGCGATGTGGCGCAAGGCGCCCACCTCGAAACTCACCTGCTCTTCTTCGAGAAGATGTGTGAGATGGCTGACAATATGGCTCAGCGGCATCTGCTTGAGGTTGAACTGCAGGCAGCGCGACAGCACCGTGACCGGAATCTTTTGCGGGTCGGTGGTCGCGAGGATAAACTTCATGTGCTCGGGTGGTTCTTCGAGCGTCTTGAGCATGGCATTGAAGGCATGCCCCGTGAGCATGTGCACTTCGTCGATCATGTAGACCTTGTAGCGGCCACGTGAAGGCGCATACGCAGCCTTCTCGAGCAGTGCCGCCATGTCATCGACACCACGATTCGAAGCCGCATCCATTTCGACGTAATCGACGAAGCGCCCGGAATCAATCTCGGTGCAGGCCGCACAGACGCCACACGGGGTGGCAGTCACCCCCTGCTCGCAGTTGAGGCTCTTGGCGAGAATGCGGGAAATGGTCGTCTTGCCCACCCCGCGAGTGCCGGTAAACAGATAGGCGTGGTGCAGCCGCCCGGTCTGCAGGGCATGCGTCAGGGCACGCACAACGTGCTCCTGACCGACGAGGGTCTCAAAACTCTTGGGGCGCCACTTGCGGGCGAGTACCTGATAGCTCATGGGCGGGATTGTAGCCCGGCGCACCCCGGAATGCCGATGCCTTTTTCAGGAACAAGACAAACGCAAGCACACAAAACACTATCAAAAAAATAAATTCGATAGCAAATAGTTATCACCGCTGTTTTATTAATCAATTAGATGGAAATCTCTCGTGCTGATAAATTTTAAACATCAAATCTGGAGATTCCCCGATGCACATCGTGATCGCGCAACTGGAAAAGTATTTTGATGCCCATGCCACCCTGCTTGCCCAAATCGGGGAGGAAGCACAAAGACTGGCGCACCTATAGCCACACCCAGCCAGCCCGTTCGGGCAAGACACCATGGTCTGGCGCTATGCGGGCAGTACAGAGAATCAATTGGCCCGGCCACCGCCACGGCACCACACTCAAATCAGACCAGTCAGGAGAAGATCATGAAAACCAACAAAACATCCCGCCTTCCAGTTGCATCTTGGCGCCATGGGCTTGGCCTGGCGATCCAGCTGTGCGGGGCTCTCGTGCTGCTCCAGCACCTGATGTAAATCTGGATACGCCTGAAGAGGCAAAACAGCAGCGTGGCGGATACCCCTGCACCAGACTGAACTCATAAGGCAGTCAGGACGGCTAGCATGAACACCCCCTCCCCCAACCACAGAGAGTCTTACAAGATCCTGCGCCTGATTGGCGCTCTGATCGTCGCGATTGGCGCAATGGAATTGCTCAACGTACTGATCGGAACAGAAGCGTCTACCGGTGACCGCCCCGATGCACAGTCACAGCGCGTGGAATTCCCCGTACCCGCGCAACCGGCCCGCCAGATCGGTTCATAGAGACTCATCACAAACAAAAAAGGGTGTGTCGAGAGACACACCCTTTTTTTATCGTCTTTTATCACTTGTGGCCAGCCGGGCATTATCTGCAACAACCCAACCAGCGCGAATCAGGCGGCGAGCCTGACCCCCGGCACTTGCGGTGAGTGGTTATGGCTGCTTCCTTCCGGACCTGACCAGATTCCCACGCCTCAATGCGGGGAGACCCGCCGTGAGTCATTGTAGCATGGGTCGACCGTCTGTGTAGCACATGGGCCATCGGCCTGGATAGGCGAGTACAACAAAACCACCAGCCCGCCCAATCGTGCGCCGTTCCAATGCAGCTGCGGGCTCTACGGTAAGCTTTACACCTACCGCGATCCGGTATCAATTAACCCAACGCACCTCAGGCATCTGTGCTGCGCTGGTACTTTGGTACGCTTATTTTGGTACGCCCACTTCCACCGCAGGCACAGGATATTGCGACACGCCCCCATCATGCGCCACCTTGAATGCCTCTTGTTATGCGCTCTCGCCTGTCTGACAGGCTCTGCCCATGCGCTTGATACGGTGATTCTGGATGCACCGGTCAGCACCCTGGACAGACGCAACGATTACACCACCAGGCTGCTCACTGCCATTCTCGACAAGACCCGTGCCCAGTTCGGGCCTTACAAACTTCGGTACGCCCCTGCCTATATGTATCGGGACAGATTGCGCAGCGAACTGCTGCAGGGCCAGAACGTCAACGTTACGGCCAAGGCTACCCGCCCCGATTGGGAAAACAGTGGGCTGATCACGATCCGTATTCCTGTCGACAAGGGCATTACGGAATACCGCCTGTTTCTCATCAATCAGCAAGATCAGGAAAAATTCCGTCACATCGACGGGCTGGACGAACTCAAGCAGCTTCGCCTCGGCGTTGGGCACGCCTGGTCAAGCCGCGAGGTCCTGGAAACTGCGGGGTTCAGTGTGGAATCCGCGGTCGACTGGGAGAATCTCTACAGAATGCTCGAAGCCCGCCGCTTCGACTATTTTCCACGCGCCCTCTCGGAAATATTTGTCGAGTACGACGACAGGCATGCCACCTATCCACAGATGGCCATCGAAGATTCGCTGATGCTCTACTTCCCCCTGCCGAAATATTTTTTTGTAGCGCCCCAGTCTCCCCGTCTGGCACAACGCATCGAAACGGGATTTCAGACCATGATCCGGGACGGCAGCTTCGATCATCTGTTCATGGCGTATCACAAGCCACTCATTGAGCGCGCCAGATTCTGCTCACGGCGCATTCTGCGTATCGAGAACCCCCTGCTGTCACCACAGACGCCGCTGGATCACCGCGAATACTGGTTCGATCCCTACGAAGACAATCACAAAGGCAGCACCAGCACGTGGTGTCGCCGTCCGGCGGGCGGTCTGAGCTGACCACCCCCAGACATCCAGCCTCCAAGGACGCCTTCCGCTACCGCCTATTTGGCACACCAGCCATTCCGGCCAGTGCCCGGAAACAGGGCGGGGCGCTACAATGCCGCCGTCTCCAATTTTTTCCTCCGAACATCATGCATATCGGCACGCCCCTGTCTCCTTCCGCCACCCGCGTCATGCTGCTTGGAGCTGGCGAGCTGGGCAAGGAAGTCATCATCGCGCTACAGCGTCTGGGTTGCGAAGTCATCGCGGTGGACCGCTATGCCAATGCTCCCGGCCATCAGGTGGCACACCGGGCTCACGTCATCGACATGACCGATGCGCAGGCCCTGCGTGCCCTGGTGGAAAAAGAACAGCCTCACTTCATCGTGCCGGAAATCGAGGCCATTGCCACCGATGAGCTGGCGCGGATTGAGGCAGCCGGGCTGGCCACTGTGGTGCCCACTGCCCGCGCCACACAACTGACCATGAACCGCGAGGGCATCCGCCGGCTGGCCGCCGAAGACCTGGGCCTGCCGACCTCGGCCTACGCCTTCGCCGCCAGCGCCGAGGAACTGGCCGCCGCGGCGGACCAGGTCGGCTATCCCTGTTTCGTCAAGCCGGTGATGTCCTCGTCCGGCAAGGGCCAGAGCTATGTCGAGACCCCGGGCGGGATCGCGGCGGCCTGGGCCTACGCCCTGGCCGGGGGCCGCGTGGAACAGCCGCGGGTGATCGTCGAGGCCAGGATCGACTTCGGTTTCGAGATCACCCTGCTGACCGTTCGCGCCAGGACCGCCGCGGGCGAGGTCGAGACCCGGTTCTGCGCCCCGATCGGCCACCGCCAGGTCAAGGGCGACTATGTCGAGAGCTGGCAGCCTCAGGCGATGAGTCCGGCGGCCCTGGCGGCGGCGCAGGACATCGCCCTGAAGGTGACCTCGGCGCTCGGCGGCCAGGGGCTGTTCGGCGTCGAACTGTTCGTCAAGGGCGACCAGGTCTGGTTCTCCGAGGTCAGTCNNCCATGAACCGCGAGGGCATCCGCCGCCTCGCAGCCGAAGAACTTGGCCTGCCGACATCCCCCTACGAGTTTGCCGACACGCTGGAAACTTTCCAGGCGGCTGTTGCCAGAATCGGCTTCCCCTGCGTGGTCAAGCCGGTGATGTCATCCTCGGGCAAAGGGCAATCTGTGCTCAGATCAGCCGCTGACGTGCAGCCCGCCTGGGAATACGCGATGACGGGCGGGCGTGTGAAAGCCACCCGTGTGATCATCGAAGGCTTCATCGATTTCGAGTATGAAATCACGCTCCTTACCGTGCGCGCCAATAATGCGGCCGGCGCAGTCGAAACCAGTTTCTGTGCGCCCATCGGCCACCTGCAACGCCAGGGGGACTACGTTGAAAGCTGGCAGCCGCAGCCGATGTCCGCTCTGGCCCTGAAACGCTCCAGTGAAATTGCCGACAAGGTCACCACGGCACTTGGCGGGCGTGGCCTGTTCGGTGTGGAGCTCTTCGTCAGCGGAGATCAGGTGTGGTTCTCCGAGGTGAGCCCGCGCCCGCACGACACCGGGCTGGTAACACTCGCCTCGCAACGTTTCTCGGAATTCGAGCTGCACGCCCGCGCCATTCTCGGCCTGCCTGTCGACACCAGCCAGCGCCGCCCCTCGGCAAGCGCCGTGATTTACGGCGGGGTCGAAGCCCAGGAGGTGATCTTCAAGGGGCTGGAAGATGCCTTGCGCGTCAAAGAATCGGATCTGCGCCTGTTCGGCAAGCCTGAATCGCATGTGCGCCGCCGCATGGGTGTCGCGGTCGCAAGTGCCGACAACATTGAAGAGGCACGCAGCCGTGCCACAACATGTGCCGGCAAGGTGGTGGTCTTCGGCATGCCGAAGATCCGCGCGGAAACCCTGCGCGATGTCACGGCGATCCATCACATCACCCGCCTGGCTTTTGCCAATCATCCGCACAGCAAGCATACGGAACAGCGCCTCGTCGACAGTCTGCGTCTGGAAAAGGGGTTGAGCATTTCGCTGGTGGCAGAACTCGATGGCGACATCGTCGGGCACATCGCATTCTCCCCTGTCAGCATCGACGACAAAGATGTCCACTGGTTTGCCCTTGGCCCGCTTTCGGTGCGCCCGGACCGCCAGGGACGAGGCATCGGGCAGGCGCTGGTGCATGCCGGCCTCGCCCAACTGCGCGAGAGCGGTGCGGCAGGTTGTGTGCTCGTCGGCGAACCCGCCTATTACCGGCGTTTCGGCTTCCGCACGATCACCGGCCTCACGCTCGAAGGCGTATCCAGCGACATCTTCCTGGCACGCCCCCTGGGCCAGGAAGTTCCCAAAGGCAGGGTGCAGCTCCACCATGCCTTTGCCGCCTGCATGTGATCTGCCGCACGGGGACGGGAGTCCCCTTTGCGGCAGCCCGCATCGCCACGCGCCGCTAGGCCATCCAGGCCAGAATGATCGGGGTAGTCACAGCAGCGAGCACCGTGGATAACACCATGCCAGTCGCCGTTGGCGCTTCAAAGGCCTGAAACTGGCGCGACATCAGATAGACATTCACTCCCATCGACATCGAGGCCAGCAGAACCACAACTTCAGTTTCCAGCTTCGGCAGATGCAACAGGCTGGCCAGCAGCCAGACAACCAGGGGACAAACCAGCAGCTTCATCGCACAGACGGCCAGGCTCGCGCCAATCTCCTTGCCAATATCATATTCTGCCAAGCCCATGCCGAGCGCCACCAGTGCGATTGGCGTTGCCACATTAGCCAGCATCGAGAGTGGCGCTGCCACCAGAGCGGGCAGCCGCCATCCGGTGAGACCCCAGGCGGCTCCCACGAAAATCGCGATGATCAGGGGGTTGGCGAGCACCCCTTGTGCGGTCTTGACGAATCCCTTTGCCGACAACTCGCCGTGGCGCGCCCATTCCACTGATACTGTCACGAGCGTCCACAGAATCAGGGAGTTGAAGATCAGCACCAAAGCCACACTGGGAATGGCTGCATCTCCCAGCGTTACGCGGGCCAGGGGCAGCCCGAGGATGACATTGTTGGAAAAGATCCCGCCCAGGGCAAATACCGAGGCGGACACCCCATCAAGCCGCAGGAGCCGGGCGACAAACACACGCCCGAGCACGAAAACCAGCAGTGCGCCGCCAAAAAACGCTATGAGCAGGCGTAGATCGACGGGCGGCAGATGTGAGAAATCACTCAGGGTGGAAAACAGGAAAGCTGGTAAAGCCAGCCCGAAAACAAAACGTGTGAGCGCATCCCCTACGGCCTTGGGCCAGCGTCCCCAACGCGTGATGGCGTAGCCCACGAAAATCAATACAAAGAGGGGCGCAGCAACGGCTAGTCGGTCGATAAAGGCTGACATGGGGAAGGCATTCCGGTGGGAGTTGCCATTCTCAGCCTAAGCCCGCCCGAATGTACAGACCATGTGCGCGAATTCGACCAGTCCAGGCGGCCACCATTCTGTGTACCTGATCACCCGCAGCCTGTTCGGCACCAACCGGCCCGGGCTGCCACATCAGCCGAAGCGATAGTGTTTGCGCAGGGGCTTGAGAATATTCCATTCGCACTGCATGCCAGCCGGAAACGTCGCAATGTCCCCTGCCCTGACGGTCACAGGAGAACCCCCTGCGGGTGTCACAACAACCTCCCCCTCAATCAGGTAGCAGGTCTCTGAACTGTCGTAAAACCACGGAAAACACGACACCTCCTTTTCCCATACAGGCCAGCGCGCGACGCCGAGTTCCGCCTGACGCTGCGCAGAGGCTGCCACTTCAAGCACGATCTGTTTGCCCATACTCCCTCCGAAACCGACATGAGGCAGGATAACAAGTTCGGCGCCACTCGGATATCTACTCATATAAAGCCGGGGGGAGGCTGGTGCTACACTGTCCGCATCGTCGCTTTCGGAGCCTCACATGTCTTCTCGCACTATCCAGGTTTCGCCGTTCGATCTTGTCGTTTTTGGCGGTACCGGTGATCTTGCCGCGCGTAAACTGCTGCCGGCCCTGTACCAGCGCGATCGCGCCGGGCAACTGCCTGATGAAGGCCGCATCATCGGGGTAGCACGCAAGGCCCTGGGGCATGATGGTTATCTGAAGTTCGTGCGCAAATCGCTGCACGATCACGTCAAGTCCGTTGAAGTTGACGAAGAGGCACTGACACGGTTCCTGGCGCGCATCGACTTCTGTGCGGTGGATGTCACCGGTGAATCAGGCTGGCCGGAACTCGCAGAGATTCTCGCAGCGGGTGTGGAACGCGTACGGGCTTTCTACTATGCAGTTTCGCCGGATCTGTTTGCCACCATCAGCACACATATCCAGCAGTTCAACCTGGTCACACCGAAAAGCCGTGTCGTGGTGGAGAAACCCCTGGGCACCGACGGCGAAAGTGCCCGTGCCGTGAATGCCGCCATCTCCTGTGTGTTCAGCGAACATCAGGTGTTCCGCATTGACCACTATCTTGGCAAGGAAACCGTACAGAACCTCATGGCGCTGCGCTTTGCCAACCGGATGTTCGAGCCGCTGTGGAACAGCATGCATATCGACCATATCCAGATCACCGTCGCAGAGGAACTCGGCGTAGGCGAACGGGGTGGCTACTATGACGGCTCCGGAGCCATGCGCGACATGGTGCAGAACCATATCCTGCAGTTGCTGTGCCTGACTGCGATGGAACCGCCGGATGCATTCCAGGCCGATTCCGTGCGCGATGAAAAACTCAAGGTACTCAAATCCCTGCGCCGCATCGACGAACGCAATGCCGAGCAGTGCACGATCCGCGGCCAATACCGCAATGGCTCGGTGGGCGGACAACCGACACAGAGCTACCTGCAGGACATCGGGCAGGACGAAAGCGACACCGAAACCTTCGTCGCCATCCGCGCCGAAATCGCCAACTGGCGCTGGGCCGGCGTGCCTTTCTTCCTGCGCACCGGCAAACGCCTGGGAAACCGGACTTCGGAGATCGTGGTGAATTTCCGCCCGATCTCGCATTCGATTTTCGACCACACGGCCGGGCGTATCAGCCAGAACCGTTTGATCATCCGCCTGCAGCCCGATGAAGGCATGACCCTCGAAGTCATGATCAAGGACCCCGGCCCCGGCGGTATGCGCCTGCGCCGCATACCGCTGGACATGAGCTTCGTCGAAACCTTCGGCGTTTCCAACCCGGATGCCTATGAACGCCTGCTGATGGATGTGATTCGTGGCAACCAGACCCTCTTCATGCGTCACGATGAAGTGGCCGCAGCCTGGCGCTGGATTGACCCGATCATTGCTGCCTGGCACAACACCTCGCAGCGTGTCCACCATTACGCAGGTGGCAGCTGGGGCCCTTCGGCCTCCGTCGCCCTGATCGAGCGTGACGGAAGGACCTGGTTGGAAGATTCCGACTAGAAGATCACCCAGAAAAGTAACGGGTCCATAGGAGAAAACCTCTTTTGCGCCCGTTACGTGTGCCTCTGGCACGCGATATCTGTCCAGAAAATACCACGCCCCCCGACTCACCTGGGCGGGCATGGAAGCCCCGCTGCAGATCGCGGGGAGCCTGACCATCCCTCCCCGGGATACTCCCGGAAGTCTCACTGCTATCGCGCCCACCCCATCAGCGGTATAGTGTGCGGGTATCTGATAGCTTTCCCTTCCCATGCGCAGTCGCCGCAAACTCGTTATTTCCGCCCTTGTTGTCCTCGTCCTGATCATCGCCGCTGTGGGCGCTTACTGGGGAGCCGTGCGCCTGCTCGGCCACCAGATCGAAAGTGCCCTGGGAGAGGGTGGCGAAGTCGGTGCCATCCACGTCGGGCTGGGTGGTATCGACATTGAACAATTGCGCGTCAAGGCCCGCAGCAACGATGGGAAAACCCCGTGGCCAACGGCGGATGAGCTCAATGCGGCACGTATCCATGTAGAGCCGGATCTGCGCAGCCTGTTTTCCGACACCATCGTGATCCGTTCGATCAAGGTCGAGGATGCACGCATGACCATCCTGCGTGACGCCACAGGCCTCGAAATTCTCCCCGGCCTGCGTCATGCAGATGGGAAGGACAAGAAAAAGGCGACCTTCGAGGATGAGAAAAAACCACAATCGAAGACCAGTATCCGTATTGGCAGCATCCAGCTGTCGCACTGCACTGTCGACTTCTACGACGCCACGGTACGCCACAAGCCGCATCACATCGCACTCGAAAACATCGACACGCGGCTTGACGACCTGACCCTGCCAGGAATGGAAAACAAGACTACCCTGAGCCTGCGCGCGCAGATGGGGGAACACGGCAAGCTTGATCTGAGTGGGTGGCTGGTACCAGCCACAGCCGATTCACAATTGCACCTGAAACTTGTCGAAGTACCGATGAGCGCAATTGAGCCCTATATGATCCGCAATCCTGCCACCCACGTGAAGCGCGGCACGCTGGATCTGGATCTGCGTCCCACTGTGGACCAGCGCAAACTCAAGGCGCCCGGGAAACTGGATATCGATGGCTTGGAGCTGTCTGGCACAAGTGGCATTGCCGGACTTGGACAAGAGGCTGCGATTGCGCTGCTACGGGACAGCTCAAAGCGAATTTCCCTGGAGTTCACCCTGAACGGCAGCCTCAACGATCCGAAATTCTCGCTCAACGACGAGTTCTATCTGCGTATCGGTACTGCTCTCGCAGACTCTGCCGGCGTGGGCATCTCCAACATTGGCCACAGTGTTGGCAAGGGGCTGGGCGGTCTGCTCAAGGAACTGACGGGCAATTGATGAACCATTGACGGGCAACTATTGATGGGTGAGCGGGAGCACGGATCGTTGCTCCCGGAAATCCACAATGCAGATTCCCCGGCGGGCAATCAGGCCATCGCATCCACGGCTTCGGGCTTGAGCACATCGATCAGCACCTGAGGGGCGATACCGACCAGATAACCACGATGCCCGCCGTTGATGTAGATCTTCGGCAATTCGAGAATCGTGCGCTGCACATACACTGGCATGCGCTTGCGCGTGCCGAACGGGCTGGTGCCACCAACCATGTAACCAGAATGCTTGTTGGCAACTTCCGGTGTGCACGGTGCGATCGTCTTCACGCCGATATGGCGGGCCAGATTCTTCGTCGAGACCTCATGATCACCGTGCATCAACACCACCAGCGGATGCTTGTGCTCGTCTTCCATGATCAGGGTCTTGATCACGGCATGCTCATCGACCCCCAGCTCACGGGCACTGACGGCAGTGCCACCACGCTCCTCGTAGTCATAGGGGTGGTCGGAGAACTCAACCTTGTGCTCCCGCAGCATGCGGATTGCCGGGGTCACCGGCAGTTTGGCTTCTTTCATGGCATTACAGGCACGGCGCGAAGCCGTGCCCCTTTCTGACTCAAAGAATTTCCAGCAATTCCACTTCAAACACCAGTGTTGCATTCGGCGGAATCACACCACCGGCTCCACGCGCACCGTAGCCAAGCTCCGGCGGAATCGTGAGCTTGCGCGTACCGCCGATCTTCATGCCCTGCACACCTTCATCCCAGCCGGCAATCACACGACGCCCACCCAGAGGGAAAGCGAAGGGTTCGTCACGATCCTTGGAAGAATCGAATTTCTCGCCAGTCGTCAGCCAGCCCGTGTAATGCACGGACACATGCTGGCCTGCCTGGGCTTCGGCACCGTCGCCGATAACGATGTCGTCAATGATTAGACCAGATGCAGTGGTAACGGGTTCACTCATGAAAAGGGTTTCCTTTGATAAATGTCACTTGATGATAGTGCCGAAAATCTTGTCGCCTGCGTCGCCAAGACCCGGAATGATGTAACCGTGTTCGTTGAGGTGGCTGTCAATAGCGGCCGTCCAGCAGCGTACATCCGGATGGGCCTTCTCCAGTGCAGCGATACCCTCAGGGGCCGCCACCATCACCAGGGCGCGGATATCCTTGCAGCCACGACGCTTGAGCAGATCAACCGTGGCAATCATCGAGCCAGCGGTGGCGAGCATCGGGTCGACGATCAGGGCAGTACGCTCATCGAGTTTGCCAACGAACTTCTCAAAGTAGTTGATCGGTTCAAGTGTTTCTTCATTGCGCGACAGACCGACCACACTGATCTTGGCACTCGGAATCATGTCGAGCACGCCATCAAGCATGCCCAGACCGGCGCGCAAAATAGGCACCACGGTGACTTTCTTGCCCTTGATCTGCTGCACTTCCACCGGGCCACTCCAGCATTCGATGGTCACCGGTGCCAGTTCGAAATCGGCAGTCGCTTCGTACGCGAGCAGGCGGGCCAGTTCGGCAGTCAGCTCACGGAATTTCTTGGTCGAGATGTCGGCCTCGCGCATGAGGCCGATCTTGTGCTGCACCAGCGGGTGCTTCATCAGGATGACGGGCATGGATCAAACCTTTCTGTAACAGTCGGCACGCTTTAGCTGCATGCTCCGAAGGCGCACATTATGCCTGTCCCTTGCGCACCCTGCCTGCGAGTTCGCGCATGATCCCGCGCCAATCATCTTCGGCAGTGCCACCATGCCCGGCAAAAACAGTGCCGAGCAATTCGCGCTGGGTCTGTGACAGGCGCGTTTCCAGCTCTACCCCTTCGGGCGTGAGTGATAAGCGCTTGACACGGCCATCTTCCGCATCTGGCTCCACCGCGATCAATCCGGCTTCAACCAGCTGTTTGAGTGGCGTATGCACCGCCTGCTTGCTCACCCCCAGCGTCACCAGCAGATCACTGACCCGCTGCCGGGGTTTGCGCGCCACGAAATACAGGATGCGGTGGTGCATGCGTGCCAAGCCGCGCTCCGCAAGAATGGCATCCGGCAGCGCGGTAAACGCCCGGTACGCAAAATAGAACAGCTCGATCGCCTCAAGCTCGGGATCGAGCACATTGGTATTTACGTCAACCATATTGACTTTATTTACCCCCAGGATCTATATTGGTCAATAACATTGACCAATATAGACTCATCATGAACACACCTGCTCAGCTCAATCCACCCAATCCACTTCTGGCCAGCCGCATGCTGCGCCTCAAGTCTTCGCTGGTGCGCGACATCCTCGCCGCCGCCACACAGCCCGGCATGATCTCGTTTGCCGGTGGTCTCCCCGCCCAGGATCTGATGCCTGCCCTGACGGTGGAGGCAACCACGGCCCCGGCACTTTACCAGTATGGCAACAGCGAGGGGGAGCCAGCGTTTCGCCAGGCTATCGCCGGGTGGATCGCGGAAAGCGGACCGGCGGTGCGCCCCGAACAGGTGCTGGCCCTTGCCGGCTCGCAGCAGGGCCTGGATCTGGTGGCCAAGCTTCTTCTGGAGGAAGGCACGCCGATGCTCTGCGAGGGGCCGACATATCTGGCCGCGCTGCAGGTTTTCGAGCTGTTTGGGGCCGACATTGCCTGCGTGCCGCTGCAGGCAGAAGGCCCTGATCTGGTCGCCTTCGAACACCTGCTGGAGACTCATCATCCACGCTGTGTCTATCTCATCCCCTGTTTCCAGAATCCGGGCGGCGCCTGCTATTCCCCTGAAGCCCGCGTCGCCGTGGCTGCGTTGCTGGATCGCTACAACGTGCTCCTCATCGAAGACGAGCCGTACCGGCAGGTCAGCCTGGATGTCGACCACCCGATGACGCCGATCTGCTCGCTGCTCAAGCACGCACCATGGATTTATCTGGGCAGTTTCTCGAAGATCCTCTGGCCGGGCTGGCGCATCGGCTATCTGGCCGCACACCCAAGCCTGCTGCCACATCTGGTGCGCCTGAAACAGGCGGCGGACCTGCACACCCAGCGACCGGGGCAGATGGCGGTAACCGCATGGCTGAACGGAGCCTCGCGGCAGGCAGACCTTGCCCGTCTGCGTGCCGGTTACCGGCTGCGGCGGGATGCCATGCAGGCCGCGCTGCAGAAGCACTTCGGTACGCTGGCGGAGTGGAGCGCACCGCGTGGCGGGCTGTTCTTCTGGCTCAAACTGCGCGAGCATGATGCTACCCGTGCCGTGCTGGATCGTGCCATCCAGCGCGGTGTGGCCTTCATGCCGGGCGAAGCCTTTTTCACCAATCCGGCGGAGGGGCGCCAGTACATGCGCCTGAATTACAGCCGTTCAACGCCGGAGGAAATGGACCGCGGTCTGGCGATTCTGGCCGAGTGTCTCACGCAAGCCGAACTGGCAGTCTGCTGAAACCTGTTGGGGCGACAGGCGTCAGTCTGCTAAGGTTGCGCCTGTCGTTTGTCCCCGGTTTCGCCCCATGCCCACCAGACCTGCTGCTGCAGACAAAACCCAGCTACATCCGCGCAATCTGCATCGCGCCGCCTATGATTTCCCGGCACTGATTGCCAGCCACCCCGCCCTGCGCGAGTTTGTGACAGTCAATGCCTGGGGCAATGAATCCATCGACTTTGCCAACCCTGCTGCCGTCAAAGCACTCAATGCAGCGCTGCTGGCACATTTTTATGGGGTGAGGCACTGGGATCTGCCGGAGGGTTACCTCTGCCCGCCAATTCCGGGCCGGGCCGATTACATCCACAATCTTGCCGATCTGCTCGCCGAGAACAATCGCGGCGAAGTACCGGAAGGCGCGCATATCCGCATGCTGGATGTCGGCACCGGAGCCAATGCCATCTATCCGGTCCTGGCTCGGGCAATCTATGGCTGGTCCTGCGTAGGTAGCGAGATTGATGCGCAAGCCTTGCACAATGCGGAAACGATCTTCCGCAACAATCCCGCCCTGGATGGGGGATTTGAAGGGCGCCTGCAGGAGCACCGCGAAGACATCCTGCGCAACCTGCTGTTTGCCGATGAGCATTTCGACCTGACCGTCTGCAACCCGCCCTTCCACGCTTCAGCCGAGGAAGCCAGTGCCGGCACGCGCCGCAAGCTGCACAACCTGGGCAAGGGAAATACCCCGAAGCCCGTGCTGAATTTCGCGGGGCATCAGCATGAGCTGTGGTGCAAAGGTGGTGAGGTGGGCTTCATCCGCCACATGATCCGCCAGAGTGAGGCACTGGGGCAGCATTGCCTGTGGTTTTCGACACTCGTTTCGAAGCGCGAAAACCTTGGCCCCATTCACGCCGAACTGCAGCAGGCCGGCGCCGAAACAGTGCGCACCCTGGAGATGGCCCAAGGGCAGAAGATCAGCCGCACCGTGGTATGGAGCTTTCTCACCCCGGCCGCGCGGCAAGCCTGGGCGAACACTTACTGGCGTTGATTAGCACTGATGGCTACAGATCTGGCCTGATCAGGCCAGATCTGCCCCCTGTCAGGCATAACCATCCGGGTTGCCGCTCTGCCAGCGCCAGGCATCCGCACACATCTCTTCGATGCCGCGCTCGGCGCGCCAGCCCAGTTCCTTCTCGGCACTGGCCGGATCGGCATAGCACTGGGCAATATCGCCCGGACGCCGTGGCCCGATTTCATACGGCACCTTGCAGCCACTCGCGGCTTCGAACGCATGCACAACCTCAAGCACGGAATAACCGCGCCCGGTACCCAGATTCACGGTGAGCACCCCTGGCTCTTTGGCCATGCGCTCGATGGCCTTGACGTGGCCACGGGCCAGATCAACGACATGGATATAGTCGCGCACTCCCGTGCCATCCGGGGTGGCGTAATCGTCACCAAACACACCAAGCTTGGCACGCTTGCCCACAGCCACCTGCGAAACAAAGGGCATCAGGTTGTTGGGGATACCATTCGGATCTTCCCCGATGCGCCCCGAGGGATGCGCCCCTACCGGATTGAAGTAGCGCAGCAGGGCAATATGCCAGGTGGGATCGGCCGCCGCCACATCACGCAGCACATACTCCATCATCCACTTGGTACGCCCGTAGGGATTGGTCGGCCCGGTCGGGAAATCCTCACGGATCGGCACACTGGCGGGATCGCCGTACACGGTTGCGGAGGAGCTGAACACCAGCGTCTTGACGCCGGCTTCACCCATCACGGCAGCCAGAGCCACCGTTCCGGAGATATTGTTCTCGTAGTACATCAGCGGTTTGGCAACGGATTCGCCCACCGCCTTGAGTGCCGCAAAGTGAATCACCGCATTGATGGCATGCTCGCGGAACACCGCACGCATGGCCTCACGATCGCGGATATCGGCCTCGATGAACTTGAGGGGACGCCCGGCCAGTTCCTGCACGCGCCGCAGTGACTCGACCTTGCTGTTGCACAGGTTGTCTACCACCACCACATCATAGCCATTGGCCAAGAGTTCGACACAGGTATGGGAGCCGATATAGCCAGCTCCGCCAGTCACGAGCACAGTCGTCATCCCGTTTCTCCTTAACGATAGGTTTCACACTGCCCGAGCGGCAGCCCAAGCTTGTCCTTGCCCGACAATTGCGGTTCGATTCCTTCGAGCGGCCAGATGATGCCGACAGTGGGATCGTTCCAGCTCAGGCAACGTTCATATTGCGGTGCATAGTAATCGGATGCCTTGTAGAGGAAATCCGCAGTCTCGGAGAGCACCACGAAACCATGCGCAAAACCGGCGGGGATCCAGAACTGCCGCTTGTTCTCGGCCGTCAGTTCGACGCCCATCCATTTGCCAAAGGTCGGCGACGATTTGCGCATGTCCACGGCCACGTCATACACACGGCCGCTGACCACACGCACGAGCTTGCCCTGCGCCTGCTGAACCTGATAATGCATGCCGCGCAGCACACCGCGTGTGGAACGCGAGTGATTATCCTGCACGAAGTTGATGCGTTCGCCACAGATTTCAGTAAAGACCTTCTCGTTGAAGCTCTCCATGAAGAAACCACGTTCGTCACCAAACACCTTCGGTTCCAGAATCAGCGTGCCCTGCAACTCACCCTGCACCACATTCATCAGTTCATCTCCAGATCAAAACAATTAAAACAGCCAGTCTTCCGCCATGCGTGGCAACTGGTCCCGCAGATTGCCGATATGTTCTTCCCACCAGGCGCGCGAATTGAACCACGGGAAAGCCACGGGGAAAGCCGGGTCATCCCAGCGCCGTGCCAGCCAGGCCGCATGATGAATCATGCGCAGAGTGCGCAAAGCTTCGATCAGCGACACTTCCCGCGGATTGAATTCGGCAAAGTCCTCATAGCCGGCAAGCAGATCGCACAACTGCCGATTCATCTCGGCGCGCGTGCCGGAGACAAGCATCCACAGATCCTGGACGGCGGGCCCCATGCAACTGTCGTCAAAATCCACAAAATGTGGACCATTATCCGTCCACAATACGTTGCCAGGATGACAATCGCCATGCAGACGCAGGGCATTGGCCTGCCCTGCCCGCTCGAAACTTGCCTGCACACCTTCCAGCGCCGCAGCATGTGCCGCGCGATAGGCATCACGCAGATCAGCGGGCAGATACGGGCTGGCGAGCACAAACTCGCCAGGCAACTCGCCATACGTCCGCACATCCAGCACCGGGCGCTCGGCATAGACTGCCGTGGCGCCTATGCCATGAATGCGCCCGATATAGCGCCCCAGCCAGGCCAGCACTTCGGGATCATCGAGTTCCGGGGTGCGCCCGCCACGCCGCTCGAACACCGCCACGCGAAAGCCCTGGGCATGCGTCAGGGTGGCCCCGCCGGGCACACGCATCGGCGGTACGGCTGGGATTTCATGCTCGGCGAGCTGAAGCGAAAATGCATGCTCTTCGAGAATGGCTGCATCACTCCAGCGCTCGGGCCGGTAGAACTTGGCAACGATGAAGTTGCCCTCATCAAGGCCCGCCTGATAGACGCGATTCTCATAACTGGCCAGCGCCAAGAGACGCCCGTCGGTACGCAGACCGGTGGCGTCGATGGCGTCCAGGACAGTCCCTGGGTCAAGTCGGGCAAAAGGATGTGTCGCTGCGCCGGATTCCATCAGGCGCGCGCGTCGCCCCAGCGCAGCAGGCAGCGGTCATCGCCAACATAGACAGTATGCCCGGTACGATCAACGCAGTAGCGCGAGGAGACGATCATCTCGGCGAAGGTCATGTTGGCACCGATGCGGGTGTAATCAAACAGCACGCTACGCACCACCGTGGCCCCGGCGCGGATGTGACTGCCGTGCCCGATCCAGGCCGGCCCGATGATGGTCACTCCGGGTTCGATCTTCACCGAAGACCCGATGTAGACCGGCCCTTCGATATTGACCTGATCCCAGTCGACGCGCGTATTGAGGCCCACCCAGACGCTCGGTTTGACTTCCTTGCCCGGCATCTTCATCAGGCTGATCTCGCCGCGCAGCACACGCTGCAACACCGTCCAGTAATCCGTCACACGGCCGATATCGATCCAGTTGAAGAAGCGGTTCTGCGCATAGAAGGGCAGGTCCTTCTCGACCAGCAGGGGGAACAACTCGCTGCCGATGTCATACACGGTATTCGAGGGAACCAGCTCCAGCGCGGCGGGTTCGAAAATGTAGATACCCGTGGAGGCCAGGGTGCTTTTGGCTTCCTCGGGCGTGGGTTTTTCCTGGAAGGAGACGATCTTGCCCTTGTCGTCTGCCACGACAATGCCGTAATTCTTGACCTCGGAGAGTGGCACATCCAGCGCCACCACACTGGCAATCGCTTCCTTGCTCTTGTGCTCGGCCAGCGCCGCGCCGATATCCAGATCGATGATGGCGTCACCACAGAGCACCAGCGTGGTTTCATCGAAAAACCCGCTGTTGTCCTGGATACGTTTCATCCCGCCTGCGGAGCCAATCGGCTTGGGCAGGATATCGCCATGCTCGTAGGCGCCTTCGTAGGAGTAACCGATTTCGACCCCCCAGCGCTGTCCGTCACCAAAGTATTCTTCAATGCGGTTGTGCATGAAAGCCACATTGAGCATGATCTCACGCACACCATGACGCGCCAGATGCTCGATGATGTACTCAAGCACCGGCTTGCCCAGGATCGGGATCATGGGCTTGGGGATATCCTTGGTCAGCGGCCGCACCCGTGTGCCCTGCCCCGCAGCCAGAATCATTGCCTTTGCCATCAGCCCACCCTCCGAATATATAAATGATTCTTAAATTAACCCGGATCGGGGGTGCTGCGCCACCAAATCCGTCACACGGACATAATCATCGACTTCAAGAGTCTCTCCGCGTGCCTGTGGATCAATACCCAGAGTTTCGAAGTCAGCGTCAGAGCACCACTGCTTGAGCGTGTTACGCAAAGTTTTGCGCCGCTGCCCGAACGCTGCGGTGACTATCTTCCCGAAAAGCTTCTCATCGCTGCAGCAACAGGCCTCGGGGGGCTTGGGACGCATCCAGACAATGGCCGAAGTCACCTTCGGCGCCGGGCGGAATGCGCCCGGTGGCACATCAAAAAGCCGGGCCATGTCGAAACGGTACTGCAACATGACAGACAGTCGCCCGTATTCCTCGGTATCCGGCTCGGCCACCATGCGCTGCACGACTTCCTTCTGCAACATGAAAGTCATATCGCGCACACGCTCGGCATAATCTGCCAGATGGAACAGCAGTGGCGTGGAGATGTTGTACGGCAGATTGCCAACCACCCGCAGGGGGCTGGGCAAGGTCGCAAAATCGAACTTCAGTGCATCACCTTCATGGATGACGATCTGCTCCGGCGTATAGCGTTCCTTGAGGCGTGCAATCAGATCACGGTCGATCTCAACCACCTGTAACTGGCCGCATTCCTCAAGCAAGGGCTCAGTCAGAGCGCCCAACCCCGGCCCGATCTCGACGACATGCTCACCAGGCTTCGGCGCAATCGCAGTGATGATCTTGCGGATAATATTTGAATCGGACAGAAAATTCTGCCCGAAGCGCTTACGCGCGGTGTGCCCTTGTGGCATCGCCTCTCCCTGAACCGGTTCTTAACGACTGCGCGCCGCGATTTTTTCGCGGATAAGCGGAATGGCGGCAAAACCCGCCTGTTCCCCACGCAGGATAGCCTCATTGCGCTGCTGGAAGTTGGCCGATGGCAGGCCCGCGATATTCGGGTGGATCACCACATCGGCGTCACGCAGCTCGTAGCTCCCAAGTGTCGTCCCCATGATGGACATGGTGTCGAGCAGCACATCCATGGTGCCCTGATTGTGCTTACCCGAAGGACGTTCGGAGATATCCACGGCGATCACGATGTCCGCACCAAGCTGCCTCGCTGCATGCACAGGAATTGGCGCCACCACACCACCATCGACATATTCACGCCCACGGATGAGCACCGGCGCAAACACGCCGGGAATCGACGAAGAGGCGCGCACAGCCTGACCCACGTTGCCAACCGTAAAGACCGCCGGCTTTCCGTCTCCCAGATCTGTCGCCACTGCTGCAAACTTGCGCTTGAGCCCTTCGATAGGCTTGCCAGCGACACTCTGGTTGATGAATTTCTCAAGCGCATCACCCTTGAGCACACCACGATCGAAAATGGCCCAGTCGGTCAATGAACTTTCGTCGAGTTTCATCGCCAGCCGCTGCAATTCAGCCCAGCTGTACCCTGAGGCATACAGCGAACCGACCACACTGCCGGCACTCGTGCCGACAATGATGTCAGGCACGATCCCCTGGGTTTCCAGCGCCTTGATCACACCAATGTGGGCAAACCCACGCGCTGCTCCACCGCCCAACGCCAGCGCAATTCTTGGCTTCGCCTTGGCGACCGGCTGTGAAACAGCGGCCTGCGGTGCGGTTTCAGGCGTGGGACGTGGCCCGGGAGCCGGGCAGGCAGTCAGCGACAGGGTAAATGCGGCAATACAGGCCAGACGCAAGCAATTCATGAGTGAAAATCTTCCAATTATTGACCGGCACGCCCCTGGATCATTTCCAGGGCGCATTCGACAGCCGCATACAGGCTGCCCGGATCGGCACGCCCGGTACCTGCCAGGTCAAGTGCAGTTCCGTGATCGACGGAAGTACGGATGATGGGCAGGCCCAGGGTGACATTGATACCACCACCGAAGGTGGCAAATTTCAGAACCGGCAAGCCCTGATCGTGATACATCGCCAGCACGGCGTCACCACGGGCCAGCTGGTGGGGGGTAAACATCGTATCAGCGGGTAGGGGCCCAATCAGCTGCATGCCCTCGGCACGCAGGCGTTCGAGCACCGGCTCGATGACATCAATTTCCTCACGCCCCATATAGCCGCCCTCACCTGCGTGAGGATTGAGGCCGGCCACCAGAATTCGCGGCGAAGCCAGCCCGAAGCTGCGCTGCAGATCGCCATGCAGGATGCGCAGCACCTGCTCCAGTTCATCCTGCGTCAGCACGCCCGACACCGCCTGTAACGGCAGATGCGTCGTAGCCAACGCCACACGCAACCACTGGCGCTGCCCAACCGGGCCATATTCGCCAGCCAGCATCATCACGACCCGTGCCGTATCGGTATGCTCGGCGAGGTATTCGGTATGCCCCGTAAACGGGATGCCGGCCGCATTGATAATGCTTTTCTGAACGGGCGCGGTAACCATCGCGGCAAACCGGCCATCGCGACACCCCTCGATTGCAGCATCGAGGGTATCAAGCACGTAGCGTGCATTCGCCACATCCAGCTTGCCTGGCTGCGCGGGGGCAGCCAGCGGCACATGCAGAACTTCCAGACCGGGGACGACGGGCACCACCTCCGGCCGGTATTCCTGCAGGCTCAGTGCTTGGCCGCTCAAATGCGCCCGCGCTTCGAGCAGGCCGCGATCCCCAATAAGTACGATCCGCACCGGCCACTGCCGGCTTGCCAGTGCAGCACACAATTCCGGGCCAACACCAGCCGGCTCGCCAGACGTGATAGCCAGAACCTTCTGCATGATTATTCGGGCTTGATTTCCACCCATGCTGAATCGCGCATCTGGCGCAGCCAGTCTTCATAGGCTGCTTCACTCTTGCGATCGCGCAGGGCCTGCCGGGCTTCCATCCTGCGATGGTCCGCCGTCACATCAACCGTCTTGCGCTCGATCACCTGGATGATGTGCCAGCCAAACGGAGTCTGCACTACACCGCTGACTTCACCCGGCTTGAGGCCATCCATCGCGCGCTCGAACTCCGGCACAGTATCCCCCGCTGAAAGCCAGCCAAGATCTCCGCCCTTGGCCGCTGTGATATCTGCCGAATTGGTTTTGGCCAGTTCCGCAAAATCTGCACCGTTGCGCAGCCGCGCGATCATATCCTCAAGCCTGCGCCGCACCTGGGCTTCGTTCACACCGTCGGTCTTGCGGATCAGGATGTGGCGTGCATGCGTCTGGGTGGCCTGCACCTTGGCTTCAGCCGCATCACGCAAATCGGTCAGTTTGAAGAGATGAAAACCGGCGGGGCTGCGCAGGATGTCCGACACATCGCCCTTGCGCATATTCGGAACTAGCTGTGCAAAGATGGCAGGCAGGCGGTTCAGCGGACGCCAGTCAAGCGAACCACCCTGCATCGCATCCTGAGCAGCAGAATAAGTGGCAGCCAGTTTCGCGAAGTCCTCGCCCTGGCGAATCTGCCGCTTGATTTCCTCGGCACGCAGATTCAGGGCATTGAGCTGTTCAGGCGTGGCACCTTCCGGAGCCCGCAGGAAAATATGCGAAACCAGATATTCCCGCCCCTTGGCATCCAGTGCGCCAGAGGCCAGCAAAGCATCCACTTCAGCGTCGCTGACGGTGATGCTGGAATCGACATCGCGCTCGCGCAAGCGCGACATGAGGATCTGGTTGCGAATATTCGCGCGAAACTGCGGCCAGGTATAGCCTTCTTCGGCAACGGCTTTTGGCAGTTCCGCAGGAGTCATTTTGTTCTGCTCCGAGATCCGCTGAATCGCCCGATCCAGAACTTCGTTCTCGACGGTAATGCCACGTGTCTTGGCTGCCTGCAGCAGGATCTTGTCCATCACCATGCGTTCCAGAACCTGCTGCCGCAGCTGGCTTTCGGCCGGAGCCGGGGTACCACGCGCGGCAAGCTGTTTGTGAGTCTGGGTCATTTGCCCCGCAAGTTCCGAAGCAGTGATGATTTCGTCATTGACCACCGCCACGACCCGGTCAAGCTCTACTGCATGCGCAATCACAGGCAGCGCCAGCAGAGCAAAAAGCCCCAGGCGCAGATTTTTCATCAGGGTTGAAACAGTCATGCTTTTCAAGTCCGGGTTATGCTGTCAAGGTTCCGAGGAGTCACCAAACTTGGGATCTCCCATACTGGGGTCATTGATCTTGCCGTAGCCGTTAACGCTGCGCTTGAGCAGATTCACAGGGTTGTTTCCAAGGGAAGCCAGACCGTTGAACTCAAGCTGCACGTAGAACGAAGTATTGCGCGTCTGGCTGGACGTCAGCAGGGATTGCCAGACCGTGCGCAGCACCCAGCAGTCGCCCTTGAATTCAAGCCCCGCGATCGCTTCTGACAGGCGGTGATCACGCAGGTTCAAATCGTAACGCCCAACTCCGTACAGTCTACCCCACAGAGGCCATTGCGCGGAAATGTCCAGATCACGGTACACCCCGAGTTCGTAGCGATAGGCAATCGAGGCAACCTTGCTGGAGTCTGGCTGGTAGCGTAACTGCGTGGTCGCACGCTGCCACCTGCCATCGCTCGGCTGATACTCGACTGCATTATCCGACCACACATCTTTGAACAGCCGCCCCGACACGTCGCCCAGCACATCAGCCACACGCCCGCTGCGCACCGTCTCGCCGGGCAAGGTGACGCGCTGGTCAGAGAAGTAGTAACGCTGCGCCAATGCCGTACGCAACCATTCTTCACCGCTATCCGCCGAAATCATCTTCGATTGCACGCCTGCGGTCAGCTGGTTGGCATCGGCCACGCGATCCTTCCCGACGTAGCGATTCTCGGAGAAGATCTGAGCAAAATTGAAGTCAGCCACTGCCGTATCGTATACCGGGATCTGGCTCTGATCCTTGTATGGTGTGCGCACATAGTAGATGCGTGGTTCTAGGGTCTGGACCTGGGCCTTGCCGCCAATCGAGGTATCGCGCTCGAAAATCAACCCGGAATCCAGCGAGAAGGTGGGAATCTCGGTCGTGATCTTGCTGTCGCCATCCGTTGTGGAACGCGTGATGTTGTAACTCGTATAGTGAACGCCCATCTTCGGCGTCAGGAAGAAAGACGAAGTCTCGATGGGATAGGAAATCTGCGGATAGATGGCGGTACGGCGCCCTTCATCCGAACTGGGATGCTTGAAGTCCGTAAATTCCACGGGCAGATTCGCATCGAACCCATACAGGCTCTTGGCGGCATTCAGGCTTACCTGCGGCATCCGGTTGTACGGAGCGTCGCCCGACAGCACCTGATAGCGCTGTACCAACACATTGCTGGAGAACCAGCTGCCACTGTTGTACGCCAGATTCGCCTGCTGTGCGAGAGTCGACTGCGATGTAATCCCGATCTTTGAACTCAGATCGGCAAAATAGGTTTTATCCGACACCTGGGTCGCGTCGACCCCGCCACTGAAGCCGTTACCGAAGTTCTGTACGTGCTTCCAGACCACCGCATAGCGCGAATCACGCGTCAGCTGGTCGTCATTCAGATACTCGCCACGCATGATGCCGTTGGCGTTCTGCGTGAGATAGCGCCCTTCAGCTCCGATCTGTGTGCCACGATCGCTCATGTAGCGCGGCGCCAGGGTCAGGTCGTAGTTCGGAGCGATGTTGAAATAGTACGGTACCGTGATATCGACACCGGTATTCGTACCACCGCCAATGGTAGGCGGCAGGAAACCGGATTGCCGCCCACCGGACAACGGAAATTCCGCCCAGGGCATGTAGGCGATCGGCACATCCTTGAACACCATGGTGCTGCCCGTGGCAGTCCCCTTGTCGCGATCAAAATCAAGCTTCAGGGTGTTGATGCGCAGATACCAGGAGGGGTCTGGTGCCGGACAGGTGGTGTAGGTGGAATGGGTCAGACGATAGTGGTTCTCGCCCTCGACGTAAGCCACATCGGCATGCCCCGAGCCTTTCACCAGTTCGGTGGTCGGCGCAGGGGGGCGGCCTGGAAGTGGCCAGGTATCACTTTTGATCCTGCGCTGCCGCTGCAGGCTATAGACCGGCTTGTCAAACTCGCCATTCCAGGTATCGAGATTGAGTTTCGCGCGCGTGCCGTCAATGGTGTCATTGACGTGCTCGAAGTGCACATTGCCCTCGACGGTCACCTCGTTAGCCACCTGATCCCAGTACAGCTGATCGCTGTCGAGCACAAGATTCTTGCGGGTCAGATGCACAGCGCCATAGGCCGTCATGTCAACCTGATCGCGCCCACCGATGCTGTCGGCGTTCACGTGCGTCACGCGGGTGGCGTCCGGGTTGCCATCCGCGCCACGAGGCACAACCGTCATGTTGGCACGAGAGTCCTCCTGAGGTTGCGCCGCGCCATCAGCCGTTGCAGGCACAGAGCCGCTCCCTGATGCAGGCTCACGAGGGCCTGGCGCTGCTACCGGCGCTGCATCGGATGCCGGCTTCGGCGCCTCGGGCTGAGATTCTGGTCTGGTGGGAGCGGAATCATTCGCTTGCGGTTTTTCAACAGGCGCTGGCGCAGCAGAGGAAACCTCTGTGGATGCCGCGACCGGAGTCGGAGCGGCCGCGGGGGTGGTCTGTGCAGCAGGCACGCCAGCATCTGTCCTCACCCCGCCGACAGGGGACGCAGCTATCGGCTCGGAACTGGGTGCCACAGGTGGCGGGGCAACCGGAGAAGGCACGGTGACCGACACATTCTGTGGTGTGGGGGGTTCTACCGGCTGGCTTTGCGTAGCCTGCGGTTCCCGCACGGCAGCACTGCCACCAAGCAGGCGCGGATCCACCTGCAGGGCAGGAAGCGTCTGCGCGTAAATCGCCCCGGGCAAAGCGGCCAGCACGGCCAGTACCAGCATCCGGGGACGCAATCCACGGATGGGCAATTCGTGATGCGAAAGGCTGTTTTGAGTCATGAGCGCCTTGCAGAACAAATTCAGTTGATGGAAGACGCAGGGTACACGTCGGCCATTTTGGTAAGATTGGTCGGCATTTTACATGAGCAAACCGCTCATCAACCGGAGGCTCCCTTGGATCGTCTGCAACAAATTCACGCCTGGCTGGGTAAAATCTTGCCAGAATCGGCTGTCACACTAGCTCCAGCCTCGGCCGACGCAAGTTTCCGACGTTATTTCCGCGCCACCCTTGCCGACGGGAGTACCCGCATCGTCATGGATGCCCCGCCGCAACACGAAGACTGTCGCCCCTATCTGCATGTGGCCGACCTGTTTCGCGCCGCAGGAGCCCACGTCCCCCAAGTCTACGCTCAGGATCTTGAACAGGGTTTCCTGCTTTTGTCCGACATGGGCAGTACCACCTACCTTGCAGCACTGACCGCAGAGAACGCTCCGGCGCTCTACGCTGATGCCCTCGGCACGCTCGCAGTCATCCAGCACAGTAGCCGTCCCGGCGTACTGGCCGAATATGATCGCACCTTATTGCTGCGGGAACTGATGTTATTCCCCGAATGGTACGTGGCGCGCCACAAAAACGTAAGTCTCACGGAAGCCGAACAGCAGGAACTCCTGCAGGTGTTCGAACAGATTCTGGCTGTGAATCTGGCTGAACCCAAGGTTTTCGTGCATCGCGACTTCCACTGCCGGAACCTGATGTATTCGACGCCCAACCCCGGTGTGCTGGATTTTCAGGATGCCGTCTATGGCCCGATCACCTACGATCTGGCCTCGCTGTTCAAGGACGCCTACATCCACTGGGAAGAGGAACAGACTCTCGACTGGCTCGTGCGTTACTGGGAAACCGCACGCACTATCGGCCTGCCGGTACGCGCTGATTTTGCAGACTTTCACCGAGATTACGAATTCATGGGTGCCCAGCGCCACATCAAGGTGCTCGGTATCTTCGCACGCCTGTACCACCGCGATGGCAAAGACGGCTACCTCAAGGACATGCCGCTGGTGATGCACTACCTGAAAGCAGCCTGCCGACGTTACCGCGAGCTGCGCCCCCTGCTGCGCCTGCTCGAACGCCTGGAACCCGAGGAGACTGAAGTTGGCTACACCTTCTGACACCCATCTGCTGCAAACGGCAAAACTCGAAGAGAAGCTTGCCGAGTTTGCCCGGGAGCGCGACTGGGATCGTTTTCACACGCCGCGTAACCTGCTCCTCGCGCTGACCGGAGAAGTTGGCGAGCTGACCGAAATCTTTCAGTGGCTCACCGACGCGCAGGCCGAAGCGATTATGACCAGCGACAAGGCTGAACACGTCCGCCAGGAAGTGGCAGACGTGTTTCTGTACCTGATGCGCCTGGCCATGGTACTGGAGATTGATCTGGACGCTGCCGTGCAGGCCAAGATCAAGCTCAATGCCATCAAATATCCGCCTCTGGCCACGCCAGACAAGACTTGACGCTGGCTAGAGCGGCTCGACAACCTGCGCTGCGGCGCACACGGCGGCGTGCAGATCACGCACCTGCTGCAGCGCTGCCGCCATACCTTGCGTGGCAAACGTCTCGACAAGCGCGGAGCCGACCACCACCAGTTCGGCATTCGCGGCCAGTTCTGCAGCCTGGGCCGGAGTGCGGATGCCGAAGCCTACCGCCAGCGGCAATCCGGTATGCCGGCGGACCCGTACAAGATCGGTGGCAATCGCGCTGAAAACCCCTTGTGCGGCACCGGTGGTACCCGTCAGTGCAACGTGGTAGACAAAGCCCTCGGCCTGCGCGAGCAGTACATCCAGACGTGAATCATCACTCGTCGGTGCCGTCATGCGGATGAGCCGGATTCCTTCGGCCTGCGCGGGGACTGCCACCATGGCGACATGTTCAAACGGCAGATCCACCAGCAGTAGCCCATCTACCCCAGCCTGCGCCGCAGCGCGCATGAATTCCTCAATGCCATACTGCATGAGCGGGTTCAGATAGCCCATCAGGACCACCGGGGTGCTTGTATCGCTTTCCCTCAAGGCAGCCACCAGCGCCAGGGTGCGTGCCACTGTCTGCCCGGCAGCCCGAGCCCGCAGGTGGGCAGCCTGGATCACCGGGCCATCGGCCACAGGATCACTGAACGGCAGACCCAGCTCAATGAGATCAGCACCGTTTTTGCCCAGTTGCTGCAGCAATTCGAGACACTGGGCATATGACGGATCTCCCGCCGTGAAATAGCAGGCCAGGCCACTGCGCCCTTTTTCCTGCAGCCCGGCAAACATCTTTTCAATCCGGCTCATGCCTGCTCCTCCTGATACTTCAGTACACTGTCCATATCCTTGTCTCCCCTGCCCGACAGGCACACCACGATTTCCTCTTCGGCGCGCATCGTCGGCGCCAGATGCCGCACATAGGCCAGCGCATGGGCACTCTCCAGCGCCGGCAGAATGCCCTCCCGCCGGGTGACCCAGTAATAGGCGGCAATGGCCTCCGCATCACTGATCGCGACATACCGCACACGCCCGGACTCATGCAGCAGCGCATGTTCTGGCCCCACACCTGGATAATCGAGTCCGGCTGAGACCGAGTAGGCATTGCTCACCTGTCCATCCTCGTCCTGCAGCAGATAGGTCAGGTTGCCATGCAATACGCCGGGACGTCCGGCCTCCAGGCTTGCTGCATGCTGCCCACTGGCAATCCCCAGCCCGCCCGCTTCAACACCAAAGCAGCGCACACCGGCATCTGCCAGGAACGGATGAAATAGACCGATGGCGTTCGATCCGCCCCCCACACAGGCCACCAGTGCGGTGGGCAATCGCCCGGCCTTACGCAGAATCTGCTCGCGTGCCTCGATCCCGATGATGCGCTGGAAATCGCGCACAAGCCGCGGATACGGATGCGGCCCGGCCCCCGTGCCAAGCAGGTAATAGGTGGTATCCACGTTGGTGATCCAGTCACGCAGGGCTTCATTCATGGCGTCCTTGAGGGTTGCCGTGCCGCTATGCACGGCACGCACCTCCGCGCCAAGCATGTGCATGCGGGCAACATTCGGCGCCTGCCGCGCCATATCCTCGGCCCCCATGTAGATCACGCACTCCATGCGGAACAGCGCACACATCGTGGCGGTGGCCACCCCATGCTGACCGGCACCGGTCTCGGCGATCACCCGGCGTTTTCCCATGCGCCGCGCCAGCAGGATCTGCCCCGTGCAATTGTTGATCTTGTGCGCCCCGGTATGGTTGAGATCTTCACGCTTGAGCCAGATCCGCGCCCCGCCGAGTTCTGCGGTCAGATTCTCGGCCAGCGTCAGCGGGCTGGGCCTCCCGACGTAATCCGCGAGAATCCGATGGTATTCCTCCCAGAACAGGGGGTCTGCGCTGGCCTGCGCAAACACACGCTGGAGTTCATACAGCGCCGGCATGAGCGTCTCGGGCATATAGGCCCCGCCAAACCGGCCAAACATACCGGCACTGTCCGGCCCCTCGCCCACATAGGTTTTGGTTGATGCGTCCACAAGACCTCCTGAATTGAATTTTTATCAGGATAACAATGTAGAAAAACTCAGAGTAGCGAGTTATTCTTGGCAATAGATGTTAGTTTTTCTCATATCAAGGATGCCATGCGACGCCTCCCTCCACTTAACGCATTGCGCGTCTTCGATGCTGCCGCCCGCCATCTGAATTTCTCTGCGGCAGCCGAAGAACTGTGCGTCACCCACAGTGCGGTGAGTCACCAGATCAGGCAACTGGAGGCGTGGTTTGGGCACACTTTATTCTCTCGCCATGCCGGTGGAGTCAGCCTGAGCGATATCGGACGGCGCCTACAGCAGACTGTCGGCCCGGCGCTGGCGAGCCTGGAAGAAGGCACTGCGGCAATCCTGCGCACGCAGGCGCGCAGCGAGGTGACCCTCGGCGCACCGGGAAGCTTTCTCGCTAACTGGCTCATCCCCCGGCTGGAACGCTTTGAGGCGGCGTATCCCCAAATCCTGCTGCGGCTGCAAACCAGCACAGAAACCGAAGATCTGCTGCGTGGGCGTATTGACGCCCTGATCCTCAGTGGTGCCGCACCATGGCCTGCCGGCATGGCGACCACACCCCTGCTCGACGAGTGGATCGGCCCGGTTTGCGCGCCAGCCTATGCATTGAACTCACACCAGGCTGCCGAGTTACTGCGGCTTCCCCTGCTGCACACCAGCTCACGGCAGAGCGCATGGCAGGATTGGGCCAAGGCTCACGAGCTGGGCACCGGCCATTGGAGCAAAGGGCGCCATTTCGATCACCTGCCCCTGATGCTCGAAGCGGTGCGCGCCGGGCTGGGCATCGGCATTGCGCCGGCACTGCTAGTGGAACGCGAGTTGGCAGCCGGCACCCTGCGCGCACCGTTTGGCTTCGAACCGGGGCCTCATGCCTTTACGCTGTGCCTGGAAAGCGCCCGTACTGACAACCATTCGCTTGACACACTGCGCGCCTGGCTGCTTGAGGAGGCTGCAGCCAACCAGATCCCCGCCCACAGCTAGCCCCCTGCCTGGAGCGCGATCACTGCCGCGCCGTGAGATCATGCACATAGCGTGAAAACGGTAGCGTCTCCTGCCCTGCGGAGGCCAAGCCCCGCGCCAGCATGTCCATGAAAACATCATTACTCACCGGAGGGCAGAAAAAATACCCTTGCGCTTCGCGACAGCCTTCGCGCATCAGGAAATCCACCTGGGCACGCGACTCGGCGCCCTCCGCGATCACATCCAGCTTGAGGCTGCGCCCGAGCTGGATGATCGCACGCACGATGGCGGCATCATCCGGATCGTCAACCATGTCTCGCACGAAGCCCTGATCGATCTTCAACCGATCCACGGCAAAACGTTTCAGGTAGGACAACGACGAGTAACCGGTACCAAAATCGTCGATCGAGAGGCGCACGCCAAGGCTCTTGAGACGCTGCACGGTTTCCAGCACATCCTCGGCATTTTCCATGAGCAGGGATTCCGTCAGCTCAAGTTCGAGGCACTCTGGAGAGAGCCCTGTCTCGTTGAGAACATCCCTTACCGCCATGACAATATCATCACGCCGGAACTGCAGGGCAGAAATATTGACGGCCACCACCACCTGCCTGACGCCGCGGTTGTACCAGCCAACGGCAAACCGGCAAGCTTCACGCAGCACCCAGCGCCCGATCGGCACGATCAAGCCGGATTCTTCTGCAATCGGAATAAACCGCTCCGGCGGCACGTTTCCCAGGGTGCTCGAATTCCAGCGCACCAGCGCCTCGCACCCAACAATGGCTCCGCTCTCCAGGCGCACCTGGGGTTGCAGGCAGACAGACAGCTCGCCGTGGTCAAGCGCGAGACGCAGGTGATTCTCGATCTGCAGCCGCTCCATGGCATTCGCATTCATTGCCTCAGTAAAGAAGCGGTAGGTATTGCGACCGTTTTCCTTGGCATGGTACATCGCCGTATCGGCATTTTTCATAAGGGTACTGGCATCGACTCCATCGCTCGGATAAACCGATATGCCAATCGAAAACGACGTTCCGAGCATATGGCCATCCACTTCGAACGGCTCGGCCAGCCGGCGCAAAATCTTGTCGGCCACCCGCGCTGGCGCCTCGACATCGGCAATCTCGGGCAGCACGATGATGAACTCGTCACCCCCCTGACGGCAGATCGTGTCGGCATCCCGCACGCAGTGACGCAGGCGCTCGGCGACTGACTGCAGCAGCCTGTCGCCAGCCATGTGCCCGAGTGAATCATTGATGGTCTTGAAACGGTCCAGATCCAGAAACAGCAGGGCCACCACACCATTCTGCCGTTCAGCACGCACCAGTGCCTGCTCCAGCCTGTCCTGGAACAGCGTGCGGTTAGGCAGGGTGGTGAGGGGATCGTGGTGGGCCAGGAAGGCAATCCGTGCTTCACTGGCCTTGCGCTCGGTGATGTCAGAGAACACCGCCACGTAGTGTGTGATGGTATTGGCACGATCACGCACCGCAGCAACCGAGAACCACTCTGGAAAATCCGTGCCATCGCGACGGCATTGCCAGATCTCGCCCTGCCACGAACCTTTGTCGGCAGCTTCGCGCCAGATCTCATCGTAATAACGCAGGCTGACGAGCGAGGACGCCAGGATCTCGGGCGCCTTGCCCAGCACCATGTCGGCAGAGAACCCGGTCAAAGCGCAGAATGCCTTGTTGACCGAGAGAATGCGGCGCTGCGCATCGGTGATCAGAATGGCTTCGACACTGTGATCGAACACGGTTGCAGCCAGGCGCAGTTCCTCCTCGGCACGCCGTTGCGCGGTCAGATCGTTAAGGGTAAGCACCACCGGATGCAATCCGGTGTGCGGATCCCTGTCAAGGGGCTCAGCTTTTGCCAGCATCCACCCGCGTGAGCCATCGCGCCGGTCAATGCCCACCACAGCCGCTGCAGGACTTCCGAAATACCGCGCCCGCGCCCCCGGCAGTTCTTCAATCGGGCAGGCTGAGCCATCTTCCCGCACAAAGCTGTAACCCTCCGGTTCCTGCAGGGGCGGAAAGCTCTCTTCCTGCTCCAGCCCGTAGAGCCTCCGCGCCGCCGCATTGGCAATAATCACAGCCCCCCGTGCGTCGCGCATGATGACCCCCTCGCGCATAGCGGCCAGAATCGTCCGCAGCCGCCCTTCACTCTCCCGCAATTCGTTCTCGGCATGCTTGCGTGCGGTGATATCTTCGATGACTTCCATGAACTGACCATGCTCACGCCAGGACGGCACCTGCGAGAGCGTCAGGTTGACCCAGACATGCGACCCATCGCGGCGAACCATGCGCTTTTCGATGGAATGTGTGAGCGTTTGCGCTTCACCCCCCAGCAGACTCTGCAGCAGCCGTTCGTTGGCGTCCTGATCGTCGGGGTGCGTCAGTTCCCGGAATTCCTTTGTCAGCAATTCCGCTTCCGTATACCCCAGGATCGCGCAGTAGCGCTGGTTCACGCGCAGATAGCGGCCCGCCAGGGAACTCAGGCAAAACCCCACCGCAGCCTGTTCGAAAATTCCCTGGAAACGCGCCTCGCTATCTTCAACTGCCGCTTTCGACGCCTTATTGACGGAGACATCCACCCAGATCCCGCGCATCCCGATGACATGCGTCTCATGCGGGTGATTGGGCGCCCGCAGATCACGGACATGAATCTCGCCGCCATCTGCCGCCAGCATCCGGTACTCACACTCGCGCGCAAGCCCGCTGACCATGACATCACGGAGGAAAGCCAGCACACGATCTCGGTCGGCCGGATGCAGATGCGCCAACCAGAATCCGGACTGACGCCACGCTTCAAGCGGAAAACCAAGCAGCTGCTCACCCGGCCCGGACATATAGGTAAACGCATTCGAGCCAATGTCATATTCCCAGACCACGACATTGGCACCTTCCACGATCATCCGGTAGCGCGCTTCGGAGAGCTGGAGCAGCCGGGTACGTGCAGAAAGCTGCTGCAACTGGCGCCGGTACAGCAGAGCGGCCGCCAGCAGCAACAGCACGACGACGCTGATGGCCAGTGCACTGCCAGGCACCGCCAGAAGATCCACCGGTGCCGACCACGCACGCAGCGACGCACCGCTCAGCCCCAGGCCAAGCACAAGGCGAATGCACGAGAGAATCCGGCGGCCCGGCAGGCACGCGGAATGCAGTGCCAAATCCTATCCCCCCAAAGAAGATGACTCACGATGGCGGCATCAAAGCACCGCCTGTTTCCTCCCCCGGCAGGGATACCGGGATGCTTCGTTTTGGCATGAAGATGCCAGATTCTTATATTGCAGACATATTGCATGAAAACCCTACTCACAAAGAAGGAACTTGCTCACACTTTTATCCATCCGATCCCTGCCGTCTGCTCTGCGTCAACGCCGCGGGCCCCTCCCCATTGCCACCCAAGGCTGCAACACCGCCGTCACATGTCCGTCGTAGAGTTGCAACACACTCCACACAGCATGCCCGCCATGAACATCCTGATGATTTCGGACGTGTATTTCCCGCGTATCAACGGGGTTTCCACCTCGATTGAAACATTCCGCAGCGAACTCACCCAGCTTGGCCTTGCCAGCTGTCTGGTAGCGCCGGCCTATCCACAGGGGGCCGAGCCGGGGCACCAGGATGTTGTGCCGATCCCGTCGCGCTTTCTGCCGCTTGACCCGGAAGATCGCATGATGAAGAGATCCGCCATCCGGGAATGGATGCGTACCCAGCCACGGAAATTCGATCTGGTGCACATCCATACGCCTTTCGTGGCCCATTATGCGGGGCTGGAAATAGCCCGCGCCCTGGATGTTCCGGTCACTGCGAGCTATCACACCTACTTTGAGGAGTATCTGCACCATTACGTGCCCTTCCTGCCCCGAAGAACACTCAAGGCAGTGGCGCGCCGGTTTTCGCGCCGGCAGTGCAACGAACTTGATGCCGTCATCGTGCCGTCAAAGGCTATGGCCGAAACCCTGCTCGAATACGGCGTCACCCGGCCCCTGCACATCCTGCCGACAGGTCTGCGCGAAGAACGCTTTGCGAACGGGGATGGAGAGGCATTCCGTCGCCGCCACGGCATTCCGCCGGAACGCCCGCTGCTCCTGTTTGTCGGCCGCGTGGCCTTCGAGAAAAACATCGAGTTTCTGCTCGACGTGGTGCAGCGCGTGCGCCAGACACGCCCCGACGTTTTGTTCCTGATCACCGGAGAAGGCCCCGCCCTGGCCGGACTGCGCAAGAGCGTACAGACCATGGGGCTGGAGGAAAACGTGCGCTTTCTGGGCTATCTGGATCGGCGTCAGGCCCTCACTGACTGCTATCAGGCAGCAGATCTGTTCGTATTTGCCTCACGCACGGAAACCCAGGGTCTGGTGCTGCTTGAAGCCATGGCTCTGGGCTGCCCGGTGCAGGCGCTCTCCATCATGGGCACCCGGGATATCCTCGAAAACACGCCGGGTGCCATTGTGGCGGAAGATAACCCGGCCACCTTCGCAGCACAGACGCTGAGCCTGCTGGAGGATCGCACGCGGCTCAAACAGCTCGGGGAAGCTGCCAGAGCCAGTGCCAGACGCTGGTCCGCCAGGGAAATGGCACAGCGGCTGGGGCAGGTCTATGAGGGGATGCTGAAAGCCCGGCAATAGCCAAAGTTGCAAAGCCCGCTCAGCGGGCATTGCCCAAACTTTCTCCGGCACCTACTCGACACGGAATTTTGCGACAGCCGAACTCATGGCGCCGGAGAGGCGCTTGAGTTCCGCGACCGCAGTCGCCGAATCCTGCGCAGATGCCGCCGTCGTTCCCGAAATCAAGCTGATGCGTTCCACTTCCAGCTCGATGGCATGACTGGTACCCGCCTGTTCCTTGAGCGCCAGTGCAATATCGGTACTGGCTTCGGCAATGCTGCCGGCCCCGGCACCGATCTCGCCAATCACCTGCTGGGCGTCGCGCACCGCGTCGACACCGGTCTTGACGATGCCAACCGCATTATGCATGCCAACAACAGCTTCCTGTGCGCCAACCTGGATCGCCCCAACCATCACCGAAATCTCGCCTGTGGATTTGCTGGTGCGCTCAGCCAGCTTGCGTACTTCGTCGGCTACCACGGCAAAACCACGGCCCTGCTCACCGGCACGCGCTGCTTCAATGGCCGCATTGAGGGCCAACAGATTGGTCTGGTCGGCAATCTCGCGGATGATGGAGACCACTGCGCTGATCTGCTGGGCGTTGGCATCAAGTTTCTCGATGTGCGCAGCAGCCTCATGCACGGAACTCTCGATTTGCGTCATCTGATGTAAAACACCATCAGTCGTCTGCTGCCCGGCCTGGGTGAGGGCCAGGGTCTGCTGCGTCAGGTCTCGCGATTGCTGGGCACGATCACTGACGAGACTCACACTTCCCGTCATATGTTCGACTCCGGCTGCCATGGTTTTGGCAGCATCGCGTTGTGACAGCGCGGTTTCCGACAGGGCACTGGAGGTCCGTGCCAGATTCTGTGCGGTGGTTTCAATGGCTGCCGCATTGTGGTGCAGACCGGCAATCAGGGCCCCGACATTATGGGCGGTGGTATTGACGCAGCGCGCGATGATATCGAGTTCATTGCGGGTATTCGTGGCAATCGGGCGATCAGTACGTACTGTCATGTCACCTGCCCCCATCCGTTCCAGCATGCCGACCACCCCGCTGACCGGCCGCAGGCGATTGAGCATCAGCAGCCACAACAGCGCCCCAAGGGCTAGAGCAGCTCCACCACAGGCAATCAGGATGGTGTTGCGCAGGGAACGGCTGGCCTGGGTATAGTCTTCAACATACCCGCCACCGGCTACCGTCACGCCCCCCCAGGATTTTGTGCTCTCAAACGCCAGCAACTGGGTCAGCACTGCGCCGGATTCGCTCTTCCAGGGGTAATGCAGGAGGCCCTTGTCACTCTTGAGCAGCCCGTCAAAAGGATTATTGCCTGCTGCATCCGCCCCGTCCTTGAGCAGGTTCTGGCCTGCACGGGTCGGATGGAACATCAACACACCCTGGGCAGGGCCGGCGGTATTCATTACGAATCCATAGCCGGAACGCCCATAGGTCTGCTCATTGAGGGTGGCCTTGAGACTGGCCAGCACAGGGGCCAGATCAAAGCCGACGAACATGATTGCCACCACCCGGCCACCGGGGCCGATCGCGGGCACATATTTGGTCATGTAGACCTTGCCGAAGAGTGTCGCCACGCCCAGATAGGTTTCTCCGGCGAGCATCTTCGCGTAGGCCGGATGGTCATGGGCTAGCCTTGTGCCGATGGCACGCTCACCCTTTTCGTTTTTCAGGGAGGTGGTGACGCGGATGAAATCCTCTCCCTGGCGCACAAACAGCGTGGCAACACCACCTGTCATGCTGGAAAAATCATCCACTTCCCGAAAATCCAGATTGAGCCCCCGCCCCTGATAACGCAGCACCGGTGCTTCAATGGCCCCCACCTGTGCGGTTTCATGCTCATCAACGGTAAACCCCGCAGGAAAGTGCCCCACCAGAATGGCGGAGAGTTTGTCAGTCAGCCCGGTACTGATCTCATAGGCCGTATCCATCAGCTTGCGGGTGCCGTGAACCTGACTCTGCAGGCTGCTCTGCACCTGCTCGAGCATCATGGAATCAGTTCGCTGTGACACGAACAGTGCCAGCACCAGAATGATTGCCCCGGATATTGCGACCGACGCCGCGACGAACTGGTGTACCAGTGAATAGCTGCTTATTTTTCTCATGATGCATCATCTCTGTTGACGTATTCGCTCTAACGGCAGACTAGATCGAAAGTTCAATCAGGATGATGCAATGAACCCCCATACCGGGAGTGGGAATTTCTCTTTTGGACATACACTGATAAGCGCTGCAGCGCCTTGCATTGCAAGGACTTCAGGCCGCCACCCAACGCCCGCTTACATCTCCAGCGCGAGCAGTTCCGCTATGCTCTGGCGACGCCGGATCAGGCGCTGCGAGTCGCCATCCAGAAGGACTTCGGCAATCAGTGGACGACTGTTGTAGTTCGAGGACATGCTCGCACCGTAGGCGCCGGTATCATGCAGCACCAGCAAATCACCAACTTGTGCAGCCGGCAGAGCACGCGGCGTCACCACACCGCCCTCGGCCTGGGTAAACACATCTCCGGATTCGCACAAGGGGCCGGCCACCACCGTATCACGCAACGGACGCACGGCCCCGTCTGCCGGTATCACGCTGATGGCATGATAGCTGCCATACATGGACGGCCGCATCAGATCACTGAAGCCAGCATCGACCAGTACAAAGTGGTTGCGCCCGGCATCCTTGCTTGCCCGCACTTCGGTGAGCAACATACCGGACTCGGCCACCAGGTAGCGGCCAGGCTCTATCTCGAGCGACACCGCATGCCCCAGATGGTCAGCAATCTGGCGGCGTGCCGCATCCCACAAGCCAAAGTAATGCACTGTATCAATGACCGGATCATCCTGCCGGTAGGGTATCGACAGCCCACCGCCGGCTGAGATTGCCTCGACATCCTGGCCGGACTGGCACACCAGCTGAACCATGGTGCCGCACACTTCCTGCAGGTGGGCATAGTCGACGCCGGAACCGATGTGCATATGCAACCCCACGAGCCGGAGGCCATGCTGTGCCACCACGGCCAGTGCTTCTGCCAGTTCGGTATGCCAGATGCCGTGCTTGCTGTGCTCGCCACCGGTATTGGTCTTGTTGCTGTGACCGTGCCCAAAGCCCGGATTGATGCGCAGCCATACACGATGGCCGGGGGCACGGGCGCCAAGCTGGTGAAGCATGTCGATGGACCCGGCGTTCATCGGGATCTCGTTTTCGATGATTTTGTCCAGCGTCGATTCCGTCGCAATATCGGCGGTGAACACGATCTCGCTGCGCCCATCGCGCGAACTGAAGCCGGCACGCAGGGCACGTTCGACTTCCCCTTCGGAAACCGCATCCACCGCCACGCCTTCCTCACGCATCAGGCGCAGGATGTGGATATTGGAGCAGGCCTTCTGCGCAAAACGAATGGTGTCAAAGGCTTTCAGTGCGGCAATCCGGGCACGGATCACCGTGGCATCGTAGAGCCACAGGGGGGTGCCGAATTCGGCGGCCACACGCTGCAGGCGTGCCGCATCAAGAGGAATCTGCATGGTCATTGCCCGGTTGTTCAGGATGGGCAAAGCATGCCATGCTGTATCCTATTCAGTAAAATATCAATATTTCTGCACTTGATTCAATTCTGATATGAATCTTGAACACCGCCACATCGAAGTTTTCCGCGCCATCATGCGCAGCGGCAGCGTTACCGGCGCATCCTCCCTGCTCGGAACCTCGCAGCCAACCATCAGCCGGGATCTGGCACGCATGGAATATCTGCTGGGCTTCGCGCTGTTCGACCGCATCAAGGGGCGCCTGCGCCCGACAGCACGGGCGCTGGTTCTTTACGAGGAGGTGCAGCGCTCCTATCTGGGTCTGGAACGCGTGCTTGCTGCTGCCAACAGCCTGCGCGAAGCGGTTGGCGGCCAACTGACGGTAGCCTGCGTGCCGGCGTTTGCCCAGGCGCTGCTGCCAGCGGCATGCAGACGCTTCCATGCAGCGCACGCAGAAGTGGGTATCTCCATTACGCCGCAGGAATCGCCCTTGCTGGAAGAATGGCTTTCGGCACAGCGGCATGATCTGGGCCTGCTGGAGCATGACCGCCCGCCGCCCGGCACCACACTGGAAACGCTTCTGCAGGCCGATGAGGTGTGCGTGCTACCAGTTGGCCATCCCCTTGCGGCAAAAGCGGTGCTTCAACCACAGGACTTTACCGATCAGTCCTTCGTCAGCCTGTCTGCCACCGACCCGTACCGGGTGATACTCGACAAGGTGTTTGCAGAACACGCCATCCCGCGCCGCCTGCTGATGGAAACACTCAGCGCTGCCTCGGTGTGTTGCCTGGTCCGCGAAGGGCTCGGAATCGCCATCGTCAATCCACTCACGGCACTGGAGCATGCCGACAGGGGCATCGTACTGCGGCGTTTTTCCCTCTCGATCCCCTTCGTGCTTGCTCTGGCCCGCCCACAATATCGCCCATCCAACCCGCTGGCCGATGAATTTGTGCTGGCACTGCGTGCCCAGGCGACTGAGATCCAGGGCAAGCTGCAACATCTTCCACAGGCACCGCACTAGTCCTGCAGGTTGTGGGCTATTGCACGAAAAGTCTCGTGCACATCAAGAAATGCCTGCAGGATATCCGGATCGAACTGCTCCGGGCGGGTGCGCCCGTCCCCCTCGGTCATGATCTTGACAACCTGTTCGTGCTCGAACGCCTCCTTATAGACCCGCTTGCTCTTGAGTGCATCGTAGACGTCGGCAAGCGCCATGAGCCGCCCGGAAACGGGAATCTGCTCTCCCTTGAGGCCGTGATAACCGGTGCCATCCCAACTTTCATGATGGGTATAGGTGACTTCCTTGGCAAAGCGCAGGAATGACGAAGAGACGTTCTCCAGCATGGAGGACTCAATCCGCTCCACCACCGCCCTGCCATACATGGTGTGCAGTTTTATCTGATCGAATTCTTCCGTCGTCAGGGAAGAAGGCTTCCTGAGGATATGATCGGGAATTCCAACCTTGCCAATATCATGCAATGGCGCTGACTGCATCAGCAGATGCAGCGTTTCATCATCAAACAGACCAGCGAAACGTGGCCGGTCCCGCAACTGCTTGGCAAGCACATTGACGTAGGACTGTGTTCTGCGGATGTGCATGCCGGTTTCAATATCCCGGTATTCCGCCAAAATACCAAGACCATAAATAACGGCATCCTGTGTCAGGATGAGTTCGCGGGTACGATCCCGCACCATGTCTTCAAGATGATCCCGGTGTCGCTTTAGTTCAAGCTGGTTGTGAATCCGCGCCTTGACAAGAACCGGGCGGAAAGGCTTGGAGATGTAGTCCAGCCCGCCCGCTTCCAGCCCCTGCCGCTCGTCCTGCTCTTCACTCAAGGCAGACATGAAAATCACCGGAATATCGCAGGTTGCCGCATTCTGCTTGAGGCGGCGGCAGACTTCATAGCCATTCATTCCGGGCATCATCACATCGAGCAGAATGAGCTCCGGAGGGCTCTGCCCGAAAGCAATTTCCAGTGCCCGCTCGCCGGATATCGCCACCATTACGGCATATTCATGACGCAAGGTGTCAATCAGGATATGGACATGCTCGGGCGTATCCTCGGCAACAAGAATTCGGGGCTTTCTTGGTGCATCCATCACAACACCTCCTGCCGGCCACTCATCGTACCGATGAGTTCTCCAAGAAGACTGACCGTTCTGTCGATATCAAAGACATTCAGCGCACGCTCAAGCTGACTGACCAGATCTCCGGCCTTTCCCTCCGGCACGATCCGGCGCATTTCCGTGAGAAGTTCCAGCGCTTCTCCCACATCGGCGTTTACCGCAACCAGCATCTTCCGTGCAATCTCTATCACCACAACGGGATTCACCTCCACAGGAGGGCGTCCGCCAGCCATTTTCGGAGCGGCATCGAATGCCACGCGCAAACCATCAGTCACCTCACCCAGGGCTGCTTCAAAGCGCTCCAGCAACACGGGCAAGACATCTTTCTGACCATCGCGCAAGGCATGTTCGAGCTGTGCTGACACCTGCGACAGCTGCATGGCGCCAATCGCTCCGGCGACCGACTTCATCGAGTGTGCCATACGCACAGCATGCTCACCTGCCTCTTCCATAATCTTCTGGCGCAAGGCAATGCCCTCACCGTGCTTGCTCGCCATGAATTCCCTGAGCATGCGAAGATAGAACTCTTCCTTGTCGTTGCAATAGTGTAGCCCTGCAGCAATGGAAATTCCGGGCAGACTTTTCGGCAGGGTTGATAGCAGCGGCTCTTTCGAAACTACCGGAATGGCCAGGCGGCTGCGATACAGCGGTCTGGCCCCCCTGAGCCACTGCGCCAGCTTGGAGAAAAGCACAGGTGGTTCGATGGGCTTGCTGAGAAAATCATCCATCCCCGCTTCCATGCAGTGATTCTGCTCATCAAGCATGGCGTGCGCCGTCATCGCAAGAATCGGCAAACCGTTCAAGGCAGGCAGCATACGCATCCTGCGGGTGGCCTCCAGCCCATCCATGACTGGCATCTGTACATCCATCAGCACCACATCAAAGCGGGATGTCTGCACGAAATCAATTGCCTCACGCCCATTCTGGGCCACCACCACAGTCATCCCGACGCTTTCCAGAAGTTCCCTGGCAACCTGTTGATTGAATGCGTTGTCTTCTACGAGGAGAACCCGCCCCCCAGCCAGCCCCTCGGTTGACACAGGCGGCGGGCTGCGCACCAATCTCGGTTCCAGGCCGGCTGATCCACGCCCAAACGCTGTCATGACCGCATCGAACAGGCTTGAAGCAGTGAGCGGTTTGAAGACCTCGGCATCCGGACCGACAGATTCAAGGAACCGGGTTTCTGCAGACTCCCCGCCCACTATCATGAGAATGAGTTTGCACCGCACACTGCGGATTCGCCCTAAGCCAACGAGTTCTGCCACGCTGTCCTCTGGCTGCTTCCAATCGACGAGCAGAAAATCAGGCTGCAGTTTCTCATCGCGGCGCATCTCATCAAGCGCCTCGGCAGCCGAAGGCCTGCTCGTCACCCGCCAGCCAAAGCCCTGCAACAGTTCGGTCAGAACCTCGCGACCAGCCACACTCTGATCCGCAATCATGGCATGCATGCCTCGCAGGTCTGAGGAAATACGGAATTCGTGACGCGTTCCGGAAGTTCCCAATCCCATCGGTACAGAAAAACTGAATTCGCTGCCGCGCCCAGGCTCGCTCGCCACCCAGATATGCCCACCCATCATCTCCACGAGCTGCTTGCAGATGGCAAGCCCGAGACCGGTGCCGCCGAAACGCCTGGTATCCGAAGCATCCCCCTGGAAGAATGGGGTAAACAGCTGCGCCACCTGTTCGGCGGACATACCGATTCCCGTATCACGCACAGAGAACAGCAGATTCACCTTGCCACCCTGGGCGCCTTCGGCACGCACCACACTGAGCATGACCTCGCCAGCATTGGTAAACTTCACTGCGTTGGAGCACAGATTGGTTAACACCTGACCAAGCCGGGCGGGGTCACCAATCAGCACTTCGGGAGTATGTGGTTCAACCCGCACCAGAAACTCAACATGCCTGTCTGCGGCCTTGAGGCCAGTCACAGCTATCACCTTGTCAAGCACGTCGCCAAGCAAGAATTCAACTGAACTCAGTTCCAGACGCCCAGCCTCGATCTTCGAGAAATCGAGAATGTCATTGATCACGCCCAGCAGCATATTTGCCGAAATCATGATCTTGTCGAGATATTCTCTCTGTTTCGGTGTCAGCGGCGTGCGTAGTGCCAGATGCGACATGCCAAGTACCGCATTGATCGGGGTGCGGATCTCGTGGCTCATGTTGGCAAGAAACGCGCTCTTGGCCTTGGTCGCACGCTCTGCGGCATCACGCGCTTCGACGAGCTCCCGGGTTCTCAACAGCACCAGATCCTCAAGGTGTTCCTGGTGCTCACGCAGCTCACGCTCGATGCGCTTGTAGGCAGTGATATCCTGGAAGGCCCCGATGATGCGCACCACCTTGTCATTTTCTTTGTACACCTGACAGGCAGTATGCACCTGCCGTGTTCGCCCCTTTGCCGTCACCAGACTGAGTTCCAGGTCGAATCCAAGGCCGGCATTGATGGCCCTTTCAACAGCGGCGGAGAGTATCGCACGGGATTCCTGGGTGTAGAAATCCAGTGCTGTTTCCAGTGTCGGCGTGAAGGTATCCGGAATCAGTTCGTGAATACGATAGGTCTCTTCAGTCCAGCGTGCGTTATTGTTCACAACATCGATTTCCCAGCCCCCCACCTGCGCGAGCGCCTGCGACACCTTTAACTGATCCGAAGCAAGCTGCAGCGCCTCGCGATCACTGCGCTGTTCGACGAGATTCCAAACTGATGCCATTAGCATCTTTATCTGCTCAACATCCTTTTCCTTATAGTCCTCATCACGATTGGCCAAACCAACCACAGCCACGATACGCTCACCGCTGAAAACGGGGATACTCATAAACCGGCGGATCGACACATGCCCTTTCGGAATGCCTTTCTTGAGGGCATCCTCTGCCTGGAAATCATTGTTGATGAGCGGCTTTCGCTGACGCACGACTTCACCCCAAAACCCGGTATTTTGAAGAGCATAGCGAGTCTGTGGGGTCATTACGGAGCAGGCTTCCATCGCTCCGCGTGACCAGCTGTTGAGGGTGAACTCCTGGGTATCTTCGTCGTAGCGGTAGATGTAGCCAAACTCGCTGCCGTTGATGGCAAGCACCTGATGCAGGGCATAGTCAAGCATATCCTGGGTGGAAGATGCCTGATAATCAGCTACTCTTGCCAGGCACTCCATGCGATCGACATTCATGCGCAGGCTGTCCTCAGCCTGCTTGCGCTCGGTGGTGTTGATACAGGTGATCATCACGCCCCGTTCATTTTGCGCATCAATGAACGGCTCAAGAAAGCTCTCAAACCAGACATCACCATAATGCTGCTGGGCATGCGCACATTCGCCGCCAGCGGCCTGTGCAAAGGCAGCCAGCATCGCGGGTTTATCATGGTAAAACTCCTGCACGCTGGTACCGACAAGCTGCCCTGGCCGATACCCGATCTGCTCAAGGGCCTTGCCTTCAGACATGGTGAACACGCCATCCGCCGAGACAGTGCTGAGCACCACCGGCAAATTGCTCACCACAGCCCGGAGTTTGGCTTCACTTTCTGCCAGCACCTGGCGAGTCAGGTAGCGCTCGGTGATGTCCAGACAGTTGCCGATATATCCGGTGAACGTGCCGGAAGCATCGTGACACGGACAGCCATCATCCTGTATCCAGCGATACTGACCATCATAGCGGCGCAGACGGTAATCCATGGAAAACGGTTCGCGACGATCAAACGCGGCGATGTAGGTGTCCAGACATCTGTCGAGATCTTCGGGATGCACCCCTTCGACCCAGCCGTTACCAAGCTCCTGTGTCAGCGCACGCCCGGTGAATTCAAGCCAGGCTCTGTTGAAGTAGTAGCAGAGCTTGTCGACACCTGCACGCCAGATCAGCGCTTGCCCGGAATCAGCGAGCGTGCGGTAGTTTTCCTCACTGTCGAGCAGCTTCTGCTGCATCGCACGCTGCTCGGTGATGTCCTGCACCGTGGCAGCAATGAATTCAATGCTTCCATCATCTGCTCTCACGCATTTTGTGTCTTGTGAAACGAATACAATCGTTCCATTTTTCCGCACGTAACGCTTTTCGATGCGATATCCATCCAACGCACCGCTCAACAGATTGTCATATTCAGGCAATTCTGTGCTGACATCCTCCGGATACGTGATGGACTTCCAGTTTTTCTCCAGAAGCTCGTCGAGCGTAAAGCCAAGAATTTCACAAAACCTGGTGTTGGCACCGACAAAACCTCCGCTCTGTGGTGATGTCATGGTCATTCCAACAAATGGCATGTCATAGAAATACTGTGACATCCGCTGTGTGCTGCGCTGAATTTCTGCGCCCATGAGCTGCTGGTGCTTGTTCCAGAGCATGAGCAGGGCCAACCCGCAGACGCTGATCGCACAGCTCGATATCAAACAGATCCAGAACACCAGAACATACAGTGGTGCCAGTACCTCGGCTCGTTCCATCTCCGCGACAAGACGCCATGACGTCCCTTGTATCGGGCCATACGCAGCCAGAACATCAACCCCCCGGGAACTCAGGCCCCGCATCGCACCATCCTGTTCCGAGCGGATTGCCACGGCAGCGGGCAGATGCACATCACTCACCTGAGGCTCTCCGATGGGAGCCGAAGCACTCTGCAGGGCCGAGGCATTGAGAAACAGCACGCGGGAACCCTCTCCGCGCACCAACAGAATTTCCCCGGAGCGTACTGACCGTGGCCATTGTTGCACCATAGGAAAGAGCATCGTATCGGGAGAAAGTTGTAAGACCACAGCCCCCACCATGTCGGTACCTGTTGCCGACCGGGACAATAACGGCACAACAAAATCGAGATAACGACGGCCGTCAGGGGCTGTCCACATCTCCGACATCTGGATATCCTGGGCCGCAAACGCTGCGTTCAGCAGACTCCCCACCTGCCCGGGCAAAATGCCTGGCTGACCACTGCGTGTGATGACCCTGCCCTGCACATCCAGAAGGAACAGCGTCGAATAACCGTAGGCTTGCTGCACGCCTTTGAGATGTACCTCGATCAGCTGCAGATTCCGTTGATCGCCCTTTTGCACAGCACCGATCACCCGCTGCACAAAACCGTCACTGTCCATCAGGGCACGGCCTTCTCCCCGGCGTTCGGCGATCCATTTCTGGATCTGCTCGGTCTTGAGTGCGGTCACGACCTGCAGGTCACCATATGCAGCACGCTCCAGTTCCGGACCATGAACCCGGGCAACCAGAATTCCCAGCAAAGGAACCAGCAGAGTCAGCGCCGCAAACACTGCCACCACAGCCCGCCGACTCTTCAGCCTCAGGGCTATCGAGGCTTCCCCCCGGGAACGCGATCGCGTCTGCCAGTCCCAGGTTCGCAGCAGCAGGTACAGCAACGCACTGCTGACGGCGACAAAAAGGAATCCCTTGACGTTCTCAAGCAGGTGGGCAAGCGCCGGATCGCTGACACTGATGGCCAGTAGATGGCCGGATAAAAATATCCACAGACTCGCAGCACATGCGTAAGTGATTACGACGTGAAGGGGAGTCAGGCGTTTTCCGGATAGCCATCTGCTAGGTCTGAGAGTCACTTGAAACCCTGCCTCGAGCCAACCATGCTTTCTTTTCTCGAAGATCCAGGCCTGAAGGCATGGTATTCGACCTGGACTGACTCTCCCGGTCACACCTATCCTGACCGGGCGGGCCGATTCTTGCAGTATGTATGCCGACCGTACACTTGGCGAAGCATCTGCCCGACAGTGCCAGATGGCAGAAACCCCAGAGGAAAGACCCTTACAGCGACACTGGAAACATCACGACGCCGGCTTTGTATCAGGCAGGGAAAGCAGGGTATTACGGTCAGTACAGGCGAAAAAAAACCGGCCATCAGGGCCGGTTTTTACGGAGACGGGGCGACTTGACCGCCGTCTTTCTCAGGCCTTTATGCCAAGGCTCCGTGGCAATGCTTGTACTTCTTGCCTGAACCACACGGGCAGGGATCATTACGCCCGACACGGGGGCCGTTTTCGTCATCTACAGGCAGGTGTTTCTTCTCGGCAGTGGCAGCCGTGGCGAGAGCGTCGTCATAGTCGGCATGGTGATACTGCACGTTATCCACACCAGGGCGTTCCTCTGCAACGTCTTCAATCTGATCTTCAGAGCGAATCTCGACAGTCATCAGCAAACGCACCACTTCGGAACGCACCAGATCAAGCAACTGGCCGAACAGCTCGAAGGCTTCGCGCTTGTATTCCTGTTTCGGGTTCTTTTGTGCATACCCGCGCAGATGAATGCCCTGGCGCAGATGATCAAGGGCAGCAAGGTGCTCACGCCAGTGGGTGTCCAGGCTGTTGAGCATCACATTGCGCTCAAATCCGGCCCAGGCTTCCCTGTTGAGTTCACTGATCTTGTCCGCGTAGGTCTGATCGGCCAGCTCAATGACCCGACGCAGAATGTCGTCATCGGACAGACCGGTATCGGCCTTGGACCACTCGGCAACACTCGCAGACAAGCCATATTCACGCTTGAGGGCCTGTTCGAACCCAAGCAGATCCCACTGTTCTTCAACGGACTCTGCCGGAACATGGGTACGGAACAGTGTTTCGATCACACCATGACGCATGGCGGTGATCGTTTCCCCGATATCGCCGGTTTCAAGCAGTTCGTTACGCTGCTGATAGATCACACGACGCTGGTCGTTGGAGACGTCATCGTATTCGAGCAGCTGTTTGCGGATGTCGAAGTTGCGCTGTTCGACCTTGCGTTGGGCAGACTCCAGCGAACGGTTCACCATACCGGCTTCGATGGGCTCGCCACGCGGCATCTTCAGGCGGCTCATGATCGCCGAGAGGCGCTCGCCACCGAAGATCTTCATCAGCGAATCTTCCAGCGACAGATAGAAGCGGCTGGCGCCCGGATCACCCTGACGACCGGAACGACCACGCAGCTGGTTGTCGATACGGCGGGATTCGTGGCGCTCGGTACCAATGATCTTCAGACCACCAGCCTGCAGCACTTTTTCGTGAACGCTCTGCCATTCGTTACGCAACTGGGCGATCCGGCCTTCCTTGGCCTCACTGTCGAGTTCGGCATCTTCCCTGACGAGGGAAATGTCTTTTTCGATGTTGCCGCCCAACACGATGTCGGTACCACGACCGGCCATGTTGGTGGCAATCGTGATCACGCCGGGGCGCCCGGCCTGGGCCACGATTTCGGCTTCACGCTCGTGCTGTTTGGCGTTGAGCACCTGGTGGGGGAGCTTTTCCTTATCCAGCAGGGCCGACAGCAGTTCGGAGTTTTCGATCGACGTCGTGCCAACCAGCACAGGTTGCCCGCGCAGATGGCAATCCTTGATATCGGCGATGATGGCTTCGTGCTTTTCGTCAGCAGTGCGATAGACCAGGTCATTCATGTCCTGGCGGATCATCGGCCGGTTGGTCGGGATCACCACGGTTTCCAGCGCGTAGATGGTATGGAATTCGTACGCTTCGGTATCTGCCGTCCCGGTCATGCCGGCGAGCTTGCCGTACATGCGGAAGTAGTTCTGGAAGGTAATTGAGGCCAGGGTCTGGTTTTCGGAGTTGATCTGCACCCCTTCCTTGGCTTCGACTGCCTGATGCAAACCTTCCGACCAGCGGCGACCAACCATCAAACGGCCAGTGAATTCGTCAACGATGACGACTTCACCGTTCTGCACCACGTAGTGCTGATCCTTGTGGAACAGCGCATGTGCGCGCAGTGCGGCGTACAGGTGGTGGATCAGCAGGATGTTGGACGGTTCGTACAGGCTGGCGCCTTCGGTGAGCAGGCCCATCTCGACGAGAAGCTGCTCGGCACGGTCATACCCCTGCTCGGTCAGCAGCACCTGGTGCTGCTTGAGATCGACGGTGTAGTCGCCCGGTACGGTGACCTTGTCGTCCTCGCCCTCTTGCTTGGAGAGCAGGGGCGCAACGGCATTAATCTTGACGTAGAGTTCGGTGTGATCCTCTGCCTGCCCTGAGATGATCAACGGCGTACGCGCCTCATCGATGAGGATCGAATCCACTTCATCGACGATCGCGTAATTGACGCCACGCTGCGCACGCTGCGTGACTTCGTACACCATGTTGTCGCGCAGATAGTCGAAACCAAACTCGTTGTTGGTCCCGTAGGTGA
>DBTS01000060.1 GCA_002307175.1 Rhodocyclaceae bacterium UBA1310
GTAAGATCATGAACAGCTTCTAAGCCCTGAACCATGCATCCACCCCCCTTCCTCACCCGCTCTTCAAAGCCCCGGCTGATCAAGGCAGCCAGGCATCTGCTGCTCGGTGCGCTCTGCACGCTTGCCCTGCCCTGCCTGGCCATCAACGCTACCGGCAGGCCCCTGATCTTTCGTTCTGCCGACGTACACCCGGAAGATTATCCAACGGTTCAGGCCATGCTATTCATGAACCAGCAGATGCAGCGGGCTTCCGGAGGGCGCCTCGGCATCAAGGTGTTTCCCGGTGGGCTGCTTGGCGACGAGGCCCCACTCCTGCAGCTGGTACAGTCGGGAGAACTCGACATGAACCGGGTATCCATCCAGGCGCTTGATTCCATCGCACCACTCACCCGCGTTTTTTCCCTGCCCTACCTGTTTCGCGACACCGACCATCTGCACAAAGTGCTCGACGGCCCCATCGGCAGGGAGGTTCTTGATTCGCTGCCGCAGCATGGTCTGATCGGCCTCGCCTACTATGATGGCGGAAGCCGGAACATCTATTCCTCCCGCAAGCCGATCCGCAAACTTGAGGACATGAAAAACCTCAACATCCGCGTGCAGCCCTCGGCCATGTCACTCTCGGTATTTGATGCGCTCGGTGCACGCCCCGTCCGCCTGCCATTTGCCCTCACCGGCAAAGCCCTGAGCAACGGCCTGATCGATGCAGCAGAGAACAACCTTCCTTCCTACGTCAGCACCGAACATTACCGGTATGCCCCCTACCTCTCGATGACCCACCACACGATGTCGCCCGATGTTCTGGTGATGTCAAAGATCTCCTGGGACAAACTCTCACCCGCCGACCAGGGCATCATCCGCAAGGCCGCACGCGATTCCGTCAAGGTCATGCGCGAGATGTGGCAGCAGCACGAGGATCACGTCGAAGCCACACTCAAACTCGCCGGGGTCCAGCGGAATGAATTGCCCATGGCCCAACTGCGCCGCTTCGCGCAGGCTGTCCAGCCAATCTATGCCGAATATGCAGGGCTTCCCGAACAGCAGGCTCTGATCAAACGTATCCGGGACACGCGATGAACCGGGCGTACCTGCATCGGCTCTCATCCAGGCTGAGCCAATGGCTCAATGCCACGCCAATCCAGAAGCGCCTGCATTATCTGACCTTGCTGAATGTAACAGGCCTGGTGTTGCTGCTCTCTCTGGGCCTGTTGAGCAGCGTGATCAAGGACAGTTATTTTCAGTCACTCGAACAGCTCAGCACGCAGCAGCGCCAGATCCAGCACTTCAACGCCGAAACGGCACGCCTGCAGGTGAGCATCCAGAACTACATGGGCTCTTCCGATCCGGCTCTCAAGCAGCAGATCGACAGGATCACCGCCCCACTGTTTCAGGAACTCTCCACGACAGAACAACACCAAAATGATTACAGTGCTGACCTGCATGCCCTGCATGAATCCCTGAATACCTTCATCAACGGCTACCAGGAGCTCAAGGCAGTCAACCTGGAGATTGACCGCACCTATCAAAACGAGCTCCTTGTTCCCAGCCGGCGCGCGGCCGAACTACTATCCATTGCAACAGACAAACTGGGCGGCAACAAAAAACACCTGTTGAACATGAGTTCGGCGGTTGCCGTCGATGCCTTTATCGAAGCACTCCTCAACATCAATGCCTATTACGCCAACCGCGAAACCACGATCAGCCTGAATACACGCACTTCCCTCGAGCGGATCACGCAACTCATCCCACTCCTGCGCAGCATGTCTGCCAACCGTGTGGAGCAGGAAGCTTTCGACGCACTGCAGCGGCAGATCAACACCATGATCTCGGGTCTCGGCAAGCTGCAAAGCAGCTATGCCAAACGCAACCGCGTTCTCGAAACAAAGATCGAGGGCAGCCAGCGCGCCATTTCCCACACTGCAGACATCCTTGATGAACGTTACGTCGCGACCGAAGAACAGCTGCGCGCAAGTTACTCTTCCCGCCTCGCAGCACTCAACAGCATGGCCATTGCCATCAGCATCTTCGTCATCATCCTGACTTTTGTTTTCAGCGAACTCGTTTTTACCTCCATCAGCACACCACTCGTCGACCTCCTGAAATCGGTCAAAGCCTTTTCAAATGGCCACTTCGATCACCCTATCCCCAAGGATGGGCAACACGAACTCGGCCTCCTCGCTGCGGGGCTGAGGGATTTCCGCAGCAGTGCTCTGCAGCGCATGGCCGCCGAGCAGGCTTTGCGCGACAGCGAAGAACGGTTTCGCGCACTCTCGGATATGTCCAGTGATTTTTTCTGGGAGCAAAACGAATTTCTTGAATTCACGGTACTATCGGGCCGCAAGGCAGCCCAGCTGCAATCCTGTAACGCTTTGAACATTGGCATGAAAGTGTGGGAAAACCCTCTCAACACGGGTTATGAAGGTGCATGGGAACAATTGCAGCGACAGCTGCATGCGCAGCAAGCCTTCCGCAATTTCGAATACGCGTTAAGAATGCCCGATGCGTCGCTGCTGTATCTCCTTGTCAATGGAGACCCCATTTTTGACGCAGAGGGGCATTTCAAGGGATATCGGGGCACGGCCAAGGATATTTCCGCACAGAAGGCCACCGAAGCCGAAATTCGCCTGCTCAACCAGACACTCGAACAACGCGTCATCGAACGCACCCGGGAATTGCGCGAATCGAACGAGCAGCTGTCACAGGCAATGGAACAACTTGTCCAGAGCGAAAAACTCGCCTCACTGGGCAATCTCGTGGCGGGTGTAGCGCATGAGCTGAACACCCCGCTCGGCAATGCCCTGATTGCCACAACTTCACTGCGTGATCAGGTCGGTGAGCTGGACCGGCGTGTCTCCGAAAACAGTCTGCGCAAATCAGATCTGCTGGATTTCATTGCAAGCGCGCGCCAAGGCTGCCGGCTGGTGGAAAGCAACGCCCAGCGCGCCGTCTCCCTGATTGCAAACTTCAAACAAGTGGCGGTTGATCAGACCAGTGCCCAGCGCCGCAGCTTTGACCTGCGCCAGACTGTGCAGGAAGTCATCAGCACGCTAAACCCCAGCCTGCGCAAACACTCGTTCGAAGTAACCGTCGATATTCCAGCCGACCTTGTACTCAACAGTTATCCCGGCCCACTGGATCAGGTCATCACCAACATCATCACCAATGCCACCATTCACGCCTATGCGGTTGGGCAGTCGGGCTCGCTGCTCATCCACGCAGCGCCTCTGGGCAATGATCAGGTGGAGCTTCTCATCGCAGACACCGGTCAGGGAATCCCAACTGATAAGCTCGGCAAGGTGTTTGACCCGTTCTTCACCACACGCCTTGGCCAAGGAGGAAGCGGGCTGGGCCTGTATATCGTCTACAACATCGTCACCAGCCTGCTGGGCGGCTCCATTCAGTTGCTCAGCGTCCCGGATGCAGGCACCTGTTTTGTCATCCGCCTGCCACTGGAAGCACCGCACGCCGATGTTGCGGACCCGGATGTGCGTGACTCGACGAGCCACCCTGGCTAAGTGCCACTCAATGCTGTTTATACCCTGTCGCGATAAAGCACCAGTTGAGCCCAAAAGCGGCTCAGAAACCAGCGTTTATTGAGTTTGCGCCCTCACAGGCGAAGTCTCACAATCGGCGCAATTGCGCTACCGGAGTTTCAGGCCCGATTACGCCTTCGCAGAAATATCGCAAGCAGCTTCTCAAACGAGATAGCTTTGCAGACGGCTCTCGATCAGACGCGGATTGTCACCATGTGAAATGCATAAAATACCATCCAGCACCATTTCACGCACAGCCACCTGGCGCGACAAAAGAGCCTGCAGTTTCTTGGCAATCGGCAAAAACAGAAGGTTGGCAGACCCTACACCATAGATGGTCGCCACAAATGCAACAGCAATGCCGGCACCCAGCTTTGAAGGATCGCTAAGATTTTCCATCACGTGGATCAGCCCGAGCACAGCACCAAGAATCCCGATCGTCGGGGCATAGCCGCCAGCAGATTCCCAGATTTTGGTCGCCTGCTTCATGTTCGACTCCCACGCGCTGATATCGACTTCCATGACATCCCGGATACTGTCCGGCTCAATCCCGTCGACGAGCATCTGCAGGCCCTTCTGCACATACGGGTCAGGCTGTCCGTCGATTCTGGCCTCCAGAGCAAGCAGGCCTTCCTTGCGGGCAATACTGCTCCACGTCACGATCTCGGAGATCGTGTTGTGCATGTCTATTCTGGGGGGAAAGAATGCCCAGCCCACCATCCGCACGCCCTGTGCAAAGGTATGCCACGGGCTTTGCAGCATGACAGCGCCCAGCGTTCCACCAATGACAATCAGAAACGCAGTCGGCTGCACCAGCGAACCGATATGTCCGCCTTCCAGAAGCTGCCCCAGCATGATGGCCAACACCCCAACAACGATGCCCAAGATGCTGATGACATCCATTCAACTACTCTCTTTCCTGGTTTTGTTTATAACAGAAATCGATTCAGGCTGCGTTGGCGCGCTGCGCCGGGCGTCGCCCCGTATCACGCCCTCCGGAGATCCGTGAGCGCAGCCGGGCAATGGCCTGGCTGTGCAACTGGCAAACACGCGATTCCGAAACTCCGAGCACCTCGCCAATTTCCCGGAGATTCATATCTTCTTCATAATACAGACCCATCACCATTTTTTCACGCTCTGGGAGATCTTCGATCGCCTGCACCAGCACATTGCGCATGTTCTGGTCTTCGAGAAGTGTCAAAGGATCCACGGCCTCTCCAATCATATGGCGTTCAAGGAAATCATCATCCTCTTCCTCGCCGAAATCTTCGAAGTACACAAGCTGATAGCCCCGGGCTTCCTGCAGCATTTTCTGATACTCACCGAGACTCATCCCCAGAGACTCGGCCAATTCACGCTCGGTCGGCTGGCGTCCGTGCTGCTGCTCCAGCGTATGCACGGCCACTTCGATGCGACGCATTTCGCGGCGCAACGAACGGGGCAGCCAATCATTCTCGCGCAGCCCGTCCAACATGGCACCACGAATACGCTGCACAGCGTAAGTCTCAAACTGTGCGCCGAGCCCTTCCTCATAGCGTGAGATTGCGTCAAGCAGACCCAGCATGCCATTCTGGATGATGTCTTCCACCTGCACGCTCGCAGGCAGCTTGGCCATCAGATGATAGGCAATACGCTTGACCAATGGCGCATAGCGCGAAATGAGCTGGTCTTTATCCAATGTTCCGGCCGCGTTATACATCTTGCTCTCTCATTTCAAAAGTCGGTCTAAGAAGCTGTCCATGATCTTACTGCGAAGGCGTGATCGGGCCTCATGCGCTGCTCGAAATCCTCATTTATCCCCATAAACTGCGGTTTCTGCGCTGCTCTTCACTGCGCTGAGGGCCTCTCGCTACAGTGC
>DBTS01000144.1 GCA_002307175.1 Rhodocyclaceae bacterium UBA1310
ACCCGCAATCCAGACACTCACAATTGCCCAGCACCTTCTCATCAACCATTTCACCGACCTGCGAACCTGCCACGCAGCCGGCCGCACTGCCGAACAGACCCCCGAAGATGGCACCGGCCAGACCACCCACCGCAAACCCTAGCGGACCTGCCACAGCACCCAGTGCCGCACCCGCCTCGGCGCCTGACATCGCGCCGAGCGTTCCTGCAATTCCACCTCCCGCTGCGCCGATGACTCCCCCTGTCTTTTTAGCGAGCTCACGCGGAGCAAGGTGAAAGGACTGGCAGCGCGGACATTGATTGGACATACATACCTCCTGAAGATGAGACAAAGAAAAAGCCCGTTGCCAGACCACGGACGGAACCGTGGTCTGGACAACAGGCTTGTGTGTACGAAATTACAGCGTTGCTACTTCAGATGAGTACCATTGGCGCCAGTGCTCCCCACCCCAAATTCGGCAACCCTACTCAGCGTGATGCGTGAGCAGGGTTGCCGAACGGGGTGGGTATACGCGCCATGGGCTTTAAAGCGACGAAGCTGTAGGAGCTTCAGGGAGGTGATATGTGTCTGAAATATTCTTCAATATGCTTGTGGCCCTTATGGTTCTTTGAGAGTCAAGCGTTCGAATATTTACTCCGCCAAATGAGGACTGGCTGTTCTGGAGTGGCAGGTAAAACTAGATAGACTGCAGGATACGCCAAGCCTGGATATGTCTTCCAGCCAATTTTTGTGGATGGTTTATCAGACTTTGGTGTCGATAAATTGTATGGCGTTCACATGTTTAAAGCTGCCGGTCAAACCCGTCGGGCCATTACGGTAGGGCGGAGAGAGCGAAGCGAATTTCGCCGGACACGGATCGACCGGCAAGTCTTGCGTGCTAACGCGAGAAACGGCTACCCGGGTTAATCGGATATTTATGGCATTGTCAACAAAGACTTATTCCTATTTATGCCAGCCTTCGCGAAAGCCAGGGCCAGTTTTTCACAAATCAATCCACCCCAAGCGCCTTGAACACTGCATCTACCGGGTCCGAGTAGAAGCCGGTCTGGAACTTGGCGAACAACTCGCCAGGCACCGTGGGGATGTCCACCACGCTCGACATGGGCAGCAGTATTTTTTTTGCTCCGGCATCGAAGGCGACCTGCAGGGTTTCGGCGAGGTTGCGTGCTGGGGTGATCGTTCCGCCCAAGCTCATGTCACCCATGATGACCATCTGGTTCTGTATCGGCTTGCCGAGTGCCGCCGAACACAGCGCAATGAAGCTCGCCAAGGTGATTGCGTCTGGCGGTGCGCTGCTCTGCATTTCAACTAGGTGAAGGTGGAAATCTTTCTCGGTCGGATGAATCGAGGCACTGATGCGGCCTGCGTTGGCCTTGAAGTAGTCAAAGGCCACATTCACTGGTTCCCGTGCGATGGAGCCAGAAGCCTTGAGCTTGCCCGTGCCGGAAATGGTTTGGATCTCCATGCGGTACAGCGACGGCATCTCGCCGCCGCCCATGGCGATGGTGTAAAGCGTGCCGGGGTTGGCTTTCGCTTCCGGGATCAGGCTGCCGCTGCCTTGCTCGGGCACAGTCACGAAGCGCTCCTGATTGTCTTCCAGATCAATGTAGCTGAAATGCACATCGTAGAACTCCATTCCGCCGATCTTCTTTAGCTGTTCTTTCACGCGGCGACGTGTTTCCAGTGCGTACTCCAGACATTGGCGAACCAGTTCCTTGTCATACTCTCCATGCGGCGCAATCAGTTTTAGCAGGCCCGATACAGTGCGGCGGATAGCAATCGTGTCGCGCTGGTTCAGGTTGTTGCCCATGCGGAAGTGTTTGTCGATGGCATCCGCAAAGCTGCGCTTGCGCATCTCGCGAGCGAACTCGGCAAAGTAATCGACGATCATGCCGTACTGATTGGTGAAGAACTCCGGGCGCATCTTCGGAATTTCCCAGCCTGGTACATAGGCATGGAAGCGGTCAAAGAAAGCTGAGTCGATCATCGCATCGGGAAACGGTGCGAACAGGTGACTTGTCTTGACGATGGTCTCGACACTCTGGCCCTGCGGCAGATTGCCTACGAACACCATGGATGCGCTGGCATTGATTGCTTCACGGCCACGGCTGAATGAGCCTGAGGCCATGTAGTCCTTCATAATCTGGACGCCGTCCTGATCCTTGAAGTTGATGCCTGCCACTTCATCGAAAGCCACCACATCCCATAAGCCAACCAGGCCGACCTTGCGAGCTGACATGTTGTAGAACAGGTTGGCAACCGTGGTTTGTCCGCCCGATACCAGGATGCTGTTCGGGCTGATTTCCTTGTAGAGGTGGCTCTTGCCGGTACCGCGTGGGCCGAGCTCGCAGTAGTTGTAATTGTTTTCGACCAGCGGAATCATCCGGGCCAGCAGATGCCACTTCACCCGATCCTTGAAGCAAGTGGGTTCCATGCCAGTCGAGCGCACGAGTGCATCAATCCACTGGGTGTTGCTGAAGTTGCGTCGTGCAGCGAACAAACCTTCCATATCCGTATTCGGCATCTGAATGGGCTTGAGTTCGGTCACAATGAAGGGCGAGCCCTTCTGATTTTCTTCATAGTGGTAGCGCAGCGAAACAATGCACCAGATCCCGCCGACCAGCAGCTTCTCGAACTCGCGCACATGCGTGTCGTCAATTTCGGCATTCTTCACGCCAAGGTTGGAGAGCAACGCTTCGTACACATCGCGTTTCTCGTTGAGCTTCACCGTTACCTTGTCGATGACTTTGTAGCTGCCGCTTTCGCGGATCTTCGACTTGATCTTCTCCGCCTCATCCGGGCGAACATAGTTCTCCGCCAGGATGCGCTTGACGTTGTTCAGCCCGGCGTCGATCACCTCTGGGTCATTCGAAGCGCAGTACATCCCCAGGAGGTATTCCAGCACATAGACCGGAACATTCGCGCCCTCCTTGATCAGCTTGGTCAGGTCTTTACGCACAACCTTGCCCGCAAAGTGTGTGCCCAGCAGTGCATCTAGCTCCTGATCGTTATGGCTTTCTGTTGGCGTCGTCACTCAAGTACCTTCATCAAAAATCGTTGGCCAGTGCCAGGTCAATCTTCAGCGAGATCCTGTGCAGTTCGATCTTGCTGTCTACGTCGCGCACCACTAGGTAGTAGTCCTTCTTCGGATCATAACTACCTGCCTGCAAGGTCAGCATCACCGATTTCTTCCGCTCATCCATGTTGACCGAAGTGCTTTCAAAACTCACCGTCTGGGTGTTGCTGATGGGGGTCGATTCATCCTGAAGCGCGATGCTTATAGCGCGTGCCAGCACTTTACTGGACACTGCCTCGGTCTGGATGAATTCAAAGCGCACAATGTTCGATACCACCTTGTGAGACACCATCAGGGGGGCAACATTGACCTGGCTAATCCTGGCTTTATCCGACTCGCTCAGTTTCACAGTCAGCAGGGGTACCAACACTTCCTGCGGCATTGCGCTGCCATGCACGAAACGCGCGCCACCGGCAAAGTGGAATCGCGTTGCACCCTTCGGCACCCAGAAATCCACGCTGGCAGAAGCTTCCGTACCCGCTGTAACAGCCGTCGTGCCTGACCACACCTTGCCGTTTGTACCCAGGCCTTTGCCTAGTACGTAGCGCTTCTTTGATTTGAGCAAAACCGCGTTCTTTGTCTCGTCCTTGATGTCGAGGGTTGAACGGTCTGCCGAATCCAGAGCCGATTCCTGGTACAGAAAACCGTGATCGGCGGTCACGAAAATTGTGGCGGCATTAAGGTTGCCGGTGATAAAGCCGAGCAGATCATTCAACTCCTTGAGCGTGTCTTCCACCGCTTCAAAGGTCTTGCGCTCCGACGAGGCTTTGTCACCCAGTAAGTCGATACGGTCGTGGTAGATGTACACCACGCTGGCATCGCGCACAGTTTCACGTGCCTTGTCCTTGCCCAAGGCAACCATGTCTTCCCAGTTCAATGCCACACCACCGTGCTTGGCCAAAATTGCGTTGCGGTCTTCCAAAGACGCGGTGGATTTGCCATCTGCCAGCACACAGAGATTGCTGCCTTCCTTGTAGGCCAGTGTTTCATGCGGGAGTAGGGCAGCCATTCCCAGAGTTGTGTAGCTGGGCAGCACACCCAGCATCACATCCAGGCTGGTCTTGTACTTGTTGCGAGACAGTATCTGGCGGCTCAGCTCTTCGGCGCATTCATAGCGGAAGGCGTCCGAGATCACCACGAAAACGCGTTTTACGGTTTTCTGGTTCAGCAACGCGCGCACTTCGTTCTTGAAAAAATTCTGCTGATTCACGATGCCCGGCACCTGCCATTGCTTCAGCAAGCCTCGTTCGCCTTCCAGCAGGGTACTCCAAGCCAGACCCAGTTGTGGTACGAACCAGCCGGTGTAAGCCTCTTCGATGCGCTCCCGCAGTAGTTGCAACAGTTGCCAACCCATCATATCTACCACCTCCGCCGCACGGTGGAAGTGGCGATAGCGCTGATCAAACTGGAACAGGATTGTCTGGTAAGCCTCAATTGCTGTGGAGGGTGAATCGAAGCTGAAGCCTTCCGCGTACTGAGCGCACAGATTCAAGAAGTCACCGGCTGCTTCAAGCGCCTGGTAACAGCACAGCAAGGCCTGTGTTTCCTGGCTATTCGCGGCCAGCTTGGTATTCACCCAATGGCCATCGCGACGGCGCTCAAAAATGCTACGCACAACAGCAATCGACGTGGCCGGGTTGTTCAGGATGCGGTCTCGCAGATCCTTGATGATCCAGCGTTCGACCTCTGCGAAGGTCATGGCATCCAGCATAGCCTCGGCTGAAAGACCCGAAAGGCAGGTTGCCAGCTTCAACTCATTAGCCACCGCTGCGGAAATGCTGTCGTAGCTGCTGTAGTGCGTGATGTTTGTGCGCCACTGCGCCAGAAAGACGGAAGCCGTCGCGGCCTTGGCCCGGTCATTGATCCGGAAGTGCTGCAATTGGGCTGGCAGATCACCCGCCAGGCCATGTGCCAGATCTGTCACCAGCAAGCGGAAGAGCAGGTCGCGCAAGGCAGGCTGGGCTTCGTTGTAACCAAACTCCTCACGCACCAGGCTCCAGAAGGCGAGCAGCAGGCCGTGGCTTTCCAGGTCACTCCAGCCTTTGGCTTCGCGCTTTAGATCGACATCACCGTTGCTTTCCATTGCGAGGAAAAGCTTCAGCAGAATGCTGGCCATGTCGGGCTGGTCTGCGCGCAGCAGCACCGCAATCATCTTGCGATCCAGATCCACCTCGGTATCACCGGGTAGCACGGATTTTTTCAGGCGCTCGAAACGATCCTTAGCACGCAGGAAGGATGCGCGCAGTTTCAGATGCGCACGCAGGGATATGGTTTGCAGCCCAAGCTCTTCCAGCTGGCTTGAGGCTTCATCGGCATGAAAGGCTTTGCCCCGCAGGCGCACATCCAGCAGCCAGTCATCCTTAGGTGCAGGTTCTTCCTGCTGGCTATAGAAAAGCCATTTGCTGCTTGACGGTGCTTGCTCAATCTCGCGCTTTAAGCCCAGCGCTGGGGTACTGTCGATCTGCACCACACGCAGGTCGGGCAGATCAATCGCGGTCACTGCGTCAGCAAAGCTGGCGTCGGTGTCGTGCCAGAAGACGAAGCGCTGTTGCGAGAACTGGGCGAGCAGGGATTGCAGGAGTTTACTGGTAGTCATCTGTGGTCAATGGTGCAGGACTATTGCGATCACGCATTCAAGCCGAGTCTTGAATCCTGAGAAGCTCGGCATGGCGCAAGCGCGCACATGGTCGTAGGGTTGTTCATCCAGCCACTCACACAACTGTTGCGCAGATTTGTGTTCGCCAAAGGCCTCGTCGAGTTTTACCTTTGGATGGTTGGGTGACGCCGTATTGCCGGGAAGACTCTCCCACTGGGAGCAATTCTGATAGGGCTGCGCCTGGGCTGCTGCCAGTAGCCAAGCCTCGGAGGTGGGCTTCGGGATCATGGGAACGCCACGCTCGAATCCAACCGACTGAAACCCATCCAGCATTGACTGAAACTTGGCTTCCCATTCTGGTGGGTGCGCATCGCTGGAGTCGCAATCCCTGAAAAGGATGGCAATAGACGAATCTTCTCGCTTCGCCTCTATCTCCAGTGCAATGCGGCCCAGCATTGCCGCATTGCCAAAGAAGTACTGCGTTTCCACCTCTTGTTTCTTGCCTCGGGCTGGCCTGAGGCGCCCCGGCAGGGCTTTCAGACGCGCCGCGAGCGCAGCCTTTCCTACATAGATCAGTTGATCTGGCGTTGTACGAAGCGAATAGTCAAGTTTGGGCTCGATGATCTGATCAACCAGCACCGTCATCGGGCCGATTGAAAAAACGGCCCCGCTGCACATGCCCTGCGGATTGCTGCACATCCCGAGATCTGTCGGGCCTTCTCCACTGAGTACGAGCAGCATGATTAAAGCGCCGTTTCCAGTGTCACGGGCGCCGCATCGAGTGCGATGCATTCCTGCTCAAGGCTGCGCAGATCTGTATCCACGAAAGCATCCCCCGGCCCCATGCAATCGAGTTTTTCGCTCATGCGAGGGATATCGAACAAGGGGCGAATGCGCGACTCACCGTTCGGCGCACGATAGATGAACTGCACCGATTTACGCGCCACATCGTCGTTCAGATAATTCAGGATCAATGGGCTGTGAGTGGTCACGAGGATTTGCTGCGGACATTTCACCAGCGTATCGACCAAGTTTTCGATAATTTCTTGATTGATGCCATTCTCAATTTCGTCGAGCAAGATGAGCGAGCGATCAGTGCCTACCTGAGACAGCACCGCCATGATTCGCAAAACACCGTCACTGATGTGGCGGGCTTCCGTTTCAATACGGTAATTGCCATAGCGCTCGATCACTGAAAGCTTCTTCCAACCTGCGCGAAGGCTAGCCACCTTGAAGTCTTCCAAGCGCGGATAGAAGAGCTTCAGTAGCTCAATGAATCGAGCGCGCTGTTCGCCACGGATTGTGTGAAGATAACCGGCCAGCTTCTCACCGCCGATGCCGATGTTCGATTCATCGGCACGGGCCACCCTGCGCATCTCCAGCGGTGACAAGAGTTCTAGCGAGCGGAAGTTCAACAAGTAGTTCTTGAACTCCAGAATGTGCTCGGGAAGTTCCGAGTCTTTGAGGGCAGAAAGGATTGAGCCCTGAAATGTAAAAGGTATATCCTGCTTGGGGCGCGGGTGGATGGCGAAGGTTTGGTCTTTGGAGGTAAAAATATCCTCTTTGATGCCGTCTTCCCGGCGCCATACGTTTTCATGCGTGCAGCGCAAGCTTGAGCGATTGAAAACGCATGACCAAGAGACAAGTGCCCCACTGCTGGTTTCAAAATCAATCGATATCCCAATATTGCTTTCGCGCCGCGATTTGCAGTTCAGATCAGCCATGGACCAACCACGCTGATTGAGCCAGTCACTGACACGGCCACGCATCAGTTGAGCGACGAAATCCAGAGCTTGGATCAAGGAGCTTTTACCTGCACCGTTCATGCCGACGAGGCAAGTGAACTTCGCTGGGTAGAAATCAACGTCCCCCAGCGATTTGAAATTCCTGATCTTGATGCGGCTAATCATCCCCACTTCCCCCCGTAATCGCCTTCACCCCATCCAGCAAATCGCCGAACTTGGCGTAGTTCACCTTCACGCCATCGTCCAGATCCAGAGTGATGCGCTGGTCGGCAAAGTGGCGGAGTTTCTCATCGTATTGTCGCAGTTCTTCCAGCTTCTTGCGCAGCTTGTCGATGTCTTTGTCTATTTTCTTTCGGGTAGTCGAGGATGCTTTTATGGCATCGTCTTCTAGCAGGCGGATGCGCTCAGCCATTTTGCCGGTGAGGGGCACGACGTATTCGGCGCGCAGGCGGGCGAGCGTGCTCTCGTTGTAGCGGTGCAGGTAGACCAGTGCTTCGAAGGCTTTCTGCTTGCCACTGGAGAAGAGCCAGTAGATCGGGCGCTTCTTGTAGGTCTGGCAGTGATCCTTGAAGAAGCTGGCCGACAGATAGCGGCGGATAGTTTCTTCCGGCGTTTCGTCTGCTTTCTGGCCGAGGCTTTCGGCCAACCAGGCGAGGTTTTCGTCGCGGGTTGGCTCGCCCCAGACCGCCACCAGAAACTCGGTGATGCGGCGTGCGGCATCGTCCGGGAACCACGGCAGATCGGTCAGCGGCACGATGCCGTCCGCGTCCGCCGGGAATTTGATGTAGCGCGAGGCATCGAAGCCGACATTGCCAGCATGCGCGTAGATCAGCCCCGATTCATCGAGGCTGTAGCGACCCATCATGCAGCCGATGGCGTAGGAGATCAGGCGCTGCATGTCTTTTTGGCGGTCGGCGCGAGTGAGTGTGATCTGGTCTTCGGGCACTTCTGGTGAAAATTTATGATTCAGACCAAACGCATCAAAAACTTCGATGTTAATGCGCTCTTCCAAGACACGAAGACTTGAAATGGCCATTTCTTTATGAGAGACCCAAAGAGAAAATGATTCCTCAAGGTTTCTCGATGAGGTTGAGGTTATGCTATTTGTCTGAAAATCCCAAGAGTTCTCGTGCGAGTCCCAGTCTGCTTTAGATGTTTGCACACATTTTTTTACCAACCCCGAGAAGCCATCACCAAACACATATGTTTTTAGTGGTATTTTGTAAAAAGCCTCAATCTGAAAACTAAGGGTCGGATTTAAAAAAGGTGCGACAATTTCGACGAATTTCGAGTTCAGCAAACCTAAGGCGCCGTAGTGGTTTAACTCTTCAAAAAATGCCGATGGTGCTTTTGCGTCAAAAAGTATTCCTTTGGGTTGAAGTCTAAATGACGGTCTGGATGACGCGATGTCTGACCAAGATAAGCACTCTTTAAAAAACCAGTCTCTATTTTCGGTTCTTCCCCTTGTTAGGTCGTCGCCGTAGCCATTCCATCTGAGTGCATGCTCATTGTTTCCGTACCACTTTCGAAAGCTTCCTCCTTTTCCGTAAGGAATCCATGTTTGTATGCCTTCAGCCTCTTTGTAGTTTCCGATTTCCCACGAAATGGAGCTGTAGCTTAACTCAAACCACTGCCTAACAAATTTTTCATTATCACCTGTTATGACTCCTTGGAATGAATGGCAAAAATCCTCAATTTTTTTATTTTCTGAAAAACTGTCTATGATTTTTCCATCAGCCCAGTACGCAACAGGGCTACCTGGAATCTTAATGAAATCATCCTGAGGTATCCTGTTGAACACATTTAATCTGTGCAGTAATGAATGCTTCTTTTCTGGCTCATTTCCATCAACCAAACGAAAGAAAACTGGATTGAATCCCTTAAAGTGATTTGCTTCGAGAACAAAGGCTGTTGTCTGAACGACTTCCCCTGATATCTCGCCAAAAGCGCGAGCCCCTAAGTGCGCCATGGTAATGATTGTTCGGTTAGCGAGCAGTTTCTCTCGCATGGACTCGTAGGATGAGAGGAACATCCAGCTTTGCATCGTCACCATACTGTTGAAGCCAGATGGTTTGCACCAGCCAAACCCACGCTCGATGAACATGGCAAACAGGTCAGATTTGCTATCAGGGAATTGAGATTTGGCAAAATCCTTGACGGCTGCATTCATACCCTTGCTGCCCATATACGGCGGATTGGCCACCACCGCATCGTATTGCTTGGCCAGCATTTGCGCGGGCTGCAGATAGTCCTGCTGGATCTGCGTGGCGTAGCTTTGCGCGAGGGCGTCGCCCTTGGCAATCACGACATCGAGCAGGTCGGCAAGCTTGGGCAGTTTGGCTGCCAGATCGGCGGGCACGGTGAGCAGCGAGCCAAAGTTCTTGGCCTGATCGAAGAATTTGAGCAGTTGGCGCAGATCGCTGGCGGCAAGGCCGCTGCTATGTTGCGTCGCGAGTTCCGCGCCACCGAAGAGCTGGCCACTTGGAATCGCTTCGCCGCCTTCGATCTGGATCGCGGCGTTCAGCACCGTATCGGCCAGCGTGGCGATATCGAGCGAATGGCTTTCCTGCAGAGCGTGGATGTTGAGCTGGATCGGATCATTGAACAGGCGGCGGTCGTCTGCACGGGCTTTCATCAGCAAGGCAAAACCGGCGAGCTGGGCGGCGCGGTCGTCGATATCGAGGCCGAACAGGTTCTTCTGCAGGATCAGGCGCGGAATGTCGCGCTCGCGGTAGCCGCGCTCCAGGTAGATGGCCTTGAGCAGATCGTAGGCTTCGACCAGGATGTGGCCGGAGCCGCAGGCCGGGTCTAGCACGGTGATGGATTCGGGGTTGAGCGTGTCGCCATCTTCGGCGATGCGGGTCTGGATCAGGGCATCGAGCTGGGCCTTCACCTCCGGCGTCTGCTCGGCGGGCTGGATGTAGTAGGCCCACTGGCCGGCAAGCGTGGAAGCCGGGTTGGCTTGCAGCCAGAGGCGGCCGGCGCTGTTTTGCACCAGATATTTGACGATCCAGTTGGGCGTGAATAGCTGCGTGGCGGCGGGGATGTCTTCAGACTTCACCACCTTGCCGATGACTTCGTCTTTCTTTTCGCTGATATAGAACTGGTAGAGCCAGCCGATGATTTCGACTTGATCCCAGTCGGCTTCATCTATGCTCTCGACCAGCTTGCGGATGACTGAATCGGTGCGCAGCAGGTTATCTGGCAGGAGCAGTTCGGTTTCGTCGTCGATCTTCTCGAAGAGGAAAGGCATTGCGCTGGAGAGCGCATTGCACTGGGCCACCAGCAGGCGCTTGTAGAGTTCGCCATCCTTGCTGGCGAGCTTGAGTTCGGCGACTTCCTTTGATTCGATGCCGGGCAACTCGCCACCTTCGACGAGTTCGAGTGCATGGGTCAGCACATCGGGCAGGCCGCCCTCAGACACGCTGGAGAGCACACGCTGGCCGTGGCTGAGGTAGTTGTGCAGTTCCAGATAGCGTAAGGCGGCAAAACGGTTGAACCAGGTGTAGGCCACCGCATCCATGGTGTGCGCAAACCCTTCGCGGCGCAGGCGTTCGATCAGCTTGTTGCGCTGCTGGGCCACTCTGGCAGGGAAAGCCTGCCCGCCGATCACAGCCACTTCGCCCTGCACCAGGCAGTCTTCAATCTGTAGTTCGCCTTTGACTTCGGAAAGGCCAAGCTGGGCAGCACGGCCAGTGACCATGGCGATGAAGTCTTTACGGGCTTGCGGGGCGTAGGATTTGAGTTTGGATTTGTTCATGGTTGATGCGGTTCCAGCTGCTGTGTTCTGACGAGGGCGGCCTGACTGTGTTCAGTAATAGCGCCCAGCTGTTTGCGTTTGCCAGCTGGGAGCGCTTTCTGCACTTTTGTGAGAAAGTCCTGGCTTTGGGTCTGTTCGTAGGTAATGTCCTTAAAGACCATTGAAATGCCAGGTTCGTCTTGCTTGGCGCGATCCATCCCCTTGTTAATCATCTGTTTCAGGGTTTCGGTTGGAATGGTTTCCTTGTTTGCCGATTTGAGCCGCCCCTGTATGAGTGCCACTGCTTCGGCAACGATGTTTTCACCTTGTTTGTCGAGCAGCTCTTTTACGCCAAGGGAGTGCGCTTCGAGTTGCTTCTGATAGGCCGCAATCTGTTTTTCGAACTCCTGGCGTTCATCCTTGGCGATCAGGCGTCCAAAACCAGGGATGTCGTAGGTGTACTTGCGCTCTATGTCTCGGCGAATCGATTCGAGACTGGCTTCAGTCATGCCCGCCAGCAGAGGTTGCCCTGATCCATTGAAAGCTTGTTCACCATCGATGAACACTGGCACTTGTATGGGTTCATCACGCAGGTCTGCAAAGGCTCGTAGTTTCGACTCCAGCAGCCCCTTGATTTCATCTTTTGCGTCGGCATTTAGCAGGTCGCTCGACAGACTGAACTGTGAGCGAGAGAGCTTGGCGTTGCGTACTTTCAGTTCTACAAACTGGAGCTTGTTGCTGTAGACCCGTGTGATGCGCTGCAGGTCAACAGGGACAGCTGGGTTGCGTTGTAAGGCCGATTTGGTCTGTGCGACGTCATCAGGCGTAATGGCGTTCAATCCAATTTCGGCTTCGTTCGGGTTGAGGTTCTCGCCCTCAGCCACCACTGCCCTGCAGATCTGGCGGAGCGGTTCAGAACCAATCATCAGTCCGTTGGTCATCAGTGCTGACGGAGATAGCAGGTCATCTTCTGCTTCCCCAGCCGGGGATTCAATGGATTGCGGCGTAGGCGACCAGATCAATGTTTCGTCATCCACCAAGAGGACGCCAACACGCAGGCCTGGCTGGCTACGAAGCCAGAAGCCTTTTTGCCTAGCATGCGTTTGCAAGCATTCAAGCCCAGCCAAGTCGCCGTACCCGAGACGGCACACCTCGTCGCTGTGATCGAGCACCACCGTGACATCGAGATCGGGCAACTCGTTGAAGCGTTCGCCAAGAGCCTGTGCTACCGGCAAATAGATGCCTGGGGCAATCAAGACGATTCGCGAAGTGGCGGATCGGATTCCATTAATCAATAGCTGATCATTGACCGCGCAGAAAGTCTGCATTTTTGCTCCACGTGGAGAGACGGGTGGTTATTCGACGCGTGCTCTTTGTCCGGCCTTCAGAATAGCCAGGAGGGATTCGCGTAGCTTGGCGAGATAGGTATCGACATCCGCCTCGCTCTCCAGATAGGGCTTGCCGATGCTGACATCTGCGGCACGAAGCGCCTTGTTGGGCCTGATCGTGGGCGTGGGCTTGGCGGGAGGCTCTTCAGCGGTGAGCTTGGTTGCTGTGCTGTCGCCGGTTTTGGTCTGGGCGGCGAGGGCTTTGGCCTTCACTGCGGCAGCGGCTGCGGTGGCCTGATCAGCCTGAAAATCCACGATCAGGCTGGATGCCTTGTCAAGATGCTGTGCGGCCTGACCTTGCAGGTAAAATATCTTGGGAACGCTGGTTTCGGTTGAAACCTTCTGGCGCAGGGCTTGAAGCGGATACAGGGCTTTGTTCCTGAGGGCTGTGTCGGCTGCGCAGCTATCCAGGTCAGCGGTGACGTGGGAGATTTTCTCGTCGATACGATGCAGTGCGTGGGTGCGGTGTTCTTCGGCAAGGGCTGCATTTGCCGACTCTGCCGTGGCCAGCAGGGCTTCGATCTTGTTGATCTGTGCGTAGGGTTGTGCCTTGTTTTGCAGGGCCTCAAGCTCGTTCAATGCAGCTGCAGCCTTGGTGTCTTCGAGCAACTTTTCGCGGTTATCTTTCAGTGCGGCAAGGCCGGTGAGCATGCGGCGCCAGGTGTGGATCTGGCCTTTGCCCTGATCGTAGAAGCCGCGCAGGTCGTGGAGGTCTTCCTCGGCATCGAGCCAGGCGTCGTTCGCGGTCAGCAGGGTTTCGATGAAGGCTGCGCCATCGGCAACGGCGAGCTGCCTCTTGATGAGGGCGCGGATGGCCTCGATCTCCGTTTTGCCGGGGTAGCCGAGCTGGCTGGCGAGTGCGAGGTGAGCGCCGAGTTCTTCGTTCCATTGAGAAAGGCGCGAGCGTATCTCTGCGACCAGAGGATCTTCATCTTCCGGGGCGAGTGTCGAGAAAAGTGTCTTGAAGAGATCACGGGCTTTCTTGAGTTCTACTGCGCCGGTTTTCTTGCGTTTGAGGATGCAGATCTGGCGGAAGCGAGCTTGTTTCGTCAGGGGTTCGACTGCCGCCGCTGGCGTGAGCGCCGTATTGTCCGTCATGAGCGTGATTTCGCCTGCCATGAACAGGCGGGCGACCAGATGGACGATTTCCCAGTCGGGTTTCCAGCCGTAGGGAATGCGGTTGAAGTGGGCGACTACGTCCTCCAGAGAGACTCCGCCTAGGCCTGTCTTGAGGTGCAGGAATTCGGCCACTTCTTTCATGGCCAGTGCGTTGGGGGCATCACCAGAGGTAAGCAGCGAAGACTGAAGATTGGTCTCAGCAGTGAGGACTTCGCGGATTTCGTCAAAGGGGTTTGCGCAGGGCTTGAGATAGCCGAGCTTGGAATAGGTGTTGGATACGAGGTAGTTGATGGTTTCGTCCAGCACAGAACCGGGGTTGCCTGCTTTGATCGGCACTGCGCCTCCCACGGCATAGAGCTGGGCGCTGCCGAGCAGGGCTTCAAGCTGCAGGCTGATGCGCTCAAGCCGCTCGCGATTCTCTTCTTTCATGAAGTTGAGAATCTTCTTGCCCGCCTGGCTGGCATTTTCGTATTTGTTGCTGATGTACTGCTCAATCTTCAGGTAGCTGAGCAGTTCCTCGTACATACGCTCACCGGCTGGTAGCTTGAGAATGGCACGGGCCGGATTGGCCATGGAGTGCATGCGCAGGCGGGCATCGGTGTAGCTGCCGTATTCGTCGTTGAACTCGGTGATCAGCTCTAGCGTGAGTTCGTGGGTGCTGGTCTTGTAGGGCTTGCCATCAAGCAGACGGTTGAATTCGTAATCGCCCTTGGTGTCGCGATGGCGAACCTTGGTCTGGTTCTTAAAGGCTTCGTCGAAAATGAGCGCGGCGAGCTTGCGGGTGAGTTCGTCACTGGCGATGATTTCGTGACCAATCTCGCGGGCGATGTCTTGCTCTTCGTGGGTGAGGAACATCCAGTCGTCGCCGTTGCGATTGACGAGGTTCTGTTTCTCTAGGCGAGCCAGGCTCTTCTGGACGGTTTGCTTGAGCACGATCTTGTCGGCATCAATTTCATCCACGCTAAGGGTGGCGAGGTTATCAACCGTACCTTTGACGATCTCTGGGATGTACTTGATGAGGAAGAGCGTTTTCAGGAGTTGGATATCAAAGGGCTCGAATAGACCGCCCACTTGCTGCTCAGCCGTGTCAATCGAGTACTTGACGGTGCTTTCCAGAAAGCTCTCGATAGACGGGTAGAACTCGTGCAGCGGCACCATGCAATCAATGGCTTGATCGAGCACGGACTTGGCTGCGGTCTGGAAGGCGTCCAGCAAGGAGCGCTCGCCCTTTGAGAGGTGCTTGCCGGTGGCACCGTGACGGCGGATGGCTTCGAAGATCTTGGAAAGCAGGGTGAATTGGTAGGGCGCGAAGGGGTAGTACTTCACGTAGTCTGCTGCGTCACGATAGGTGCGCAGAGTGACGCCTTCGGCGCTGAAAGCGAGTTGGTTGTTGATGATGTCGCCTTTGGATGCGAACACATCACGCAACTCTGCGTGTGCCCCTTCTGTCTTGGAGAGCAAGCGCTGGCCGATGACTTCGTCGGTGTTGGAGCTGGCCAGTGACAGGCGGGTGTGGAAGCGGCCCTGGATCTTGGAAAAGTCTTGCGACTTCGATTTGTTGGCATCGCCAATGGCAGCGTCAATGTCTGCTTGGCTAGTGACTACCACCCAGGCTCTTCCATTGCACTGTGTGCCTAGTTGTTCTGTCACGGTTTGTAGGTTGAGCATCAACTCGGTTCTATCACTGATGAACTGCCCAATTTCATCAACGAGGAACAGGATGCGGTGGTTGGCAGGCTTGGTTTGCAGGTAGTCACGAACGAGTTCGGCAAAGCCTTCGATGTTGATTCGGTATGTGTCGCGACCATTGTCGAACCAACTAGCAGCGGAATCTTCGCTCATGCCGAGTGCGATGGAGAGCGCGTGTACAACGTCGTCGCGCAGAAAATCGACTGCGTCGCGCTCTTTCTCCCAAGTACTGCCATTGCTTTGCTGGAAGGCTTGCTTAAAGGCTTCGTATGCGCCCTTGGTGACGAGATAGCGCTCCATGTTGGCGATGTGAGGTGCATCGCCTGAGAAACCAAGTTTTTCGTTGAAAACACGCAGAAAGACCTGGAGGATGACGTCGCGGTCAGTCTTGCTGTCGGCCTTGGCATCGATGTTGAAGAGGATGACGTCGGCAGGATATTGGGAGGCGCGCTGCATATCTGCACGCAGCATACTGTCCTTGACCTTGATGTCATCAAAGAAGGCAGAGGCTTGCTTAGGCAGGCCGGTTTCAGGATCAATGGCCTCAATATTCTCCAGCAGGTAGGAGAGGATCTTGATGAAGTGTGACTTGCCTGAGCCAAAGAAACCAGAAACCCAGCAGCCCATGCGGGAGGCTATGACGGGATCGTTCGGGCGGTCAAAACCTGCAAGGTAGGCATCGAAAAAACGGCGCAGATAATCCGTGAGCTGCGGGGTAATGACGTATTCGTCGAGCTCTTGCCAGATGCTCTCGTGGTCACGCTGATCGGCCTTGATGACACCGTTAATGGGGCGGTCGATTTTTTTCTCGAAAAGGTCACGAATAATCACTGCAGGCTCCTGCCTTGAAGGTTTGTTCTGTGGGGCTTACTTGAGCAGCTGGAAAGCGCGGTAGTACGGGGCGCTGGCGTCGTTGTTGTCTGGCGAAAGGCCAAACAGCCTGAGCGAAGCACCGTCGTACTTGCCTGGATAGAAAACGACCAGGGGTGTGTCTTGCATGTAGGCGTGCAAGCCATTGAGCAGGGTATGCAGGCGAACGACGGGATAAGACGCACCGACGCCGGTCATCAGCATGAGATCAAGCGAGCGAACATCAATCTTGTCTGTGATGCGTTGGGCGAGCTTGTCTTCCTTGAGTACTGAGCGCAGGCCGGGTAGGGCGGCGTCGTTGCCCTTCTTGCGCTGGAGGTGGAGTGCCTTGTCGTACAACCCACGTTCGTCGAGCACACCCATGGCTATGTCGAAGAGGTTCACGGTGTGCGACTTGAGCAAGAGTGGTGGCTTGGCCAGTGCGGGCTCGATCACGGTCTTGATGAAGTCTCGTACGGGTTCTTCATGCTCGGGCAAGTAGTCGAAAACGTGGAAGCCGATCTCGTTACCGATGCCTTTGTTCTCCAGGAACTCTGAGGAGGAAATGCGCGGCAGGATGAGGTTTAGACGCTCCTCAAGAGATAGGTACTGGCTGGGGATCATTTGAGTTGTTCCATGGCTTCGCGAGCGTAATGGTCCTTCTGGCTGGATAAATATGCCAACACACGAGGATGCAGGAGCGGAGGAGTCATGCGCAAGCCGCGTGTCGACTCCAGGTACTTTGCCTCGGCCAGGATGCGCAGGGTTACCTGAAGGAGTTTGGCACGCGTGACGGGCGTCCAATCCAGAACACTCGGATCACGTTGCTCGCATTCGTGCAGGAAGGCGTCCCACTGGCGGACATCCAGGATGGTTTCGAGCTTGCGGAGCTGCCCACGGTAGACGTCGATCATGAAGTCGCCAAGCAGGCGACTGTGGCGGATAGCGGCCAGCAGGAGCATCTGGGTGCTGACTTCGGTCGTGTTGGCTGCAATCAGCTTAAGGCCTTCGTCATCAACAAGCTCAAGGCGCTTCCGGATCAGGCGAGCCTGGCGATGCGCAGTGACCGGGCTTGTCTTCTGTAGGATGTTTTCTACCTTGATGGCGTGCGACCACGCTGCCTCGTCCGGCTTCTGGAGCAAGAGTTCTGCGATACGACGGCTCTCGGCGATCATCAAGGAGCCTGCGGAGGATTGGGCGTGGTAGAGGGTCATACCTTGTTGTTTGCCCAGTGTGCTTCGAAATCGAAGGACAGTTGTTTGTGGTGCCGAATGGAAAGTAGATAGATCGTAGTGCCGACCATGGCACACAACAGCAGGTAATGACGAAGCACGTATTCCATGGCCTTGACATCTTCACCAATGCTGAATAATTTGCCTTGCAACACATCAATGCTGTTGCTGGCCTCAACCGAACAGATGGGGCGGCTCAGAAAAGCGCGCCCCATTGCCGGTAAACGTTCCAGATTGGGAATGACGGTGTCTGTCAGTTCGTCCAGCAGGGCATCGAAAGCGCGCGGTGCTTCTGCTTCCGCAAGAAAGCTTTCGATGTTTGCGAGATTGCGCTCAAAATTTGCAGTGAACTTGACGGTAACCATCGGCGTGGTTTGTCCTGCCATGCTCAGGCGCCTGCCTTGCGGCGTTGCTTGATGGTTTGCAGGCTGGTACGAGCATCCGTGGTACGACCCGCCGCTACGTCGTCTAGCCCTTTGCTGGCTTCGCTGATGAGCAGCAGATGGATGCGCTCACGTTCTAACTGGTGGTAGTAGTCCAAGCGTGCTGAGTCGATCAGCGCAACGTAGCTTTCACCGTTCTTGGTGATGATCTTCTCGGCCCCCGCCTTGACCTGATCTGCTAGTTCGGAAAGGTTAGCTCGGGCTTGGGAAAAAGGAATGACGTCACTTGCGGCGATGGCCATGGGGGCTCCTTGACTTAGGAATGCACACTGTATTGTACTTTATTCTGTACATCAATACTCCTTGCCCCCAGGCGGCCTGTGAACCTGCATGGTTTGATTAACATCCTTCTACGATGCGCGCCACATCGCCCTGGTACTCGGCACAGCGACCGACGAGCAGCAAGTCATAGTCCTTGAGATTGCCGCTAAAGTGGGGGGATGGTGACTTCGTGCTGACACTGGTCGCACCAGACGTTGGCCAGTAGTCGCTGACGGGAAATTGATGCGTAGGAGGGGGTAGAAAGTAAAAAACCCACAAAGCCAGTGGCTGTGTGGGTTTTCTGAGTGTCTGTGGCGGAGGCGGTGTGTAGCAGCAATGCAACCACGGTGACGAATAACAATAATACGACAACACCGAAGACCCAAGTGTTGCCTTGGACTCTCATCCAATCGTCCGATTGCATGGATTGCCGGCTGATGGATAACGGGACTGTGGCTGTTTTAGGAAGAAGCATGAGCGGTGCCGTGCGGTTTGTGAGGTCTCATGCCTGAATTAAGCCAAAACAGCTGAGTGTGGGGGCAGGGCATGACAAAAGGGGGATAGGTTCAGGTGGAAATTTTTCCAATGGTAAGTACGTTCTGGTAGATGGCATTGCAGTAGTCTGCCCAATCCTGCATAAGCAGAGCCCTCTGTGAGAGTAATTGGTCACGAGCATAAGCAGCGCGCGTCTGGTCGCTATTGACGTGTGCCAGCGCAAGCTCTGAGATTTCGTCAGCGTATTCCGACCCCTTGCAGCTTCGCGCCCAGTCCTTGAAGGTGCTGCGGAATCCGTGTGCGGTAATGTTGGTTCTCTCCATACGTTCGAAAAGCTTGTTGAATACTTGGTCGGACATTTCTTTCCCACGAGGAGAAGGGAAGAGTAGGTCGTTGCCAACAATGCGAGGTAGCCTCTTCAGCAGTTGGTAAGCAGAATCGGAGAGGGGAACTGTGTGGGCTTTGGCTGCTTTCATGCGCTCTGTTGGGACAGTCCAAGTCCTGGCGTCAAGGTCAATCTCCGACCATGTAGCCCCTCGAACTTCACCAGAACGGGCAGCAGTCAGAATTGCAAACTCCAGTGCCCGGGCAGACAGACCTTCGCGTTTGCGTAGTTCGACCATGAACACACCGATCTCTTTGAAGGGTAGGGCGGGATGGTGTTCAACTTTCTGAATTTTGGCAGGAGCGGGCAGGGCATGCTTCAGGTTGCCTTGCCAAACAGCAGGGTTCTCACCTTCTCGGAGCTTGGAAACCTTGGCCCAATCCAGGATGGATTCGATGCGCCCGCGTAACCGACTGGCGGTTTCGTTACGGGCATTCCAAAGTGGCGATACAGTGTCTCCATCCCTGATTTCCTGGCGAAGGACTCGGAGCACCGCTTCGACATCAACGGCAGCAACCGGCATCTCGCCGATGATTGGAAAGGCGTAGGTCTTGAGCGTAGACTCCCATTGCTTGGCGTGTTTTTCGTTCTTCCATTCGGCTTTCTTGTCTTCAAGAAAGTTTTGGGCGCACTGAGCGAAGGTTTTGGTTCTCGCAATCTTTCGGACAGCCTGGATCTTCGCTTCCCGTTTGCGTTGAAGTGGGTCTATGCCTTCACGGATCTGTTTGCGAAGTTCGCGAGCTTTGTCACGAGCCTCTGAAAGCGAAATTTCAGGATAGGGGCCGAGCCCCATGTTGAGGCGGCGCACAACTTCTTTGCCGCTTCTGTTGATTCTCGTCCCTAGGGCTGAGCACAATACCCATGCGCGAGAGTTGCCAATTACGCGAAGATACAAGCCATCAACGCCACCCACGGCATGTCGCCCTTCGTCCTTTAACTTGGCAACAGCCAGGGCTGTCAGCTCTTTGGCTTTTTTTGGCATCCCAACTCTCCTGTGGTGCATTCTGTACTGCATAAAGTACTGGATTTGGAAAGTCTTGGCAAGATATAGTTAGACGACAAAAATTTATAACATGCTGTTTATTGGAGACAAAATTGTACTTCGTGAGACTTCTTTGGACGTCATGGCAACAGACCCTCTCTCCGCCAAAAATTCTAGAAAAGCCCCGACTTGTCGGGGCTTTTTTTGCGTTGTGGATTACAAAAAATCAGTAAAAAGATCCCCAACTGCAAAAATACATGCATATAGACTTCCGCTTGAACCCAGGTCTGGGGTGATCAACTTTACTTTTGTTGCCGCCAGTTGGCCCAGGCCGACCTACTCGTTTTTTGGCGTCAACTGTTTTTTTACTACTTTTCCTGGGCCGTATTGTGTGTCGGTCGGCTGGTTTTGGTCGGGCTGCGTGTGAGGTTCCCTCTGTTTTTCGTCT
>DBTS01000150.1 GCA_002307175.1 Rhodocyclaceae bacterium UBA1310
GCCCCACGACGCCGTGCAGGCGATTGAAGTTCTGGGTGTACAAACCATTGAGGTGCCGCATCCCGGCGGAGAGGTTGCCGTCTGGCGTTTCCACCACCAGATGGTAGTGATTGCTCATCAGGCAATAGGCATGCACCACCTAATTGAAGCGCTTGCAGACAATCCCAAGCACCTCCAGCCAGTTCAGGCGGTCATCGTCATCAAGATAGATATCCTCACGCCTATCCCCACGAGAGGTGACGTGATACAGCGCGCCGGAAAACTCAATCCGCAATGATCTTGCCATTCCATATGGATATCACTCTCTTTTTGGAAATGTTGCAATGTTGGACCTGACCCCATTCTTTCAGGGTGATTGTTTCGTAAGCGCTCAATAGACCCCGTGGTTTACGGAGCTCGATGACTTGAGCCTTAGCGCTGCAAAGCTCGCGACTCTGGCATGCATTTGTCAAAGGTTTCTGGCGATCCAAACATTGTTGTGAAGCCCAAGCGCGCGACGACCATCAGTGCGTCGCGTGAAGCGCCATCCCTAGCCTGTATTCCCATTCCTTGCATGAGCGATACCAGATAGCAGGCCCACTCGTCGGCCCTCTGCGAAGTTGCAAGCTCACCCGCGCCGATTGCCCGCTGCAATCGAGATGCGATCCGCTCCTGCCAATGCCGCCGCAGCCCTTCAACATGTCCGGCCAGCGTAGCATTGTCCGGTGCATGGAACAGCATGCCCAGAGATATCATACAGCCCCGAATGCCCGTCTTATCGTCGGTCACCGACAGAACTGCCGACTTGAGCAACGCACCCACGGTCTCGCCGATTGGCCGATCCGTCTCCAGTGTATAGGTTGCCTGCACCGTGACGCGGCGGAGGTAGAGTTCGAGCGTTTCTTTATACAGCTCGGCCTTGCTGCCGAAGGCGGAGTAGAGGCTGGCCGGGGCGATCCCAATTGTCTCCGTGAGCTGCGCGACGGAGACCCCCTCAAAGCCGTGCCGCCAAAACAGCACCATCGCCTTCTCAAGTGCTGCGTCGCGATCGAATTCGCGCGGGCGTCCGGTTCTTCCTGTCTTAGTTTCTATAGCGGTCATTCAATAAGTGTTGACCCCGTTCCCCACCGCTGTCAATATATTTAGCGGACACTAAATATATCGCCCGTGAGGTTTATGAGCGTTACCGCACCATCTGGCTGGGAAATGTTTTTGGAGACTTTATGACTCGACAGGGAAGATATGATGTGGTGATCGCGGGGGGCGGCTGTGCAGGGGTTGCGGCGGCAATTGGCGCCGCACATGCAGGGGCCCGCACGGCCCTTGTCGAAAGCACCGGATGCCTCGGCGGCGCCTCAACCATGCGCAACGTACTCACCTATTGTGGCCTCTACACGCTGGGTCATGAACCTCGCCAGGCTGTCTGTGGTGTGGCGGATGCGCTTCTCACCAAGCTGAGAAACCTTGGCGCCGTAACGTCGCCCATCCGTCATCGCGGCGTCTTTGTCGTGTTCGATCCCGAAGCGGTCAAGCTTTCGCTTGATGAGCTTTGCGCCGAAGCAAACGTGGATGTCCTGCTCCATAGCTTCGTGAGCGATGCAGACCGTGACGGAGACCGCATTCGCAACCTGACGTTTCGTGACCACGGTGGCGCGCATACCCTCGAAGCGGCGGCTTTCGTCGATGCGACGGGTGATTGTGACCTGGCTTTCCTTGCTGGTGCCTCAACGCGCTACGGCAACCATGGCGCGATCAATCTCGGCACGCTCGGCATCCGGTTCGGCGGCATCGATCCAAGGGCGTCGATCACGCCTGAAGCCTTCGAAACAGCGATCACTGGTGCGATGGCGCGTGGGATAACACCATTGAGCAAGGCCACAAGCGTGCTTGTGCGCTTGCCTTTTTCTCACGATCTCTGCTGCTATCTCGCGTCCGAGGACTATGCTCCACGAGATGCGCGCAGCCTGAGCCGTGCCGAAGTCCACGGACGCAAACAGGCGTGGCGCTATCTCGATGTTCTGCGTGACCTTCCCGGTTGTTCCGACGCCTATATCGCGGCGACCGGACCAGAGTTTGGAACACGTGAATCGCGTCACATCAACGCGGTTGAGCAGTTGACTTGGCACGCTATCAGCAGTGGACAGACGCATGAGGACGGGGTTGCGCTCGGCGCGTGGGGTGTCGAATGGCACGACCGAAAGACCAACAACAGTACCTTCATAGCACCGCCAAATGATGCCGCGTACGAAATTCCACTTAGGTGCCTGATCAGCCGGGACACGCCGAATCTCTTCGCCGCCGGGCGCACCGCCGACGGGGACCAGCAAGCCGGGGCCAGCCTTCGGGTCATGGGAACGGCGTTCGCCACCGGCCAAGCGGCTGGCGTTGCGGCGGCGCGGTTCGCGGGTTCAGGCGTTGCCGATGCAGAGACTATCCGGTCGGTTCTGCGCGATCAGGGCGCGCTGATCGCGGCCAGCGATCTCGCTGCCATGCCAATCGTCCAGATCCGCTCATAACACCAGACCGACAATATTCCCAGGAGAAAGACCATGACAGCCTATTTTATAATCGACCTGAACGTCCCCAACCCGCAGAAGCTTGCCGAATATGAGGCAGCGGCAAATCCTCTGCTGAAGAAGCACGGCGCCAAGGTCCTCACCCGGGCGACTGCGGACGATTACGACGTGATCGAGGGCAACTGGCGACCGCGTCGGCTGGTGATCCTCGAATATCCAAGTCTCGAAGCCATCCACCAATTCTACAATGATCCCGAGTTCCAACCGGCGAAGAAAGCGCGTCAGGCGGTGCGGGGCGCCGTCGCCAATGCGATCGCCGTGGAAGGCGCTCCCCGCAGGCGGGAGGATGGCGCCTATTTCGTGATCGACATCACCGTGTCCAATCTGGATTTGATGAAACAATTCGAGGACGCCAACCATATGGTTCGGAAACATGGCGGGACGTTTCTTGTTCGCAGCGATCAGTACGACGTGATCGAAGGGAACTGGCATCCGCAGCAAATACTCATCGAGCAGTTCACCAGTCGCCAGGCGATCCACGATATGTACAACGATCCCGAGAACGAAGCGCTGAAAGCCCTGCGCCAAAGTGCATCCTCGGCTCAGGCGTTGGCGGTAGACGGCTTCCGGGGGTACGCCAGATAGTTGTTGCAGCGAACGGTTACTAACCCTTTGCGCCCCCTTAACAGCTCGAACTGCCGCCACCCTTCGGACAAATGTAATCAAGCCACCTATTGCGCAATCCATCCCCACGGCTTGTTTCAGGCTTTTTTGAAGCATGGCGCTTCAGCGCGTCGCCAGCCAAACCAAGGCGCCCGGAAGAGCCGCACCGAAAGCCGGGGGTCAGGTCCAACATTCCAACATCATCCCCTACAAACCACCCTCGCCTGCTTTTACAGCCCGGCTGACTGTCATGGCGTGCACACCGAAGAACGCAGCAATTTCTGCCATTGAGTAAGCACCGCTCTCATAGGCTTTGGCCATCGCGGTATTTCTGTCCTGGTATTGGCAGCGTAGTCCGCCAGCGGTTGTGCCATGGCGCGGCGGTGGGCCTGGGAGATTTCGCTGAGCTTGTCGTCTGCGCTTTGCGGCAAATGCTTGCCGATGAACTCATCATCGCCCAGAAAGAGCTGGTGGCGGGCAGCGAGCAATGGAGAAGGCAGGTTGCGCCCTGCGCAAAGCCCGTGGTCAGATTCAATATTCCAACATCCTGCGCCACATCTTTCAAAGCACAACATCTAACCCTTTGCGCCCCCTTAACAGCTCGAACTGCAGATATGATCCAGTAAGTCTCAGTCAAGATCACCGCATCTTCGCTGCTTGTTGAGGGCTTGCTGCAGCGTTCCAGTGAGATCGGTGGTATCGCTGGCGTAATCAAGGAGATCGCAGATCAGACAAATCTGCTGGCCCTCAATGCCGCAATTGAGGCCGCACGTGCCGGGGAACAAGGGAGGGGGTTTGCCGTTGTTGCGGATGAAGTCCGCAAGCTGGCCGAGCGTACATCCAAGGCGACCCAGAATATTACTCATATGGTATCTACCGTACAGCGCGATACATCTTCTGCGGTTAGCAGCATGCAAGCAGTGTTGCCATTAGTGACAATGAGCGTCGAACTGGCCCAGGCCGCTGCGGGAGAATTGCGCGAAATTGCTGAAGGCAATTTGGCCACCCTTGAAAAGGTTCGAGAAGTGGCCGTTGCTACGGCAGAACAGACACAAGCTAGCACCAGTGTCGCGCAGAATGTAGAGCGGATTGCGCAGATGGTGGAATCTTCAGCGGAGTCGGTTCAGGCGGCTAACTCCAATGTCTCCACGTTGAAGAGTTTGTCGGAGAGTTTGCGTGAGGCCGTGAGTCGATTTCATCTGCTGTGACAATTTGACGAGCACCCTTGAGAGCAGCCTCGGTAAGACAAAGGACCGTGGGAATTTTAGATGGAGTTGGCGTGATGAGTGACATTGCACAGCAGATTCTCGACGAAATGCGGAAGTTCATGGTGGGATGTGGCGGTACCCCTGATGGATGGTTTGTCGGTATCGCCAAAGATCCACGTAAAAAGCTGTTTGTCGGCCACAACGTTTCGGAGAGATTTGATGCGTGGATGTATCGACAAGCCCCTTCCTATGACGATGCTATTGTCATTTAAATGGGTTTGCTTGAGGCAGGATGCCTAGGTGACCCCGCCTGGGATGATGAGCGTGCAGAGACCGTATATATCTATCAAACTACCTGTGTGACATGGCCGTAACGTGTGGCTTCGGCAGTCATTTGTGGCCGGCGTCATCCTCTAAACTGATTGAAACATATCGGATTCTTGCGCGCAGAATACTGCAGAGTCGAGTGGATGCAGCAGCTCAAGCATCGCGGATTCTGAGGGTGCCCACAACCATTTCTCGTACTCATTGGCAGCAAGGGCCAGGGGGGTCCGCTTTTCTTCGTCTCGATGGAAGAAGCGGCCCATGAGTGGGTCGTTTTCCGCGTTGCGGGTAAGAATTGCAAATGACCAATGGGTGATACTCTGGTCATATACACGAACTTCCCATAATCCAGCCACCCCGAAGGGGCGATGGTCGTTACGTTCTATCTTCCAGGACACAGACTTGCCGGATGCATAGTCAGGCACAAAAAAACAGCTTACCGGGATGATGCACAACTGGCGCAGCGCCCATACATTTCGGAAGGTTAGTAAAGCAGTAATGTTCTCAACTGGTGCAGTAAAGGTGCTTTTGGAGAAATGTGGATCTGCCCACGGAGGAATAAGCCCGAAAGATCCGATGACCCAACTGTGCGATAGGTCGTTAATCCACACCGGTGCTGGATAACCGGGCCAGATATCATGCGCGTATCTGAGCAGAAAATCATGTGGGACAGGTTTGAACTGGGCGAGTTCGTGCACTTCGGGGGATTGGTAATGTATGCGCATAGACGGCTCCATATTCCTTCAGAGAAATTTCCATCGTCATCCACATCCGATCTGTTTTTTATTACGTCTGCCTTTGTATAGCCCAAAGAACGGACTATTGGTCACCAGCATTGCCCAACGTATCATTTTGTATGCACTAGTTTGGTGAAAGCCCAGGGTCAGGTCCAACATTCCAACATCCTGCGCCACATCTTTCAAAGCACAACATCTAACCCTTTGCGCCCCCTTAACAGCTCGAACTGCCGCCACCCTTCGGACAAATGCAATCAAGCCACCTGTTGCGCAATCCAGCCCCACGGCTTGTTTCAGGCTTTTTTGAAGCATGGCGCTTCAGCGCGTCGCCAGCCAAACCAAGGCGCCTGGAAGACCCGCACCTATCGCGCACGAAATTGACGCTTCAATCAGCATGAATATGCGCTCAAACCACCCGCCCTCGCGCCATTCCTGTATCCGCGCAATTCGATAACGCCTCTTGAACAGAAAGAGCCAGAAAAAGGCGAAATACCCCAGAAATTCGAGCGCATCACTCATCTGGTTTTGTTCCGGTAGTTGCCCAAACCAGCCAAGTTAAGCCATAAGCATTCTATCAGGCAATAGAAATCCGCTGATTCTCCGCAAACCTCTTGATATGAGTTGTGTGTAATCCCGTAGCCTAACCCCAGCCCGAATACCAGGCCAGCAGAAACAGGCCAAACCGCCTTCAGGGAAGATCCCAGATCACCTTGAGGGCATCGCGCAGGGCACGAATCTGCGGATCGCCCTCGCGCTCGATCGGGTAGATGAACTGCAGCGGCGCGCGAATCACCACCTCACCGCCGCGCCATAGCACGAACGACCCATCCGCGGCATAGCGCCTGGCCGTGCGCTCGGCCAGGGAAAACCTATGGGGTCAGGTCCAACATTCCAACATCATCCCCTACAAACCACCCTCGCCTGCTTTTACAGCTCGGCTGACTGTCATGGCGTGCACGCCGAAGAACACTGCGATTTCCGCCATTGAGTAAGCACCACTTTCGTAGGCTTCGGCCATGGCGGTGTTTCTGTCCGGGTGCTGTGTTGCGTACTCCGCCAATGGACGTGCCATGGCGCGGCGGTGGGCACAAGAGATTTCGCTGAGTTCGACATCTGCGCCTTGCGGCAGATGTTTGACGATGAAGTCATCATCGCCCAGAAAGAGCTGATGGCGGGCTGCGAGCAATGGCGAAGGAAGATTCCGCCCTGCGCTGACAAACTCCCGATAGGCTTTGCGTGCGGTGCTGCATCAAGAGCCAAACTGGGCCAGCAGCCAGTGGGTATCGAGCCACGCTGGCGCTGAGCGTTCGTCGAACATGCAGCTATAGCTACTCCAGGGCCAATCTTCGGGGGTTTTGACCATCCGCGCGCGTACCGGGTTGAGCACCACATAGCGCGCGCCAGCTCCAGCAGATGGGCTTCTTTCTGCACCAGCACAGCCTTGAAGCGCCCCTGAAACAGATGCCCCACGACGCCGTGCAGGCGATTGAAGTTCTGGGTGCACAAACCATTGAGGTGCCGCATACCGACAGACAGATTACCGTCAGGCGTTTCCACCACCAGATGGTAGTGGTTGCTCATCAGGCAATAGGCATGCACCACCCAGCTGAAGTGCTTGCAGACAATTCCCAATACCTCCAGCCAGTTGAGCCGGTCATCGTCATCAAGATAGATATCCTCACGCCTATCCCCACGAGAGGTGACGTGATACAGCGCGCCGGAAAACTCAATCCGCAATGGTCTGTTCATGCGGAGAGGATATCACTTACTTTTGCGAAATGTTGCAATGTTGGACCTGACCCCAGCCTTTCGGGGATAAGCCTCACAAACACATGACACAGAAGGCCTGTTAAAATGATAAGTGCTTGAATTGGGTGGGTTGGCGCAGTACCTGGACGACAGGATCCGTGCTCAGGAGAAGAAAAAACAGGTAGCATAAACACACTCTGCTGGAAGACGAAAAACAGAGGGAACCTCAATCAATCAACCAACTTTGGCTGTTTTTGACAGTAGTGGTATTTTATACCATTTTTGGGCACCCCCGGCAGCAAAAGGATGCCCCATTTCAAGCTGTTTTCTTTAAAAGAAAATTATTACGATCCGACAGCGCTAACAAAAGTGGTAACACTCTTTGGAGCCACCCAAAGAGTCGCAGTGCCATTGCTGACCGTTGTTTTCCCACCATATCCAACGCTCAACGTTTCTGAAGTACTATACTTTGTAAAAGAGACAGCACTCCCGCTCTTCAAAGTAACTGACAAACTTCTCTGCGACGCGCCAGAATTAACTGCCACAATAACAATCTGCCCCGACGAGTTTTTATACGCAGTAACAGCCACATCTGAATAAGGTGCCACTGTAGCACCAATACGGACATTCCCAGGGCGAATGAATCGCGCATACTGAGACATTACGTACCCACGTTTACTAATAGTGCCATCTTCAAGAAGTAAGCCATAACTACGTCGAACATACCACCACGTATATTCATTAAAATTGGCTACCATACTTTTATGTAATTCGGTCGCAACGGGAAGCGCATAAGTCCAGTCATTCGCCGAGTTGGTATCAGTCAAATGCTCTGTCATCCAGACATCTTTGCCTTTTGTACGAGCGAGAGGGTAATCCGTTGGTACTGCACCGTACAAATGCCCGCCAATGATGTCAACTTGCGGACTTGCGGTAGAGCTATTCAAAATAGGATCGGTCATTGAGTGAGTGAATCCGACACTTTCTCCGGCAATCACCTTCAGCGTTCCAAATTTGGAGCCCTCCTGGGTCAGAAATGCCGCGAAGTCGCTGCCAGTCCAATTACAAGATTCGTAATCAGGAGACCAATCCGGTTCATTCTGAAGTGAAATAGCGTAGAGTGTTGCACCATTTTTTGACATGTAGCTGGCAAAATTAAGAAGATGCGTTGTGTACGCATCATAGTACTTCGTCAGCAATTTCCCGCCATTAATCAAACTGTTGTTTGATTTCATATAGGCTGGCGGAGACCATGGCGTAGCAAACAGTGTGACTCCCAACGCTGCTGCACGTGCGGCAGTCGGTACTTGAACACTCCAGTTGGAAGAATCAGGATCAATTCGCATCCGCATGACTGACAAGCCAATTGCTCCCTCCCCCGTGCCAAACGCCGTATTAACTTGAGCGGTAGTCAAATCATTAATCCACCCAGCACCATTCATACCACCAAAACCACGAATAGTTTGATATTCAATTGATGGATCGACACTAACAGACTGCGCAGACACTTGCATCGAAACAAAAAACGCACCTGAAACAACCAACCAACTAAACTTTCGAGCTTGCGACTGGAAATTTCTTTTCATGTCCATCTCCAAATTAAAGTTATTTAGCATCCAAAACTTGAGCTTCTTGCAAACTATTTTTTCCAAAAAAACGCTCAAAAAACGAGCTTTTTTCTTGGGTTCGTCGTGAAACCTTCAGCGTTTTTACTACGCAAAAGCATCCTCAAAAACACGAGACCCTATAAAACGCACCAAACATCCCTGTGGTGAATTTTCTCTTGTTTTGTTTTGACCTCTCGACGCCAGAGTCACTGCGAACGCCCTGTGGAGGCTTTTTTGAAAATTACTTCTACTTTTTTCAAGAGGCTCACTTCTAACACCTTATAAATTTAAAAACAAAATTATAAGTATAGAAATATGGCCGATTCAAATTTACGTCACAAAAATAACGAGGCGCACCGAATCGATGAATAACTTACCACAAAATAAATTTTAATATGGCAATCCGCCGACGAGCGGAGCCATACAAATATTTTTATTAAAATTTAAAAATTCACCAAAACCAAAACCAAAACCAAAACCAAAATTCTGATTAACTCAGATTCGTGTTATTGCGCCCTTCGGAAACTAGGGAAACACTGATTAAATCTGCACACTGAACGATTTTCCGTCACAATAACACTTATCCCAGAAGCATTACCGGAGCAGTGCCATGCAACAGAGCTTTGCCGATCTGGAGTACGCGGCCAAGAAACGCCTCACCCGGCGTGACCGCTTTCTAGGAGAGCTGGAGATCCTGGTACCGTGGGCTGCATTGTGTGCGGAGATTGAGCCCTTCTATCCGAAGGCCGGGCAACGCGGACGGCAGCCCATCGGGCTCGAGCGGATGTTGCGCATGTATCTTGCCCAGCAGTGCTTCGGGATGTCCGATGAAGGCATCGAAGATGCGCTCTACGACAGTCAGGCGATCCGGGGCTTTGTCGGGATCGATCTGGCCCGTGAGAGTGCGCCCGACGCCACCACACTCCTGAAGTTCCGGCGCCTGCTCAACGAGCATGACCTGACTGCCCGGATCTTTGCGTGCATCAACACCACGCTCAGCGACAAACAAACCTACGGGGTCAGGTCCAACATTCCAACA
>DBTS01000131.1 GCA_002307175.1 Rhodocyclaceae bacterium UBA1310
TAGGGCTGCTTGCCAGCCACACCTACAAGCATCGGCAGGGACTCTCCAAGCCACGACCACCAGGGAGAAAACCTCACAAGCACATGACCCAGAAACCTTGCTGAAATGACTAGTGCTTAACTTGGGTGGATTGGGTTGCGCACCACGTAACGGGCAAGCTCCAGCAGATGGGCTTCCTTCTGCACCAGTACCGCCTTGAAACGCCCCTGAAACAGATGCCCTACAACGCCGTGCAGGCGATTGAAGTTCTGTGGGTACTGACCATTGAGGTGCCGCATGCCGACAGACAGATTACCGTCTGGCGTTTCCATCACCAGATGGTAGTGATTGCTCATCAGGCAATAGGCATGCACCACCCAGTTGAAACGCTTGCAGACGATTCCCAATACCTCCAGCCAGTTCAGGCGGTCATCGTCATCAAGATAGATATCTTCGCGCCGATCCCCATGTGAAGTGACGTGATACAGCGCCCCAGAAAACTCGATCCGCAATGGTCTGGTCATGCGGCAAGGATATCACTTCCCATAAAAATGTTGGAATGTTGGACCTGACCCCAATCTTCGGACATTTGCTTCGTTGAGATATAACGGCATCCAGCCCTCTTGCGGGAATAATTGAGTGTCGCGATCACTCTATACCTGCACCATAGACAATGCCTTTCCCATCCGGAGATTGAGCTGCAACGTGGTCCGTTTATCCAATAAAAATAGAGGAAAGAGATTTCCTACGACTCAAGCGTCGTTGCCTTCTTTGCTTCGTCTAGTATCCATTGAGCAAACGCTTGTAGTGGCTCCGCGCTTAATCCGATCGACTCCGGGAGGATGAGACAGAAGGTTTTGGAGATGGTTTTTCCCTCTGGCCACGGAGCGACCAGCTTTCCTAGCGCAAGTTCGGTTTCAACGTAGAGGCGTGGTACTAGTGCTACTCCGAGGCCAGCTAATGCGGCTTCTATCAACATTGCATGAAGATCGTAGCGTGCACCAATTGCAGGATTGGTCAGCGGGATTCCAATTTCCTCGGAGTAGTGTTGCCAAGCCTCAGGGTTTTGTCGCCGGTGCAGGCGCGGTAAGTCGTCTAGTGCGGTTGTCCCTTTGCCTTCTGTCAGGAGCTTAGGATGACAAACCGGAACCAGCACTTCATGCAACAGGCGATGCATCCGCATTCCTGTCCAGGCCGGATGCTCGAAATGGATGGCAGCATCGAATCCACTTCCAGCCAGGACGAAAGGGTCCATGCACTCGGCAAGATGCACAGTGATGTTCGGATGCTTCTCCCGGAATCGGAATAAGCGAGGAATGAGCCATCGCATCGCGAAAGTCGGGATGGTGGCAATGTCCAGGCTCGCGCCATCGTTCGGCTGCCCCATCAAGTACTGACTGTCCCGATCCAGGCGGTCAAGCGATTCGCGAACCTGGGCCGCGTAGCGTTCCCCGTTGGGCAGGAGCCTGACACGATTCCCGACCCGCTCAAACAGCGTGACCCCGAGGAAGGCTTCCAGTCGGCCAATCTGGCGGCTGATGGCGCCTTCGGTCAGAGATAGTTCCTCGGCCGCGCGCGCGAAGCTGCCGTGGCGGGCGGCCGCTTCGAATGCCATCAGTGCCATGCTACTGGGGATCTTCCTGCGCATTGGTCGTTCCTCGTCAAGAGCTAGACATCCAGCTTACCTTGATTTTTTGTCATCGAAGCATACCGAAAAATCGTTTTATACGCCGAGATCACGGCCATACCATGATGAAACTTCAACAAGGAGGGCCGGCGCACAAAGCGCCCGGTCACAAGTGATCTGATGATCTATACCGTCGAATGCAGCTTTGCTGATCCAGCCAGCGAAGCAGAGTGGAATGATTTCTATAGTCTGGAAAAACTGCCTGCGCTCATTTCAGTGGGTGGGTTCCATACTTCTCAGCGCTTCAAGGCCTTGAGCGCCGACTGCCCCGTCTACCTCGCTATTCATTCAATCGACAATCTCGATATTCTTCAAGGAGATGAATATCGTCAAAAAGGCGGCGGCAATTTTGCTCGCTGGCAGCAGCACATCACTGATTGGCACCGCAATCTTTATATCGGTATTGATCGTGCCCCTGCTATCGGTGAAGACGAACATCTGGTTTTGAGTGCAATCGGCCCCGAACCGCTCATCGAGATGGGCCTCACGCCTTATCAGATGCGTGCAGTCGCACTGGAAAAGTCCCCTGAAAATTGGTGGCTAGCGAAGCGGAGGTGCTCCATTGATCCAGGCTTGGCGCATCCTCCGAAGGGCGTTCATCTCTATGCGCCGATAACAGCGCAATTGACGAGTGGCAGCGACATATCCCCCAAGCGTTACGGTAGAACTTAAATGCCCAACGTCACGATTTATATCCCGGCGGAAAAGATGCCACCAGAGGGAAGTCTTTCAGAACTTACCGATCAATGCACCCATCTTTGCACCATGATTCTGAATGCGGCACTGGATAACGTGCACATCATCTATGTTGCCGTTCGTCATGGTCGAGGTCATCCGGCATTTGCGGAAATCAAATACCGCCTTGAGCCGTTCAGGACCAAAGCTGTCATGGATTCGTTTATGGAAAGACTGGATGAAATCATAAAGCGAAATACGGGCCTTACCGCACGCATTCGTTGCTTTGGCTATGCGGCGCTTGCTATTCATGCGCGTAACTGATTACTTGCCAGGAATACAGCAATGAACAACATGAAATTTCCAAGCCAGCAGATTGGAGAGTTTTCGATCACGGCTATCAGTGATGGATACCTTTCCGCGAGTCTGGATTTGCTCTCCAATATCGATCCAATGGATGCGTCAAAACTGCAGCAAAACGCAGGGGTGAACGATCCATCTTCTATTCATATCAATTGTTACCTGGTTCGTGGCCGTGGCCGTACGATCTTGATTGATGCGGGCGCGGGGGGATTCAAGGAATGGGGCGGCAAGCTGAAAGTGAATCTTGCACTTGCTGGCGTGCAACCCTCCGACATTGACACGATTCTTCTGACCCATGCGCACCCCGATCATGTCGGGGGGCTGCTCGATTCGTCAGGGGAAGCAGCCTTTCCCGATGCAGAGTTAGTGACCCACCAGCATGAGGTTTCTTTTTGGGAGGACGATAGCAATCTCAGCCGAGCGAGTGAGCGCGCTCGCGGAAACTTTCTGATCGCTCGAAAGGTGTTCGAGAAGTATCGGGAGAAGATGCGCACGTTTACTGATAACGAAGTTCTCCCTGGCATCAGTGCGATGCCCCTTCTGGGGCATACCGCAGGGCATTCCGGTTATCGCCTCGAATCCGATGATCATAGTCTGCTGATTTGGGGGGATATCGTTCATTTTCCCCAAATCCAGATTACTCGCCCTGACGTATCCATTGCATTCGACCAAGATCCGCTTCTTTCCGCCGACACGCGATCCAAACTATTGGATATTGTCAGCTCAGACAAGACTCTTATCGCTGGCATGCACCTTGGCGAACTTGGTTTTGCACATATCGTGCGGACAGGTAAGACCTACAAGATCTCTTACGTGACACGCAGGTGCTGACAGAGGCTACCCAGCCTGTGCGCTGTGATACCCACTTTCTGCTTTGTACGATCTGAATGACATGCGGGATGAAGATCGGCAATCCTCCCTGAACGTGGAGTGATTCAGGAGTAGAATTTTCTCGCAACGAACCGCAAGGAAATTTTACATGAATACCTCACGTTACCTAGACAGCCAGCCACAACACAGAGGTCATGCCATGCAAGCAAACTTCCAGAACCATTCAAAAAAATAGCCAAATGTCATTGCAGCGCGCCGGCCTTTCACGTTTCGATACGCTATGAAACGGTAGCATCCTGGGCGTCTGATATAACGGAAAGCATTCCGGGCGCAGCAAGATGGATGTCGTTGAGGCTCACTATCTCCTTCAACAGCTGCATGACCGTCTTGCAGGCATGGGTAAGTTCGCCATGGCGCGACATGGCCAGTGCAATATGCCTATGAATGACCGGATTGATCACCTGGGTTGCCTGCAACGGGGCTACTTTCGTCGCAGCAGATATCGCATAAGGCCCTAGCAGAGCATACATGCCACCTGCTGCAACGATGTGGGTTTGCAGAGAAAGAGAGTTCGCCTCAAGTGCTACATTTATTGAAATGCTATGTTCATATGCCATTTGATCGAGCATGTTACGCCAACTGCTTGGACGGCAAAACAGTACAAACGGCAGGTTGTGGAGCGAGGCAAAGGGGATTGTAGGCTGAGCCGTCAGCGTATCGCCGACAGCACCGACTAGATAGGTTGGTGTCCGGACGAGATAGGTATCCCCATTGCGCGCGACTGGGCTACTGCGATAGAGGATGGCGAGGTCGACGCTACCGTCTTCGAGCCAGGTCTCAAGTTGCGCACCCTGCCCCTCGCGCACGGATATCTGAACTAACGGATATCTTTCACGAAGCCTGTAGTAAAGCGTTGTAACCAGCGGATGCTCAATGGAAGGCAGGCAGCCGATGCGTACAGTGCCAATAGGCGTTCCCGCCGAAGTATGGATGTCATTGACAAGCTGATCCGTGCAGGCAAGCCAAGCACGCACCTTTGGGGCGATGCGCAAACCCAATTCGGTCAGCACGACCCCACGCCCCGTGCGCTGAAATAGGCGCCCTCCGCACTCCTGCTCTAGCTCACCGATCAGACGACTGATGTGGGGCTGACTGGTGCCGTGGGCAGCCGCGACCTTGCTAAGGCTTCCTCTTTCCACTGCATCAATGAAGATTTTCCAGGCCGCGTGGTTCATAAATTTCTCTAATCGACACATACTAATTTAGTATAGCTGAAATGTTCGTTCTGCATCTTCCGGTATGGCTAGGTGATTCCTAGACTGCAACGCATGCAAGTTTTCCAGGGCGTCAGATAAGACGCAGACGGGAAGCGAAGCATTCGGTTGCAGCCCCGAGGACTTTGGCAAACGTCCGGGCCCATTCATCTGAAATTGAAAGGATAGACATGAAGAACATCAACATTGATCTGCGTGGTCTGAACCCCGCCCCGGTCACCCCATTTACCCGTGATGGCGCAGTCGATTTTGCCGCGATCAAGAAGCTTGGCGCCTGGTTGGCCAGCATTGATGGAGTCAAAAGCCTGACCGTCTTGGGCCATGCGGGTGAAGGCACGTTTATGTCTCAGGACGAGCAGATGAAGGTCATCGAGGCCTTTGTCGAATCGGTCAAGGGCGAAATCCCCATTATTGCGGGGATCACGCTAGAAGGTACTGCCGTCGCGGCCGAAGAAGCCAAGCGTGCAGTCAAGGTTGGTGCATCTGCCGGTCTGTTGTATCCATCCCACGGCTGGTTGCGTTTTGGCTATCAAAAGGGCGCGCCGCAGGACAAGTACCGTCAGGTCTATGAGACCAGTGGCCTGCCACTGATTCTGTTCCAGTATCCCGACGTCACGAAGTGCACCTACAACCTCGAAACAATGCTCGAAATCTCGGCGCAGCCTGGGGTATTCGCCATGAAAAACGGGGTGCGCAACATGCGCCGTTGGGATACGGAAATCCCTGTCATTCGCCGCGAACGACCCGATCTGCAGATTCTGAGCTGTCACGACGAGTACCTGCTGCACACCATGTTTGACGTCGATGGTCTGCTGGTCGGCTACGGCAACATCGCACCGGAACTTCTGGTGGAACTGATCAAGGCAGGCAAGGCCCGCGACTACAAGGCTGCACGCGCAGTCCATGATCGTCTGCTTCCGGTAACCAAGGCGGTCTATCACCGTGGCTCCCACATGGAAGGAACCGTGGCACTCAAGCATGCATTGGTGGCTCGTGGCATCCTCGAACACGCGACCGTGCGTTCGCCGCTGCTGCCGCTGGCTCCTGGGGCGGATGTTGAAATCGCCAATGCACTGCGCGAGGCCGGCATCATCAAGTAATACGAGTCTCCAAGCTTGGTTAAACACAGGAAAACGTGCAGTGGAGTGACCATCTAACTCCACTGCCAATAACCTGCTGCCAGATCAGGGCAACCGAAATCTATAGGCTCGCTATGTGCCAGAAGATCTGACACAAATGCAATAGGGTTCAGCCGTCCTATCGGGAATTATATTGATCACCCCATAATCGGCAGTGACTTGAGCGATTGGCGTTCTGTCAAAAGTGGGCAAAGACCCCGGCAGCTAGCCCGAATGTCCAGTTTTAACGATGAACCGGACGCTGTAGTCAATCTGGAGGAGACATGAGCATTACCTCAGAACTTGTTTTACAAGGCAACATCCTCGACTCGACAGACGCCAACGCAGGAACTCTCAATCGCTCTGCCCAATTATTGTTCCGCATTGAGAATATCCCTTTTTGCCGATGGCATACAAAGTCCCGCGTTATCATGGGTAGCGCCACGTTCTTCGATGCATTTGATGCCTTGTCACTGGCATTCGTCATGCCGGTGCTGATTGGCCTCTGGCACCTGAAAGCCACGCATATTGGCTTTCTGATTGCGGCCGGATATCTGGGGCAGGTTGTTGGAGCTTTGGTGTTTGGGTCGATGGCTGAGCGAACGGGTCGAGTCCGTGCAGCAGCCACAACCGTAGGGTTGATGTCTGTGATGAGCATTGCCTGCAGCGTCACCGGCAATTTCGAAATGCTGTTTCTTGCTCGCGTCATCCAGGGGATCGGCGTGGGCGGGGAGGTCCCGGTTGCGGCCGCCTACATCAATGAGCTATCTCAAGCGCAGGGACGCGGACGCTTCTTCATCCTCTATGAACTGATATTTCCCCTTGGGCTGCTTGGCGCCGCGCAGATCGGAGCATTTGTCGTTCCACACTTCGGCTGGGAATACATGTTCCTTGTCGGCGGTATTCCTGGATTGATGATAGCGTTCCTGATCTACCGCTTGCCCGAGTCTCCGCGCTGGCTCATCGGCAAAGGTCGCCTGGATGAGGCGGAGCGAGTCATCGAGAGTATTGAAGCATGCTCCTCACGGCGCAATTTCGATACGACGATGGATAAGGATGAGGTTGCCAAACGCATTGCTGAAATGAAAGACCGCTTGCGCAACCAACGCAAGGCATCCTGGAAAGAACTGTTCTCGTCCGTCTATCGCGGCCGCACGCTGATCGTCTGGGTGCTGTGGGCTAGTTCCTACTTCGTGGCAAATGGCATCAACAACTGGCTCCCCAGCCTGTACAAAACGGTCTATCACCTGCCGCTCGCCGAGTCACTGCGCATGGCCTCGGTGTCCAATGTGCTCAGCACCTGCGCCGTACTCGCCTGTGCCTTCCTGATAGATAGAGTAGGCCGCCGAAACTGGGCATGCGCCACCTTTGTACTGTGTGGTTTGTTGTTGGCGATCCTCAGCATTTTCGGTACTGGCAGCGCGTGGTCGGTAATGGCACTAGGCTCGACAGCATATGCAGTGATGGGAACTACGACAGTGATGCTATATCTCTATACGCCGGAAATTTACCCCACGCGCATGCGCGCCATCGGCACAGGGTTGGCCACGTCATGGTTGCGTGCTGCTTCTGCCGCGGCGCCAGCAATCGTGGGATTTATCCTTACAGGCTACGGTATTGCAGCGGTCTTTATGATGTTTGCGCTCTCCACCATCGTGGGCTTGATTGCCGCAACGCGGATGATTGAGACAACCAATCGCTCACTTGAAGAGATTTCACCCTAATCCTGACAGGTGTGTGCGATTGGCTGTGCGCAGCCAGTCGCCTTTCTTCTACACGTAATAAGCAACGGCTGGAGAGATACATGGCTTGGCTAGAGGTCACAGAGGAAATCCTGGTGTGCCTGTCGAACGGCATGCTGGTGGTTGGCGATGAACTATGCGATGGACCGCTGAGTAACAGACAACCTCGGGAAACTCTGTCGAAATCGGCATCCAAGACATGGTTAACCGCCTTCCTGGTAATTCTGTCTGCAGTGGGATCTGATCCCGGTATCGAGGAAAGAAAATGAAGCTGGTCAGTTTTGTAGCAAAAACAAACGTGGCTCCCCGCAAAAGCTATGGGGCATACGTCAATGGTGGCATTGTCGACTTGGGGAGCAGGCTTGGTGACCAATACCCCGACATCAAGACTTTGCTGGCGGATGGGGGTGTCGCCGAAGCGCGCCAATATCTGGACTGTCGCCCTGATTACACCGAGTCAGACGTAGACTTCCTGCCAGTCATAGAGACGCCGAACAAGATTTTCTGCGTGGGGATGAACTATGCGGACAAGCGACAGGAGTTCGGAGAAACCAACAATGCTCCGACGATTTTCATTCGCTTCCCGGATTCCCAGACTGGGCACGCCTGCCCGGTTCTCAAACCTGCCTTTACCAGCGAGTTTGACTATGAGGGGGAACTTGCTGTTGTCATTGGAAACGGCGGGAAGGGCATTTCAAAGGAAGAGGCTATCTCACACATCGCTGGCTACAGTTGCTACATGGATGGGTCTGTCCGGGACTGGCAATACACATGGTTTACGGCGGGCAAGAACTGGCCACAGACCGGCGCTTTTGGCCCCTGGCTGGTTACCTCGGATGAGATCACCGACCCACACGCCCTTGGCATTCGTACCTATCTGAACGGGCAGAAAGTGCAGGATGACAACACGGGCAACATGATTCACTCCATCCCGGAGTTGATCGCGTATATCAGCACCTTCAGTGCGCTGTCTCCGGGCGACGTGATGATCACTGGGTCTCCTGGGGGCGTCGGGAAGAAACGCACGCCACCACTCTTCATGAACGACGGAGATGTTGTGGAGGTCGAGATTGAGCAGATCGGCCGTCTTCGCAACAGGGTGACTCAGGACACATGTTCATCAATGCGCTCAAAAGCCTAATCCACTACGCACTAAGCTATTTTTTCAATCAACAACATAACGTGCTATAAATATTTACGATAGATCCGCTGTGACAGGTGGAGAGCACGAAGTGAGCCTCCTGCCTGCCTGTTTCTGTTTTTTGTGGAGACCTCCTCATGAAGCTCTCGGTACGACTTGGAATCATCGTCATCTGCAGTGTCCTGGGCTTGCTCATTCTTGGAGGCATGGGCCTGCGCAGCCTGCACACAAGCATGATGGAAGAGCGTCGTGACCAGATCGATAACCTGCTCAAGATGTCGATCACGCTTGCCAAGCGCTATCATGATCTGGAAAGTACCGGAAAAATGACGCAACCGGAAGCCCAGGCCGCAGCGATCAACGCGCTGATGGGCATGCAGAACGAGAAGGGTGCCTACATTTTCGTCCGCGACGACCAGAATGTCATCCTGACACACATCCGCCCAGATCGAATTGGCAAGACGGACCCAGTCAACGCAGAGGCTTATGCCCAAGCCATGGCGGCTCAAGGAAAATTTGCCTTCGTTGAAATTGCAATGGCCAAGCCTGGCGCCAAGCTTGAGGACAAGACCCCGAAACTCAATGGCGTAACCCGCTTCGAGCCGTGGAGATGGACGATCGCCACGGGGTTCTTCCTAGACGACATCGAATCGAAGTACAACTCATACGCTCGCGAAATGCTAATTGCCGGCATCCTCTTGCTCGCCTTCACCGCTACGCTGACCGTCTATTTCGCCCGCAGCATTTATCGCCAATTGGGCGGTGAACCAGACTACTGCGCTGAGATGACACGCAGCATTGCTGCTGGGCATCTGAATCGTCAGATCCAGAACGCCCCGCAAGGCAGTTTGTTAGCATCGCTGGCCGACATGCAAGGCAGCTTGAGTCGGATGATTCGTGACGTGATGGAGAGGGCAGAGTCGGTCAGGACCACGGCCTTTGGCATCCAAGCTACCATGAACGAAATCAGCCAAGCTTCCGCACATTCGTCCGAAGCAACATCCTCGACCGCAGCCGCTGTCGAGGAAATGGTGGTCAGCATCAACATGATCGGTGACAGCGTACGTGAAACCGAACAAAATTCGGCCCACGCAGCTGAACTCGCCAAGAACGGAGGAATTCAGGTCGAAACGGCCGCCAGCGAAATCGAGCAGATATCTGTCAAGATAGAAGCCGCGTCCCAACAGATTTCAGGGCTGGCAGAGCGTACTCGACAGATTGGCGGTGTTGCCAATGTTATTCGGGAAATCGCCGATCAAACCAACCTGCTGGCATTGAATGCCGCCATTGAGGCTGCCCGTGCGGGCGAACAAGGAAGAGGCTTCGCCGTTGTCGCCGACGAGGTACGCAAGCTTGCCGAGCGGACATCTCTGGCCACCAACGAGATCGCCAATACCATTCAGGCCGTCCAGGACGATACATCGCAGGTTGTGGCCAGTATGCAGGCCGTCGCCCCTCAGGTAGCCAAGGGGATGAAGGCTGCCGATGATGCAGCGGAATCGTTGCGTGTCATCGAACAGGGCGCGGACGCCACCCTTGCGAAAATCCGCGATGTTGCGCACGCCACCTCAGAACAGACTTCGGCCAGCAACAGTATCGCGGCGAACGTCGAGCGTATTGCTTCCATGCTGGAAGAGGCAGACAAAGCGGTACAAGGCACCAACTTGTCTGTTACGTCATTGTCGGGCATGGCACAGGGCATCCATGCTGCCGTTGCCAAGTTCAAGCTCTAGCAAAGAAATGGTAAGCCCCCATCCAGGGGGCTGCATTTGTGCTTTGGGAGTCCTGCTCCCACGTGATCTGGCGCTATCCCTCGTCGTTGCAATGCCAGACTTCATTCTCTTGCCAACTGCGAGCCCCTGCTTTCACCACGTCCAATGATCTTGAGTACCCCTGCGTTCTGTATCTGCAAACCATAGCTGAGCAGGAAGCCAGCAACCGGCAAACTGCTGAAGCCTGTTTAAGCCAGGCGCTGGCGCTTTAGCGTGAATCCAGCCTGATCAAACTGGCAGTCCTGCTTGTTCATGGTTACTCGATAGTCTTAGAAGCTGTTCATGATCTTAC
>DBTS01000076.1:0-78023 GCA_002307175.1 Rhodocyclaceae bacterium UBA1310
TACTGATCCTCGGTGCGGATGCCTTTCTTGGACTGGCCGGCTGGCATCGCTGGCGCGAAATTTTCCGCCTGGCACACATTGCAGTGGCCACACGGCCGGGCTATGTACTGGCCGATGCCTTGTACGGCGGCGAGCTGGCGGAAGAATGCCCGGACCGCCTCAGCCAGAATCCGCAGGTGCTGCAAAGCTGGGCCTATGGCAGCATCGTGCCGTTTACCATTCCGTCACTGGAAATCTCGGCCACCCTTATCCGCCACGCCCTGGGGCATGGCGACGAGGCCAGGTTTTTGCTGCCCGAGGCAGTTCTGGACTATATTCAAACCCATCATCTCTATTCACGCTAGACCCAACCAGACCCACATGGATATTCGCAAGTTGCAGAAAATTGTGGTTGATGCCCTCGAAGACGTCAAAGCCGTCGATATCGAAGTCATCAACGTCACCAAACTCACTTCCCTGTTCGATCGCGTCGTCATCGCCAGTGGCACTTCCAACCGGCAGACCCGCGCCTTGGCCAACCACGTGCAGGTGAAGGTCAAGGAGGCTGGCGGCGAAGTCATCAGCGTCGAAGGCGAAGAAACCGGTGAATGGGTGCTTGTCGACCTTGGCGATGTGGTCGTCCACGTCATGCAGCCAGCAGTCCGCGAGTACTACAACCTCGAAGAGCTGTGGGCCACCACGCCGGGCAAGCGCCGCAAGCTGATCGCCGAGACCGAAGCCGCCCAGAAGCAATGAGGCTGATCATCGCCGCAGTCGGCACCCGCATGCCGGGCTGGATCGAGACCGGCTATGCGGAGTTTGCCAAGCGCCTGCCGCGCGACTGCCCGATGGATCTCCTTGAGGTCAAGGCCGAACCCCGCAGCACCGGCAAGACACCTGCTGCGATGATGGCTGCGGAGGCTGATCGCCTGCGCGCTGCTCTGCCTGCCCGGCGCCGTCTCGTGATTCTCGACGAGCATGGCGACGATGTCACCACCCGCCAGCTCTCCGAGCGCATGCGCAAGTGGATGCAGGAAGGCGACGATGTGGCCTTCGTGATTGGCGGGCCGGATGGCCTGGACCCAAGCTTCAAAGGCGAGGCGCGTGAAAAACTGCGCCTCTCAAGCCTGACGTTGCCCCATGCAATGGTGCGCGTGCTGCTTGCCGAGGCCCTTTATCGCGCCTGGAGCCTGCTGAATAATCACCCCTATCATCGCGAGTAATCCGCAAGCCAACGATGGAAAAGCTGCCCACCTGCATTCACCTGGCGTCGAGCAGTCCACGTCGCCGTGAGCTGCTGACCCAGATCGGGGTCAAGTTCGACGTACTGTTTTTTCGTGCCCCGCCGCGCGAGGATGAAGATATTTCCGAAGCGGCTTTGCCGAATGAAGCACCTGTCGATTACGTCGTACGGGTTGCCCGTGCCAAGGCCGAGGGCGCCCTGCGCCGCTCCCAATGGCGGAACCTGCCGGAACGCCCGATCCTGGCTGCAGACACGACGCTCGACCTGGATGGCGAGATCATCGGCAAACCGCAGAACGAACAGCATGCGCGCGAAACCCTGCGCAAACTCTCGGGGCGCAGCCATCGCGTGCTGACGGCAGTCGTCGTGGCGCACCATGGCGAGATGGAACACCGTCTTTCGATCAGCAGCGTCACCTTCAAAGCCCTCGACGAAGAAGAGATCACGCGCTATCTGGCCACCGGAGAGCCTTTCGACAAGGCCGGCGCTTACGGCATCCAGGGCTTTGCAGCAGCCTTTATCACGGAAATCTGCGGTTCTTACTCAGGCATCATGGGTCTGCCACTGTTCGAAACGGCGGAACTGCTGCGCCATTTCGGGCTGCGTGCATAGGCCGTCGCTACAGCCCTCAGTATCGTCGCAGCCCAGCCAGGGCGGATAGGTAAGCCAGCGCGAGGAAAGGCCAGAGGGCGGCGGAAAACTGCGTGAGCCCGTAAAAATTCAGGAAGTGACCTGCCTGCACGGTGCGCACCGAGGCGTCGATGAAGGGGTTGTCGGGGGCCACATTGACCAGCGCGGTCTGGCTCAGCAGGGTCAGACTCGCCAGGCTATGCTGCCCCCAGCGTGGCAGCCGACTCGCTGCCGCCAGCAGCAGCAGGCCGAGCACCAGACCACGCAATCCACTGGTGGTCGCCCAGTGCAGCGGATCCGCCGGCATGATAAAAACATAGTCAGCGAGTGAGCGCAGCCCTAGTCCGACAGCGAGCACCAGCAACACGGCACCGATCCGCAGGTGCCTGAGGATGCGCATCAGCAGCAAGCCCAGACCGAGCGTATTGAAGGCCACGATTGCGGATTCAAGAGTCATGTAGCGCTGGGCCGAGAACTCCATCGGTGCGGGCAGATCGAAAATGACACGAAGATCACCGTCACCAAACAGGGTGGTGGTCGGTTCGAGCTGGCTCAACCACCACAAGCCGACGAGGATCAGACCCATTTCGCCGACGTGCCCCGGCAGAACATGGCTGGAGCGCCAATGCTGCACCAGTCCGTTGTCATCGAAAATTTTACCCCAGCGCAATCCCGCAATTCCGCCGATAGCCCCGCCCAGGACATTCGTGGCCAGATCGAGATTCGAGGCTACCCGTGTCGGCAGGTAATTCTGCACGAATTCGACGCTGAAGCTCAGGCCCGCACAGATCAGCAGCACGAGCACGAAGATCCACCACGGCCGCCGTCCGGTCTTCAGGGCTGGCGCCAGCACAAAGCCGAAGGGAAGGTATCCGGCGACGTTCTCCCAGATATCCGACCAGATCGTGTACTTCGGCCACGGCTCCGTCAGGAAATCCAGCGGCGGCACCCCGCTATCCCGCCAACCGGAAAACGGATGCAGGCACACATACAGGATCAATAAACCACACACCACACTCAGATAGCGTGGCAGTGGCGCCGGCTGGTTCATCGCGGAAACGGGCCTCCAGAGATCATGGCTTGCTCGGTGTATGCTGGGTGAGCGCCGCACCGTGATGCGCGCCCGGGTGAGCATGCTGCGCCAGGTGTTCCTGGCGGGCGCTTTCCGGCGTCGGGATCGGCGGCGTACGCATGAACTGCGGGCACAGGGAAAACACCAGGAAACTCACCAGTGCCACAAGGAAGCCAACCAGATGCGGCAGCCATACCCCCAGCCACTCCGGCGGGGTTGCCTGAGCAGCAACGATTTCGAGTGTAATCCAGGTGACCAGCCCAAGGAGCATCGACATGATGGCGCCCTGTGTGGTGGCACGCTTCCAATACACGCCCAGCAGCAGCGGAATGAAGGCCGCCACCAGGGTGATCTTGTAGGCATTCCCGACCAGATCATAGATGGACTGCTCGGAGAGCATCGCGAAGGCCGTCACCGCGCATGTAAACACCAGCACCACCACCTGCATGCCACGCAGGAACTGGCGGTCGGTGAAATCCGGGCGGAATGACTTGAGGATCGGACGCAGGAAGTTTTCCGAGAAGGTCACCGACGGCGCCAGCAGGGTCGCCGAGGCACAGCTCTTGATGGCCGAAAGCAGCGCACCGAAGAACATGATCTGCGCAAACAGCGGCACCTTGTCGGAGAGCACCAGCTTGGGCAGGATCAGTTGCGTATCCTCGCCCGCATACCTGGCCACGATCTCTGGCGCGATCAGCAGCGCGCAATAGGCCAGGAACATCGGGATGAAGGCAAACACGAAGTACAGCGAGCCACCGAGGACCGAACCCCACACGGCAATCTTTTCGCTGGCTGAGGACTGCACGCGCTGAAACACGTCTTGCTGCGGAATGGATCCCAGCATCATGGTGATCCAGGTGCCCACGAACATGACTATGGAATTCAGATTGAATTCCGGCCAAAAATTGAACTTGCCAGCTGCATGGGCATGCGCAATGACGTGACCGACGCCCCCGGCGCGCTCACCCACGTCCCATCCGATATACAGCAGACCGATGACGATCACGATCATCTGGATGAAATCAGTAATCGCCACCGACCACATGCCACCGAAGAGGGTATAGACCAGCACAGAACCGGCCCCGAGTGCCATGCCCAGCTCACGGGATACGCCACCATCGGAGAGCACATAGAACACCAGCCCCAGCGCCTTGATCTGCGCGGCCACCCAGCCCAGGTAGGAAATCACGATGGTCACCGTGGTGATCAGCTCCACGGTGCGCCCAAAACGCAGCCGGTAGTAATCCCCGATGGTCATCAGGTTGAGCCGGTAGAGAGGCTTGGCAAAAAACAGCCCGACGAGGATCAGACACAGGGAAGAGCCGAACGGATCTTCGACCACGCCTGAAAGGCCATTGCTGAGAAATTTGGCGGGAATGCCGAGCACGGTTTCCGAGCCAAACCAGGTGGCGAACACTGTCGCCGTCACGACATAGAATGGCAGGGACCGGCCAGCCACCGCATAATCAGTGGTGTTGTGCACGCGCAAGGCGGCGTACAGACCGATGCCGATCGAGATCAGCCAATAGATGATGACAAACAGCAAGAGCTGCATCGAGAAACCCCGTCAATGGAAACCGGCTTGATCACCCGGGTTGCAAGCGCACCCGCCCCCGCGCGGATTATACCTGTGACACCGTCTCGCGCAGCGCTCATTCAATGCAAGGTTTATGCCGACGCAACAGCTTGTCGCCGGGTACGGGCAAGGCGGCACCGGGAAAAATCAGTGCCACCACCACGACAGCAGTTCCAGCACGGAGAGCAGCAATACCGCAGCTGACAGCACCCCCAGCCAGCGACTCTGCCAGCGCTGCTGGCGCAGCAGTTCGGCATGATAGGCACTTTCCTCGCGCGGTGTGCGCGCCGCCAGCGCCTGATGCAACAGGCGTGGCAACTGCGGCAGGGAGGCTGCCCAGCCCGGCGCTTCCTCCGTGGCATGGCGCAGGAAGGCACGCCAGCCGATCTGCTCGCTCATCCAGCGTTCGAGGAAAGGTTTGGCGGTTTGCCACAGATCGAGTTCGGGATCGAGCTCACGCCCCAGGCCTTCGATATTCAGGAGGGTCTTCTGCAGCATCGCCAGTTGCGGCTGCACTTCCATCTCGAAACGGCGCGCGGTCTGGAACAGGCGCAGCAGGGTCTTGCCAAAGGAGATGTCTTTGAGCGGGCGTGCAAAGATCGGCTCACACACCGAACGGATCGCCGATTCGAACTCATCCACGCGCACATCGGCGGGCACCCAGCCGGCGTCGATATGGGCCTGCGCCACGCGCCGGTAGTCACGCCGGAAGAAGGCCAGGAAATTCTGCGCCAGATAGGCCTTGTCGGTATCGTTGAGGGTACCCATGATGCCGAAGTCCAGCGCGATGTACTGGCCGTTCGGGGCCACCAGGATGTTGCCCGGGTGCATGTCGGCATGGAAATAGCCATCGCGGAAGATCTGCGTGAAGAAGATCTCCACCCCAGCCTGCGCAAGCGCCTTGATATCCACCCCCTGGGCGCGCAGCACATCGATCTGCGAGACCGGCGTGCCGTGCATGCGCTGCATCACCATGACCTTGCGGGTGCAGTAGTCCCAATACACCTGGGGCACCTGCAGCAGCGGAGAATTCTCGAAATTGCGCCGCAGCTGCGAGCAGTTGGCCGTCTCGCGCAGCATGTCCAGCTCATCCTCGAGATGCTTGGCGTATTCGGCCACCAGCTCGCGAGGCTTGAAGCGGCGGCCTTCACGCCACAGACGTTCGATCAGGAAGGCGGCTCCATCCATCAGGGCCAGATCATGCGCGATCACCGGCTCGATGCCGGGCCGCAACACCTTCACGGCGACCTCGGTGCCATCCGGCAACTCGGCAAAATGCACCTGCGCCACAGAGGCGGAAGCGACTGGCACGATCTCGAAATTCCGGAACACCTCGGTGGCCGGCTTGCCGTACTCGGACTGCAACACCTCCAGCGCCTGCGCTGACGGAAACGGCGGTACCTGATCCTGCAGCTTCGCCAGCTCATCGGCGAGATCCAGCGGCAGCAGATCACGGCGTGTTGACAGCAGCTGACCGAACTTGACGAAAATCGGCCCCAGCGACTCAAGCGCCAAGCGCAGACGCACGGCACGCGGCTCGGTGAATTTGCGCGCGGGCAGCAGGTGAAAAACCCACCCGCCAATGTGGGTATTGGTGGCATGGTCAAGGATCATCTGATCCAGGCCAAACCGCCGCGCAATGATAAATATCCTGAGGAGACGGAACAGACGCACGATGGGATGTTCAGGCTGTAAAGCAGTGATGTTAGCAGTTTGCGCAGCACCCCCGACGACAAGCGTGAGCCGACAGACTAGAATCGGTTACCCCAACCCCATTTCCGACCATAATGACCAGACCTGTCAACGACACCCTGTTGCGCGCGCTGCTGCGCCAGCCCACCGACTATACGCCGGTCTGGCTGATGCGCCAGGCCGGCCGGTACCTGCCGGAATACCGCTCCACGCGCGAGCGTGCCGGCAGCTTCATGGAACTCTGCCAGAGCCCGGCACTGGCCACCGAAGTCACCCTGCAACCGCTGGCGCGCTTCCCGCTGGACGCCGCCATCCTGTTCTCCGACATTCTCACCGTGCCGGATGCCATGGGGCTGGGCCTGAGCTTCGTTGAAGGCGAGGGGCCGCGGTTTGCCACGGCACTGCGTCACGAAGACCAGATCCTGGCGCTTAACGAGGCGCCACTGGAAAAATTGCGCTATGTGTTTGATGCCGTCAGCGAAATCCGCCATGCCCTCAAGGACAGCGTCCCCCTGATCGGCTTTTCCGGCAGCCCCTTCACTCTCGCCTGCTACATGGTGGAAGGCGGCAGCTCGGATGATTTCCGGCATATCAAGACAATGCTGTACTCGCGGCCCGACCTGCTGCATCACATCCTTTCCGTCACCGCAGCTTCCGTCACCCGTTATCTGAACACCCAGATCGAGCATGGCGCCCAGGCCGTCATGATTTTCGATACCTGGGGCGGCATCCTGAGCACCCCGGCCTATCACGAGTTTTCGCTCGCCTACATGCGCCAGATCGTTGCCGGGCTGCAGCGCGAACACGACGGCGAACGCGTCCCCGTGATCCTGTTTACCAAGGGCGGCGGACAATGGCTGAGTGATCTGGCAGATACCGGATGCGACGCACTCGGGCTCGATTGGACTGTTGATCTGGCGCAAGCCCATACCCTTGTGGGAGGCCGCGTTGCCCTGCAGGGTAATCTCGATCCGGGCGTTCTCTTCGGAAGCCCCCAGAATGTGGCTGCGGAAACCCGCTCAATCCTTGATGCAGTGGGCAACTGCACGGGCCACGTGTTCAATCTCGGGCATGGCATTTCGCAGCACACCCCGCATGACAATGTGCGTGTTCTGGTCGATACCGTGCACAGCCACAGTCGTGCCTTGCGCGCCGGTAACACGGCGGAAGCAGCCAAACACGCCGATGTTGCAAATCGATGACGCGGAAACCCTTGTCACTGTATGGTTGGCACAAACCGTCACGACCCCGATTCAGAAAAAACGCCTCGCCGGAGGCCAGTGGGGTCTTGACTTATGCACAACAGGCAAACGTCGACCCGCGATTCGGCACGATAACTCATGAAAAAACGTCAAAAAACACAACGCACTGATTTTTAAATGTTTTTTCTTCGTTTTTGCGCACTAGCACGAATCATTGGGTTCACGCAAGTCCACTTTAGCCACAAAGCCACAGCACAATACTCACATTTTTATCCACAGGCGCTGTGGACAACCGTGAACGCAGCGACGCTGCAAGACCTTGCACAATGGTCCACCTAAACCACTTCATATTTGAAGACTAAGTTACTGATTCATAACAAAGAGGTTGCATTGGCTATCGTCGTTCGAGTGGCCCTCCCACTGCCCAAACCACGCCTGTTCGATTACCTGGCCGGGCCGGAAACCCGACCGGCAGTCGGTCGCTGCGTGCGCCTGCCGTTTGGCACGGGAGAAAAGACCGGCGTGATCGTCGAGCTCTCGCCCGCCGACAGTCTGCCCGTCGAGCGGCTCAAGCCGGTGCTCGAAATTCTTGACGTCCCTCCGCTGCCAGCAAGCTGGCTGGCACTCACCCAATTCGCGGCACGTTACTATCAGCACCCGCTCGGGGAAGTCATCTCCTCGGCGCTGCCACCGGGCATCCGCCGCGCCGTGCGCCTACCCCGCGAGGAAGACCCCTGGTTTGCCACCACCGCCGCCGGGCGCACCGCGCTGGGCGAGTCCAAAAAACTCACGCGGGCACTCGCAGCCGTTCTGGCCGTACAGTCAGCCGGTGCCCGCCGGCGCAGTCAGCTACTCGGCGACCTGGAAGGCGACGCTTCGTCAGCAATTCGTGAAGCACGCCAGCGCGGCTGGCTGGAAACCGTCGCCCAGGCAGGGGAACGCGAACCCATCGGTGCCCTGTCCCTGAATCCGCCGCAGGCCGCAGCCGTGGCACAGGTGCAGGCAAAGCTCGGCGCCTACGCAGCCTTTCTGTTGTTTGGCGTGACCGGAAGCGGCAAGACCGAGGTCTATCTGCATCTCATCGCGCAAACCCTTGCCGCCGGCAAGCAGGCGCTGATGCTGGTGCCGGAAATCGGCCTCACCCCGCAGTTGCAGGAGCGCGTGGCAAGCCGCTTTCCCGGCGCCAATCTGGTGGTGCTGCACAGTGGTCTGGCTGACGGCGCCCGCTCGCATGGCTTCGTGCGTGCCCTGCGTGGCGAGGCAGACATTGTGCTGGGTACCCGCCTGTCAGTCTTCGTGCCGCTGCCCCGCCTCGGCCTGATCGTCATCGACGAAGAGCACGATACGTCTTTCAAGCAGCAGGAGGGCCTGCGCTACTCGGCACGCGACCTCGCCATCTGGCGGGCCCACCACGAAAAGCTGCCGATCGTGCTGGGCTCGGCCACCCCCTCGCTGGAAACCTGGTCGCACGCCGAAGCTGGCCACTACACGCGCCTGGACCTGCCAAATCCGGCGGTGGCGGAACACCCCCCGACATTGCGGCGCATCGACACGCGCCGCATCAAGCTTGACAACGGCATTTCCCCTGTGCTTGTCAAAGCCATCCGCGAACGCCTTGAGCGCCATGAGCAGAGCCTGATCTTCCTGAACCGGCGCGGCTACGCCCCCGTCGTTGCGTGTGGCCAGTGCGGCTGGGTCAGCACCTGCCCGCACTGTTCGGCCAACCAGGTCTATCACGCTGCGGATTCGCGCCTGCGCTGCCACCATTGCGGCAGTGAATCGCAGGTACCCAAAGCCTGCCCGGATTGCGGCAGCCAGGACATGCACGCCTTTGGCCGCGGCACACAGCGCCTTGAAGAGAGGCTCGTCGAATATTTCCCGGAAGCCCGTATCGAACGTGTAGACCGTGACTCGGTGCGCACTCCCGCACAGTGGGAGGAAGTTCGCGGGCGCATCGAGCGCTGTGAAATCGACATCCTCGTCGGCACGCAGATGCTCGCCAAGGGGCACGATTTCCCCAAGCTCACGCTGGTTGGCATCGTAGGCGCAGACGCTGGGCTGTATGCAGCGGACTACCGCGCGCCAGAGCGCCTGTTCCAGCAGCTCATGCAGGTGGCCGGGCGCAGCGGACGCGGCGAACTGCCTGGCGAAGTCTTTGTGCAGACGGAATTCCCCGAGCATCCGCTCTACGAACATCTGGCGCGTCGCGATTATCAGGGCTTCGCCAAGCGCGAGCTGGCAGACCGCCGCCTCGCCGGCTTCCCGCCCTACTCATATCACGCCGTGCTGCGCGCCGAAGCGCCAGAGCTCGAACAGGCCATTGCGTTTCTCGAGGAGACCCGCACACTCGCTGCCACCTTGCAAAGCCCGGTGCGCCTGTACGACGTGATTCCGATGCGCCTGGTGCGCCGCGCACGCATGGAACGCGCCCAGCTCGTCGTGGAATGCGAATCCCGCCCCGCTTTGCAGACCATGCTGAATGCATGGATGCTCCTGCTCTACGAAATGAAGGTGCCGCGAGAATTACGCTGGCATCTTGATGTAGACCCCGGAGAGCTTTGATTCCTAGCCCTTGCGCAACATTCTGCGACAAGCCCGCAGAAAGATGAGCACCGGCGGCAACATCAATACACACGCCACAAGATTCCCCTAGCAGCCCGAGCACAAACTGGCGGCTACTTGGTGCAGAGCGAGCCACGCACCCTGAATGTGAGTGCCACAGTGGAATTCTGAGCACACACCAGTTCCTTTCCCTGCAAAACCGGCATACGTCAGTTGCCAGCTTTTTTCGTTGGCCGCAGCCGCACCTTCCCGTCCGTCCCTCTGCCGTTCCTCCAGCCGGCCAAGTCAGGTAGCCTGTACATTCCCATGCTCTGTTACAGGCTGCTTCCATGCCCCACCGCAACATCCTGCTGCTCTCCGTCTCGGCTGGTGCCGGCCATATGCGTGCCGCAGAAGCCCTGTGCACCTATGCCGAAGGCCTCGGCGACGTAACGGCAACCCACCTCGATGTGATGGATTTCGTCTCTGCCGGGTTCCGCAAGCTCTACACCGATTCCTACCTCAGCCTCGTCGAACGCCTGCCTGCGGTCTGGGGCTATCTCTATCACGCCACCAACGAAGCCGCGCCAGACAGCCGGATGCAGCGCCTGCGCCGCGCCGTGGAGCGCCTGTCGACGCGCCCGCTACGCCAGGAAATCCGGGCCCGCCGCCCCGACGCGATCATCTGTACGCATTTTCTGCCAGCCGAGATCCTCTCGCGCATGATCCGCAAGCTCGATCTTGATTGCCCGGTGTGGGTCCAGGTTACCGATTTCGACCTGCACGGCATGTGGGTGCACAGCGGCATGTGCGGCTATTTCGCGGCCAACGATGAAGTCGCCTTCCGCATGGCGGCGCATGGCATCGCGCCGGAATCCATCCACATCACCGGCATCCCCATCATGCCAGCTTTCGGCACACCACCAGAGCGCACCGAATGCGCCGCTGAATACGGGCTAGACCCACAACGCACGACGATCCTGCTGATGGGCGGCGGTGCCGGCCTGGGCCGCCTGGACAAGGTTGCCGAACAGCTTCTGATGATTCCCGGTGAATTCCAGCTTGTCGTGCTCGCCGGGCGCAACGCAGAGGCACTGGCAAGCCTGCAACAACTGGCTACGCGCTATCCGGGGCGCTTGTTCCCGCAGGACTTCACTAACAGGGTGGAGCGTCTGATGGCCTGTGCCGATCTGGTTGTCACCAAGCCCGGCGGCCTGTCCACCTCGGAATGCCTTGCCATGGGGCTACCGATGATCCTCAACGCCCCGATTCCCGGCCAGGAGGAGCGCAACGCAGACTACCTGCTCGAACAGGGTGCGGCGCTCAAGGCCTGTGATGCCGTCACCCTTGAATACCGCATCCGGCTACTGCTCGGCGATCCCGCGCGTCTGGCGAAAATGCGCGAAAATGCGATCGCGCTCGGCAAACCCCGGGCAGCCGCCCAGGTTCTGCAGACCGTGATGGCGGAAATAAGCTGATCCCCCATCCATAGGGAGGCAAACCATGAAGCGCTGGCTGTTTTGTGTGCTGATCATGATCCTGCCGGGCCTGGCCCAGGCCTGGACTGAACTGGACGAGACCCGCATTGCCACGATTGCAACCTGGCTGCCGGCTCAACCACAAGGCGTGGGTCCAGTCTGTGGGAACCGCCAGGCATGGCAGACCATCGCTGGCGACAAACGCCTGTCCTGGGTCAGCGCCGAGGCGGAAAAACGTCTGCATGCGCCCTTCCCGGCCTGGAGCGACGACGCCTATCTGGGCTTCACACGCAATGGCACTCGTCCGGAAGGCGAACGCATGATGAACGCGCGTTCCGCCTGGCTCTATCCCCTGGTTCTGGCGGAATGCCTGGAATGGCGCGGACGCTACCTCGACCGCATCACCGAGGTACTCACCGAACTGGTGCACCAGCCGACCTGGACCTGGCCGGCACACGACAGCCATCTGACGAACTTCCATGCCCAGATCTACGACGTCGACCTGATGACGGCCGATCTCGGCAACGATCTGGCGCAGACGCTCTGGCTGCTCGGCGACAAGATTCCGGCGGATGTCCGTCAGGCAGTGCAGACGGCACTTGAGGTCCGCATCTTCAAACCCATGCGCGCCAGCCTGGCCGGACAGGCCGGCAAGGAGCACAACTGGTGGCTGCATGCAGACCACAACTGGAATGCCGTCTGCCTCAAAGGGGTAGTCGGCGCGGCACTCGCCAGCCTGCCTGATCGCCATGACCGCGCAGTCTTCGTGGCCGCCGGAGAGCATTACATTGCCAACTATGTGGGCGGCTTCAGCGACGACGGCTACACGGGAGAAGGTCCAGGCTACTGGAACTACGGTTTCTCGCATTTCGTCACACTACGCGAGCTGCTCTTTTCCGCCACGCAGGGACACCTTGATCTGTTCGCACTCCCACACTCCCACGAGATGGCGCTATATGGCGCAAGCATCGAAATGCTGCCGGACAACGTGGCAGCGTTTGCGGATGCTTCGCCACGCACCCGCATGGATCGATTTACCCTGGCTTATGCCGATCAAGCCATGCACCTTGGCCTGGGCAAGCACCTTTCCACCGTGGACATCCCACGCAATCCGCCCGCCAATGCAGCTCCGCTGACACAGGCATCAATCGCGCTTTTCAGTAGCGTGCCTGCCCAGGTCAATGCCGCGCAGACAACTTTGCTCGACCCCCTGCGTGGCTGGTTCGCCAGGGCTGGCGTACTCATCGAACGCCCGGAACCGGGCTCGCCAAGCCGCCTTGGCGCCTCGATCAAGGCGGGCGGCAACACCAACCACAGCCACAACGACATCGGCTCCTACACGATTGCGCTAGGCGCGGAACAACCCACCGGTGACCCCGGATCGACAGTCTACTCGGCAAAGACATTCAGCAAGGCCCGCTACACCATCCGCGCCATCAACTCTTATGGCCATCCGGTTCCCCGCATCGATGACATCCTGCAGAGCGAAGCCACCCATGTCCGCTGGAACCCGCCACAGGTGACATTCACCCCGGAAAGCGACACTTACATCCTGGACCTGCGCCCGGCATATGCACTCGCCGACCTGCGCGAACTCAGCCGCACGTTCCGTTATGACCGGCGCAAACTGGGCTCGGTTGATCTGGAAGATCGCTTTGCCTTTGCAACAGACCACCGTTTTGAAGTCCCCCTGATCACCACGGGCAACTGGCGACAGCTCGACGATGGCAGCATCGATCTGTGGCAGCAGCAGGAACACCTGCGTGCGCGGATCGAAACTTCCGCAGCCTATACCCTTGTACCTGAACGCATCGACGAGGAAGGCAAGGTTTTCACGCGCATCGCCATCCGCCTCACCGAACCCAGCCACAGCGGATTCATCCGGGTGCGCTTCGAACCTCTGCCATGACAAGCCGATCGTCGCAAGGATGCATGCATCCTCTAGAATACTTCTCTCCCACCTGAGAAAGCACCCCGAATGGACCAGGAAACCCGCCTCGCCAAACACCGGCAGCGCAATCTGCTGCACCGCCAGTTACGCGCCCGACCACGCCTGATCATTTCGACAATCCTCGCCCTTGTCTGTTTCCCGCTGCTCCCCCACGCCGTTGCCGGACACATCGCCACACGTCTGCTGATCGCCTGGAATCTGGGGGTGGGCGCCTATCTGGTCATGGCTGGCGTCATGATCGTGCGCGCCACGCCGGAACGCATGCGCTGGCGTTCCCGGATCCAGGACGAGGGGCGTTTCGTGGTGCTCGCCGTCGTGGTTCTTTCATGCATCGCATGCATTGCCGCAATCATCGCCCAGCTTGCCTTGATACACGATCTGCAGGGCATCACGAAATACAAGCACATCGCGCTGGCGGCAACCACGATTGCCTCGGCCTGGGCCTTCATCCACCTGATGTTCGCCCTGCATTACGCCCATGATTTCTACCGTGACCAGGGACATTCCGGCAATGGCGGCCTGGCATTTCCCGGCACGGAAAACCCCTCCTATATGGATTTCCTGTATTTCGCGGCCGTCATCGGCACATCCGGACAGACTGCGGACGTTTCGTTCACGTCTTCACATCTACGCCGCATCGGTCTGTACCATTGCGTCCTGGCCTATGCCTTCAATACCACGATCCTGGCCTTGACCATCAATATCGCATCGGGGCTGCTGTGAACAAACCGAGAATCCTCATCGTCGAAGACGAGCCCGGCATTGCCGATACCATTTGCTACGTGCTTGCCAGCGATGGTCTCGATCCGCTGCACTGTGCGACCGGCACGGAAGCACTTGCCGCTCTCGGCCAGGGCGATTTCACGCTTGCCATTCTTGATGTCGGCCTGCCCGACATCAATGGCTTCGAGCTGTTTCGCCGCATCCAGGCGGTGCGTGAACTTCCGGCGATCTTCCTCACCGCCCGCAGCGAGGAGATCGACCGCGTCGTCGGGCTTGAACTGGGTGCTGACGATTACGTGGCCAAGCCCTTTTCACCCCGCGAACTGGCCGCCCGCGTGCGTGGCGTACTCCGGCGCGTGGCGAAATCGCAGGCTGCAGCGCCCGCTGAAACCCCCAGCGCAACAGCCCTGGAGATCGACGGGGAATGTCGCCGCGTGCGCTATTACGGGCAGGCGCTTGAACTCTCGCGCTATGAATTCGGCCTGCTCCAGACGCTGGCATCACGGGCTGGCCGGGTCTTCTCCCGCGACGAACTTCTCACCACCGTCTGGAACGATGCCGACAGCATTGACCGCACGGTGGATACGCACGTCAAGACCCTGCGGGCAAAACTCGCAACCGTGACACCGGATTTCGATCCCATCATCACGCATCGCGGAATCGGCTATGCCTTCGTCGATCAACTGCCGGCGCGGCGGCCCTGATTCCCCGCAATGAGCACCCGGAACCGGATTTTCCTCGGCATTCTGCTGATCTACATCTTCAGCGTCGGCTATGTGCTGCACTACATCATCGAGGATCTCGACCCACGCTACCGTGAGTCAGCCGAGGAATCACAGGTGGAAACCGCCTATCTGCTCGCCTCTATCATCGAGCAGGATCTGGGAACGGAAGACCACCAGCTGGAAATTCTGCAGGGCAGCTTCCGCAGCCTGTATGCCAAACGCTTTAGCGCACAGATCTATTCGCTCAACAAGACACGTGTGGAAATGCGCGTCTATGTCACCGACCGCAGCGGGCACGTACTCTTCGACTCCACCGGACGGGCAGAAGGGCAGGATTTTTCACGCTGGAAGGATGTCCATGGCGCCTTGCGTGGGGAGTACGGCGCGCGCACGACGCGTGACGTAGAGGATGACCCGCTCACCTCCGTGATGTATGTGAGCGTGCCGATCCGCCGCAATGGAGAAATCAGCGGCGTAGTATCGGTCGGCAAGCCGGTATTGAGCTTCGGCCAGTTTGTCACCAATGCCCGCCACAAGATCATCGGGGCCGGTGTGAGTGCGGTGATCGCCTTCGTGCTGCTGGCCCTGATCGTTTCGCTGTGGCTGGTACGCCCCTTCGGCTTTATCGGTGATTACATCCGCTTTGTGCGCAGGCAGCGCACCTTCAGCCCGCGCAGCCTTGTGCGCCGCGCCCTGGTGATGATCGGCTCAGCCTGGAACGAGATGCGCGATGCTTTGGCCGGCCGCCAGTATGTGTCGGAATACGTGCAGGCCCTCACCCACGAGATCAAGAGCCCGCTCTCGGCCATCCGAGGCGCCGCCGAGCTGCTCCAGGAGCCGATGCCGGAAGAGCAGCGCACGCGCTTCATCGGCAACATCACACGTGAATCCCTGCGCATCCAGTCCCTTGTCGACCGGCTTCTTGAACTGGCCTCGCTGGAAGCACGACGTGCCCTGGACACCAGCAGCAATGTGGATTTCAGCCGCATCATCGAAGACAGCGTGCAGACCGTCGAGGCTGCTGCACAACGGCGCGGTATCCGAATCGTCATGAGCCTTCCGGGTGCCGAGCAGGTGGAGGGAGACGCCTTCCTGCTGCAGCGTGCAGTGGCAAACCTGCTCGACAATGCGGTGGATTTTTCCCCTGCCGCCAGCCAGATCGAAGTCTCCCTGGCGCGCAAAGGCCGCCGCCTCATGCTGCGCATTCGCGATCATGGCGCGGGAATTCCGGACTATGCTGTTGAGCGCATCTTCGACAAGTTCTATTCCCTCGCCCGCCCGCATTCCGGGCGCAAGAGCAGTGGTCTGGGGCTGGCTTTCGTGCGCGAGATTGCGGAACTCCACCATGGCCAGATCTCTCTGGCCAACGCGCACGGCGGCGGTGCCGAGGCGGTGCTGACGCTTCCCTGCGGCAAAGCCTGAGCGCCACCACTTCACACAGACTTCACAAAATACTTCCGCACTTCAAATTTCCCCCACGCCAGTGGTGAATCCTGCAGCCATGTGCACTTCGCACCGGACCAGGAGAACACCATGTTCGCATCTCTCTTCACCACCGGCAGGCGCCTCGGGCAAAGGCTCGCCTGCGTCGCCACGGTGACCCTGCTGACGCTCCCCGCATTTGCCCGCGCGGATCAGGCAGAGCCCACAGACAAGACTGAAAGCCCTTACTTCGCCGTCAACAGCACAGACCCGAACACGGACCGCCTGCCGCTGAAAAACACCCACGTCGATGTGCGCATCATGGGTGTTATCGCCGATGTCACAGTGACCCAGGAATATCGCAACGAAGGCAAGGCTCCACTGGAAGCCCGCTATGTTTTTCCTGGCTCCACGCGTGCCGCCGTGTATGCCATGAACGTGCGCCTGGGCGAGCGCCTGCTGACTGCCAAAATCAGGGAGAAGCAGCAGGCCAAGGTGGAATACGAAAAGGCCAGGAGCGAGGGCAAGACCGCCGCCCTGCTTGAGCAGCAGCGCCCGAATGTATTTCAGATGAATGTCGCGAACATCATGCCGGGGGATGATGTGCGCGTCGAGATGCACTACACCGAATTGATGGTGCCGACCGATGGCCGCTATCAGTTCGTTTTCCCGACCGTGGTGGGGCCGCGCTACAACGGACAGGCTGGCACGGAAAGCAGCAAGAATGAAAAATGGGTGTCCACACCCTATCTGCACGCGGGAGAGCAGGCGCCTGCCGCCTTCGATATGAAGCTGAAGCTGCTAACGCCGACGGGGATTGCAGATGTCTCCTCGCCCAGCCACCACATCGAGGTGCAACAGGACAATGCCCAGGAAAGCACGGTCAGGCTTGCTGCCACCGGTCGCAACGAAAACAACCGCGATTTCATCCTCGACTATCGCCTCGCCGGCGACAAGATCCAGAGCGGCATCCTGCTCTCCCAGGGTGACAAGGAAAACTTTTTCCTGGCCATGGTGGAACCGCCCAAAGCAGTGGATACCAGCATCATCGTGCCGCGCGAATACGTTTTCGTGGTCGACGTTTCAGGCTCCATGCACGGCTTCCCGCTCGATACCACGAAAGTCCTGATGAACCGCCTGTTCTCTGGCCTGCGTCCCTCCGACACCTTCAACCTGATGACATTCTCGGGCGGCAACACCCTGCTCGCGCCAAAATCGCTTCCTGCCACCCGTGCCAACATCGATCTGGCCCTGCGCACGCTGGATCGCGAAGAGGGAGGTGGCAGCACGGAAATGCTGCCAGCACTCAAGCGGGCACTCAAGCTCCCAAGTGATGCAGAGCGTTCGCGCACTTTCATTGTGGTCACGGATGGCTATGTCACCGTCGAAGATGAAGCTTTCGCGCTGGTAGCAAAGAATCTGGACCATGCCAACCTGTTTGCCTTCGGTATCGGCTCCTCGGTGAACCGTCAGCTCATGGAAGGGCTGGCCCGCGCTGGTCAGGGTGAGCCCTTCATCGTGGAGAACCAGGCTGCAGCGGATCGCGAAGCCGAACGTTTCCGCAAGATGATCAATGCCCCGGTTCTCACGCATATCAAGGCACACTTCGAAGGCTTGGACGCTTACGACGTGGAGCCTGTGGCAGTGCCTGATGTATTCGCCAACCGCCCGGTGATCCTCTTCGGCAAGTGGCGCGGCAGCGCCCAGGGCAAGCTGGTGCTGCAGGGCCACTCCGCCACCGGAGAGTACACGGCGGAACTGCCTATCCATGCAAGCGCCAGCGACCGTGACAACAGTGCCCTCGGGTACCTGTGGGCGCGGCACCGCATCGCCGGCCTGACCGACCTCGAAAACCTCACCAGCAGCCACGACCAGCGCGACGAGATTCTCAGGCTGGGGCTGGATTACCACCTCCTCACCCAATACACCTCCTTCATCGCAGTGGATCAGGTAGTGCGCAACAAGGGGGCAGCCGCCAGCACGGTGGATCAGCCTTCACCGCTGCCACAAGGCGTCGAGGATAGTGCGATTGGTGCCGAAGTCCCCAGCACACCCGAGCCTGCCACCTGGGCCATGCTCCTGATTGCCGGCCTGATCATGCTGGCCGCCTTCAGAAAGCAGCAGCACAAGACCCGCTAAAGCAGCGCCCGGCACGCGACCTACCGCGTGCCGGGTACAGATTCACCCCGGAGGCCAGCTATGCCCACCATGCCCGAAGTTTTCTGCCGCCCGCTGGCGTCTACCAGCCCGCGCCTGTCTGCCCCGCAAACGCACGGCTGGCTGTGGCTGCTCCTGCCCTGTGTGGCACTCTGGCCGGTCTGGGAATGGAGTACCGCACGGCTCACGGATGGTTCGGATGATCCGCTTGGCATCGTCGCCATGCTGACCCTGCTCGCGCTGGTCGCCCGTGACCGTCATCTGCTGGCCTCCACCCCCCGGCCACTCTGGTTGGGGGCAAGCCTCACACTGTGCATTCTTGCCGGCCCGTATGCCACCATGATTCCGCCTCTGCTGCGGGCGGCAGCCGGTGTCTGTGGTCTCCTTATGGCCGTGCTGGCGCTCCGCCAGCGCAGACAGGCCCTTCTTGCCTGGTTCGGGCTGGGCATTCTGGCCCTCCCGCTGATGTCTTCACTGCAATTCTTCGCGGGCTATCCTCTGCGTATCGTGACTGCTGAAATTTCCATGCATCTGCTGCACCTGCTCGGCATTACTGCGGCACGCGAAGGTACGACGCTTGATCTGGGCGGACGCCTGGTGATGGTGGACGCCCCCTGCTCCGGAATACAGATGGCATGGTCTGCGTATTTCACGGCATGTACCACGGCGGCCTGGCTGCGTCTGCCAGACAGGGTCTTCCTGCGCCGCCTACCCTTGCTTGGCGCACTCGTGCTGGCCGGCAACGTGCTGCGCAACACCGTACTGGTCATCAAGGAATCCGGCATGCTGCCGCTACCGGCATGGACACACGAGGGCATCGGGCTGCTTGTTTTCGCCGGTGTTTGCGTGCTGATGCTGCGCCTGATGGCACGACCGTTTGCCCCTGCCTTGCACGCCACAGCAGACCTTGCCGCCACCCGCAAGCTTCATGCAACAGGTCTTGCCCCCCTTGCCAATATTGCCACATTGAGCGGCGGCTTCGCGCTGGCCGCCATCCTGCCTTTTCTGATGCCCCACACGAGCTCAGCAGGGACCCCCACCGCCTCCACCACCACACAATGGCCTGAAAGCTTCAACGGACGCTTGCTGCGCCCCCTGCCATTGAGCGAGGTGGAAAAGCGTTTTGCGGCACAGTTTCCTGGCGCCATTGCGCGCTTCTCGGATGGCATTTCCACCATTACGCTGCGTGATGTCACCCGTGCCACACGCAAACTGCACCCGGCGGCAGATTGCTACAAGGGCCTGGGCTATCGGGTCAGCACGCCAACACTCTCCGTACGCCCGGGCGCTCAGCGCGCGCACTCACTGCAGCGCTGCTTCATCGCCAGCAAGAACGGGCGCGATCTCCTCGTCTGCGAGTACATCGAGGATCAGGCCGGGCGCAGCTATACCGATACCTCGGCGTGGTACTGGGCCGCCGTAGCGGGGCAATCCGGCGGCCCCTGGCGCGCCGTCACCACGGCGAGGCTGCAATGATGCGCATTCTCCTGCGTCTGCTCGCAGGCGTGTGCCTGCTCCTTGTTTCTGCTACCGCATGCATGCTCGCCTGGTTGCACTGGCGCCCGCTGCCGGCCTGGGATATGCCGCTCGACGTTGCCGGCTGGCGCCTGCATCTGGATGGCAGCCAGCTCGTGCGGCTGGGCACACACCCCTGGAGCATCCGTGTTTTGAGCGGGCGCAGCTTTGCCACCCGCTACGGCAGGCTTGCGTTTTTGCGTGAAGACTCTGGCCTGCTGATCCGCTGCGCACCATGCTCCCTGCGCAGCCGGCAGTTCCCGGATGCCGCGATCCACCTTGCGCATGCCGATCTGCACATCCTGCGCACGGCGGACGCCCTGCATGGCACGCTCGCCAGCGGTGCCGTGAGAATTCCCTGGCAGGGGATCCTGAATACCTGGGGAATCCGCCTGTGGGGGGAGCTTCCAGCCACCCCGGCCCAGGATGTTTACGCAGTATTCCGCATGGATGCGCCGGAAGCAGACCGTGCGCGCATCGCAGGCAGCATCGGGGGGCGCTTTGCGTACAGTCTGCCGGAGGGAAACTGGGAGGTAGAACCAAGCATTCACATCCAGCGCGTGAGCGGACTTGGCACCGAAGCCCTGCGCGGGCTGCAGCCGCAACCCGCGTGCGCCAGAAATCCGCAGCGCGGCTTTGGCAGCCTGATCGGCAAGGCTGTTATCGCGGCGGAAGATCAGCGTTTCGCCAGCCATCTGGGCTACGATCCTGAAGAGCTGGCAGCAGCGCTAAGCCCCAGCGCGCATCAAGGCAACACGCTGCGCGGGGCCAGTACACTCGACGAACAGCTCGCCCGGATGCTCTTTACCGGGGCACAGCGCAGCCCCATCCGCAAGCTGCGCGAGCTGCTGTATGCCGTAGAAATGGACCGCACGCTGGGCAAAGCCCAGATCATGCGCCTGTACCTCGCCCTGGCGCCCTGGGGAGACGGTGTCTGCGGCGCAGAAGCCGCGGCTCAGCACTATTTCGGCAAACCTTCCAGCCAGCTCGCTGCCGGAGAAGCGGCATGGCTCGCAAGCCTGCTGCGCAAACCCGATCTGGCACATAGCGCCCCGGAAACCGTGCGCCACCACGCCCTGTGGGTGCTCAAGGGCATGCAGGGGATAGGCACAAGGAACCGGAGCCAGGCCGCCTACCTGCTGCAGAATCCGGCCATGGCAAGCCTGCCGGGTTCGTGACAGTCAGATGACCATATCGTGATTTACGGCTGCGCCGGCAGCAATACCGATTCCTGGCGCAATCCCGGCGCATTCGACACCACCAGGGCCTCGCCCTTGCCGGCATAGTCCTCAAAGCGGATGTTACGCAGCACTCCATCGCGCAGCCCATCAATCTTGATGGAGGATGTGTGCAACAACAGAAGGTCATCCACCGTGACCCGTTCATGGAAGGCCTGGGACTTCACGTCACCCTGCACCTCAAGCGCCTTGAAATCGACCACCTGCATCTCCCGCTTCGGGCCCATCGGCACCGGCGTGGGCTTCCAGTCCGGCGTGAACTCCAGCGAGTTGTGCAGCACCTGGATGTCCTGGAAACGTGCGGGCACGGTGGCAGGCGGATAATCCAGCAGAAGATTGACATCAGAATAATCGAGCGTGAGGATGAAACCCTCACGCTGCAAATCGCGATGGGCATTGTCACGATAGATGATGCGCCGCCCACCACCACCATTGAGGTTGTTGCTCTTCGCTCGCAGGCCGATCCAGGTCAGGTTGGCGATATTGTCTTCGGCCAGGATATCCTCAATCCAGGCCCCTGTATGGCTGCCGATGACCACCGTGCCATGCCCGCGCCGCATGTAGTTGTTGAAGACCCAGGCATCCCGCTGCGGTGCCTGCTTGCGGGCCTCTTCGCCCGTACCGGCACCAAACGCCACGCAGTCATCCCCGGTATCAAAGAAACTGTTGAACACCATGACATGTTCGCTACTGCCAATTTCAATTCCGTCAGCATTGTTTGCATCAAAGGTCGTGATCTTTACGCCATTGATCGCAGCATGCTCGCTTTCGAGCACCATCAGGCCATGAAAGGCGGGGTTCTGCAGGGTGACACCGGCGATATACAGGTTCTCCACACCACGCAGGGTGATCAGACTGGAGCGGCGTTGGCTGTACGCGGCATTCAGCGACAGGCCCTCGGCCTGTGCCTGATCGACCTGGCTCGTAGCCAGGATGCCAAGTTTCTTATAGCTTGAATTTGTGCCAAAGGCATACTGCGGCAACTCGCTGCCCGTATCATCGCGGACTGAGGCTTCGCTGGCGCGTACCCAGCCATTGCCGTCGATACGCCCCCTGCCGACGATGCGGATATTGCGGAAGGTACCGGCCACACGCCCATTCCGGTCCAGTGCGTTGATCAGTGACGGCGGGCGTTGCGTGGTGGAATAAGGATACAGGCGATAGCCCAGACTCAGCGGATAATCTTCAGCCCGCTCGGAGCCCAGCAGCGTGGCACCTTCTGCCACTTCAAGCGTGAGATCGCTCTTCAGGAAGAGTGCGCCAGTCTTGAATACCCCGGCAGGCACCAGCACCGTGCCACCTGCCGGGCAGGCCGCAATCGTATCCTGGATGGCGGAGGTGTTGAGCGTGTGTCCATCAGCAATCGCACCATGGCGGGTAATGTCACAGCGCAGCGAGGGCTTCGCCGTGCGCTGCACCAGCGTGGCACTGGAAGCCGACAGGCTGCCATCCGCGTACACCGCCCGCACGCTGAAACGGTAGGATGTGTCGGGCCTGAGGCCTTCGACCGTGTAGTTGTGCGGAGAAACACGCACCTGACGATCGCCCTGATAGGCCGCATAAAAAGCCCTGGTATACGGGGCCAGAGGTGAGAAACGCGCGGCGTAGCCGTTAGCCGAACCGAGCAGGCGGCCATTCATGAAAATCCGGTAATCTACGACTTTGGCATAATCTGCCGGTTTTTTCCACACCAGCACAATGCTTTTATCATCCACAGCCAGGGGTGGCACCTGTAACCGCAGCTGCGGTGTCTCGACGGCACAGGCAGGATCAGCCTGCACAAAACTGGCCGCCAGACAGCCCCCCAGGAACATCCACTGCAACACCCGACCGCGTGCACCAGAGCGCATGTTTCTCCCCCTCGAATGTAATTTTTATCTGCTTTGACAGGCAGTATATCGACAGACGGTGCGGGTTTTATGCCCGGTGGACTTATTAAGGGTTTACCCATAGAAGGAACCTGGGGAAAATTTGCCTGTCACAAGCTACACTCTTGTGCCCCCTGGAATCTGACCGGTCCATCACCATGCATCGTCTCCTGCTCCCCATTACCCTTTCTGCCCTGATCTGTACGCCCGCCTTCGCCATCACGGGGCCGAGCGAAGTCGTCAATGGCTTCTATACCGCCCGCCTCGCTGACGGGGGCACCGGGGTTCCCAGCGGCCGGCAACTGGCCACTTATTCAACCTATCTCGGACCAGAACTGGTGTGCACGCTGGGCGCCTCGATACGTTATCAGGATCGGTTTTCACAAGCCCATCCTGACAACACTTCGGGGGTGTTCCCGAACGATCTGTACTCCAGCAGTGCCACCGCACCCACGACCTTTACGCTGGGTACGGCATACCAATCGGGCGGCCTGACGACGGTTCCCGTGCATTTCTCGCTCAAGGGAGACGACGACACCAGCCCCAGGGAATGGGACGACACCGTCAAGCTCAAGCTCGTGCGCAACCATTGGCTGATCGTCGATATCGACTACACCGGCAAGCTTGAAGGTGGAAACCAGGGCAGCCTGGTCGCCACCCTGCGTGACGGTCTGCACAAGGCGCCTGAAGTGGAAGGCTGGAGCGTGCGTGAGCTCGATTCCTGCGTCATGGACAACGTTCCCGCCAAGGGGAGCGCCAGGGGCCACGGCAAATCACGCCATACGAAGAGTTCACTGCACGGCAAGAAAGGCTCAACAAAGGCATCCGCCGGCACCAGAAAGAGCAGTGGCAAGGCAGCCAAGACAACGACTAAAAAATCTTCCTCGAAGCACAGCAAAACCAAGAAGAAGTGATCGGGCGCCGGGCCGCACGCCCGGCGAAATACAAGGTGGCGCGCCCCGATAAACGCGCCACTATTGCTGCAGATGCCTCAGACTCTGATCACGGCCTCGCAACCGGATCAAGATAACTCTCAGGATGCCTGCGCAGGCACAGAAGCCGCCGAGCCGAGAGCATCGTCATCATCATCCGGGCGCTGCACAGTTTTGACCGGCTGGTTCTCCGGATGCACGGACAAATCAACTTCTTCGAGCGGAATCAGGCGTGTGCGATGTTTGAGGCGATACGCCAGCATGATCAGGGCAAATAGCGGGATGCCGATGTAGGTGGCCGCCATCGTGGTCCAGTCGATCTGCCCGGCCATGAAGCCCTGATAGTTCTGACCCAGGGTGATCACCAGACACAGGGCGAATGCGAACAGCGGGCCAAACGGGAACCAGCGCGCGCGATAAGGCAGTGCAGCCAGATCCAGCCCCTGCAATACATACGCGCGGCGGAAGCGGTAATGGCACACGGCAATCCCGAGCCAGGCAATGAAACCCGTCATCCCGGACATGTTGAGCAGCCACATATAGACGGTCTGCACACCGAACACGGAAGTGAGGAAGCACAAGGCACCGATCAGGGTGGTGGCGTACAGCGCATTCATCGGCACGCCATTGCGCGACAGGCGCGCAAAGCAGGCCGGCGCCTTGCCTTCTTTGGCGAGGGCGTAGAGCATACGCGTTGAGGCATACATGCCGGAGTTGCCTGCCGAGAGAATGGCGGTCAGGATCACGGTGTTCATGACGCTTGCCGCCAGCGCAATCCCGGCGCGCTCGAAGACCAGCGTGAAGGGGCTCACCCCCACGTCGGTGACATCGCTCTTGAGCAGATTCGGGTCGGTATAGGGCACCAGCAGGCCGATGATCAGGATCGCGAACACGTAGAACAGCAGAATGCGCCAGAAGATCTGGCGCACAGCGCGCGGAATGGTCTTGCCCGGATTTTCGGATTCCCCGGCGGCAATCCCGATCAGCTCGGTGCCCTGGAACGAAAACCCGGCAATCATCGCCACCCCTATCATGGCCGGCCAGCCTCCCACGAAGGGCGCATCCCCCTGGGTGAAGTTCTGCAGCGGCGCTGCATGCGAACCATTCATGATCCCCAGCACCATCAGCACGCCAACGATGATGAAGACGATGACGGTCACCACCTTGATCAGCGAGAACCAGTATTCCCCTTCGCCGAAGCCACGTACGGAAATCGCGTTGAGCGCGAACATGATGGCCAGGAACACGGCACTCCAGATCACCCCCGGCACCTCCGGAAACCAGAAGCGCATCACGATGCTCGCCGCAGACAGCTCCACAGCAATCGTCACGGCCCAGTTGTACCAATAGTTCCAGCCCAGAGCGAAACCAAAGGCCGGATCAACGAAACGCGTGCCATACGTCGAAAAAGAACCTGAAACCGGCAGGTAAGCAGCCATCTCGCCCAGGCTGGTCATCAGGAAGAACACCATCAGCCCGATCAGGGCATACGCCAGCAACGCGCCCCCCGGCCCGGCCTGGGCGACCGAGGCACCGGACGCTACGAACAGACCGGTTCCGATGGAACCGCCAATGGCAATCATGGTGAGATGGCGGGTACGCAGGCTGCGATGCAACCCCTCGCCTGTAGTCGGCGCTGGTGCGGCGGAAGTCATGATCATCCTATCTAAAAGTCGGCACATCCGGGCTCAATTTGCGCGGAGCATGCCCCAAAAGCGCGCGATGTTAGCACTGTTGCACCAACAAGTACCTGACAAAACAGGGTTTGTTGCGCTAATCGGCACCACTATAGGGATATTACTGGCATCAAAAACTTAACGCACCAAGACTGGAAATCACTGCAGACGGCTATTGAGCCACTATGCCAGGAGGGCGAGTACAGGAGGAGGATCGGAGCTCGTCCAGATTCACTCCGGCTATATCCCAATTGCCCCACCCACTACCACGATGACTACAATGAATCATTGGTGTTACGCCTCACGCGTCGCCAATGCCGGCAAACAGGCAGGTCGTCTTCACCTTCTGAAGGAGGCGCTGTGATGCAAGGCTATCAACTGACTTTTTTCACCCAGCAGGACCGCCACCACGGCAGCCAGACACTTGCCGAATGGCTGTTGCAAGAGGCACGCCGGATAGGCATCGGCGGTGCCACGATGATTGCCGCCAGCGAGGGCTTCGGGCGTGATCGCAGACTGCACGCGGCACGCTTCTTCGAACTGGGAGAGCAGCCGGTAGAACTGACCATGGCGGTCTCCGGTGAAGAGGCGGCAAAGCTTTTTGCAAGGCTGGCTGAGGAAAATGTGCGGATCTTCTACGTCAAGGTGCCGATTGAGTATGGCACAACGGGTGAAGCCTGAGAGGCGGTTCGCACAAGCGGCTGTACCCGGCCGGTCAACATCGCATCCCCTGAAAATGCTGCGGGCGGGGCACCATCATCGTTACCTCAGAAAGCAATTTTGGATGCTCCACCCAAAGGCCCGTAGGCGCGCAGCAGATGGGCTTTTTCTTCCGTGGCCTGCAGCTCGGTGTAGCCTTGCCCGGGATGGGTTTCGAAACTATGCCCGGTGTGGAGCAATTCAATGCTGAAGCGCTTTTCATACAGCGCGAGAATTTCTTCTGCCACTGCGGCGGGCAGCGCAATATCCGCCGCATCAGGATATTCGGTGGTAAGCAGCAGGATCGGGCTTTGCCAGGGCACGATGGCACTCATGTGGCGCACGTAGCGGCGGCGCATCAGCGGCCCCAGTGCGAGGAGCGCGGCACGGTCATACACTGCCGCAACCTCACCAAGATCGGCGCGCTGCAGATCGAAAAAGTCGCCACAGAAGATATCCACCCTGTCGGAATGCCAGCGGGTCAGCCGACCCGCGACACTCAACTGAGGCTGGAGCTGGTTATCGTCGAAAAACGCTGCGACCGCAATCGGGCTCAGTTCAATTCCGGTAACGCGCAGATTCTGCGACAGCAGCCAGGCCATATCCCGGCTCTTGCCGCATAGCGGCACAAAGACCGTGGCGTCATCAGGCAGTCTCAGCTGTGGCAGATAGGCCATCAACAGGGCATTCGTCTGGCTCTGATGAAAGTCTATCTGGTTGTCTTCCCAGGCCTGTTTCCAGTGTTTTCCGGACATTCCGCGGGCCCCCGGCCTTGGGTGGCGAACGCTTGCAGTCGCCTGAGCTGGCAGTGTCGCACGGATTCACCCCAGGCGCGCGCACATAAAAAAACGCCACCCTTGCGGATGGCGTTTTTGAGCCTCTTTTACCAGTACGACTTAAGCCTTGGGAGCATCTGCCTGGATTGCGGTCAGCGCGATGGTAAAGACGATGTCATCCACCAGAGCGCCACGCGACAGATCATTCACCGGCTTGCGCAGACCCTGCAGCATCGGGCCAACGGAAATCACGTTGGCACTGCGCTGCACAGCCTTGTAGGTGGTGTTGCCGGTGTTCAGATCGGGGAACACGAACACGGTGGCCTGACCGGCAACCTTGGAGTTCGGGGCCTTGGAACGGGCCACATCCATGACGGAGGCGGCGTCGTACTGCAGCGGGCCGTCCAGGGCCAGTTCGGGGGCACGTTCCTTGGCAATTGCGGTGGCTTCGCGAACCTTTTCCACATCGGCGCCCTGACCAGAAGTACCGGTCGAGTAGCTGATCATGGCAACCTTCGGATCAACCCCGAAAGCCTTGGCAGAAGCAGTGCTCTGCAGGGCGATTTCGGCCAGTTCCTGGGCGTTCGGATCGGGGTTGATGGCGCAGTCGCCATACACCAGCACCTGATCCGGCATCAGCATGAAGAACACCGACGAGACAATGGAGTTGCCCGGAGCCGTCTTGATGAGCTGCAGAGCCGGACGCACGGTGGAAGCGGTGGTATGCACAGCACCGGAAACCAGACCGTCGACATCGTTGGTCGCCAGCATCATGGTGCCGAGCACCACAGTATCCTGCAGCTGGTCGCGCGCCTGACCTTCGGTCATGCCCTTGCTCTTGCGCAGTTCGGCCATCGGGCCAACATACTTTTCACGCACCGTATCCGGATCGATGATTTCGAGCGAAGCCGGCAGTGTCACACCCTGGGCAGCAGCCACCGCCTTGATGACGTCAGGCTTGCCGAGCAGCACGCAGTGGGCGATGCGCTTTTCTTCACAGATCACGGCAGCACGCACGGTACGCGGTTCATCACCTTCCGGCAGCACGATGCGCTTGTTGGCGGCACGGGCTTTCTGGATCAGCTGATAACGGAAGGCCGGCGGGCTCATGCGCGTCGAGCCGGGGATCTTCACGGTGGCGAGGATGGCGTCGGTGTTGAGTTCTTCAGCCACGCTGTCGAGCACCTGTTCCATGCGTTCGAAGTCGTCGGCAGCCACGGCCGGGGAGATACGGCTGATGGCGGTCACGGTGGCGTAGGTGTCACCATCGACACGCAGGATCGGCAGGCCATTGTCGAGCGCCTTGGAGGCCAGATCGAAAATGCGCTTGTCCATCGTCGAATTGTGGGTCAGCAGCAGACCGGCAAGCTGCACGCCACGCGAAGCGGCCAGGGCGGTGGCGAGCATCACATCGTCACGGTCGCCGGCGCTGACAATCAGCGAACAGGGGTTCAGACGCTGGGCCATTTCCGCGGCAGAGCGGGCAGCCACAACGATTTCGAGCACGCGGCGCTTGGCGATTTCGCCTTCGACGATGACTTCGGCACCGAGGTGACGGGCCACATCCAGCGTGCGCGGGGCCAGCAGCGACGGCTTGTTGTGGATCACACCCCACAGCGGCAGGTCTTCCAGGGCCAGCTTGGCTGCAGCGGCGTCAAAACCGGCAGGAGCCTTGTTAAGGATGGCCCCGGCAATCTTGCAACCAGCAGCACGGAACTGGCTGGCAGTCAGCTTCACTTCGGTGGCGATGGTTTCGTCACCGGCAGCGGCCACAAGCACCATTTCAGCCTGCAGGCTGCGGGCGATATCGGCGTTCAGGCGGGTGGTAAAGGAGAAACTCGGATCGGTATGCAGACCTTCGATCACCAGCACGTCGGCGTTCTGCGCAGCACCCATGCAGACGGAAACGATATCTTCGAGCAGTTCATCGATCTGCCCTTCGGAGATACGGGCCACAACCTGTGCGGTGGACAGCGCGGCGGGGCAATCGACCTTGCAGATTTCGCGGGCAAAGTGGACCGAACGTTCGTTAGCGGTATCGTCCTGCGTCACGGGCTTGGCAAAGCCGACGCGCAGGCCCTGACGTTGCAGGGCACGAACCACGCCCAAGGCAACAGAGGTCAGACCGACATTCTGTCGGGTTGGTGCGAGAAAGAAGGTTTGCATGATTATTTCTACCGAGAGGGGAATAACACTGAAAACACAGCGTGCTGCAGCGCCGCAAGCCGTGCCTAAAATTTTTGCAATGTTAGAACCTCTTGGCGCATGCATCCAGTCTATCTGGCAAACTTTTGATCTGATCCAGACGCAATTGTGGCGTTTTGCGCTTGAAGCCACTTGTCTTTGCAAGGATATATTCATTCTGGCAAAACCCGTGTCGGCGGGCAGAAACCTCACTTCCGATGCCTCTGCGCGCTACACTTCGCAGCTTTCCGCACCTTGACACCCCCGATGTCAGATCGCTCCTCTTTCCCCAATGTTGCCGTGATCGGCGCCGGCCCAGCCGGGTTGATGGCCGCCGAAACACTCGCCCTGCAAGGCGTAAAGGTCGATGTGTTCGATGCCATGCCATCAGTGGGACGCAAGTTCCTGATGGCAGGCAAAGGTGGGCTGAACCTCACTCATTCCGAAGCGATGCCGGCTTTCGGAGAACGCTTCGGCCCCGAGGCAGCATGGATGGCACCATACCTGGCGATTTTCGGGCCGGACCAGCTACGCCAATGGGCAGGCGAATTGGGCGTTGAAACCTTCGTCGGCAGTTCCGGCCGGGTATTCCCCGCAGGCATGAAGGCGGCCCCGCTGCTGCGTGCCTGGCTGCACCGCCTGCGCGGGCTTGGCGTAACGATCCACGTGCGCCACCGCTGGCAAGGCTGGGACGCCGATGGCGCCCTGACTTTCACCGCCACGGAAGGCACACTGCACTGGCAGGCAGACGCTACGATTCTTGCCCTCGGCGGTGCCAGCTGGCCCCAACTGGGGTCCGATGCGGCCTGGGTACCCTGGCTGCAGCAGCGCGGCGTGGAGCTTGCAGTATTTCGCCCCGCCAACTGCGGTTTCGATTTGCCCTGGAGCGAACATTTCCGCAGCCGCTTCGCCGGCGAACCGGTCAAGAACATTGCGGCCAGTTGTGAGGGACCGGACGGCAGACACTGGCAACGTGCCGGTGAATGCCTGATCAGTACCAGCGGAATTGAAGGTAATCTGATCTACGCGCTTGCCGCACCACTCCGTGACAGCCTGGACGCCAGCGGAAGCGCCACACTGCACATGGATCTTCTGCCCGGTCGCGATCTCGCCTGGGTGAGCCGTGAAGTGGCGCATCCACGCGGCTCCCGCTCCCTTTCCTCGCATCTGGCAAGCCGACTCGGGCTTAAGGGCGTGAAGACCGGGCTGCTCTACGAGTGCCTGGGCAAGGAAGCCATCCTTGACCCGGCCCGCCTGGCTGCCGCGATCAAGGCCCTGCCGCTGCATCCGGTAGCACCGCGCCCGATTGCCGAGGCCATCAGCAGCGCCGGAGGCATCCGTACCGATGAACTGGATGCGCAACTGATGCTGCGTGCTCTGCCCGGCGTCTTTTGTGCCGGTGAGATGCTGGACTGGGAAGCCCCTACGGGCGGCTATCTGCTGACTGCCTGCATGGCGACGGGACATTCGGCAGGGCGGGGAGTCCTGGCATGGTTGCAGCACCGCAGCAATTAGCACTGGTTTGGCAAAAAGATGGCCATGGCAAGGCACACGCCTGCACATGGCCGCGAGGGTACTACGGAGGTGTCTGATCCAGGCCGGCTCAGCCGCCCAGCAGGGCGGACGCCCGCAGACGGGCCGTATCAGCGAATGCACGCCCCTCACGCGAGCTACGCAGGGCGCGGTACCACTGACTCATGGCTTGGCGTGCGGTTTCCGGGTCGTTCGCCTGTTCGAGTGCCTCGATGACATCAACAGCGGCCACGCCGAGGGTTTCGCGGGCCTGGATGACCATGAAATCGGTGGCGGTATCCCAGCCTTGCGGCAGACTCGCGGGCTCGGCGGGATCGGCTGATGCATGGGCGGCCTCCGCAGGCAGACGCGAATCTTCAAGCAGACCGCGCTCGATGAGTTCGGCAAGATCCTCCACCGCATTGCGATCCGGCATCATCTGACACAGGGTAAAGATCGTCCGCTGCCCATCGGCAAGCAGCAGCAGACGACGCAGGCCGGCCGACAGGCTGGCGTCATGGGTGACGACCAGATGGGCACCAAGCCCGGTCTTGCGGGGAACGAAATCACGGGGGAAAGCTGTATGCATGATGACGACTCCGGCCACGGCAGAAACGATACGCTTCAATTTTTGCGGTGCAGCAGAGCGAATGCGAATAGATTATTTCAATACATACGAAACTGTCCGACACACGGGCGGGATTGTGCTGTAGTTTTCCATAACTCATTGATTTTTATGGAATACACACCAAAGGGCAGGTTTTTGAGGCGAGATTCGCCCGAACCGTAGCTGTCGCACGTACGCCTTGCCGCTTTCATTCGCGTGAACCAGAGGGCACTAGGTTAGAATCAGGCAATTCCGAATGGCCCTCCCCTCCCATGCTGTCCCACCTGAACGCCCCCCAGCGCGAAGCCGTGAAGTACCTGAACGGCCCCTGCCTCGTCCTGGCCGGTGCCGGTAGCGGCAAGACCCGCGTGATCACGCAGAAGATCGCCTACATGGTGCGCGAATGCGGCATGGAGGCACGCAACATCGCGGCCATCACCTTCACCAACAAAGCTGCACACGAGATGCATGAACGAGTCTCCAAACTCGTCGACAAGCGCTCGGCGGCGGCTCTCACGGTGTGCACCTTCCATGCCCTGGGCGTACGCATCGTGCGCCAGGAAGCACGCAAACTCGGGCTCAAGCAGCAGTTCTCGATTCTCGACGCGTCAGACATCCTGCAGATCATCACGGAACTCTCGGGGAATGTGGATAAAGCCACGGCCAAAGGTATCCAGTGGACCATTTCAGGGTGGAAAAACGCGCTGATCACACCTTCAGAGGCTGAAAAACTCGTCAGCGACGAAGCCACTGATCTGGCAGCCAGACTCTACCCCGCCTACGAGAAGACACTACGGGCCTATCAGGGGGTGGATTTCGACGATCTCATCGCCCTGCCGGTACGGCTCTTCGAAGAGCAGGCGGAGGTGCTCGAACGCTGGCGCCACAAGTTGCGCTACCTGCTCGTTGATGAATACCAGGATACCAACCGGGCCCAATACAAACTTCTGCGCTTTTTGGCAGGAGATCGCGGCGCATTCACCGCCGTTGGTGACGATGACCAGGCCATTTACGCCTGGCGCGGCGCTGATGTGGAGAACCTGCATCTGCTGCAGCGCGACTATCCTAGCCTCAAGGTCATCAAGCTGGAGCAGAACTACCGCTCCTCGAACCGCATCCTGCAGGCCGCCAACACCCTGATTGGCAACAACGAGAAGCTTTTCGAGAAGAAACTGTGGAGTGAGCACGGCCTGGGTGACCCGATCCAGGTGATCATGGCACGCACCCCCGAACATGAGGCCGAACTCGTGGCGATGCGCCTGGCTGCGCACAAATTCGAGCACCGCACCCAGTTCAGTGATTATGCGATCCTCTACCGTGGCAACCATCAGGCAAGACTCTTCGAGCAGCAGTTGCGCAGCCAGCACATCCCCTATGTGATCTCCGGCGGACAGAGCTTCTTCGACCGCGCCGAAATCCGCGATCTGTTGAGCTATCTGCGCCTGATCTCCAACAATGAGGACGATCTGGCTTTCATCCGCGCGATCACCACCCCGCGCCGGGGAATTGGCGCCACCACCCTGGAATCGCTTGGGCGCTATGCCGGGGAACGCCATGTCAGCCTCTTCGCAGCGGCTTTCGAACTGGCTGCAGAAGGGCATGTTCCGGCCCGCCAGCTTGAAGGCGTGCGCACCTTCGGCAAGTACATTACGCAGATGGAGCACCGCGCCCACCGTGAAAGTGCCGGCGTATTGCTTGAGGATCTGCTGCGTACGATCGGCTACGAAGCCTGGCTGATGGAAAACTATGAAGTCCGCGACGCCCAGAGCCGCTGGCGCAACGTGCGCGACTTTGTTGACTGGCTCTCGCGCAAAGGCGAACGGGATGGCCAGAACCTGCATGATCTGGTGCAGACGGTGGCACTTATCAACATGCTCGACAAGAGCAATGAGGAAGATTCGGATGCGGTGCAGCTTGCCACCCTGCACGCCAGCAAAGGGCTGGAATTCGGCCATGTCTTCCTCGTCGGCGTGGAGGAAGGCCTGCTGCCGCACCAGAGCAGCATTGATGAAGACAAGATCGAGGAAGAGCGCCGCCTCATGTATGTGGGCGTAACGCGCGCACGGCGCAGCCTGACCATCACGGCCTGCGAACACCGCCGCTCGGGCGGTGACGTGAAGATGATGGAGCCTTCACGCTTCATCGCCGAACTGGGCGAAGGGATTCATCGCGCAGATAAAAACGCTGCACCCGTGAGCAAGGAAGATGCACGCAGCCGCATCGCCAATCTGCGTGCAATGCTGGGCCCCAAGACGGAGTAAGAGGCAACACGGAACCAGATCAGGACAGCCCGTTCATAGGCTCGTCGCGCTCCCAATCAACGTTTTGGGGCAGAGGAGCCGGTTTGCGGGAACGTTTCCCGAGCATGCTCAGAAAAACAGCCACTAGCGGCAAGGGCTGGAAACGCGATGGCGATGACGAAGACGGGCGGGATACGGAACGGCGATAGGCTGTCATGATGATTCTCGACTCTCGGCTGAAGTTGATCGGCCGGCGGGGGTGGTGCCGGATCTCTTGTTCTTGCTTCCAGCGTGGCCCAAGGCAGAACACATTGCCAATTGGGCTTTTCAATCACATCACCAGGAAGCAGACTATCGCGCGAATCAGCCGCGGCGGAACCACCCAAACAGGCAGGCCGCCTAGCCTGCTACCGGGTCGGCACCGTCGGCTGCCGCTACGGTGATTTCCTCTTCGTCCAAACGCACCACATCGCCCGCGTGGAGCTTGCGCGTCTTGCGGAATTCAAATTCGCCATTGACCTGCACCAGCCCCTCGGCAACCATCATCTTCGCAATGCCACCCGAAGGGGCCAGACTCAGCAGTTTGAGGAGCTTGTCGAGTTCGATAAATTCACGGGTCAGTACAAAGCGGTGTGTTGTCATGATAAAAATTTCCAGATTCTAAAAGTCGTGCTGCAGCAGCCAGTCGGCAATGCACTGCGCACCGGGTTGCCAGTCTGCCTCGAGCATCATGGCGTGGCCCATGTTCGGAATGATACTGGCCGGGCAACCGAGCAGCTGCGCCGTCTGTTCCACCAGTACGGGGGGAATCAACGCATCATGCTCGGCCCCGATCACCAGCGTCGGCAAGTGGCGGGCCTGCGGCCGGCGTGGGAGATCAAAACCGCTCATATCCCAGATGGCCCGCATCGATTCGGCCTGCATGTTCATATAGCATTCGTTGAGCATGGCGCGGCTGACCGGCTGGTGAAACAGCGCCTCGCTCAGCGATTCCGGGCTGGGAACCCCACCGCCGATGACGCGGTGCAGATCCAGCAGCACCATTGGCCGGGTGAACATCATGTGCAGCGCAGAGCCCAACAGACCCTGCGGAGGTACTGAGCATACCAGCACAAGACCGGGCAAATCCCACTGTTCGAGATATTTCTGCACGATCAGCCCGCCCATCGAATGGCCGATCACCACAGGATCACAGTCCAGGCTCGTGACAATTTCACGCAGATCGCTGACGTAATCCTTGAGGGAAAACGCGTTCAGCCCTTCCGCACCGGCACTGCCCGCATGGCCGGAGAGCGAGAATGCCGTTGCCTGCCAGCCACGTTCGGCGAAGTACGGCAGGTAATGCCGATCCCAGGACCAGGCCCCGACATAGGCACCATGCACGAATACCAGGGGGCGCGGACGCGGGGTTCCGGAAGGCTGACGGGTAATGACCTCAAGACGCGGGGACTTCGTCTGCATCATCAGTGGGCTCCGGCACGGGAATGCCTCCAGCTTGCACCGAGAATTCAACACTGTCGAGTTCCTGATCGAGCACATTGCGGATGCTCAGCCGGTGTTTGCCCGGCTGCGGCAGCCAGCTCTGCCGTGTTCCGCTGCCCAGCGGCTGGCCATCCATGAACCAGCGCAGGGATTCGCAGCTCTCTGCCGACAGGGCCCACCGGTCATGCGACTCCACCGGCACGACGTAATGATCCCCCGCCAGCGGATAGGTAATGTGTGCCGGACGCCCGTCGGAGAGCACCGTCACCACCCCGATCTCGGTACCACTGAGAAACCATTCACGATGCATCGGCTCAGCCGGTGGTTCATAGCGCACCAGAATGTTGATGAGCCCTTCGGGCATCTGCGGTGCGTGCGACTCCATGCCTATGGCAGCCAGCATGCCGCGCAGATCCGCCGCTCCCGCCGCACCATGAACAAGCAGGGCAAGAGTGTGATGATCAGTGTTGCCAACCCACACCGTGGCGCCATCCAGCGTATGCAGTTGCCAGGCCGTCTGCCATCCTCCTGTGCCACTGCTGGCGTAGAGATCCTGCAGCATGAAGGCGATTTCCGGGCGCCAGACGCGGCGAGGTTTCGCAAGGCTATCCGTGGGCATCAGACGTGGCGGAAGATACTGCCCGTTCGCCGCAAAAGTCCGCCAGATCGCTGCAAGCTGCAGCAGATTCAGCTCACCCGGCACATCCGGCTGCTCGGCCAGCCCGGCTGAAACCAGACCCAGGCCATGCACACGATCCAGCCAGGCATCCCGCGGATTGAGCTTCTGCACGTTGAGCAACACTCCCGTCTGATGCCCGGTGAGTGCCGCCCGCAGCGACATCCAGCTAGCCGGCGCCGCCATGGCATCACGCGGATCGAACACCGTGGCGCCCAAAGGCATCGGACTTGCCAGCGTGAGCTGGCGCTGCTCGAGCGCCAATGCCACCTGCGCCGGCCAGGCCCACTCAGCCAGGGCACGCGGTGTCAGTACGCCATCGGGATGCTGCGGTGAAGCCGCACCGATCCAGGCCAGCACTTCGCCACTCGCGTTATCGAGAAGAACGGCACTGGCAGCGGGGTCCTGCAGACGGCTCAGCGCCGTCAGCAGACGCGCCTGGATTGCCGCATCCACGAGCGTGGTGACGCGCTGGCCGGGATGCTGCAGATGTTCGCGCGCCAGCTGCACCGCCAGTGCATGACGCGGAAAATTGCGTGGCGCATCCAGCCGGGTTGTCGCGAGTGTGGTGATCTCGCCGCACAGAGCCCCCTTGCCAAGAGTCTCGGCCAGATGGCAGGCGCGCCGCGCCACCAGCACCGGCTGCGCATTGGGACCGCGCAACAGCGCTGCGAGCAAACTGGCCTGACTGGTATTGAGCTGGCTCGCCGACACTCCGAAGAGCAGTTCGCTGGCGGCTTCGACCCCCTGCAGATCGCCACGGAACGGGGCCAGATTCAGATAGGCTTCGAGAATCTGGCTCTTGTTCCACTGGTGTTCCAGTTCGATTGCCGCACGCCCCTGATCCCATTTCTGGGTATAGCTGCGACGCACTCCCCTCCCCTGCGGCATGCGCAGAGCAGGATCGAGCAGCCCGGCAAGCTGCATGGTGAGCGTGGAAGCACCGCGCTTGTTCTTGGACCACAGGTTCTGCCACGCAGCACCGGCAAACGCCAGCCAGTCGACACCGGAATGCTCGAAGAAACGGTGATCCTCGGCACGCAACAATGCTTCACGCATGGCGGGCGACAATGCCTGCAGCGGCACCCAGTCGAGCCGCCGCACTGTTGGCTCAATCCGCAGATCGGTGAGCACCACACCATTGCGGTCGAGCAGCAGGGCGTCCGAGCTGACATGCTGGGCGCGTACCTGCTCAAAGCTGGGCAGCCTGAAGGTTTCTGCGGCAAATGCGATCTGGCACGCCACTGCCAGCAACATTCCCACCCAGACCCGCCTGATCGCCAAAGACTTCATGACCTGCAATCGCCTCAACCCGCGCTCCGCTGGGCCAGGGCCACCTGCACCGCGGCCACCCTGGCGTCGTGCAGACGGGCGGGGATCTGCCGCTTGTCACTTTGCGCGGAGGCAATCGCCGCCGCATCAACAGCGCAAAAGGCTTCCACCGCACGCTGCCATTGCGGCGTTACCTCATCCTCACGCGTCGCCAAACCGGTACGCCCACGTGAATCACAGTCCGCCACGGCAAGCAGCCCCTCGAAGCGTGCCGGGCGCCGCAGCACATCGCAACGCTCCAGCACGGTGGTGATGGCCTGTGCATCCATTCGCCCAATGTGATGGATATTGCCATGTTCACGCGCTGCCATGACAGCCAGATCACGACAATCAACCGGCACCCGCAGACGCTCGCAAACCGCATCCACCAGCGGGATTCCAAGTGATTCATGCCCATGGTGATGCGGCCACTCTGCGCTTGGCGTGATTCCCTTGCCCAGGTCATGCATGAGTGCCGCCCAGCGCACGGCGAGAGGCTGCTCGCCTGCCGCCGCCTGATCCACCGCCAGCAGCACATGCACGCCGGTATCCACCTCGGGGTGATATTCCACCGGTTGCGGCACACCAAACAGGGCATTCAATTCGGGCAGGATACGCGCCAACGCACCACACTCGCGCAGCACCTCAAACATGCGCGCAGGCTTTGCATACATCAGACCGCGCGAAATTTCCTGCCACACCCGTTCAGCGACAAGATGATCAACCTCGCCCGCACTCACCATGCCGCGCATCAGTTCAAGCGTCTCAGGCGCCACGGAGAATTCCGGGAAGCGCGCAGAAAACCGGGCAAGGCGCAGGATACGCACGGGATCTTCGGCAAATGCAGGACTGACATGACGGAAAACACGTGCGGCCAGATCGCGCTGCCCGCCATACGGATCGATCAGATTGCCATCGGCATCTTCGGCCATGGCATTGATGGTGAGGTCACGCCGGATCAGATCGTCTTCGAGGCTGACGGCACTATCGGTATGGAACACAAACCCCTTGTAGCCTGGCGCCGTCTTGCGCTCAGTGCGGGCCAGCGCGTATTCCTCATGCGTGCGGGGATGCAGGAAAACCGGGAAATCCTTGCCTACCGGTGTAAAACCGGCGGCCAGCATATCTTCGACCGAGGCGCCGACGACCACCCAGTCGCGATCCTGCACGGTCTGCCCGAGCAGACGATCACGCACAGCGCCTCCAACAATATAACTCTGCCAGTGCGATTGACTCATTTCTTCTTTCCTGCTGCTGCCAGCGTGGTGGAGACCTGGCCCGGCTCGTAGCGCACATCAGGGTGCAGACGTGCCCCCTTCAGGCGCAAACCCAGCGGATGAACACGCAGGGGCATCAGATCCTTCGCTGCGGTGCTTGCAATACCCGGCTGCAAAGCAGCCTGGAGGTTGAAATCCAGCTCGTCATGGAGAAGGCTTACATTCCCGCTGCCGCTCAGGGCCAGCCAGCTGTTGCGGGTTTGCAGGGTTTCCGCCTGGATCATGCCATCCGTAAATACAAAGCGGCTGCTGGCAACACCCAGATCAGTACTCTCCGCATCCGTCGGCGTGCGGGCAGACTGCTTGCCAGCCTCAATGGCCGGGCGAAACACATGCAGACTACGCATCAGATCAACCCCACGCAGACCAGCGCCTGTCACGTTCCAGCGCAAGGCCCCGGTGAGTGCGGCCAGTGGATCGACATCCCTGGCAAGACGCGTGGCAAGATGGTAAGACCCGCTGGCACGCCCGGTGAGCAAAACAGGAGCACCCGCATCACGCACCAGCCGATCCAGTGTCACGTCATGAAACTCGCCACTGGCTTCGATGCTGCCGCTTCCGATATGCGTGCTCAGATCACCGGCCAGCTGCCCGCCATACAGGCCCACTGTGATGCCTTTGGCATCTACAACCGCATCTTTTATATCGAAAGGTACGGAGAGGTTATCAATCTGGACACCGCCCGTCTTGAGCGCGCCGAAATGCATGCGGCCCTTCAGGCTGACATCATTGAGTGCCGCCAGCAGGGTTGGTACAAGATCATCCTTCCCTGCACTGCGGGTAAACACCCGATCCAGGTCCATCCGCGCGGAATCAAGATTCAGTTGCCCCTGTATCGGCCAGGTCTGCGCCAGAACAACATCCGCCTGCAGCTTTTGGTCGCCCGCAGCTGCCTGAAGATGGGCTTCGGAACTCCCTGCAGTACTCCAGCCAGCCTTGCCACTCAGTTTGAGAACCGTTCCTCCGCCTTGCAGACGTGGGTGTTTCAGCGTGGCCTCGGTCTTGAGATCATTGAGCGTATAGTTGCCGGCGCGCACATCGGCGCCCAGTTTTGCGTGCAGCGTGCCCTCGCTGCCACGCCCGGCATATTGGGACTGCCAGGAAACCTCCAGGCCCGCGGCATCAAATCCCCCCTGGCGACCCGCAAGCTGTGGAATCGCCACCTTCAGGCGGGTCTGACCGCTGACTTCACGCAGAATGCTATCGTTTTCAAACTGGGTGCCTTCAAACTGCCAGTCTTTCCAGCCCAGTTGCCTTGCCGTAGCCGCCACCTCAAGATTCTGATGCCCCCAGGCACCCTGCAGTTTGAGGAAGGATTGGCCGATCTGCCCGGCTGCTCCCGCATCAGACCAGTTGAGGTTGGCACTTTCCAGTCGCGCAGTGGCGCCCTTGAGCTGCCGATCATTGCCTTCGAGCACAAGACGCACCGCTTCCAGGCTACCCGCCTCAAGGTGCTCGCCAATGACAAACCGGGTATCCAGTGTGAAATGGAAATCCACTTCGCCGCCAACAGCCTGCCACTGCCCCTGCAGAGACAGACGTCCCGGGCCCTGGCTGGCGAGGTCGGAAGCGTTCAGGGCAACATCCTTCCAGTCGGCCTTGATGTTCTCCCGGGCATCATCAAGATGCAGAACCCCCCCATGAACAATAATTTCCTCGGGCTTGAGCTGCCACGGCAGAGGAGAGGCTTCCATCACCGGCTCTTCGAACAGGCTCGCAAGGTTCCAGCCCGCGCTGCGCGGGCGTTGCAGCGTCAGCTCAAGGCTGTCGAAAGCAATCTGCGTCACTTCCGGGTGGTGCAGCACAAGCCCCAGCGGCGAGAGCGTAAGGCGAATCTCTTTGGCCTTGGCGAAGAGATCCTCCCCGCCCTTCTCGCTCAGGCTGACGCCATGCAGCACCAGCACCGGGCGTGGCCACATGCGCAGCTGCGGCGGAGCATCAAGGGTCAGAACGCGCTGATAACGCTCCTTGAAATGATGCGCAAGCATGTTCGTGGTGCTGTCAGCATCGAAGCTGATCCACACCATCAGGGCCAGGGCCGCCACCACAGCAAAGATGCCGCCCAGCACAAATCCCAGCACGCGCAGGGCGGCTGCCAATCGAATCTTCAACTCGGCGAGCTCCTAAAGGAGGAAGGGATGATCATACCGCAGCCATCGCCTTGTACACCTGACGCAGGTCGGCGATTTTCCCCGTAACATCAGTTGCCGGCTTGCCACACCCCCATCATTCGGGCGAAACTGCCCAAGCAGCAGTATTAACACTCCACAAACAGGGGCATGCCATGAGTTTTTTTAGTGAATTCAGGGAGTTCGCCGTCAAGGGAAATGTTGTCGACCTGGCCGTTGGCGTCATCATTGGCGGGGCATTTGGCAAAATCGTGGATTCAATGGTCAATGATGTGATCATGCCCATAGTCGGCGCAGTTGTCGGCAAGATCGATTTTTCAAACCTCTTCATCGTTCTGGGGACAGCTCCTGCGGGCATTGAAAACAACCTCGCCGCCCTGCGCAAAGCGGGGGTACCGGTACTGGCCTACGGCAGCTTCATCACCATTGCGCTGAATTTCGCGATCCTTGCACTCGTGATCTTCGTCATGGTCAAACAGATCAACCGCATCAAGCGTGAGGCACCCACTGCGCCAGCAGAACCTGCTCCGACCCCCGAGGATATCGCCTTGCTGCGCGAAATTCGGGATGCCCTGAAAAAGTAACCGGCGGGCGCCCGGCTGGAAGCAGGCGCAAAAAAGCCCGAACTGCATGCAGTTCGGGCCAGATTGGCAGGCAAACGATCAATGTGACGTTCAGGCGGCGTCGGAAGTGATAGCCTCAGTCGCATCAACCTGTTCAAGCCGATAGCCGAAGTTGTACGTCGGAATCAGCCGGAATCCGTTTTCGGGCTTTAGTTGCAGTTTGCTGCGCACACGTGAGACATGGGTATCCACGGTGCGCGTCGCAAGATTCGGACTACGTCCCCAGACCGCCTCAAGCAGGTGCCCACGCGAGAGAAGCCGTCCGAGATTGCGGAACATGAAGGCCGCCAGATCGAATTCCTTCTCGGTGAGATCCACTTCCAGCCCGTGCAGCCGGATACGCTTATGTGCAGTGTCGATCTCATAGGGCGGAACCTCAAGACTGCCTTCACTTTCACGCGGCTTGCTGCGGCGCATCACCGCATCGATACGGGAGAGCAATACACGCTGCCCCACCGGCTTGGGGATGAAATCATCCGCGCCAGCCGAGAGGCCCGCCACGATGTCGTCTTCGGCATCCCGCGAGGTGATGAAGATAGCTGGCGTCTGATCCCTTCGCTCACCGCGCAACCAGCGCAGGAAGGCTTCTCCGGAGATGTCGGGCATCATCCAGTCGAGCAGATACAGATCAATGCTTTCGCGGGTGCAGAAACGCTGCAGATCTCGCGTCAGGGAAAAACCGTGCGCATCATGTCCGGCGGACTTGAGCCAGCCGAGTACTAGTGTCGCTTGGGTCGGATTGTCTTCGAGCAAGACGATTCGCATGTCACCTCTCCTGGACTGGGGCCGGACTGTAATTTTTTGATTCACGACTTCCCGGTTGACGACCCGCAGCAAAGAAAACTTTAACCCGCCAGGCAGGTTTGCAATCCTCTTTCCGGCCCCAATGACAATGCCGCAAAGCCTTCAGGAATGGTGCTTATGATGATGAAGGAGACAGCCTTCCCCCGGCCTTCCCACCCTCAAGGGCAGGGTTTCCAGACACAATTTGTTGGCTCTTATGACTTAAAAGTCACACTTGCATTTGAGAAAGACTTGAACTAAATACCACACCCAGACAGGCAGAAATACCCCATATAAATACATGAAATCGGATGAAGGGACAGTCAATCGCTTAACTTGTTATACCGAATGCATACGACAGAGAAATCGCGCGCATTGATTGCGAAAAACAGGCTGCGTTCCGACATATTGAGTCGCAATAAACTCAGAAGCTCTCCACGATCTGTCGCGAGAAGGCGTCAGCGGGACAAGGCGGGGTTTCATGGCGCACTGCCCCGTGCCAGCCAAGCCGGTTTGCTGTACGAAGCAAACCGTGGGATAAGAGCAGCGCGGAAACCGGAGTGCGTGTTTGAGAAGTGAGGATTGCGAGCAGCATTTGAGCTCAGACCAGGAGGCCCGATCACGCCTTTGCAGCAAACGATCAGCGTCTCAGTGGACTCACGCCGTAGACTCAGTTGCTGCTGCCTCGGCGCGCTCCAGCCGATATCCGAAATTGTAGGTCGGCACCACACGGAAACCGTTTTCAGGCTGCAGCTTGAGTTTGCGCCGCACGCGCGACACATGGGTATCCACGGTGCGCGTCGGGATGTCTGCACTGCGGCCCCATACGGCTTCGAGCAGGTGTCCGCGCGAAAGAAGCCGACCGATGTTGCGGAACATGAAGATCGCCAGATCAAGTTCCTTTTCGGTAAGGTCAATGACCTCGCCGCGCAGACTGATACAGCTCTGGGAAGGATCAATGCGATAGGGCGGCAGATCAAGCACGGCGTCGATTTCACGCGGTTTGACACGCCGCATGACGGCTTCGATGCGCGACAGCAGGATACGCGGACTAACCGGTTTGACCAGAAAGTCATCCGCACCGGCAGAGAGCCCCGCGACGATGTCTTCTTCCGAATTCAGGCCGGTGAGAAAAAGTGCCGGCGTATCGTCCTGCCGGTCCCGGCGGAGCCAGGTGAGGAATTCCTCACCCGTCTGATCGGGCAACATCCAGTCCAGCAGATACAGATCAACACTTTCGCGCGTGGAAGACCGGCGCAGGTCCCCGACCAGGGTGAAATGCTGAACTTCATGACCTGCTTTGCGCAAACAGGTAACAATCAACTGGGACTCGGTTGGATTGTCCTCCAAAACCGCAATGCGCATACGCCTCTCCACTTGCCACTTGCCAGACCAGCTAGTCACCCATTCTACGAGTTTCGCGCGCTTCAGGCAGCAAAATCCGCAACAAATGGATTGCTGTCGCGCTCTTCCCCGAATGTAGACATAGGCCCATGCCCCGGAATGAACGCAACATCCCGCCCCAGTGGCCAGAGTTTTGTGCGGATTGAATCAATCAGTTCCTGATGGTTGCCACGCGGAAAATCACTCCGCCCGACAGAACCCGCAAACAGCACATCGCCCACCAGAGCCAGTCTGCCGCTGCGACTGAAGAAAATAATGTGACCCGGTGTATGCCCCGGCGTGTGATACACCTCCAGCACTTCGTTGCCGACGCTGACAGTCGCCCCCTCTTCCAGCCACTGATCGGGATGAAAGGCTTCGATCGGTGCAAACCCGAACATCCGGCACTGCTCAGGCAGGGCATCAAGCCAGAAAGCATCCAGCGCCTGTGGGCCAACCACCGGAACGCCCGCAGCCTTGGCAAGCTCCATCGTGCCCCCCACATGGTCGAGATGCCCATGCGTAAGCAGAATCTTCGACAAGCGTGCACCTGTGGCAGCGAGCGCTGCCAGAATCCGCTCCACATTGCCGCCGGGATCAACCACCGCAGCCTGCATGGTTTCATCACACCACAGGATGCTGCAATTCTGCTGCAGCGGGGTGACGGGTACGATCTGATATTGAAGTGACATATATTTTCAGACTTTCTCGATTCAGATTGTGCGCAGATCCAGCTCAATGCTGCGGGCAGCCTGGGCACCGGCAGCCAGTGCCGTGACCACACAGGGGTGTGCCACATTGCAGACATCTCCCGCTGCATAAAACCCCGGGCAGCCAGTGCGACAGGCTGCATCAGCCTTCAGATAGCCTGCGGCATCGAAAATCAGGGACTGCAGGCATTCGAGTTCCACACATTCGTGCAGAAAAGATGTGTTCGGCTGATAGCCGGCCAGCACGTGCACACGATCATACGCATCCACCAGGGCCTGACCCTCTGCGGTCGCCAGGGTGGCAATGATTTCTCCGCTGCCCGTGACCACATCACGCAGCCGTGCCGGGCAGAGGATGCGGCATCCCGGCTCGGCCTCCACAGCCAGACGCATCGCGCGCTGTGCGCGCAGGGCAGAGCGCACCGCCAGCGTGACATGACACCCGCGGGCCAGCAGGAAACGGGCGTTTTCAAACGCATTATCGCCGCCACCGATGATCAGAACCCGCTGCCCGGCAATGCGGTCCAGATCCCGGAAGGTATGCGGGCCAAACGCGAAGCGCTCGCGACAGGCGGCAAAACCGCCAACCTGGGCCACAGTTTCCTCGGCCCGATAACGCGTCCCGGTCGCCAGCAGGATCGCCGCGCACTCAAGCATCTCGCCATCGGAAAGCCCCACCTGGAAACCGCCATGCCGGGCACGCGCAATGCGCGTCGGCACACACCCACAGCACAGACGGATTGCCGCGTGTTCGGCCACGTGCGCCACGAAGCGCTTGGCAAGCTCCGGCCCCGTCAGGCCCGGCTGCCCGAGCACCCAGTCGTTTGCGAGAAAATTCAGATGCTGCATGCCGCCCGCCTGCACGGCCTGTTCCAGCACCACCACACGCAACCCCAGATTGTGCAGCCACAATGCAGCAGACAGGCCCGCCGGACCGCCGCCGATGATGCATACCTGTGGTGCCTCAGACGACATGTAGCCTCCGCTGCATCAGGTGCTCTCCCAGATCACCGCAACCTTGTCGCGCTCCGCGCGCTGCAGCAGCGTCAACAGCGGAACAGCGCGCGTGGCAAAACTCACGGAAGGCTCGGCGGGGACAGCATCGCCCTCTTCTTTTCCGGAACGACGGCGGGCGCTCGCCCTATCCGCCTCGATAGCCGATTGCAGGGACGCAATGGCGGCCGGCAGCTGGGTCACCGTAACAATGCCACGGACATCAAGAGCATCCTTACCCATGACATTTAGCATATGTTGGCCGACAGTCCCGAACATGATGACATCGCTGTCGGCTTCGGATTTGAACGTGATGAGCATGCAACCTCCTTGCAAGTCGCAAAGATAGCCGGTTTACGCGCTTTGTGCAGCGCCCACCCACAAAAACACTGGAAAAGTGCACCTTGGCCGGGTAGCCAAACCACCGCGCAAAAACGCAAGCAACACAGGCTGCATAGCGGCGGGTATCCGCTGCAGCGACAGATCATGAACAGCTTCTCAGCTCAGCTGCATGACCCGCTGCCCGTATTGACGAGCACCGGCCAGACATACTTGAAGGCTTCTGCCGAGGCGCAGCGCTGCGCACAGTGGGTGTAGGAAATGGTGACCTGCTGGCCCTGCTGCCAGATTCGCACGGTACACCCATCGGTCGGGCTGCGCATCTCAATGGAAGGCGTGCGCTGGATCTGCCTGAAACCACTGGTTTCAAAGCTGCAGCTGCCACGCTCGGGCACACTGATCTCGGTTGCCAGCGAGCGAACCTCACCGTTGACGATTTCCACCCGGTTGCTGCCGTGATAGCCCGTATCGTCGCGAAAGCTGCACTGGTTGCGCACATTGATCGGCCCTGGCGCCTTCTGCAGCTGCGCCTTCAGGCGGCTCTGATCCACCCTTGAGAGCAGGCTGCCGGGCTTGGCCCGTGGCAGATTCACCGCCCGGCCGGAGGAAGAGGCTTTCTCCGGGCTATCGGCAGACATCGTACTCTCGTGAGCACAACCACCCAGACTGCCCAGCACACACAGCATCAATACAGTCTTGTGCATGATCTCACCGCTTTCTCACCGTTTGAACCCGGCAAGCAGAACGCCCGCTCCGACAAACAGGCTGCCAAAGCCACGATTCATCCAGCGAATGTGGTGTGGCTCGCGCAACAGGCGCAATACGCGTGCGGCCAGCAGGGTATAGCCGTTCATCACCACGATGTCGGTAAACACCAAGCTCAGCGCACACAGAAGGTACTGGATGGCCTGTGGGGCATGCGGATCAATGAACTGCGGCAATACCGCAAGCAGGAACAGCACGCCCTTGGGATTCGTGATGTTGATCAGGAAAGCCCGCAGCACCAGTGCCCAGCGTCCTTCGGCCACTTCTGCGCTGACTTCACTGACGGGGGCAACAGGGGCGCGCCATTGCTGGATACCCAGCCACACCAGATAAACCGCGCCAACCCATTTGATGGTGAGGAACAGATGTTGCGAAGCTGCCAGCAGCGCGCCCAACCCGGCGGCGACAATCGCCACCATGAACAGCAGACCCAGTTGCAGGCCCAGGATGTTCCAGAGGGCGCGACGGTATCCTACGCGTTGCCCCACCGCCATACAGGAGAGCGCGCCCGGGCCGGGCGCCAGACTGATGATCCAGCAGGCTGTGAAAAAGGCTAACCAGGTATGCAGACTCATGATGGAAGACTCTTCCTGAAGTCATCACAGTTTGCCCGCCGTGTGCGAAATGGCAAGTCTCCACGGCCATGCGGCGTGGGAGACTTGCCATGAGGCGGCGGCGAGCCGCCATACGGAACAATTACACTGCAGGCTGCTGCAGATGCCAGTCGGTGGCCTGTTGCAGGCGATGTGCCACATTCAGCAGGCGTGCCTCGCCGAAATAATTGCCGATCAGCTGCAGACCCACCGGCATCCCGTCTGCCGAGAAGCCGGCAGGCGTGGAGAGCCCCGGCAAACCGGCCAGATTGACGGCAATTGTATAAATATCCGCGAGATACATCTGCACCGGATCATCGGCCATCTGCCCGAGTTTCCAGGCTGCCGTCGGCGCCACCGGGCCGGCGATCACGTCGCATTGCGTAAGGGCCTGCTGGAAATCCTCGGCGATCAATCGGCGCAATTGCTGGGCCTTGATGTAATAGGCATCGTAATAGCCATGTGACAGCACGTAGGTGCCCACCAGAATGCGCCGCTTGGTTTCGGAACCAAAACCTTCGGCACGGCTGCGCATGTACATGGCTTCCAGCGGCGAGACCTTGTCGCCAACCAGATCGGCGTATTCCTTGGCACGGTGCCCATAGCGCACACCATCGAAACGGCTCAGATTGGAGCTGGCCTCAGCCGGTGCGATCACATAGTAGGCCGGAATCGCCAGATGCGTGTTGGGCAGGCTCACCTCAACGGTGGTCGCGCCCAGTTTGCGCAGCTCGGCCAGTGCAGCCTCGATGGCAACGCGCACATCATCGGCAAGACCCTCACCGAAATATTCCTTCGGCAGGCCGATGCGCAGACCATCGAGCGGGCGGTTCAGATCCCGCGTGTAGTCTTCACGCTCGCGCTGCAGGCTCGTCGAATCGCGCGTATCAAAGCCGGCCATGTGACTGAGGAGCAGCGCGCAGTCTTCTGCGGTATGCGCAATCGGCCCGCCCTGATCGAGAGAGCTGGCGTAAGCAATCATGCCGTAACGCGACACGACACCATACGTGGGCTTGATGCCGGTGACACCACACAGCCCGGCAGGCTGACGGATCGAACCTCCGGTATCGGTGCCGGTGGCAGCGGGCACCATGCCGGCCGCCACGGCGGCGGCCGAGCCCCCGGATGAGCCGCCAGGCACGCGCTCGGTGTTCCACGGGTTACGCACCAAACCGTAAGCCGAGCTTTCATTGGTCGAGCCCATCGCGAACTCGTCCATATTGGTCTTGCCCAGGCTGACACAGCCGGCAGCCTTGAGCTGGGTCACGACATTGGCGTCGTACGGGCTGACAAAATTCGCGAGGATCTTCGAACCGCAGGTGGTGAGCACCCCTTCGGTACAGAAGAGATCCTTGTGCGCAATCGGCACGCCGGCGAGAGGCGCGGCCTTGCCCGCAGCAATTGCGGTATCCGCTGCATCCGCTGCTGCGAGCGCACCATCACGATCCACCGTGATGAAGGCATTGAGCCTGGAATTCAGCGTTTCGATACGGGCCAGATAGTCGCTGACCAGCTCGCGACTGGAAATTTTCTTCTGCGCCAGCGCATCAGCCAGCGACTTGAGGGTCTGAATGCTCATTTTTGCTTGGTGAAGCCCATGCCGATTTCCACGTGGTCAATCAGCGCGTGGATGAACTTGATGTGGATTTCCTGGATACGGTCTGCATAGCCGAAATGCGGCACGATGATCATGGCGTCGGCCAGATCCCGCATCTTGCCGCCATCCTTGCCGGAGAGGAGGATGACGCGCATGTTGCGCTCGCGGGCCGCACGGATCCCGGCCAGAATGTTGGCCGAATTGCCGCTTGTCGAAATGCCCAGGAAGACATCCCCGGGGCGCCCGAGGGCTTCGATATGGCGCGAGAAGATAAACTCGAAACCATAGTCATTACCTACGCAACTAATATGGGATGGATCGGAAATGGCTATCGCTGCAAGTGCCGGACGGTTTTCGCGATAACGCCCCGACAGTTCTTCGGCAAAGTGCATGGCGTCGCAATGCGAGCCACCGTTACCGGCCGCCATCACCTTGCCGCCAGCCTTCAGCGATTCCACAATGATGTCGCCGGCACGCTCGACTTCACGCAGCACGGTTTCATCGGCCAACACCTTGCCTAGGAGGGCATGGGCTTCCTGCAGATGCTCAAGCAGACGGCTCATTCGATCACCTTGGGGACGAGATAGAGGCCGCGCTCGGCCTCGGGCGCCACAGCCTGATAGGCTTCGCGGCGGTTCGATTCGGTGACGGCATCCTCGCGCAGCCGCTGGACGACATCCTGCGGATGCGACATCGGCGCCACGCCGGTCGTGTCTACAGCCTGCATCTGTTCGATGAGGCCGAAAATCCCGCTAAGCTTGGCCTGGGTGGCCTCGCGTTCGGCGGAAGTGAGTTCAATACGGGCCAGCCGCGCGATGCGATCGACCTGTTCCAGTGTGAGTGACATGATCCAAAGACCTCGGGAACACAATTCCCTGCCCCTTTATCGGGCAGGGAGTTCATGAGAGACAAGGGGATAGGGTAACATATGGAGTTTATCCTGTTCCCGGTTTGGTCGGGTCCGCGCATGGTGCGCCGGCCCTGTCACGGAGAGGTAACTCAACAAATGTTCGGACTCCTGCGCTATTTTTCCAATGACCTGGCCATCGACCTTGGCACGGCCAACACCCTGATTTACGTACGTGGCAAGGGCATCGTCCTCGATGAACCATCAGTGGTGGCCATCCGTACGGAAGGTGGCCCCAACGCCAAAAAGACCATCCAGGCTGTCGGCCACTCTGCCAAGCAGATGCTGGGCAAGACGCCAGGCAACATCACGGCGATCCGCCCGATGAAGGACGGTGTGATCGCCGACTTCACGGTCACCGAGCAGATGCTCAAGCAATTCATCAAAAAGGTGCACGATTCGCGCATGTTCTCGCCTTCGCCGCGCATCATCATCTGCGTGCCCTGTGGCTCAACCCAGGTGGAACGCCGCGCCATCCGTGAATCCGCGCTCGGCGCCGGCGCCAGCCAGGTGTACCTGATCGAGGAACCGATGGCTGCCGCCATCGGTGCCGACCTGCCCGTGGCAGACGCTACCGGCTCAATGGTCGTGGATATCGGCGGTGGCACCACCGAAGTCGGCGTGATCTCGCTGGGCGGCATGGTGTATGCCGGCTCTGTGCGTGTCGGCGGTGACAAGTTCGACGAAGCCATCGTCAATTACATCCGCCGCAATTACGGCATGCTGATCGGCGAAACCACTGCCGAATCGATCAAGAAGACCATCGGCTCGGCCTTCCCGGGCAGTGAAGTGCGCGAAATGGAAGTCAAGGGGCGCAACCTCGCCGAAGGGATTCCACGCAGCTTCACGATTTCCTCGAACGAAATCCTCGAAGCCCTGACCGATCCGCTCAACTCCATCGTCTCCGCCGTCAAGATCGCCCTTGAGCAGACCCCGCCAGAACTCGGTGCAGACATTGCCGAACGCGGCATGGTGCTGACCGGTGGTGGCGCACTGCTGCGCGATCTGGACCGCCTGCTGATGGAAGAAACCGGCCTGCCCGTGATCGTTGCCGAAGACCCGCTGACCTGCGTGGTACGCGGTTCCGGCATGGCGCTGGAAAAGATGGACAAGCTCGGTTCGATCTTCGCATCCGAATAACCTGCAAGACTGGGGTGGCGCGCGCCACGTAGCTGTGGCAAGCTCGCGCCCCCCGGATAGAACTGGGTTCCGACTTCCTGGCTGCAAGGCATGGTTTCCACCGATAACGAGACTCCTCCATTCTTCAAGCGCGGTTTGCCGCCATCTGCACGGGCGAGTCTGTATCTGGCGTTGTCCTTCGCCATGCTGATCTCAGACCTGCGCATGCACTACCTTGACGGTACACGGCAGGCGCTTGCCGTACTGGCTTATCCCCTGCAATTTGCAGCCGCCACACCGGCCGAGTATGTACACAAGGCTTCGAGCTACTTCTCGGGGCTGGCCAGCCTGCAGCGCGAGAACAGCCGCCTGAAGGCCCGCGAACTCGCAATGGCCAGCCAGGTACTGTTTACCGAGCAGCTACAGCGTGAAAATTCTGATCTTCGCAACCTGCTGCTCATGCAGCAGAACCTGCGGGTGCGCAGTTCGGCTGCGGAGATCGTGTTTACTGCCCGCGATCCGTTCTCGCGCAAGGTGATCCTTAACAAAGGGAGCCAGCAGAACATCGAGCCCGGTTCACCGGTGGTGGATCAGGCCGGCGTGATTGGCCAGGTCACCCGCGTCTACCCCCTGCACGCAGAAGTCACGCTGCTCTCCGACAAGGATCAGGCAATTCCCGTGGTCATTGAGCGCAGTGGCTTGCGTGCGGTAATGTTCGGTACCGGCAACGGGCTCATGGAACTCAAGTTCCTCGCGGCCAACGCAGAAATCCGCCCCGGCGACCGCATCCTCACCTCTGGCCTGGACGGCATCTTTTCCCCGGGTCTGCCGGTGGCAACCGTGCTCAAGATCACGCGTGACAGCGCCGAATCGTTTGCGCGCATCCTCTGCCGCCCGGTCGGCAACGTCGAACGTAGCGGCGCCGTCCTGGTGCTCTCGCGTATCGGCCCACGCCTGCAGCGCCCGGAAGAAGAAGATACGAGCGACCCACGGCGTGCCTCAGCCGGACGCATCCGCGGCACCCGCTCAAGCGCGCCCGCTGCAGCGCCTACCAGTGCCGGAAGCACGGCGCCAGAGAGTAGCAGCTCCGGCAACACCACCCAGGAACGCCGCTAATGCAGCCCACCCATCGCTCACCCCGCCTGTTGCTGCCCGTCCGCATGGGTTTTGTGACGTTTTCGCTGCTTGTGGCGCTGGTTCTGAACCTGGTACCCGTCGGCAATTTCTACGCAGTGCCGGATTTCGTGGCGCTCGTACTGGCCTTCTGGTGTGTGCGTGAACCGCATCGCGTCGGCATGGGCACAGCCTTCATCCTCGGGGTGATCATAGATGTTCCGTACGCCGCTGTGATGGGGCAGCATTCGATTGCCTATGTGCTGCTGGCCTGGGCTGCCGTGGTCAACTCACGCCGTTTGTTGTGGTTTTCGCCTTCCGTGCAGGCTCTCCACATGGTGCCGCTGTTTCTCATGGTGCAATTGGTGCAGTTGGTACTGCGTCTGCTGGCGGGGCATCGTTTCCCGGGCTGGGAGTACTTCTTCAGTTGCTTCGCCACCGCCGCGCTCTGGCTGCCTGCCCATTATCTGCTGCTCTGGCCACAGATGCGCCCGATTGAGCACGATGAGAACCGCCCATTGTGACCCCCTCCTTGCCGACAGGGATTAGGCCCGCATGGAACTGAAGGCCCCGGAACAGGAAGTCTCGCGTTTTCGCGCCCGCGTTGCCGCAGCAGCTGTGCTGGTGCTGGTCGGCTTCGCGCTGATCATTGCGCGCTTCGTGTATCTGCAAATCATCCGCTACGATTACTACTCCACGCGCGCCGAGGAAAACCGCATCTCGCTGGTGCCGATCGAGCCCAATCGCGGCCTCATCACAGACCGCAAAGGGGTGGTGATGGCGCGCAACTATTCGGCCTATACGCTGGAAATCACGCCTTCCAAGGTTGGCAACGTTGATGACACCATCGACGATCTGGCCGAGTTCATCGATATCCAGGCCAAGGACCGCAAGCGCTTCAAAAAACTTGTCGAGGAAAGCAAGAACTTCGAATCGCTGCCAATCCGCACCCGGCTCACCGACGAGGAAGTTGCCAAATTCATCGCCCGCCGTTACCGCTTCCCCGGTGTCGACATCAAGGCCCGCCTGTTCCGCCAATACCCGCTCAACGATCTTGCCTCGCACGCGATCGGCTATATCGGCCGCATCAACCAGAAGGAAATGGCCAAGATCGAAGAAGATGACGACATGGTCGAAAACTATCGCGGCACGGAACATATCGGCAAAACCGGGCTGGAACAGAGTTACGAAAACGACCTGCACGGTGTCACCGGTTTTGAGCAGGTCGAGGTCGACGCCTCGGGGCGTGCCGTGCGCTCACTCGCCCGCACGCCACCGATTCCGGGCAATAACCTGCAGTTGACGCTGGATTCCGATCTCCAACGCGTTGCCGAACAGGCTTTTGGCGACCGCCGTGGTGCGCTGGTGGCGATTGATCCAAACAATGGGGACATTCTGGCCTTTGTTTCCATGCCCCGCTTCGACCCAAACCTGTTTGTGGACGGCATCACCCCGGACAACTGGGATGTGCTCAACACTTCGGCAGACAAACCCATGCTCAACCGCGCCCTCAACGGCGCCTACCCACCAGGCTCAACCTTCAAGCCCTTCATGGCCCTCGGCGCCCTGGAAACCGGCAAACGTTCCGCCAGCATGATCTTCAACGACCCAGGGTACTTTGTTTTCGGCAATAACACCTTCCATGATGACAAGGTCGGTGGTCACGGTGCCGTCGACATGGTCAAGTCGATTGTGGTCTCCTGCGATTCTTATTACTACTCCCTCGCCAACGACATGGGGATCGATCTGATCGCCAGTTTTATGAGCAAGCTCGGTTTCGGCGCCAGAACCGGCATTGATATCGAAGGGGAGTCCGTCGGCGTACTGCCCTCACCCGAATGGAAGAAACGCCGCTTCAAACGCCCCGAACAGCAAAAGTGGTACGCCGGCGAAACCATCTCGATCGGTATCGGCCAGGGCTACAACGCCTACACCATGCTGCAGATGGCACACGCCACCGCCACGCTGGCTGGCGGCGGTGTAGTCTACAAGCCCCATCTGGTGAAATATGTCACCGATGCGGCTTCTGGCAAACGCCGCACCATCGAACCCACACCGATTGCCACGCTCGATTTCAAACCCGAGCATCTGGATGTAATCCGCCGCGCCATGGTCGGCGTAACCACCTTTGGGACGGGTGCAAAGGCGTTCCAAGGCGCCAAATACCAGGTGGCAGGCAAGACCGGGACGGCGCAGGTGTTCTCCCTGAAGGGGGCCAAATACCATGAAGGCGATGTGCATGAGCGGCTACGTGACCACGCGGTGTTCATCGCCTACGCGCCGGCAGACCATCCGAAGATCGCGATGGCAGTACTCGTCGAAAATGGTGGTTGGGGAGCCCAGGCAGCCGCGCCTATTGCGCGTCAGGTTCTGGACTATTATCTGGAAGGGATCAAGCCGACGGGCGCGGCCCCGGATGAGGAAGGGGCGGAAGAATGATCACGCTCGGTGAGGTTCGCTATTTTCTGCAGCGCATTGTCCGCCCGATTGATCCGTTTCTGCTGGTGATATCGCTGATCATCATGGGCTGTGCCTACGTGGTGATGCTGAGTGCTTCGCCGGAGCGCATCAACTCGCATATCATCAACATCTGCGCGGCACTCGTGGTGATGTGGATTGTCGCGGGCCAGCCACCGCAGCGCTTGCACAATTTTGCCGTGCCCCTGTACGTACTGGGTCTGCTCCTGCTGATCGGCGTGGCCCTCTTCGGGGATGTCTCCAAAGGTGCGCGCCGCTGGCTCAACCTTGGCGTGATGCGCATTCAGCCTTCCGAGCTGATGAAGATCGCGATGCCGCTGATGCTTGCCTGGTACTTCCAGCGACGCGAAGGCAGCCTGAAGTTCTACGACTTTCTCGTTGCCATCGTGATCCTCGCAGTTCCGACGGCACTGATCATCATCCAGCCAGACCTTGGTACAGCCATTCTGGTGCTCGCCGCAGGCTTCTTCGTGATCTTCTTTGCCGGCCTGTCCTGGAAGCTGATCATTCCGGCCGGCGTTCTCGGCATTGCCGCCATCGTCGCCATCGTGAGTTACCAGGACCAGATCTGCGCATCAGACGTCAAATGGCCAGGGCTCCACGATTACCAGAAACATCGCGTGTGTACGCTGCTTGACCCTTCTTCCGACCCACGCGGCAAGGGTTTCCACACCATTCAGTCAACCATCGCAGTCGGCTCCGGTGGCTTTTTCGGCAAGGGCTGGCGCATGGGTACCCAGACCCATCTGGATTTTCTGCCGGAACGCCATACAGACTTCATCCTCGCCGTGGTATCAGAGGAGTTCGGCTTTGCCGGGGTGCTGGCAATTGCCATACTGTACTGTCTGCTGATCGGGCGTGGCCTGCTGATTGCAAGTAACGCCGCCACCATGTTTGGACGCCTGCTGGCGGGGGCGGTAACGATGATTTTCTTTACATTCGCCTTCGTGAACATGGGCATGGTCAGCGGCATCCTGCCTGTCGTTGGCGTACCTTTACCAATGATAAGCTATGGCGGTACATCGCTCGTCACACTGTGCCTGGGGATCGGCATCCTGATGAGTATCCAGCAGCATCGCCGGCGCCGATAGGAATGTCTGTCATGCAGTCTGTCACCCTCGCCCGCCTTTTCCCGCTTCTCGTCTGCCTGCTCGTGGCCGGTCTGCTCGACGGTTGCGCGACCACCTCATACGCCCCGCCAGCCTCTGCACCGGTCACTGCCGGTACTGCAAGCCACTCCACGGCCCCCCAGACGGCCCCCCAGACGGCGGCCAAGGCACCCGCAGGCTCAAGTTCGCGCAAGGGTGGCGGCTATTATCTCGACGATGGCCCGGAAGACACAATTCCCCCCAACCTGGACAGTGTGCCCGACGCCGTACCCCGCGCCGAGCCGCTGCGCCCGGCAGCCAATCGGCCTTATACCGCACTGGGCACAGCTTTCACTCCTCTGCAGAGCGTCCAGCCTTTCAGCCAGACCGGCATGGGTACCTGGTACGGCAAAAAATTCAACGGCGCCAAGACCTCCAGTGGCGAAAAATACGACATGTATTCGATGACGGCAGCCCACCCCACCCTGCCGATCCCAAGTTATGCACGCGTGACAAACCTCACCAACGGCCGCAGCGTGATCGTGCGCGTCAATGACCGTGGCCCTTTCCTGCACAGCCGCATCATCGACCTCTCGTATGTGGCCGCCTGGAAACTAGGCTATATCAACCAGGGCAGTGCCAAACTCCAGGTCGATGCCATCGTGCCTGACGAACTCGACAGCTTCCTTGCCAGCAACACAGGCCTGGCGAGCACTCCCGGCACGTCAGCCACGCCATCACCAGCGCCTGCAGCTGCGCCGACACCCACGCCCACGCCACCCAGCGGCAGCGATGTTTCGCCCGCACCCGCTACGGCAGCAGTAGCCCCCCTGCCTGTCAGTGGTGTGTTTCTGCAACTTGGCGCCTTCAATTCTGCCAACAACGCCGACAATTTCCGCGAATACGTGCAGAACGAACTGAAGTGGCTACAGCAGGAAATCCATACCGAACTCATCGGTGACCGTTATCGCCTGCGCGTTGGCCCCTTCCGCAGCACTGATGAAGCGCGCAGCGTAAGTGAGCGCATCGCTTCACGCCTGCGTGTGCAGCCTTTTCTGGTACAACGCTAAGCCCGGTCTGGCTCGCACTGCACGATGATTTCTGGACACAGGAAAAACACCGGGCTGCGGGCAGGCAGACTCTTGAAGTCTGGCAGGGTTGCCGCAACATTTAATTGACCTGCCTGGCAGGAAAAAGAGCGTCATCTCGCAGTAAAATCCAGATCCGGCGCCCCATGTCTGTTTCCATCGTGAAGCCTCTGCATGAGCCGTGCGGGACGCAGGCAGACCATTGAACCCACTGGCTGAAACAGGAGAAAAGATGTCCGACCCCAACACCACCAGCTCTCTGCTGGAATTCCCCTGCGACTTCCCGCTTAAAGTCATGGGCGCACGGACCGAGAACTTCGCCCAGACCATTGTGGATGTTGTGCTGCGCCATGCGCCAGACTTCAACCCGGCCACCGCCGAGATGCGCCCCTCGGCCAAGGGCAACTATCTCTCCCTGACCTGCACCATCCGCGCCACGTCGCAGCTACAACTGGATAATCTGTATCGCGAACTTAGCGCGCATCCAATGGTCAAGGTGGTATTGTGATGAACGGGCCGCATGAGGAAAGGTGGAAGGAAGACGGTGGCAATCTGGTAGCGCCCTGCAACGCAAACGATGCCACCGGTGACCATCCACCTTCCCTCATCCGGCGTCTCCTCGGCACCGTGGCGTATGAACCCACCTGGCGTGCGCAACAGAAATTCACGGCTGAACGCACTGCGGAAACCCCTGACGAGTTATGGTTGTTACAACACGAGCCGGTCTATACACTGGGGCTCGCAGGTGACGTTCGCCATCTGCTGGACGCCAGTGAAATCCCTCTCGTCAAGATTGATCGTGGAGGCCAGATCACCTACCACGGGCCCGGTCAGGCCGTCGTCTATCTGCTGATCAATCTGGGGCGCCGGCATCTGAAGGTGCGCGAACAGGTTCGCCTGATGGAACAGGCCATGCTTGATGTGTTGGAAACTTTTGGCGTTCATGCCGAACGCCACGATGGCGCGCCCGGAGTCTACGTGGCCGATGCCAAGATTGGGGCTTTGGGCCTGAAGATCAGCCGTGGCTGCAGTTATCACGGCCTCTCGCTGAACGTAAATCTCGATCTGGCCCCATTCCATCACATCAACCCCTGCGGCTATGCCGGGCTGCGCAGCACCAGCCTGGCAAACGAAGGGGTCGTGACGAATGTTGATGTGGTGTTGGACCGCCTTGCTGCGCGTCTGACCGAACTGCTGGACCGCGATTACCCGATCGCCCAATAAAGAGAGAAAGAACCCATCATGACAAGCGATACCCCCCGCAAACAACGTGGCGCGGAGAAGACCGCGCGGATTCCGATCAAGATCGTACCGGCTGAAAAGCTGCGCAAGCCCGAGTGGATCCGCATCAAACTTGGCTCGACAGAAGAAACCCAGCGTTTCAACGAGATCAAGGACACCCTGCGTCACCACAAGCTGCATACCGTTTGCGAGGAGGCTTCCTGCCCGAACATTCACGAATGTTTTGGCAAGGGCACGGCAACCTTCATGATCATGGGCGACATCTGTACGCGCCGTTGCCCCTTCTGCGATGTCGGCCACGGCCGCCCCGAGCCGCTCAACCCGAACGAACCCGCAGATCTGGCGCAAACCATTGCCGCCATGCGCCTGAATTACGTTGTCATCACCTCGGTAGACCGTGATGACCTGCGCGACGGTGGCGCCCAGCATTTCGTCGATTGCATCCAGGAAGTACGCAAAGCCAGCCCGGCGACCCGCATCGAAGTACTGGTGCCGGATTTCCGCGGGCGCATGGAAATTGCCGTCGACATTTTCAATGCAGCTCCTCCCGATGTGATGAATCACAATCTGGAAACCGTGCCACGCCTCTATAAAGCAGCCCGTCCCGGCGCCGACTATGAATGGTCGCTAAAGCTGTTGCAGGAATTCCATAAGCATCAGCCGGAAGTTCCCACCAAGAGCGGCCTGATGGTGGGCCTTGGCGAAACCGATGAGGAAATCCTGCAGGTCATGCGCGATCTGCGTGCACATGACGTGGAGATGCTTACAATCGGCCAGTACCTGCAACCTTCGGGTGGCCATCTGCCGGTGCTGCGTTACGTGACACCGGAAACCTTCAAAATGTTCGAAACCGAAGCCCTGAAGATGGGTTTCAAGAATGCAGCCTGCGGCCCGATGGTACGCTCCAGCTACTGGGCGGACCAGCAGGCCCATGGCGCAGGCGTGGTCTAAGCAGCTGCCGACTGCGACTTATGGCAGTCCGCGGTCGGCAACATACGGGCAAGTTCCAAGAAGAAGACAGAAAGAGTCGCCATGGATCTCAAAAGACTGCGCTATTTCTGCACGATTCTCGAACAGGGCTCCATCAGCAAGGCCGCAGAGATCCTGTGCATTGCCCAGCCACCATTAAGCAAGCGCCTGCAGGAGCTTGAAGAGGAAATCGGCGCGCCACTGCTGGTTCGTACCGGGCGGCGCCTTGAGCCTACCGAGGCGGGGCAGTTTCTTTATCAGCGTGCCTGCGAGATCCTGCGTCTGGTCGAAGAGACCAAACAGAAGGCTGTAGCAATTGCCAACACCGAAAAGCGCGTGTTGCGCGTCGGCGTATCGTATCTGTTCCAGCGCTTCTTCTTTCCAGTGATCCAGGAACTCTACCGGCGCAATCCGCGCGCCGAAATTGCCATCTCTATTTCCGACTCCAGCCATCTGGAATACCTGCTGCAAAAAGGCACTATCGACATTGCCCTGATGCAGCGCCCGGGAAATTCCGATGGATTCGAACTGACTCTGTTTCCAGCCGTGGGAATCCAGGCACTTGTATCCACGGAATTGTTGCCCAAAATACCAGACCATCCACTCTCCATTGAAGACTTTGGCGACTTTCCACTCATTCTGATGCGACGCGTGGAAGGCGCGGGAACCTTCGAAAAGATCCTCGACTACCTGCGCAAGGCGGGTGTCGAACCACACGTCAAGATGCATGTCTCTGACCCCTGCGTCGCCATCGAGATGCTTGAAACCGGCACGGTCGCCGCAATCTTCGTACCCGCCACGGAAGTGCTACCTTCGCGCAGCGGACGCTTCGTCGCCGTCGAAATCGAGCCCAGCCCCCTCTTCTTCGTACCTGCAGCAGTACGTCTGTCTATTGCGCCTGCGATGCCTGAAGTGCAGGACATTATTTCCGACTTCATCTGAGCACAAGCATCCTTGCAAGGGGTGAGCGTCAATCTCCGTCGCTCCCTCGTCAGGCACGTCAATCCGCCCGAATTCCCTCTGTTTTCGGTCTTTCCAAAAGCCCCCCGGGGTTTCCCCAATCCCTCTTGCATAGGGCCTTTCAGCCCTTCGGCAAGCATTTTTCAAACGATTCCTGCCTATAACTTTTTTGGTATGGGCCACACAACGAAAACGGTATTTTCCGGCTGGGAATAGCAAACCTATAGTTCATCCGTATACGAATTTAGAAATTTTGTTGATGGAAGGATGAATCATATGAATGAAAAAAAACCCGAGGTAACCGACCTGCGCTCCGCGCTGGCGCTGCTCGAATCAATTCCGGGCGAGCTGGTTTCCACAAACACTGAAGTCGACCCGAACGCTGAACTCTCCGGTGTCTATCGGCGCGTCGGTGCCGGTGGCACCTGTATGCGCCCGACCAAGATCGGTGGCCCCGCCATGATCTTCAACAAGGTCAAGGGTTACCCCGACTTCCGCGTCGCAATCGGCCTGATGGCTTCACGCAAGCGCGTGGGCTATCTGCTGAACTGCGAACCGAAGCGCCTGGGCTTCCTGCTCAAGGATGCGGTCAATCACGCCATCGCCCCTGTGACGATCGACGCAGCCAAGGCTGCCAGCCGCGAAGTGGTGCATCTGGCAAGCGACCCGGACTTCGATCTGCGCAAGCTGATTCCGGCGCCGACCAACACGCCGGAAGATGCCGGCCCCTACCTCACGATGGGCATGTGCTACGCCTCTGACCCTGACACTGGCGAATCGGATATCACGATTCACCGCCTGTGCGTGCAGAGCCGCGACGAACTGTCCATGTGGCTGACCCCGGGCCGTCACATCGACGCTTTCCGCATGAAGGCTGAAGCTGCCGGCAAGCCCCTGCCGATCTCGATCTCCATCGGTGTTGATCCGGCTGTCGAAATCGCCGCCTGCTTCGAACCGCCCACCACACCGCAGGGTTTTGATGAACTCTCAATCGCGGGTGCTCTGCGTGGCAAGGCTATCGAAATGGTCAAGTGTCTGACCATCAATGAACGCGCCATCGCCAATGCTGAAATCGTGATCGAAGGTGAACTGCTGCCCAACGTGCGTCTGGTGGAAGACCAGCACACCCACACTGGCAAGGCCATGCCGGAATTCCCTGGGTATACCGGTGAATCCAAGCCTGCTCTGCCGGTGATCAAGGTCAAGGCTGTGACACACCGTCGCAACCCGATCCTGCAGACAACCGTTGGCCCGTCCGAAGAACACGTCTCCATGGCCGGCATCCCGACGGAAGGCTCCATTCTGGGTCTGGTGGAAAAAGCCATGCCGGGCAAGCTGCTCAACGTGTATGCCCACTCCGCTGGCGGCGGCAAGTTCCTCGCCGTGATGCAGTTCAAGAAGAGCAATCCGGCGGATGAAGGCCGTCACCGTCAGGCTGCGCTGCTCGCCTTTGCTGCCTACCCGGAGCTCAAGAATGTGATCCTGGTTGACGAAGATGTGGATATCTTCGACAGCAACGAAGTGCTGTGGGCCATGCAGACCCGCTATCAGGGCGATGTGGACACCATCTTCATTCCGGGCGTGCGCTGCCATCCGCTGGATCCGTCACAGATTCCCGGGTACAGCCCGTCGATCACGCAGCTTGGTATGTCGTGCAAGACGATTTTCGACTGCACCGTGCCGTTCCACCTGAAGTCGCACTTCGAGCGTTCGAAGTTCATGGAAGTTGATGTCAAGCGCTTCCTGCCGGACTTTGAAGACTAAGAGGTAAGGGTATGAGCAAGAGACGCGTCGTTGTCGGCATCAGTGGGGCCACAGGGTTTCAGTATGGTGTTAAGGCACTCGAACTTCTGCGTGAGCAGGATGTGGAAGTGCATCTGGTGGTTTCACGTGGTGCCGCATTGACGTGCTCTCTTGAGACCGGGCTTCCAATGGAGGAAGTAACGAAGCTGGCCGATGTCTGCCACCCCATCAACAATCTGGGAGCCTCGATTTCGAGCGGTTCCTTCGAGACGATCGGCATGCTGGTTGCTCCGTGTTCGATGCGAAGCCTGTCAGCCATTGCGCATAACTTCTCCGACAACCTCCTGACCCGCGCTGCGGACGTCACCCTCAAGGAACGCCGCCGTCTGGTTCTGATGGTAAGGGAAACTCCGCTAAATCTCGGCCACATCCGCAACATGGCGATGGTCACCGAGATGGGCGGAATCGTCTTCCCTCCCGTGCCAGCGATGTATCAGCGCCCGACCTCGCTTGACGAAGTCATCACGCACAGCGTCGGCAGGGCATTGGATCTTCTGGGTCTGCACGTACCGAAACTCCCGCGTTGGGGAGACGAGACTAACGGCTAAGCGATGACGGGAGCAGCACTATTGCGCTCTTCTGATCGCGCATTCTATGCAAGGATAATGATATGTATGTGGGTCCATTTGTAAACGGTGCCGCCGTCGCCATCGGCGGCCTGGGTGGCGCCTTCCTCGGCACCAAACTGCCGGAACGTCTGCGCCTGCAGATGCCCCAGACCTTTGGTCTGGCATCAATGGCGCTGGGCGTATCGATGATCGTCAAGCTGCATCAGTTGCCGGCAGTGATTCTGGCCCTGATCGTTGGCGCCATCGTTGGTGAGCTGTGCTATCTGGAAAAGGGATTTGGCAAGGCCGGTGCTTCTGCCAAGGGGATCATTGAGCGAGTTTTTCCTCCCGCCGAAGGCCTCACTCAGGAACAGTTTCTTGAGAAATTCGTTGCCATCCTTGTGCTCTTCGCTGCCAGCGGCACCGGTATCTTCGGGGCCATGAACGAAGGCATGACGGGTGACCCGTCAATCCTGTTCGTGAAGTCCATTCTGGACTTCTTCACCTCGGCAATCTTCGCCACCGCGCTGGGCTACTCCGTCGCGGCTGTGTGCATTCCGCAGGTGATCATCCAGTTGATCCTGGCTTGCGCAGCCACCACCATCATGCCGCTGACCACACCGATCATGATCGGTGACTTCTCAGCGGTGGGCGGCTGCATCATGCTCGCCACCGGCTTCCGCATCTGCGGGGTGAAGCCATTCCCGGTCGGCAACATGATTCCGGCGCTGATCTTCGCAATGCCTTTCTCGCATCTTTGGACGGTGTGGTTCGGGCACTGATCAGATCGGCATCTCTCCACACGCGGAGCGCTTCCGAAGCACTGGAAGGCTCCGCGTTTTCATTGACACAAGTCCCCTGCCTGCAGCCTCCCATGAGATGCGATACGACAGGTAAAAGTACCTCGCAGAAGTTTCGGATTGCAGGAAAGCTGTAGAAAAGGAATGGATCTTGGACGCGTTACCAGATGGGATCGAGGCGTTCTTACGCGATAACCATGTTGTCAGTGTCGCCACCTGCGCACGTGGGCAAATATGGGCGGCCAGCTGTTTTTACGCCTTTGAGCCGGCAACAGCCTCCCTCATCCTCCTGAGTTCCCAGGACACCCGCCATGGGCAGGCCATGCTCGCCAGCCCACAGATCGCTGGAACGATCGCCGGCCAACCTGAATCGGTGCTGCAGATCAAAGGCATCCAGTTTTCCGGTCACGCCCATCTTCTCGAAGGGGAAGAGGCAACACAGGCCTATCGGCTGTATTGCCAGCGTCATCCTATTGCCAGATTAAAAAGAAGCGACGTATGGCGACTCATTCTGGACGAAGTCAAACATACCGATAACGCAAAAATTTTTGCCAGCAAGACATTCTGGCGTCGCCAGAGTTGACCATTCATCACAATCGGAGAGCTAAGATGTCTCAAGCATCGCCCACAGCGTTTAGCGTTTCCCGCCAGAATATCTCCCTGGCAGGTGCCCAACAGGTTATTGCCGCCGCGCAAGCTGAAGCCAGACTTGGCGGATGGCAGATCAGCGTTGCCGTGGTCGACCTGGCCGGCCAACTCGTCGCCTTCGCCAGAGATGACGCAGCCATCGGCATCAGCCCCGAGGTGGCAATTGCCAAGGCACGCACAGCCGCACTCCTGCAGATTCCATCCAAGGATTTTGAGGATTTCATCAACACAGGCAAACCCAGCTTCCTCGCCACGCCGGGCGCCACACCGCTTGAGGGTGGAGTCCCGCTACGTATTGGTACGGAAATCGTTGGCGCCGTCGGCGTCAGCGGTGCGCACGGCCCGAATGATTCAAAAGTTGCCGAAGCGGGTGCTGCAGCACTCCACCAGTTTTGATCCCAGTTCAATCTTTGCAAGGAGAAACAACATGTCCAGCCTGAATGGAAAAGACATCGTCATTTTCGGTGGCAGTTCCGGCATCGGCCTGCGCGTGGCCCAGGGAGCTGCGCGCGAAGGAGCCAACCTTATTCTTATTGGCCGAGACGCAACGCGACTGGCTGCGGCACGTGATGACGTGGCAGCTTTTGGTACTCTGGTGGAAACGCGTCAGGTAGATGCACACGACCACGCAGCCCTGGAAGCCGCTTTCGCCGCCCTGCCTGAATTCGATCATCTGGTGTCGATGGTGGGTGACGTGATGGGCGGTGGCTTCGTCAACGCGGAAATGTCCGTCATCCGCCATGTGATGGAATCCAAGTTTTTCACCAACGTCAGGATCGGCCAGCTAGCTGCCGCAAAGCTGCGCGAGCATGGCAGCCTCGTTTTTACCTCGGGAACCGGCGGGCGGGCCCAGAATGCCTGCGCAAGCTATGTCGGCAATCTCGGCATCAACGCCCTGGTTGAAGGCCTGGCCGCCGAACTGGCCCCGCGCGCACGTGTAAATGCCGTCAGCCCGACCTGGACCCTGACACCGTTCTGGCGTAATACCCCCAAGGAACAGGTCGCTTCAATACAGCAGCATTTTGAGGAGACGATTCCTTTACGCCGCCTCGCCAGCATTGAGGAGTTGGCCAATGCCTACCTGTTCCTGATGCACAACGACTTTATCACTGGTCAGCATATCGCCGTTGATGGTGGAATCATGCTGGGCTAATGATTTGCCTGTCGCCTGAAGCTGCCGTGCTGACAGCTCATCATGAACTGCCGGCGCGGTTTCTTCAGGTCGCGCCGCCTGCCGCCGGTTCGCTTCGGGGCAGGTGCGATTTGACGTACACCACCAGCTCGCTGACGATATAGTCATAGCCTTGAGCAGCAGCAAGCTGCTGCAAGCGACGTTCGATCTGTGCATCGCAGAACTCAAGGACAGCCCGACCATCGGTTTCCACCATGTGGTGGTGCACGCGTCTGTCATTCAACTCAAAGACGCTGTGCCCTCGCGCGAACAGCTGGCGCTTCACGACCCCATGCGCTTCCAGCGTCGCCAGGGTACGGTATATCGTGGCAAGACCAAGAGGCATTTGCGTTGCCTGCAACTCGCGGTAGATCTGTTCTGCTGTGACATGCTCCATTTTCCCGGCATGTGCCGCCAGCAGGCGCACAATCTGCAGCCTGGAAACCGTGGCCTTGAGATGCAGCCTGACCAGCAATTCCCTCGCGGAATCCGCGCCAGCGGCAGTAACCGGCAATCCCTGCTTCACGCCTGAGGCTCCGCGCCACCGCGCTTGAGCTTCTGGATGAAGGCCCCAAGCTGTGGGCCAAGTTCTTCGAACAGGGCTTCATTACGATGGCGCAGCGCCACTTCACCCAGCAATTTCAATCCCACCGCCATGGCTGCGCTTTCATCGGAGGAAAGCCCGCCACGATTGCGTGTACGCTCTACTATGGCCAGGATGTCGTCATGGCATAGTGCATTAAAGCTGAGGGAGGCACCTGCTACAGGCTGTTGGGTGTTCTCATCCAGACTTTCCACAGTAATACGATACAGATTGCCTTTCATGGCTGATCTCCTTTGTTCTGTTCAGCTGCGTTCAATATCGACGGCTGCACGATCAATGATATCGGCAACGCGGCGCAGGGTTTCCGCATCCGGCTCCCCCTGACTCAGGCGCAGACGCAAGGCCATCTTGAAATTCTGCATCGAGCGTTGCAGTTCCGGCGCATGGCGGGCGTGTGCCAGCGTTCCCGCAGATCCCAGACGCGCACGGATGCGCTCCAGCGTGGCTCGCTGCTCCTCGACCTGAGCGTCACCCGCACTGGTGGAGCGATATTGTTTCTTGCCGCCCTGCACCTCGAGTGCTTCTGCCAGCCCCATTTCTTCCAGCAGGGTCAGCGTTGGGTAGATCACCCCTGGACTCGGGCTGTATTCGCCACCTGCCAGTTCCTGGATTTCCTTGATGATTTCGTAGCCGTGATGCGGGCGCTCCCTGAGCAGGCTCAACACCAGTAACTTGACATCGCCCTGTTCAAACATGCGCTCACGGCCGCCTTCACTCTGCCACTCGCGCCCTCCGCGGCCACGCCCATGGCCACCGAAACCCTCAAATCCGCCGTGACCGTGACCACCACGGCCCATATGATCTCTCTGCATGAATAACTCCTTGTGCCATCCTTCGAACTATCGAAGTAGCTCTAAGATATATCTCGGAATTACTTAAAGCAAGTTCTTTTTTGGCACCAGGATTTCTTCCGCCCTGCAAAACAAAGCTCGCACGCGGCACATTGCTGATTCTCCGGCATCGTGTTCGTTATACCCATCATGCCAATACAGGTAATGCTCTGTATGGCTAAGATGCCCTTCAGCAAAGCCTCCCCGGCTTCTTTTCTTGTTCAGAATGACATTGAACTTCACAACAGAAAACTTCGCTTGTCGGACGAATGCCTACATTGATTCCACCATGCCTTGGAAATCAGGCACGTTCAAGTTCTGATAGCAACTTGAAACATTTGAGGAATCGAGCTTGAAGTCTCTTGCTTTAAAGAAGGCCCTGCCCTGTCTGCTGCTCAGCCTGCTTGCCGCGTGCGGTGGAGGCGGGGGCGGCAGCGATTCCTCGTCTTCCAGTTCAACGACCAGCAACACCAGCACAGCAACGAATACCAGCTCCAGCAGCACTTCAAGCTCGGCTCAGAGCAATGCAAGCTCGTCCTCTGCTGCGACAAGTACATCCAGCGCTTCGTCAGCTTCCTCGGCGGCGGTCTCTTCGGCAAGTTCTGCATCCAGCAAGAGTTCCAGCTCGGTCAGCTCAAGCTCCACGTCCAGCGTAAGTTCTAGTGCGGCTTCAAGCACGAGCACTTCATCGCGACTCATTTACGAGGGTGTCAGTCTGGCCGGCGCGGAATTTGGCAGTGCCATCCCGGGCACCTACAACTCCGATTACACCTATCCCACGACGACCGAAGTCGACTACTTCGCCGGCAAGGGCATGAACATCATCCGTCTGCCCTTCCTGTGGGAACGCCTGCAGCAAAGCCTGGGGGGCGATCTGAACGCTGCTGAGCTGGCCCGCATGGATGTGGTTGTGGCCGAAGCGACAGCCAAGAAGGTCTACATCATTCTGGACCCGCATAACTACGCACGTTACAACGGCAATCTGATTGGCAGTAGCGCAGTCAGCCAGGACAACTATGTGGATCTGTGGAAAAAGCTCTCCATGCATTACAAGTCCAATGGCTACGTTTTCTTTGCGCTGATGAACGAACCCAACGGGATTGACATCAATACCTGGCTCAGCGCCGCCAATGCCGCCATTGCCGGTATCCGCGCGCAGGGTGCCGCCAACCTCATCCTGGTTCCCGGTATCTCCTGGACGGGTGCCCATAGCTGGCTCACCAGTGGCAACAGCACCACGATGGTGAACGTCAAGGATTCGGGTAACAACTTCGCCTTCGAAGTTCATCAGTATTTCGACAGCGACAGTTCGGGTAATAGCGATACCTGCAGCACAACCACCGGCAGCACCCGCCTGAGTGACTTCACCAGTTGGCTCAAGACGAACAATTTCAAGGGTTTCCTCGGCGAGTTTGCCGGCGGCAACAATACGGACTGCAAAGCCGCCGTCACCGATGCCCTCACCTACATGCGCTCGAATTCCAGCGTCTGGATCGGCTGGACCTGGTGGGCTGCCGGCCCGTGGTGGGGCACCTACAAGTTCACGCTGGAACCCACGAACAATTTCACCACGGACGCCGCGCAGATGTCCTGGCTGACACCGTATCTGTAGTCGTTTCTTCCTGGTTGCTTCTTGCTTTGCGCCCTGCCCTTCACCGGACAGGGCGTTTTTTCTCGGTTCTGTTAGGATAGGAGTGTGGCGTCGCAGCGCCGCACGTCTTCCGCTTTCACGTATTTGGCTTCATGCACGCGCGCCTTTTCCTGTTGTGTCTGTTCCTGGTTTCGGCTGGTACCGAGGCCTCCCAATCCGGCTTCTGGTGCAATCAGCGCTTTCTGAGCACGACGGCCCGGCCCTTCGATTCCCGCCATCTGCAAATCGCCCGGCGCGGTTACATGTATGTAGTGGCTGCAGCCCTGGCGCTCCAGAAGGATGATCGGGAAGGCCGTGCCTATCACTTCGGCATTCCATCCAGATTGCGTCTGGTGGATAGCCCGAAACGCCAGGCATCGGGTTTTGAGGTCAAGACCTTCGAAATGCTGGATGCGCCGGATGGCAAGCCCATCGAGCTTGTCATTGCGTTCACGGGATCTAACGACGATACCGACTGGAAAGATGCTGATCTGGGCAACGACACCCGGCAGTACACCCAGGCCCGCCAATATGTTAAAGCCATCACCAGTCGCCCCGAATTTCAAGGCTTGCGTGTCGTGGTGACCGGCTTTTCACTGGGCGGTGCCCTCGCGGTGCACGTCACCAAGCACCGTGATACCCGTAATCTGATTTCCGAAACCTGGGCATTCAATCCAAGCCCGCGGACCTGGGTCGGCGGGCAGGTCGACCCGCGTATCTGGATGGCCGCCACCGCCAACGATGGCCTGCATCTGGCTCGCTCGTTTGTCACCCACCTGATTCCTGGCATGAGCTCGATCGGCGCCCCTGCCAAACAGACGGCAGAAGGCTACTACCTGCTCAACGCCAACCCAGTTGTCAGCCACTATCGTTGGGTACTGACGCGCAACATGCTCTACGCCGCCGACCTCGCAAGCCGCATACAGCAAGGCAATGACGCCCCCACAGAACCACTCGAAATCCTCCAGGCGTCACATTTCGCGGTCTGTCGCTAATCGGAAAGCTTGACATGTAGATTCATATATCGAAGAATTTCGATATGAACAAGAACTACTCGCGGGCAATTCCGGAAGACTGGCGCAGCATGGCTGCCGTATTTGTCGCATTGGGCGATGAACACCGGCAACGCATCCTGCTCACTTTTGAACCGGGGGAACGCCTGAATGTTGGCCAGATTGCGGAAGTTTCCACGCTGGCGCGCTCAACTGTCTCGCACCACCTGAAGATCCTTCGGCAGGCGGGAGTTCTGGGTTCTGAAAAGATCGGCAAGGAAGTCTATTTCTGGGTCGACAAAGCCTGGCTGAAAACGGTATTTGCCAACGTGGCCGGTTACATCGAACATAGTGCCTGATTTTTGCTGGCGATCCAGAGCAAAGTTCCTGCCGTTTTATTAAACCCGATATATCGATATTTTTCGATATATCGATATGAAACTGGAGCCAGATATGTCTGTTGCCCGCGTACGCCGCCTCGTCGGAATCGCGCTGTTTGTACTGCTGATCAGCCCGATCGCGGTGATGGGAGGATCAGACCTGCACACAGCCCTGTTCACCCCGCGCGCCAGCCTGCCGACAGAGATTAGCCAGGAGATTCAGGTTGGTGACATCGTGTTCACACGTGAGCCTTACATGTTGCTGCGCGAGGTTGCGCGTGCGGGTGGCAGCTGGATGAATCATGTCGGAATTGTCGTCGATACTTCCGGCGCCGAACCTATCGTTGCCGAAAGCAAGGTTCCGCGCGCCCGGCTCACACCGCTGAGCCGGTTTGTACACCGCTCTGCTGCCGGATATGTGGCAGTGCTACGGCTCAGGCAGCCTATGAATGCCACGCAGCAGGCAGCCTTGGTCAGCGCGGCCAAGACACGCGTGGGCCGTTGGTATGATCTGGGTTTCGATCTCTATTCCTCGCGCCAGTTCTGCTCGAAGCTGGTCTTTGAAAGCCTGCTCGAAGCCACCGGCAACCCGGTTGCCGAGCCCAGCACTTTTGCGCAGTTGCTGCAGAACAATCCGGCCGTGCCACTGGGTTTCTGGAAAATCTGGTATTTCGGGGAGATTCCCTGGCAGCGCTTCACATTGACACCTGCTGCGCTGTATCACAGCCCTGCTTTGCAGACTGTGTATGACAGCACACAATCAGCGGCCGCACCTGGGCATAAAACCACTTCGACGGGTCAGCAAGCAATTCCCGTGACTGCTGGCCGGCAATCCTGATGCTGGTTTGACTTCACCATGCTGCGAACAACTCCGTCAGATTCATGCAGACCTCTCACTCCAGAGCTGGTTTAAACTAGCGCCTCATCCACCCGGGAGTATGTCATGGTCTTTTCGCGGCGCAAGCTGATCACATACGCGGCTTCGTTCGTCTTGGCCGTCGTCGCACTAGCGAGCTTATATGTGTGGACCACCCTTGCTTTCACCTATTCCGATGGAGAACGGGCAGGCTACGTACAGAAATTTTCCCGGAGGGGCTGGGTATGCAAAACCTGGGAAGGTGATCTGGCACTCGTCAACCTGCCGGGTCAGCCTGCCGAGCTTTTCCCGTTCACCGTTCGTGACGACGTGGTGGCAGCCAAGATCAACGCCCTGGTCGGCCGCCGCGTAGCCGTGCGGTATACACAGCACGTAGGGATTCCCTCGAAATGTTTCGGGGATACGGAGTACTTCGTGGTTGATGTGAACGCTGTAGAGTGATCAGCCGGCCAGCTGAATATTGCAATCACGGGTCTGGGCTGGTCTGCGTTTAACGGCCGAGCATGGTGTGCACCTGTTCGGTCATGACAGCCAGATACACCAGCAGGCCAATGTAAAGCAGGCCATATTCAATCCGTTTCTGCACTGGCACGCTATAGTAGGCGGCATCCTCAGGATCAGGACTACCGCGCAGAACACCCAGAATCTGCGGGGCCGCCAGAACAGCCATCAGAATCAGGATCGGATTTGGGCGCCAGAGAAACAGCGCAAGCAGCACCGGTGCCCCCACCAGCCAGAGCTTGCGTGAAATTGCGGCTGTCACGCGACCACCATCGAAGGGTGGCACCGGAATCATGTTGAAGAGATTCAGAAAGAACCCCGAGTAGGCAACAGCCAGAAGCAGGCTGCTACCTGTATTGCGACTCCAGAAATAACACACCAAGGCAGCCAGGGTGCCCGCCAGCGGCCCTGCCAGGCCAACATACGCTTCGGTCTCGGCATCATGCGGGCGATCCTTGAGTTCGATCCAGGCCCCCACGAACGGGATAAATGTTGGCGCACCAACATTCAGCCCGCGATGTAATGCCCCATTTCGTGGCAAAACATCAGCACCAGAAAACCCGCTGCATAGCGCCAGCCATAGATCCAGGCATACGCCACCAGAGAGACCAGCATGGTTCCTGCCGTCGTCAGCAACTTGCCTAGCTTGGCGCCAGAAAACAGCAACAGCAGCAGTGTCTTCATCAATCAGTCCACCCCGCCACAAACCCCGGGTACAAACCTCATTCTTCCTTCTTCTTGCCGCCGAAGAACTTGCGTACGGCGGCGCCAATACCCACCAGCGCTAGGGCAGAGATTTTCCAGGCTTTGAGAAGAAAGACTCCGAGCGCAGCGAGCAGGCCCAGTTTCTTGACGGCAATCCCACCAACCAGGGCCGCCAGTCCATACTCGGCTACTTTATCGGTAGCACCGTTGAAATCCGCGTAGCGCTTGCCGGAATTGAATTCGACTGCCGCCAGCAGAGTACGTGCCAAGGGCTTTTCGCGTTCCACGCTATCCGCATCGGTCACCAGATTCAGCGACATGTAGCCTTCCCTGCCAAGAAGGTAGGTATTGTAGTTGACCCCCTGGGTGGCATTTGCGGGAGCCCCCTTATCTTGCAAAGCTGCGGACCACACCAGACGATGCGAGGAGGCTTCATAGGCAGGTTTTTCAATCCAGCCGGTGACTTCGAATTCCTGGATACCACGTTTGCGCCGATCTTCATTGGCAGCTTCAGTACCTTTTTTGAGATTGTCGAGCATCTCATCGGCTTTCCAATCCCTGGCGTCGTCATCCTTGATATAACCCGCCGGGTTGTAATTGATCGACACAAACCCCGACAGGTCTTCGGCAACCACCATGCCAAGGTAATCCGGCCCAACCTGATTGCCCAAGGCATTCATGACGGCACTCGCTTCAGCCACGGGAATATAGGCATAGCCCGCAGGCAATTTGAGTATCGCTTGGTCCTTCAGGGTGATTTCCGCTGGCCCGCTCTTGGCCACGGCCTGGGCAGCCTGATAGGCCTTCTGGATTTCCGTCTGCTGGGGACTCGGGCTGGCATTTTCATCCTGTGCGGCGTGCACCGCCGGCACAAGCAGACAAAAGCCCGTCACGACACTAGCCAGTATGCGCAACAGATACATGCATTACTCCTGCATTTTCAATTGTGGGTGACACGCATGGTGCCAAGCCCTGCGGATAAACACAATGTATTTCGTCACACCACAAAGGCCTGCCGTGGCGTATGCTGGCGACCCCCGTAATCAGAGAATCCTGCGCAGCATGAAAACTGCCGAACCCTGTCCCTGTGGCGGAAAGAGCTACGCCGATTGCTGCGGCCGTTATCATGGCGAAATTCCGGCACCGAGCCCTGAAGCGCTGATGCGCTCGCGTTATTCTGCGTTTGCTCTGGGGCTTGAAGATTATCTGCTGGCAAGCTGGCATCCCGACACCCGCCCGGCTGAGCTGGATGTGCACACCCCACCACAGCCTAAATGGATCGGTCTGCAGGTACTGGAGGCCAGGATGCAGGATGCCACGCATGGCACGGTGCATTTTGTGGCGCGCTGCCGCATCGGCGGCAAAGCCCACCGGCAGGAAGAAAACAGCCGCTTCGTTTGCGAAGATGGCCGCTGGTATTACCTGGATGGGGTTGAGGCAGAATCCGGTAACTGATCGGCACGCGCCGTGCGGATAGCCTCGGTGGCTTCGTACTCGGCCAGGCGCAGACTCGCCTGCTCACGCTCTTCGACTGTCAGCGCCTGATAGCCACGCATGCCGGGCCAGCCGTAGCCCCAGCGAAATGGCGTGGGCCAGTAAGGAGCGCCACCGACACGTACTCCCACGCGCATGATGCCGCCAATCACCGGCTCACCGGCGGCAGCCACGCAACGCTCCAGTTCATTGTCGGCAGCAAGGCGCTCGGCATAGGTACCACCAGCCCAGTAGGCTTTGTCGTGCATCACACAGCAATCCCGCCAGAGCGTTTTCTGGGAGGTGGTGCCATCGGGGAAATCACTGCACCCGTCCGTGGTGAACGGGGCAATATCTTCTGCCCGGGCTATGGCACAGACAGAAAAGAGCACGGCCGGCAGGAGAATCCTAGCCGCGCGCATACCGCGTCGGGTCAGCCAGACCGGCTGTCTCAAAGCCAGCCCGGCGCAGGCGACAGGCATCACACTCGCCACAGGCACGACCTTCATCATCGGCCTGATAGCAGGTGACGGTCATTGCGTAATCGACGCCCAGTGCAGTACCGCGCTGCACAATTTCGGCCTTTGAAAGCCGGAGCAGCGGTGCGTGAATGCGCAGGCGATGGCCTTCGACACCTGCCCGCGTTGCCAGATTGCCCATGGCCTCGAACGCTGCGATGTATTCGGGGCGGCAATCCGGGTAGCCGGAATAATCGACGGCATTGACGCCCACGAAGATGTCGTTGGCACCCAGCACCTCGGCCCAGCCCAGTGCCAGCGAGAGCATCACAGTGTTGCGGGCAGGCACGTAAGTCACGGGAATGATGTCTTCCTGCACGCCATCGATCGGGACAGCAATCGAGGCATCAGTCAGGGCGGAACCGCCGAACTGGCCAAGATCAACGTGGGCCACGCGATGTTCCACTGCCCCCAGCACACTGGCCACTTTCTTGGAGGCAATGAGTTCGGCGGCATGACGCTGGCCGTAAGCCACCGACAGGGCATAGGCATCAAAGCCTTCGGCGCGGGCAATCGCCAGACAGGTTGCAGAATCCAGGCCGCCGGAGAGCAGCACGATGGCACGAGGTGCGGACATGGTAAGACTCTATTCTGATAAAACTAACAAGCGGGAGATTATCCCATCTTTCCGCTCTGGCGCGGCAGTTCAGACCCCGGTCCGGTCACCCCAGATCACACGATGCATCTGCACCTGCATGCGGACAGCCAGACCATCGCGCAAGATCCACTCGGCCAGATCGGCAGGCGTCAGTTTGCCCTGCACCGGGGAGAGCAGCACAGTGCATTTTTCGCTCAAAGCGTGTTGCGTGATCTGAGCGCGGGCCCACTGATAGTCGGCTTCGTCAGCCAGCACAATCTTGATCTCGTCCTGCGCATTCAGACACGCAAGATTTTCCCAATGATTGCGGGCCACTTCACCGGAACCGGGCGCCTTCAGATCCATGATGCGGGAGACTCGTGGGTCAACTCCCGCAATATCCAGCGCGCCCGAGGTTTCGAGCGACACGGAATGGCCTGCATCACACAAGGCCCGCAACAATTCCAGGCAGGCTTTCTGCGCCAGCGGCTCGCCACCGGTAACACAGACATGGCGGGCCTTGTGCCGCGCCACTTCGGAGAGAATATCCTCCAGCGCCCAATGCTTGCCGCCACTGAAGGAATACTCGGTATCACACCAGACACAGCGCAAGGGGCAGCCAGTCAGCCGCACAAACACGGTAGGCAGCCCGACGCGTGTCGACTCCCCCTGCAGGGAGAAAAAAATCTCCGTCACGCGCAAACTGCTGCCGGCCATAAGGATTACTTCTTCTTGGCGATACGCTGCTTGGCGCTCTTGCCAGCATCGGAATTCGGGAAACGGGCCACCAATTTTTCCAGTGTGGCACGTGCGGCCTTGGCGTCGCCGCCTTCCTGCTGGGCATTGGAAAGACCGAGCATGGCATCAGGTGTCAGCTGATCTTCCGGCCAGTTGGCAACAAGCTTGGCGTAAAAATCACGCGCACCATCGTAGTCACGCACGCGCATCAGCGATTCTGCGGCCCAGAAGTGTGCTCCTGGCAGGAAGGCGCTCTTCGGCCAATTCTTGATGAACTGCTTAAATGCTGTGGCGGCATCACCGTACTTGCCACCGCGCACCATGTTGATGGCTGCCTCGTAATCCTTGGGTTCCTGGCTGGGGTCAAGCTTGGGCTGATCGGCGCCAGCCTGGGCACCACCATTGCCTGCGGCGAGCTGGGCAACAATTGCCTCAAGCTTGCGCAGACGAGCATCCAGATCGTTATAGAAAGCGTTCTGGCGCTGCTGATTCTGTTCGGTTTCGTTACCGACGACTTCGACCTGGCCACGAACTTCGGCGAGATCCTGTTTGACGCGATCAAGCTGGCTATTCAGCTCGCGCTGATTCTGCATCGTGGTGTCCTGCGAAGATTCAATCTTCTGCAGTCGGTTTTCGGTCTGTTGCTTGAATTGTTCGAGGCGACGACGTGCTTCATCATCGTCGAACAGACCGGCGTGGGCAGGCAGCACGGCGCCAGCCAGCGTCAGGACCAAAAAGAGGGCATGAAGTTTCACAATTGCTCTCCTGAATATAGTGAAGCGGGCCCAAGGCCCGCTTCCTCAGACATTACTGCTTACAGTCTGACGCTTACTTCTGGCTATAAACCAGGTCAGCGCGACGGTTTTCAGCCCAAGCTGCTTCGTCGTGACCTTGAGCCTTCGGCTTTTCCTTACCCAGCGACACGGCTTCAACCTGTGCTTCAGGAGCGCCGCCCAGCTTCAGGTTGTTGGAAACGGCTTCAGCACGCTTCTGGCCCAGGGCCAGGTTGTATTCGCGCGAACCGCGTTCATCGGTATTGCCCTGAACCAGCACCTTGGCTTCGCCAGTGGCCTTCAGGAACTTGGCGTGGTTAGCCAGCAGTTCGGTGTATTCGTCCTTGACGTCATACTTGTCAAAGTCGAAGTACACGCTGCGCTTTGCCAGAGCCGGATTGGAATCCAGCTTGTCGAAGCCCTTGAACGGGTCAGCCGTCACAGCCGTCGGCTGGGAAGCCGGAGCGATGTCGGACGCAGCAGCCGGCGTGGCAGCCGGTTGCACCGGAGCCGGGGTGGTCGGTGCGGTGGAACAAGCCGCGAGCAGAGCGGCCAGGGATGCAGCAACAGCAAGTTTCTTCATGATTTTCTCCGATTACGAAGATTTTTATGGTCAAGGGATGAGAATTTTTCTACTTCTCGAACGGCCTCCATGCCGGCTCGCGCACGTCTCCGGCCCGATTATTGAGTCGGTAGCGGGTACGGCCGTCGGTAGAGACAACTGAAAGCACGCCACGACCCCCCACCTCTGTAGCATACAGAATGGTGCGGCCGTCCGGTGCGAAACTGGGCGATTCGTCTTTGGCTGAATCGGTAAGCACTTGAGTTTGTTGTGTGGCCAGATCCATCATGGTGAGCTGGAACCGACCATCATTTCTTGAAATGTACACGAGGGTCTTGCCATCGGCTGAAAGCCTAGGGGTGACATTGTACGCCCCTGAGAAGGTAACGCGCTGGGCCCCACCTCCGTTGACAGACATTCGATAAATTTGTGGTGAGCCCCCACGATCAGACGTGAAGTATATCTGGCTCCCGTCCGGTGTAAACACCGGTTCGGTATCAATGCCTGAAGAACTGGTCAGGCGACGCAGCCCGGAACCATCGGAATTGATCAGATAGATCTGCGACAAACCATCCCGTGTCAGCACAATTGCCAGACGATGTCCGTCCGGTGACCAGACCGGCGCCGAATTGGAGCCCTTGTAGTTGGCCAGCACGGTGTGGAAGCTGTTGGCAAGACGACGAATGTAGATGATAGGCTTCTTTTTGTCGAAGCTTACATAGGCGATGGACTGCCCATCCGGTGACCACGTCAGCGACATGATAGGCTCGCGCGAAATGAGCATCGGCACGGCGTTTTCGCCATCAAAATCCGACATCATCAAACGAAACTGGGAGCCATTCTTCTCGACATAGGCAATGTTCGTGGCGAACAGGCCGGGCATGCCGAGGAGTTTTTCGTAGACCAGATTGGCGATGTAGTGACCCAGCACCCGGCTCTGATCGGGGCGTACCGACTTCTTGTAGCCAAACAGCTCGGTGCCGGCGGCTACGTCATACAGATGAAAGCGCACATCCACCAGATCGCCCTGACCCTGGGTGATGCCGCCGATCAGCACCGCATTGGCGCCACGCCCACGCCAGCCGTTGTAATCCGGCGCCTGACCTTCGACGGCGAGCAGATTGCCGCCATCAATCTGGCGGAACATGCCGGACATGTCCAGATCCTTGCGGATCACTTCGGTGACACTTCCCTTCATCAGGGCTTCACCGGCGAAGCTGGGTTCACCGATCGGGTAACGACTGGAACCCGCGCCGGAGATCTCAACTGTCAGTTGAGCCTGGCTGACGCCTGCCAGACAGGCAAGCCCCAGCGTCACGATCACGGTCAGTAGATGTCTGAATTTCATCATTATCGGTAAACCTTAATCCTAAATTTTAATAATCAGGGTCCAGTGGATCAAATTTGAACGTATTAGGCTTGCCAATTGCGTCTGGTGGTGGTTGCGGCAACGGTTCGGCAGCCTTGATGGCCCCCTTGATGATCTGATCCAGCGCAGAATTCCCTGAACTTTTGACGAGTCTGGGTTCAGCTCTGAGTCTGCCATCCGGATAGAGTTCCACCTCGAATTCAGCCGTCGGCCTGCCCTTCAGTCCGGGTGGCAGCACCATCAAACCGCGAATCTTGGAGACCACCTTGGATTTCCAGGCATCGTTGGCGCCAGAGCGATCTGCCCCTGCCGCTGCCGAATGGGCTAGCCCGGCTTGCTGGGCGAGCTTGGCTTGCATCTGTGCATCGCGGGCTGCTTTCATATCATTATTAAGCATCCGCTCCATACGATCCGTCGGTGCAGTATCCGGCTTTGGTGTATCAGGCTTCTTATCCTGCTTCTTCGGGTCCGGCTTCTTTTCAGGCTCGGGTTTTTTCTCGGGCTCGGGCTTCTTTTCCGGTTTTTTCTCAGGCTTGGACTGTTCCGGCTTCGGCTCTTCGGGCTTCTTTATCTTCTTCTTTTCCGGCTCTTTCAGCGCGATATCCGGCTTTTCCACCGGCACAGGCTTCTCTTCGACGGGCTTGGGCTTTTCTTCCACCGGCTTGGGTTCTGGCCTGGGCTCAGGCTCAGGGGGTGGGGGCTGCACCGCCTGTGCCGGAATCGCCGGCACACTGCGCACCAGATCCACGCTCGCGGCTTCGGGAGGATGGCTCTGCCACTGCACGCCAAAAAACAGCAGCGCGAGGAGCGCCCCGTGCATGAGCGCACTGAAGACAATGCCGCTCCATTTGCCCGGTTCGGGCCGACTATTATGATGTGGTGTGTTCACCGTGCTTACTGCCCCGGCTGCACCAGCAGGCCGACCTTGTTGATATTGTTGCGTTGCAGCAGATCCATGACCTTCATGACCTCTTCGTAACGAATCCGTTTGTCGGCCTGGATCACCACGGGACGGTCCGGATCTTCATCCTGCGCTGCCCGCAACTGTGCCAGCAGATCCTGCTCCTGCACATTCTCGGCGGGTTTGGAGGTCTTGCGATCCTGCAAGGTCCAGTCATCGGTGCCCTTCACGGTCACCACCATCGGCTCGGCCTTGGCCTGCGAAGTCTTCTTCATGCTTGGCAGATCCACGGTGCCGCTCGGTATCATCGGCGCCGTCACCATGAAGATCACCAATAGCACCAGCATCACGTCGATGTAG
>DBTS01000076.1:78272-84915 GCA_002307175.1 Rhodocyclaceae bacterium UBA1310
TCGATGTAGGGCACGACGTTGATCTGGTTCATCATCCGACGTTGGCGCATGGCTTATCTCAACTGACGCTGGAGGATGTTGGAAAATTCCTCCATGTAGCTTTCGAAACGGATCGACAGGCGATCCACGTCGTGAATGAAGCGGTTATACGCAACCACCGCCGGAATGGCCGCAAACAGACCGATTGCAGTCGCCACCAACGCTTCGGCAATCCCTGGCGCAACGTGGGCCAGTGTGGCGGAACTGACATTCGCCAGGCCACGGAAGGCATTCATGATGCCCCACACCGTACCAAACAGGCCGACATACGGACTCACTGAGCCGACAGATGCCAGAAAAGCCAGATGTGCTTCCAGATCGTCGATCTCGCGCTGGAAGGTGGCACGCATGGCACGCCGGGCACCATTGATGATATCTGACGCCTCAAAGGTTTTCTGCCCATGCAGCTTGGAGAATTCCCGGAACCCGGCTTCAAAGATGCGCGCCATCGGCCCGGCCGTCTCGCGCTCGGCGGAAACATTGCGGTAGAGCTGCACCAGATCGATGCCACTCCAGAACATCTGTTCGAAGTTGCTGGTGTCTTCACGTGTGGCGCGCAGCACAAAGGCCTTGCGGAAGATCCAGTACCAGGACATGAAAGACACGCTGAGCAGAATGGCCATGATGCATTTCACGACCACACTGGCATTCATGACCAATGTGAGAATTGACAGATCAGAAGAAGAATTCATGCTTCGCCTTCAAAAAGTCGACGCAAATCATCGGGGATGCGCGTGGCACGCCGACGATTCCAGTCAACACAAGCTATGGTGACTCGGGCCTCAAACAATCGCGTCTGCCCCCTCATCACCTTCTGATGGAAAACCACAGAGGCAGCGCCAACCGACACGATGGTGGACAGGACATTCAATTCGTCATCAAGTTCCGCGCTGGCGAAATAATCCGCTTCCACACGGCTGACAACGAATATGATCCCGCTCTCGGCACGCAAATTGCTTTGATTCACTCCAGAACTGCGCAGGCGCTCGGTTCGGGCACGTTCGCAGAAACGTAAGTAGTTTGCGTAATAGACAACGCCACCGGCGTCGGTATCTTCATAGTATACGCGCACAACCCAGCTTGATGCTTGAGTGGCGGCCGGAAGGTTGTTTTCGGACATCCAGTTATTGTACCGTTCCTGGCATGCCACACCGACACGCGGATTGTGTAAAGTGATGGTTGACTGTGATTTGCCGCAGGATTACGGCACAATACTCGGTCCTCCCGGCCCCTATTGCACCCGGATAATTTTGACGAAGGAGTATCCATGGCGCTGACTGAAGCCGCATTGCTTGCGATGCCCGAAGCGGATTACATGAACGATGAGCAGATCGCTTTCTTTCGTGACCGCCTGACCTCAATGCGCAATGAGCTGCAACGCAAAGTGGACGAAACCGTTGAATACATGCGCGAACAGGAAACTGTGGCAGATCCCGCGGATCGGGCCACAGTGGAAGAGGAGCATGCACTGGAGTTGCGCACTCGGGATCGCGAGCGCAAACTGTTGAAGAAGATCGAGCAAGCACTGACGCGCATCGACGATGGCTCGTACGGTTTCTGCGAGGAAACCGGAGAGCCTATCGGCATCGCCCGGCTGCTGGCGCGCCCGACTGCGACACTTTCGGTGGATGCCCAGACTCGACGCGAACGAGTACAGAAATTGTTTGCGGACTGACGGAGAATGTTCCCGATAGCCTGCCCGCACGGGAACAATATCCGCCAGTGCGGAACTCGACCTGCTTATGTTTGAATGATTCCCCCGACCACAGGCCAGGGTCTGAATAAAAATGGTTTTACCTTTTTTCGGTAGAAAATCTCCTGAAGGCGGTAAGAGCGATCAAGGGTCGCGTACCGGCAATGGCAAACCCAAAGGGGACTTGAGTACTTCAATGGACTTCACGCATGCCGGAGGCGACGCAGGGCGCTCGCTAGCCGCAGCTGCTGACAAGATCCAGGTGCAGGAAGTCTCCCACGAGGACGTTGCGGCCATTGAAGAAGCCGCAGTGCTCTACGCCAATGCCAACGACAGTGGCGCAAAAGCCGTGCTGGAAGAAGCCATCAGGGGACCAAGCAAAAATTCCGAGCGCCTCTGGCAGATGGTTTTCGATCTGTATCGACTCACCGGCGACAAGGCCAGTTTCGATACTCAGGGCGTGGTCTTTGCCCAGCTCTTCGAAAAATCACCTCCGGTATGGAGTGTGCAGGACACCATTGTTGCCGTTCCCCAAGGGCAAGCAGGCAACACGCCAGCCGTGAATCTGGCAGGCAGTCTGAGTAGCAATGCAGCAGGGCAATTCGATCAGCTCACGCGGATCGCCACCCGTACCGGCAAACTGCGTATCGACATGTCGAAGTTGCGTGGCATTGATGAAGCCGGATGTGAGCTGCTCTGCGATGCGCTGGAGAAACTCGGACGCAGCCAGGTGAAGGTGGCGATGCTGGGCGTGGCCCACGCACTCACACTGCTGGAGCCACACCTCAAGGTCGGCGAAGCCCAAGGCCGGGTTTTCTGGATTGCTGCGCTGGCGATGCTGCAGCAACTTGGCGATCAGGACCGCTTTGAAGACGCTGCCGTCAATTTTGCCATCACCTTCGAAGAATCTCCGCCATCATGGGATCCGCCCGAGCCTTCGCTGAGCCTGACGGATACCCAGGACATGCAAAGGGTTGAAGACCCCTTGCCGGTCATAGATGCCCCTGGCGATGTAGATGCTTTCGTGATGGACGGCATCATTGCCGGCCCGCAACCGGAAGTTCTGCGCAAACTGGCGGACTACGCCTCGGAACGCCCGTTCGTCGAGATCGACTGTAGCGGCCTGCGGCGACTGGAATTCGTCAGCGCCGGTTCCCTGTTCAACCAGATTGCGCAATTCCAGAGTCAGGGCAAACGCACTTTGCTGCGCCACCCCAACGAGATGGTTGCCGCGCTGCTGGTGGTGATGGGCATCGACCAGATCTCCAAGATCATCCACAAAAAGTTCTGATTTTTCGACCCTTCTGGCAACCGAAGGGTTTGTCCACGTGGTGAATCGGCATGACGGGCTGTAGTATTGGCCCATCATGCTTGAACGCATCCTCTCCGTCCTGTTCCCGGTTTTTGCCATCACTGCGATCGGTTATGTCGTGGCCCTTCGACAGAAACCGGACATGCGCCACGCCAACCGCCTCATCGCGGATGTTTTCGTGCCTGCTCTGGTCTTCGGTGCCATGGCCAGCCGGGATTTCCACATCTTTGCTTACCGCTGGCTGGCTTTGGCGATGCTGCTCGTCACCATCGCCTGCGGTGTTTTCGGCGCCCTGCTCGCACGCGCCTACCGCCTCAGCTACCGTACTCTGGTGCCGCCGATGATGTTCACCAACTCGGTCAATCTGGGGGTGCCGGTGGCGGTCCTGGCCTTTGGGGACCGCGCGCTGCAGCCTGCCATCGTGCTGTTTCTGATTTCCAGCCTGGTGCACTATTCCTTCGGGCTCTGGCTGCTTGATCACAAGGCCCGCATCATCACGATGTGGCGCCAGCCTTCCCTGCTGGCGATGATCCTGGGCACGGCAATCTCGCTGACCGGCCTCCATGTCTGGGAGCCTGCGGTCACTGCAGTGAAGATGCTTGGTGATATCAGCATCCCGCTGATGCTCTTCGCCCTTGGGGTACGCATGACGGACATTTCGTTTCGCGGCTGGCAGCTTGGAGTGGTCACCGGCCTGGCCCGCCCGGCCTTCGGCATGCTGGTCTCATTCGGCATCGCCGAACTGCTCGGCATTCATGGCTTTGCGGAAGGCCTGCTGGTGATTTACGGTGCCCTGCCCCCGGCCGTGATGAATTACATCTTTGCCGAGCGCTACGACGCCGACCCCGATCGTGTCGCCTCGGTGGTGCTGCTGGGCAATCTGTTGTCGGTCGTGGTCTTGCCCATCGCACTCGCACTGGCCCTGTAGTAGGCTGTCGTCATCACCCTTGTTTCCCCTTTTCTTTTCCCCTTATCCCTGCAGGGTTTGACTCATGCCTGTCCCGGAATATTCGACGGAAAGCACAAGCAGCACTCCACACAAGCCCAGACCCCGCTGGCTGGCCTTTGGCATTGCTGCAGCCATTGCCAATCTCCTGGCGATCGGCCTGGCAATCCTGGGAGGCGCGGTGATTCCACAATTTGCAAAAGTATTTACGAGCTTCGGCGCGGATCTGCCGTGGCCCACGCAATTTCTCATCGAACACCCGCTGATCCTCTGCCTGGCAATTCCGGCAAGCCTCGTACTCACTCTGGCGGGGCTGTTTTCCCGCTATCGCAATCAAGTCACAAGCGGGCTTGCCATCTTCAGCCTCATCGAACTTCTGGCCGTACCAGTCTGCATCGCAATGCTGTATCTGCCGATTGTGAAGATGGGGCAGATTTCCTGAGGGGCTGTTCGTAATCTTTCTGTCTATGCTTATTCTCAGCAGCATCAGACGCTCACAATTGGCGGCTGATTTTCTGACGAACGCTTACACTCGTTAACTTGTGCTAACCCACGCCGTCATCATCAGACCGTTATCATTGGTTTATGCTTAACAGTCGGCCGGGCAGACCTGAATACTGTCCGGCAACATAGGGTCAGGCGGATCTGCGGGCGATAGCCACCATCACGTAGACATCAACAGGCTTCACACCGCCGGGCATTGACGCGTCGTGGCAATACTCTTTCACAGGAATGGCGATGAATGCAGGTCAGGTAGCAGGCAATGCGGCCAAGCACACAAGATTTTTCCGCTGGATCGGCGTTCTACTGATCCTTGCCGCCGGTGGGGGAGCCTGGGCCTGGTGGCATGCACGGCAGGCTGCATCAGCGGGAAGTGGGGATGCATCCTCCGCTCAGGGTCCGCGTGGGCGTAACGGTAATGCACGCACCCCGGCACGCGCTGTCCCGGTGCAGGTGGCAGCCATTCGCCGCGGCGAACTTCACGAATATCTGAACAGCCTGGGCACGGTCACAGCCGCCAGCTCGGTGATCGTCCACACCCGTGTGGATGGTCTGCTACAGCACCTTAACTTCAAGGAAGGGCAGATGGTGAAGGCCGGTCAGGTACTGGCCGAAATTGATCCTGCCCCCTTCCAGGCAAGTCTGGCCCAAGTGGAAGGCCAGTTCGCCAAAGACCAGGCGCTGCTTGCCAATGCCCGACGCGATCTGCTGCGCTACAAGACCCTGCTCGCCCAGGATTCAACCTCGCAGCAACAGGTCGACACTACGGAATCCCTGGTGCGCCAGTACGAGGGCACCGTGAAGGCAGACCAGGGACAGGTAGACAGTGCCCGCCTGCAGCTGGGCTACACTCGAGTGGTGGCGCCTGTTTCGGGCCGCCTAGGGCTGCGTGCGGTGGACGCCGGAAATATGGTGCACACTGCCGACACCTCGGGCATCGTCACCATCAACCAGGTGCAGCCCATCAATGTGGTCTTCACGCTGACCGAAATCCAGCTGCCCATGGTGCTGGGGGCGCTGCGCGACGGCAAATCGCTGCCGGTGGAAGCCTGGGATCGCGACCAGAAGCAGCAGCTGGCTGGCGGCCACGTCGATTCGATGGATAACCAGATCGACCAGACTACGGGCACGGTGAAACTGCGGGCAGTCTTCGCCAATGATGATGGCTCGCTCTTCCCAAACCAGTTCGTCAACATGCGCCTGCTCGCCAGAACGCATCCAGACGCCGTGATCGCCCCCTCTGCCGCCCTCCAGCGCGGCCGCAATGGCACCTTCGTGTACGTCGTGGGTGCCGAGAACCGCGTGCGTCAGGCACTCGTCAAGACCGGTGCGGTGGATGGCTTGAATATCGAGATCACGGAAGGTCTCAAGGGTGGCGAAACAGTCGTGATTGATGGCATCGACCAGTTGCGCGAGGGTGCCCAGATCGAAGTCGCCAACCCGACGGCCCTGCTCAAGGAAAAACCCCGCGGTGCCGGGCGCAACGGGCGCCATCCGGGGGCCAGTGGCCCTGCACATGACGGATCGGCAAGTGGCGCGGACGTACAGGCACGCCGCCCGCGTAGTGCGGCCGGGGATGCTGCGGCATCCGGCGCGCAGGCGGATGAGACAGAGCAGTCCCACCGTCATCCTCACGACAGGGAGGGGCAAAGCGCCCCGGCAGGAGAGTGGCCGCATCACGAGGGTTCGCGCCCTGCCGGCGCGGATGGACAGGGACGCCCCGCTTCAGCGCATCCGGCAGGGCAATGATGAGTCCTTCACGCATCTTCATTGAGCGGCCGGTTGCTACATCGCTGCTGATGCTGGCAATCCTGCTTGCGGGGCTGGTGGCCCTGCGGGTGTTGCCGGTTTCGGCGTTGCCGGAAGTGGATTACCCGACGATCCAGGTAGTCACCCTGTATCCGGGCGCCAGCCCGGATGTGATCACGTCTTCGGTGACAGCTCCGCTGGAACGCCAGTTTGGCCAGATGCCGGGGCTGACCCAGATGACCTCACAGAACTCTGCGGGTGCCTCTGTCATCACCCTGCAGTTCTCGCTGGATCTGTCACTGGATATCGCCGAACAGGAAGTGCAGGCCGCTATCAATGCCGGCTCAAATCTGCTGCCCACCGATCTGCCCAGCCCGCCGATCTACAACAAGGTCAATCCGGC
>DBTS01000076.1:85155-85344 GCA_002307175.1 Rhodocyclaceae bacterium UBA1310
CGATCTACAACAAGGTCAATCCGGCTGATGCACCCATCATGTCGATTGCGGCGATGTCTTCGACCATCGAACTGCCGCGCATGGAAGATATGGTCGATACGCGCGTGGCCCAGCGTATCTCGCAGATCCCCGGCGTCGGCCTCGTCAGCATCTCCGGCGGGCAACGCCCGGCGGTGCGCATCCAGGTCA
>DBTS01000076.1:85590-97865 GCA_002307175.1 Rhodocyclaceae bacterium UBA1310
CGCCCGGCGGTGCGCATCCAGGTCAATCCGCGCTCGCTGGCTTCTCTGGGACTCGATCCCGATGACATCCGCACCGTCATCACGAATGCCAACACGAAGCAGGCCAAAGGCAATTTCGATGGCCCTTTGCGCTCCTCGGCGATTGACGCGAACGACCAGCTGAAAACCGTGGACGAGTACCGCAACCTGATTCTGGCCTGGAAAAACGGGGCGCCTGTACGCCTTGGCGATGTTGCTCAAATCGTCGACGGAGCAGAAAACACCAAACTCGCCGCCTGGGCGAATCGCACGCCGGCAATTGTCCTGAACATCCAGCGCCAGCCGGGTGCCAACGTGATCGACACAGTCAATCAGATCAAGGCCATGCTGCCACAGCTGCAGGCCAGCTTGCCCAGCGCCATCGAACTCAAGCCGCTGACGGACCGCACCGTGACGATCCGGGCATCGGTGGAAGATGTCGGCATCGAGCTGGTGATCGCTGTCGTCCTCGTGGTACTGGTGATCTTCATGTTCCTGCGCAGCGTGCGCGCTACCGTGATTCCGGCCATCGCCGTGCCCCTCTCTCTGGTGGGCACCTTCGGCGTGATGTATCTGACAGGCTTCTCGGTGAACAATCTTACGCTGATGGCATTGACTATCGCCACAGGGTTTGTCGTTGATGACGCAATCGTCATGATCGAAAATGTTTCACGTTTCCTCGAAGCGGGAGACTCTCCGATGCAGGCAGCCCTCAAGGGCTCGCGCCAGATCGGCTTTACGATCATTTCGCTGACGATTTCGCTGATCGCCGTGCTGATCCCGCTACTCTTCATGGGCGATGTGGTGGGGCGCCTGTTCCGTGAGTTCGCCATCACCCTGGCCGTCTCCATTCTGATTTCCGCTGTCGTGTCGCTGACGCTCACGCCGATGATGTGCGCGCGGCTGCTGCGCCACGTGCCGGATACCGAGCAGGGGCGTTTCTATCATGCCAGCGGAAAGTTCTTTGACAAGGTGATCGCCTGGTATGGCCGCAGCCTGACCTGGGTGCTCAACCATCAGGCGGCAACCCTGGTGGTGGCGGTCGCCACGCTGGTGCTGACGGTAGTACTGTATATCTGGGTACCCAAGGGTTTCTTCCCGGTACAGGATACCGGCGTCATCCAGGGGATCTCGGATGCGACGCAGTCAGTCTCCTTCAGTGCGATGGCAAAACGCCAGCAGGCGCTTGTCGACGTCCTCCTGCACGACCCGGATGTGGACAGCATCACTTCTTTCATCGGCACCGACGGAACAAATGCCGCCCTCAACAACGGGCGCATGCTCATCAATCTCAAGCCGCTTGGCCAGCGCTCGGCACGTGCGCCGGCTATTGCCCGGCGGCTGCAGAACGCCGTGGCGCAGGTGCCCGGCATCACCTTGTATCTACAGCCGGTGCAGGATCTGACTATTGAGAACCGCGTCAGCCGCACGCAATATCAATACACCCTGCAGACCAGTGACCCCGATGTACTAGGCGAATGGATGCCCAAGCTCACGGAACGCCTGCAGAAAGTGCCACAACTCTCGGGGGTGGTCAGCGATTATCAGGATCGTGGCCTGCAGACCTATATCGAGATCGACCGACAGGCCGCAGCACGCCTGAATGTCACCGTGGCCAATATCGACAGCGTGCTCTACAGTGCCTTCGGACAGCGGCTGGTGTCAACGATCTATACCCAGTCGAATCAATACCGTGTGGTTCTCGAAGTCCAGCCGCGCTATCAGGCCGGGCCGGAAATGCTCAAGGAGCTTTACGTCCCCACCACGACAAATTCGGTGGTGCCACTGACCAGCGTGGCACGCGTGGTGGAGAACAACACCCTCCTCGTCATCAACCATCTGGCACAGCTGCCGGCAGGCACGATCTCCTTCAATCTCGCACCAAGTGCCTCGCTGGATGAAGCCATCAAAGCCATCCAGGCCGCACAAGCTGAGATCGGCGTACCCCTCTCGGTACGCACCAGCTTCCAGGGCGCAGCCCTGGCTTTCCAGGATGCCCTGGCGAATGAGCTCTGGCTGATCCTCGCGGCAATCGTCACCATGTATATTGTGCTTGGCGTGCTCTACGAGAGCTACATCCATCCGGTGACGATCCTCTCCACCCTGCCCTCGGCGGGCGTGGGTGCGCTGCTGGCGCTAATGATGGTGGGCTCGCAACTCGATGTGATTGCCATCATCGGCATCATCCTGCTGATCGGCATCGTCAAGAAGAATGCGATCATGATGATCGACTTCGCACTCGATGCCGAACGCACTGAAGGCAAGAGCCCGCGTGAAGCCATCTATCAGGCCTGCCTGCTGCGCCTGAGGCCAATCCTGATGACCACCCTGGCGGCCTTGCTCGGCGCCCTGCCCCTGATGGTGGGCAGCGGCATGGGCAGCGAACTGCGCCATCCGCTGGGCCTCACCATGGTCGGCGGGCTGATCTTCAGCCAGGTGTTGACGCTCTTCACCACCCCGGTCATCTACCTTGCCTTTGACCGCCTCAAGCAGTGGCGCCGTACCCCGCAGCCGACAAATGAGCAGACTGCTCCAGGAAGCCGCCCGCAATGACGCGCGATGACGTAAAAGCCAAGGGCATGGGCATCCTCAGCCTGTGCATCCACCGGCCGGTCGCCACCACGCTGCTGACGCTGGCGATTGCACTGGCGGGATTCGTGGCATTCCGCCTGCTGCCCGTCTCGCCGCTGCCACAGGTGGACTATCCGACGATCTCGGTATCGGTCTCGCTCGCCGGCGCTGCGCCAGAAACCATGGCCTCTACCGTGGCAACGCCGCTGGAACGGGCACTGGAGCACATCTCAGGCGTCACCGAGATCACCTCGAGCAGTTCGCTCGGCAGTACCCGCATCACCCTCCAGTTTGATCTGGATCGCGACATCAACGGCGCCGCACGCGATGTGCAGGCAGCCATCAACGCGGCACGCGCCAACCTGCCGACGATGCCTCGCAACCCCACGTATCGCAAGGTCAACCCGGCTGACGCACCGGTCATGCTGATCGCGCTCACCTCCGAGACCATGACGCGCGGCCAGATGTACGACGTGGCCTCCACCCTGCTCGCGCAGAGCCTGTTGCAGATCAAGGGCGTGGGGGATGTTTCGGTTTCCGGCAGTTCGCTGCCGGCAGTCCGCGTGGAGATCAATCCGCAGCAACTCACAAAATATGGTATCGGCCTGGAAGACATCCGCACTGCCATCACCAATGCCAACGTCAATCGCCCGAAAGGTTTCCTGGAACTCGATGACCGGCACTGGCAGATCCTCGCCAACGACCAGCTCATCAAGGCTGCAGACTATCAGCCACTGATCATCCGTTATGCCAATGACGCCCCGGTGCGCCTCTCGGATGTCGCAAGCGTCGTCGATTCTGTTCAGGACGTGCGCAATGCGGGCTCTTCGGATGGACAACCGGCGGTGATTCTGGTGATCTCCCGCGAGCCGGGCGCCAACATCATCGAAACCGTGGATCGCATCCGCGCGCTGTTGCCGCAGCTGCAGGCACAGATTCCGGCATCCATGAAGCTCACCGTGGCGATGGACCGCTCACCGACAATCCGCGCCTCGCTCGACGAAGTCGAACGCTCACTGATCCTCTCGGTACTGCTGGTGATCGGCGTGGTCATCCTCTTCCTGCGCAACGGGCGGGCTTCGCTGGTGCCGGCGGTGGTCGTCCCGGTTTCGCTGATCGGCTCGTTCTCGGCGATGTACCTGTGCGGCTTCAGCCTCAACAATCTGTCGCTGATGGCCCTGACCATCGCCACGGGTTTTGTTGTTGATGACGCCATTGTGGTCATGGAAAACATCCACCGCCACATGGAGCGTGGGTTGTCTGCTGTTTCAGCGGCAATCGAAGGCGTAAGGGAAGTGGGTTTCACGGTGCTCTCGATGAGCCTGTCGCTGATCGCCGTATTCATTCCGATTCTGCTGCTGGGCGGCATTCTTGGACGCCTCTTCCGTGAATTTGCCATCACCCTGTCGGTCTCCATCGGCATCTCGCTGCTGATCTCGCTGACGACCACCCCGATGATGTGCGCACACCTGATGCGCACGCCCCTCAGGGAGAATGCCGAAAACGCCTCTGGTGGCATCCTCCGGCGTCTCGGGGATCTCAGCAAGCGTGGCATGGACAGCCTGCTCGGCATCTACATGCGCAGCCTTGCCTGGGCCCTGCGCCACACCATCTGGATGATGCTGATCCTGGCCGCTACGGTATGCCTGAACGTCTACCTGTATTCGGTCGTGCCCAAAGGTTTCTTTCCGCAACAAGACACCGGTCGCATCAATGGTTACATCCAGGGCGACCAGGCCATCTCCTTCCGGGCCATGCAGGTAAAACTGGCGGATTTCATCAATATCACCCGCGGCGATCCGGCTGTAGACAGCGTTACCGGGTTCACCGGGGGATCGCGCGTCAACAGCGGTTCGATGTTCCTCTCCCTCAAGCCGCTTTCAGAACGCAAGGAGTCTGCCGACCAGGTCATCGACCGCCTCCGCGAGAAGCTCAATCACGAAGCCGGCGCACGGCTCTACCTGCAATCGGTGCAGGATATCCGTATCGGTGGCCGGCAAAGCAATTCGCAGTATCAGTACACGCTGCAGAGCGACGACCTGGATGCCCTGCGCGAGTGGGAGCCGAAGATCCGCCTGGCCTTTTCGAATCTGCCGGAACTGCAGGACGTCAACACCGACCAGTATGACAAAGGTCTGCAAACCACCATCGTCGTGGATCGCGACGCCGCTGCGCGCCTGGGCCTGTCGTCGAAAGCTGTGGATGCGGCCCTTGCCGACTCTTTCTCGCAGCGCCAGGCTGCCACCATCTACCGGCCACTCAACCAGTATCAAGTGGTCATGGAGGTGGCGCCACAATTTCGTGAGGGGCCGAATGCGCTGGATCAGATGGTCTTGATCAATTCCAGCGGTCTTGCGATTCCGTTCTCCGCATTTGCGCACTATGAACCAACGTTTACCTCGCTCGGCGTCAGCCACCAGAGTGGTTTTGCAGCCTCGACCATTTCCTTCAACCTGACCACCGGGGTCTCGATGTCGGAAGCCACAGTGGCCATCAATACCGCATTGCGCCAGATCGGCGTGCCAAGCGTGCTGCATGGCAGTTTCCAGGGTTCAGCCGGGGCTTTCGAAAGCACCGCAGGTAACCTGTTGCTGCTGATCCTCGCCGCCGTGGTGGCCATGTATATTGTGCTCGGCATCCTCTACGAGAGCTACGTCCATCCGCTGACGATCCTGTCCACGCTGCCGTCAGCCGGCGTCGGCGCACTGCTGGCACTGCTTGTCTGCAAGACCGATTTCACGATCATCGCCTTCATCGGGGTACTGCTGCTGATTGGCATCGTCAAGAAAAACGCCATCATGATGATTGATTTTGCCTTGGTGGCCGAACGTCAGGGTGGCATGTCTGCACGGGATGCCATCTTTCATGCCTGCCAGCTGCGCTTCCGCCCGATCATGATGACCACGATGTCGGCAATCCTCGGCGCACTGCCGCTTGCCATCGGGCATGGCGACGGTGCCGAGCTGCGCCAGCCTCTTGGCATTTCCATCATCGGGGGGCTGATTTTCAGCCAGATACTCACGCTCTATACCACCCCGGTTGTCTATCTCTACCTCGACCGCTTCGCGCAGTGGGCCAGAGGCGTGTTCCATCGCCGCGTGCTGCCCGCAGCGGAATCAAGCAAGGAATCCACATGATTCACAAGATCCGTCTTGCCAGACTGCGTGTGCTCTCCGCGCTGTGCATCCTGGGCAGCCTGACAGCCTGTTCGGTAGGACCCGATTACGCACGCCCGGACGTGGATGTTCCGCAGGCCTACAAGGAAACCGGCAACTGGAAGCCGGCGGAGCCGGCTGACGCAAGCAGCCGTGGCAAATGGTGGGAAATCTATGGCGATACCACACTGAACGATCTGATCGAGCAGGCAAACGCCCGCAACCAGAATATTCAGGCTGAACTCGCCACTTACCGGCAGGCCCAGGCTGCCGCGCAGGCTGCGCGGGCGGGTTTCCTGCCAACGCTGGATGCCTCGGCTGGCGCCAGCCGCAGCCGCTCCGGCAGCAAAGTCGGCAACAGCTTCAATCTGGGTCTGGATGCCAGCTGGGAAGCTGATCTGTGGGGCAAGGTGGCACGTGATGTGGAAGCCAGCGAGGCCACCATGCAGGCCGATGCGGCAACAGCGGCTGCCACGCGCCTGAGCACGCAGGCCAGCCTCGCCCAGGATTACTTCCAGCTGCGCGTGACGGATGCAACCATCGTTTTGCAGAAGGAAACCGTTGCCAACTACGAACGGGCCCTGCAGATCACCCGGAACCAGCTGGCCGTGGGGATCGTGACGCGCGCCGATGTAGCTTCTGCACAGACCCAACTGAAGAGCACCCAGGCGGCGCTGATTGATCTTGGTGTCACCCGGGCACAGCTTGAACACGCCATCGCGATTCTGATCGGCAAGGCACCCGCCAGTTTCAGCCTGCCGGCCTCCACCTCTCCGGAGTATGCCGCCAATCTGCCTGAACTCCCTGCAGAGCTGCCCTCGGCCCTGCTTGAGCGCCGCCCCGACGTGGCCGCAGCAGAGCGCAAGGTGGCCGCTGCCAATGCCCAGATCGGAGTTGCCCAGGCGGCTTTCTATCCCAGCCTTGGACTGAGCACTTCCGGCGGTTATCAGAGCAGCCGGCTCGGCGATCTCTTTGATGTGCCTGGCCGAGTATGGTCACTCGGTGCCTCGCTGGCCGGATCTCTCTACGATGGAGGCCTGCGCCGCGCCCAGAAACAGGAGGCCATCGCCAATTACGATGCCACGGTCGCCCAGTACCGCCAGACCGTGCTCGGCGCTTTTCAGGATGTGGAGGACAATCTGGTGGCCCTGCAGCTGTTGGCGGATGAAGCCAGGGTACAGGACGAAGCCGTGCAGGCTGCACTGGAAGCCCAGCGTCTGGCAATGGATCAGTACAAGGCAGGAACAGCGGTGTATTCGAGCGTGATCGTGGCGCAGGCCTCTGCCAACAGCGCGCAGCGAACCGCCATGACCCTGCTCGGCAGGCGCTATTCGGCGCACGTTCTGCTGATCAAGGCGCTTGGCGGGGATTGGCTACCTGGGCAGGCCGCTACAGTCCCCTAGCAGCGGCCCTTGTGTGCAGGATGATCAGCCGCGTACCGGCGTCACACCCGGCAAGCGGCTGTCGAGAATTGCGCCGCGCAGCAGGTCGATCACCTTGGTGCGCGGATACGTAACACGCCAGGCAATCGCCACGCGGCGGCTCGGTTCAGGCGCGGCAAACGGCTTGACTGCTACGAGCTTCTGGTTTTCGCTCAAAGGATCTGCGGCTGAGCTAGGCAGCACAGTCACCCCCAGACCGGTGGCCACCATGTGGCGGATGGTTTCCAGGGAAGAGCCTTCCATCGTCTTCTGCAGGCCTGTGCCATGCGCGCAGCGCGGGCAGGCTTCCAGCACCTGATCGCGGAAGCAGTTGCCGGCACCCAGCAACAGCAGCGGCTCTTCCTGCAGGAGGGCCGAGGAAATCTCCTTCTCCTTGACCCATTCGTGGCTGGCTGGCAACACCACGCGGAAAGGCTCGTCGTAGACGGCCTGGGCGACAATGCCGGGCTCGGTGAAGGGCAGCGCCAGGATTGCCACGTCGATCTCGCCTTTTTTGAGCAGATCGGAAAGGCGGTGGGTATAGTTTTCCTGGATGATCAGGGGCATGCGCGGGGCGCGCTCGGCCAGCAGCGGGATCAGTGCAGGCAGCAGATAGGGGGCAATCGTATAGATGACCCCGATGCGCAGCGGCCCGCTCATGGCATCACGCCCAGCTTCGGCCAGATCACGGATCTGGCTGGCTTCCAGCAGCACGCGCTCGGCCTGATCGACGATCTGGCGGCCAATCTCGGTCACCTTGACGTCAACCGCACTGCGCTCGAAGAGGAGGATGCCCAATTGCTCTTCAAGCTTCTTGACCGCTACGGAAAGTGTCGGCTGACTGACGTGGCACTTTTCGGCAGCACGTCCGAAATGGCGCTCCTGCGCCAGAGCCACGATATAACGCAGATCGGTGAGAGTCATGACATTGTCCCAGCCATCACAATCCGGGCACAAGCGCACGGATAGGTTTAAGTAATTATACAGTCAAAAAAGGATAGTTTTTTGACGAAAATCTGACGAATCCTGGTCAGTCTCCATTCTGCAGGACTTGAAGCTGGCAGATCCAGCCCATATTTTGCAGCATATGACTTCCGGTGCGGAACCTTTGCTCAGGCATACCGGTCAGACGCTTCATCCGACGGAATAATCCGCCCTGGATATTTTGGATAACTTATTTTATGTTTGCGGAGGGATTTATGCCTTGGTCCTTGGCGCGCACCGCAGTCGTGTGTGGTGTGGCAGCAGTCGCTTTTACTGGATGCCTGAAAGAATCCGGCATCACCTCTTCACATGCAAGCGGTATTGGCAATACTGCCGCAGCAGTTGTTTCCACGCCAGCCAGGATTGCATTGCCGGATTTCAGTCCGCTGGTTGAGGCGGTCGGGCCTGCAGTCGTCAACATCAGCGTCACCAGCGTCGAGAAGGTTGGCCGGTCTCCATTTGGGGGCGGCGGGAATGACGGCGACGATAGCGACGACCCTTTCTCCGACCTGTTCCGCCAGTTTGGCTTCCCGGTACCCAACCAGGGCCAGCAGCAACAACAACGCGTGCAGCAGGGCATCGGCTCGGGTTTTATCGTCAGTGCAGACGGCTACATCCTGACCAACACCCATGTGGTCGAAGGGGCCACGGAAGTCACAGTCAGACTGACCGACAAGCGTGAATTCAAGGCCAAGGTGATCGGCTCGGACAAACGTACCGACGTAGCCCTGATCAAGATCACGGCCAAGGATCTGCCCACCGTGAAGATCGGTAATCCGGACATTGCCAAGCCCGGCCAGTGGGTTATCGCCATGGGCTCACCGTTCGGCCTCGACAATACCGTGACGGCAGGGATCATTTCGGCGAAATCACGCAAGCTGCCTGACGAAACCTTTGTTCCTTTCATCCAGACTGACGTGGCGGTCAACCCCGGCAACTCCGGCGGCCCGCTGATCAATCTGTCCGGAGAAGTGATCGGCATCAACTCGCAGATCTATTCCCGCTCGGGCGGCTACATGGGCATCTCGTTTGCCATCCCTATCGATGTGGCAATGAAGGTCAAGGATGAACTGCAACAGCACGGCAAGGTGTCGCGCGGCAAGCTTGGCGTACTGATCCAGAATGTTGACAAGGATCTGGCTCAGTCTTTCGGCCTGGACAAGGCCAAGGGGGCACTGGTCAGCTCCATCGAGCCGGGTAGCCCCGCTGAAAAGGCCGGTCTGCAGAATGGCGACATCATTGTGGGTGTGGATGGCAGCGATGTTGATGAAGCCTCCGACCTGCAGCGCACCATCGGCGACCGCCATCCGGGCGACAGCGTGAAGCTCAAAGTCTGGCGCGACAAGGGCACTCACGATTTCACCGTGAAACTCGCCGAGCAGGATGACGCCACGGCAACTGTGGGCGACGACAGCAATCAGGCCACACCGGGAGCCGGGCTAGGTCTTGCAGTGCGTCCGCTGAATGCACGTGAGGCCCAACGGCTGGGCCTGCAGAGCGGCCTGGTGGTGCAGCGTGCTGGCGGTGCAGCCGCCAAGGCCGGCATCCGTCAGGGCGACGTGATTCTCGCCGTGGGCAACCACAAGGTCACCACAACCGATCAGCTGCAGCGGGCCGTCACCGCCGCTGGCAAGGTGGTACCACTGCTGATCCAGCGCAATGACAGCCAGCAATACGTTGTCGTGCGCCTGAACTGAAATAGCGGTTTTTTCTCCCCCTGTAGTGCTTATCAGGGCCGCGTATCCGCGGCCCTTTTTTTATCCGGCACAGGGAATGCCAAAATCATTTTGGCGAAATTCTGCTTCGCCGGTGGAGAGTTACATTTGTAGGCCTGGTTTCTGGAAACCAGGCATCAAAAAACGCGCGCGGTTGATGCCCTTGGCACTAGAAGGGGTTCGAAGAGCACGTCGCAGGGTCGCTTGGGTTCCTTGCTGACGGCATCGAGCAGCAGACGCATGGCTGTTTCTCCCTGCTCCTCGCTGCGCATGTTCACGGTCGTCAGTGCCGGGTGCATGTAGGCTGCCACCGGAATATCATCAAAACCGGCAATCGCCACTTCCTGAGGCACTTTCACGCCAAGCGTCTGGGCCGCGTGCATGAAGCCGATCGCCACAAGGTCATTGTAGGCAATCACAGCATCTGGCCGCGGCCCCGCCATCAGGACAGCGGATGCCGCTCGCTGCCCACCCTCCATGTCGGGAGACTCGACCGCATAGGTCTGCGGCACCTGTCCGGCATCGGCCAGCGCCTCGGTCAATCCCGCAAGACGCTCAGAATCCCAGCGCGAAGCCGGAAATCCCAGATAGACGATGCGCCGCCTGCCGGTCTCGAGCAGATGCCGCCCAAGCATGTAGGCCCCGCGTTTGCCATCTGTGCGCACACTGCGCATGCCAGGCGCGTCACGCCGCCCGAAAAACACCACAGGCTTGCTGAGCTCTTCAAGCCAGCTCAATGAGGCATCGGGCAGACGGGAACTGACGATCAAACCATCCACACGCCCCGACAAGGCTTCCAGAACATGGCGTTCGTATTCCAAACGCTCCTGCACGTCGACCACGAGCAGGTTGTAATCCTGCTCAAGCGCCACACGGCTCGCACCCTTGATGATGTTGGCAAAATGCGGATTGCGCACATCCTGGACGGCAAGTCCGAAACAGCGCGTGCGCCCGGTCACCATGCTGCGTGCCTGCTGGTTCAGGCGATAGCCCAGGCGAGCAATCACTTCATCGAGACGCTTTTCGACTTCTGGAGTGAAATGCTGAACGCCATTGATGTACTTGGAAACAGTGGCTGTAGATACCCCGGCCTGGACAGCCACATCACGGATGGTCGGGGGGCGTTTAGCGGGCATAATCGTGTGTGATCGGTATCAAATTGAGTTAATCGCGTTAACTTATGCCGTCAGCACCACCACTGTCAATTCCTCAGTGGCATACAAAAACCCTTAAAACGCTGTTAACACCGCATATATCGGGAATTGTAAACTTTGGTTACGGTTTGGTAATCATTTACCCCAGCCGGCGTTTCACCCATCACAATCCGCCATCCGGAATGGAAAAGACAGGTGGAATTACCTGTGCCGAGCAGTAAACATCGAAAACCCGCGACACCAGCCATCTCCACCCTATAATCCGGATACCCCAACTACATAGTGAAACGCCCATGCACCACCTTCTCGAGCGCAACACCTATTTCGTCAAGGAACATGTCGGTCTTTTCAAGGCTGCCAATAACTATGACATTCTTGACCCACAGACCAACGAGATCATCCTGTTGTGCCGGGAACCACGCCTGGGGTGGATCACCAAGGCACTGCGCTTTACCGATTACAAGCGCTATACCCCATTCCACGTTGAAATCACTGACGCCGTCCTCCAGCCTGTCATCCAGGTCAAGCGTGGCATCTCTCTCTTCCGGTCGGTGGTGGAAGTCTTCGATGATAAAGGCCAGAAGATCGGCTCATTCCGCCAGAAACTACTCTCCATCGGCGGCAAGTTCGAGGTGCTCGACGCCAATGGTAACAGCCTGTGCTGGCTCAAAGGCTCATGGACGAGCTGGGATTTCCGCTTCGAGCAGGAGGGGCGCCAGATTGCGCAGGTCACCAAGAAATGGGCCGGCATCGGCAAGGAATTATTTACGACCGCCGACAACTACATGCTGGTTATCGACCCGTCGGTCGCCGCCCAGGATACTGTGCGCCAGCTGATTGTGGCGGCAGTGATGTGTATAGACATGGTGCTCAAGGAATAATCACCCACTGCAGGCAGGCATCACGACATTGCAATGCCCGCCTGCGCGGTTCAGAGCTTGTAGCCGCGATGCAGAGCCACAATCCCTGCTGACAGATTGAAGTATTCGACACGGCTGAGGCCGACTTCCTCCATCATGCGGGCCAGGGTCGGCTGATCCGGATGCATGCGGATCGATTCGGCCAGATAGCGATAGCTACCCGGATCGTGTGCCACGCGTTCCCCCAGCCAAGGCAGAACCTTGAAGGAATACACATCGTAGGCGCGCGACAGCGGCTGCCAGATTTTCGAGAACTCCAGCACCAGCAGACGCCCGCCAGGCTTGAGCACACGACGCATCTCGGCCAGCGCGGCATCCTTGTGCGTCATGTTGCGCA
>DBTS01000130.1:0-8405 GCA_002307175.1 Rhodocyclaceae bacterium UBA1310
CCTCGCTGGTGTTCAACTGGCGCGAAGAGGCCACCCGCGTGGCCCCGGCACTATCGATCCATATCCTGCATGGCCCGCAGCGCGATTTCTCGGGCATCGATACGCATGATCTGGTACTGACCACCTATCCGCTGGTCTGGCGTGATGCCGAAGAACTCGCCAAACATGAGTACCACCTCCTGATTCTCGATGAAGCGCAGACCGTCAAGAATGCCGAGAGCAAGGCAGCCGGGGTCATCCGTGGCCTTACCACGCGCCACCGCCTGTGCCTGACCGGCACACCGATGGAAAATCATCTGGGCGAGCTGTGGGCCTTGTTCGATTTCCTGCTGCCGGGCTTTCTCGGCAGCAACAAGGAGTTCCTGCAAAGCTGGCGCACGCCGATCGAAAAGCATGGCGACGAGTTGCGCCGCGATCTGCTTGCGCGCCGCGTGCGCCCTTTCATCCTGCGCCGGCGCAAGGACGAAGTGGCACGCGAGCTGCCGCCCAAGAGCATCATGGTGCGCAATGTCGAACTGGCTGGAGATCAGCGCGACCTGTATGAAACAGTGCGGGCGGCCATGGACACCAAGGTGCGCGAGGAGATCTCCGCCAAGGGCGTCGAGCGCAGCCAGATCATGATCCTCGATGCGCTGCTCAAGCTGCGCCAGGTATGCTGCGATCCGCGCCTGCTAAGCCTTGAAAGCGCCCAGCAGATCAAGGAACACGCCAAACTCGATTTCCTCATGGACATGCTCCCGGAACTGCTTGCCGAGGGCCATCGCGTGCTGCTCTTCTCGCAGTTCACGAGCATGCTTGATCTGATCGTCGAAGCACTCAATGCTGCAGCAATCCCGCACGTCAAGCTGACCGGCCAGACCCAGGATCGCGAAAGCGTGGTCAAACGCTTCCAGTCCGGCGAAGTGCCACTCTTCCTGATCAGCCTGAAGGCGGGTGGTGTCGGCCTGAATCTCACCGCTGCGGATACCGTGATCCACTTCGATCCCTGGTGGAATCCCGCCACCGAAGATCAGGCCACCGACCGTGCCCACCGCATCGGCCAGACCAAACCCGTCTTCGTCTACAAACTGATTGCGGCAGGCAGCATTGAAGAACGCATCGTGGCCCTGCAGGAAAAGAAATCCGCACTCGCCGCCGCGCTGCTAAGCGGTGACACGACGGCAGATGTGAAGTTTTCGGCAGACGATCTCACCGACCTGCTGCAACCTTTGAACTGAGGCTTCCTGGCAGGGCGCGCCAGGTGGCCGCCAAGGCTGACGGAAGAGGGGAAGCGCTGCATCCGATCCGTATAGAATAGAGGTTTCGCATATCGCCATACGGGCCTCCGGATGCAACTTTCTGCTGAAGAAGTTTTGCAGCTCTCCCCCGATGATTCCTCCGCCAAGGCCGCCAAAGGTCTGGTGGTACCGGCCAAATGGCCGCGCCTGGAATACAGCGCAGAGGCCGTCTGGGGAGAATGCCAGGGCAGTGGCAGCAAACCCTACCAGGTCCAGGTGGACCGTTCCGGGCCGGCATTCCGCTGCTCCTGCCCGAGCCGCAAGTTCCCCTGCAAACATGGCTTGGCACTTCTCCTGCTGCTCGCGCAACACCCCACCAATTTCAGTGAAGCTGAGCCGCCTGCGTGGGTCGCCGAATGGCTCGTTGCACGCACCCAGCGCAGTGAAAAGCAGGAGCAGAAAAAAGCCGCAGCTGCCACCAGTACGCCTGATCCTGTCGCTAGCGCCAAACGCGAAGCCACACGCCTGGAACGCATGCAGGCGGGGCTGGCCGAGCTGAACCGCTGGCTCTCCGATCAGGTACGCCAGGGCCTTGCCCAGTTGCAGACAACTCCCGAAGTGTGGGATGCACTGGCCATCCGCATGGTTGATGCCCAGTTGCCGGGTGTGGCATACCGCCTGCGCTACACCGGCAGTCTGGTCGGGCGCGGTGAAGACTGGACCGCCCAGGTGCTCGGTGAGCTAGGCCGTCTGCAGCTTCTGGGTGAGGCGTTCAAGCGCATCGAGACACTCCCCGAGACCATCCAGGCCGACATAAAAGCCGCCCTTGGCCTGCCTGCGGACCGCGACGCAGTACTCGCCACAGGTACCCGCCTTGAAGACGAATGGCTGGTGCTGGGACAGAGCTGCGCCGAGGACGAGCGCCTGTGGGTGCGCCGGGTCTGGCTGCGCGGCCAGCACTCCGGACGCGACGCCCTGCTGCTTGATTACGCCCATGGCTCGCGACGCTTCGAACAGGGTTTCGTCAGCGGCAGCTGCGTCGCGGCAACACTGGCATTCTTCCCCGGCAATGCACCACTGCGCGCCTTGCTGGCGAGCAATGTCCGCAGCCTGACAGCAGTATTGCCTGCTACCGTATCACTGGCATCCTCGCTGGAGGATATAGCGGCCGGAGTCGCCGCCAATCCCTGGCAATCTCCGCGCCCCTTCCTGTGCTCCGATGGGATTCCCGACCACAGGGATGGCATCTGGCTGCTGCGCGTCGGGGAGCATTCGCTAACCTTGCGGGTTCGTGATGAAGATGGCTGGCAACTCCTTGCCAACGCCGGCGGCCAGCCCCTGACGCTGTTCGGCGAATGGGACGGGCGTTGCCTGCGCCCACTGAGTACATGGAATGACAGTCTGGTGTGGACTGAGGAAATGGTGGCGGAATGAAACTGCTTGATGAACTTGCCAGTCAACTCATTCTCGGTACCGACCGCAGGGTGCCACTCCTACCCCAAATGGAAGGCCCCTTGGGAGGCCTCCTGGGTGCCACTTCTGCGGCTGGAGTGACGACGGAACAACAGGTGCTGCGCAGCGCCGGAATCCTCGCCATCTGCAACGACGCCGGTTTCCTGCCTCCTCTGGATGAACGCCCCTTGCCCGCCCCCTGTGTGACGGAAAACCTGGGTCAGGCGACGGATTCCGGGCTGGTCTCGGTTCTGCGCCAGATCCTTGCCGATGGCCCCGATCCGCTGCGTCTGGAAGCCCTGCGGGAGCTCGGACAGGCCGGCCTGCACCTGTCGCCCTCGCATTTGCCAACGGCATTGCAGCTGGGGCAGCGCTATCCCCACCTGCGTCAAGCCTTGCTGGGTGTTCTGGGGCAACGTGGTGAGTGGCTGGCTCACTTTGATCCCGCATGGAGCTGGGCTATCGACGGACACATCGAAACCGGTGCATCGGCAAACTGGGACACCGGCAGCCAGGAACAACGCAGCCTGCATATCGCCCGGCTGCGCAAGACACGCCCCGCAGAGGCCCGGGAACTTGTGCAGAACGGATTCAGCAAACTGGATGCCCGCGAGCGGGCCGGGCTGCTCGAACAGTTGCGGGTAGGATTGGGAAGTGCCGATGAGGATTTCCTCGAATCCTGTCTGGCCGATCGCAGCAAGGAAGTACGCCAGATCGCGGCAGATCTCCTCGCCCGCCTGCCCGACAGCCGCTATGTTGGGCGCATGGCCGGGCGTCTCGGTCAGTGCCTCGGGCACGAACGGCGTCTGTTGCGGCAGGTGGTGACGCTGGAAGCGCCGGCGCAGTTTGCCCCAGACTGGAAGGCCGATACGCTTGAAGAGACACGCGCCAAGAGTGAAACCCTCGGCGACCGGGCATGGTGGCTGTATCAGCTGGCGCGCTACGTGCCGCTGGAATGGTGGCCGCAGCAGACCGGCATGAATCCGGCCGAGCTGCTCGCCTGGCTGCCGAAAACCGACTGGCATGAGGCCATCCTGCGCGCCTGGAGCGAAGCGATACGGCGTACCGAGAACGCCGAATGGGCATTGGCCTTGTACTCAAGCAAGCTGCTCAAGAAGATGGCGATCGAGCCGCTGGATCTGCTCTCCCATCTGCCGCTTGAAGAACGCACCCATCAGTGGCTGCTCGTGCTCGGCGCCCAGCAGTCAGCAGTCACCTCTCTGGGCGCAAAGCTTGAACAAATCATGCAGGCATTTCCCCAAGGCATTCCCGAAACCATTGCCAACACGGTGCTGCAGACCCTGCGTGACAGTCTGCATACCGATGCGCGCCGCTACGACTATGCCATCCGCAAAACCCTGCCGGAGTTCATCTGCCTGATTCCCATGCACTGCCTCGACGCGGCAGCCCAGGGCTGGCCCATGGGTCGCCCGGAAACCGAATACTTCGTCGAACCCCTGGCCCGGATTCTGGCCATCATCGAACAGCGTCGCACTCTTCACCGAACCTTTAGCCTGCGGAAAACATCATGACCCAAACCCTGCGTCAGCACGCCGAACAGCAATTTGCGGAAGAACTCGAAGCCCTGCAGAAGGCCGATACGCGCGAGCGCCCGGAAAACTGGGCCATGTCCCCCTGGGCAGTAGCCAATTACCTTCTGGGTTGCAAACTCGACAACGGTTTTGAAATCAGCCCGAAGTACATCGGCAGTCGCCGCATCATCGAGACAGCCGTCGCCACCCTGGCCACAGATCGAGCCCTGCTGCTGTTCGGCGTGCCGGGCACCGCCAAATCCTGGGTGTCCGAGCACCTGGCCGCAGCCATCAGCGGAGACTCCACTATGCTCATCCAGGGTACCGCCGGCACCAGTGAGGAACAGCTGCGCTACGGCTGGAACTATGCGCAGCTGCTCTCCAAGGGGCCATCACGCGACGCCCTCGTGCCCAGCCCTCTGATGCGGGCAATGGAACTGGGAAAGACCGCCCGTGTCGAGGAACTCACGCGCATTCCCGCAGATGTGCAGGACACGCTGATCACAATTCTTTCCGAGAAATCCCTGCCGGTACCTGAACTGGGGATCGAAGCGCAGGCAGTGCGTGGTTTCAATGTCATCGCCACAGCGAACAATCGTGACAAAGGCATCAACGAACTCTCCAGCGCGCTCAAACGCCGCTTCAATACCGTGATCCTGCCAGTGCCGGCAAATGAGGCAGAAGAAGTGGCCATCGTCACCAAGCGGGTGGGCGAACTTGGCCGGGCGCTGCAACTGCCGGGCGAACCACCGGCTCTCGCCGAAGTCCGCCGGGTGGTGCAGATTTTCCGGGAATTGCGCAACGGCCAGACCGAGGACGGCAAAACCAGGCTCAAATCGCCCAGCAGCACCTTGTCCACAGCCGAGGCCATCTCGGTTCTCAACAGCGGCATGGCAATGGCAGGGCATTTCGGCGATGGCGTGTTACGGGCCAGCGATGTGGCTGCAAGCCTCGTCGGTGCGATCATCAAGGACCCGGTGCAGGATGCCGTGGTATGGCGTGAATATCAGGAAACCGTGATGAAGGAACGCAGCGACTGGAAAGATCTGTATCGCGCCTGCCGCGACCAGGAGTAAGCCTTTCATGGCCGACACCCCCTTCCATCTGTTCGGCATCCGCCATCACGGCCCCGGCTGTGCCCGCAGCCTGCTGCGGGCACTCGAGACGCTGCAGCCCGATTGCATTCTCGTTGAAGGGCCGCCTGACGGAGAAGCCGCCCTCCCGCTGCTCACCGCGCCCGGCATGACGCCTCCCGTGGCCTTGCTCATCTACAACCCGGAGAACGCCGGCGAAGCGGTGTTCTACCCTTTCGCCACTTTTTCACCAGAATGGAACGCCTTGCAATACGGGCTGGCCCAGGCCATTCCGACGCGTTTCATGGATCTACCGATCACCCATCAGTTTGCCCTGCGCCAGATGGATCAGGAAGCTGTGCCAGAAACAGAGCCTCCGGTGCATACCGCAGCCGATGCAGAAGGCACGGAGGGGCAGACTTACTCCGATCCGCTGGACTGGCTGGGTCGTGCCGCAGGTTATGAGGATGGAGAATCCTGGTGGAATCACATGGTCGAAGAGCGCGGCGACAGCCTGGAGCTGTTTGCGGCAATCCGCGAAGCCATGAGCAGCGTCCGCCAGGAAGCACCCCCCCGCCGGCTCAACGCGGCAGAGGCCAGACGTGAGGATCTGCGCGAGGCCCACATGCGCCGCTGCATGCGTCAGGCACAGAAAGAGGGCTTCTCGCGCATCGCCGTCATCTGCGGCGCGTGGCACATATCAGCCCTTGCCGAACTGCCCACCGCCAAGGCCGATAACGATCTGCTCAAGGGCCTGCCCAAAACCCGGGTGGAAGCCACCTGGGTACCATGGTCCTACCGCAATCTCAGTTACGCCAGTGGCTATGGCGCAGGTGTCAGGGCACCCGGCTGGTACGAACACCTCTGGCAGAGTGCCGATGGCTCACGCGGCATCCAGTGGCTGGCGCGCGCCGCTGCGCTGTTCCGCGAAGAAGGGCTGGACTGCTCTTCGGCCCACATCATCGAGGCCAGCCGTCTGGCAGACACACTCGCCGCCTTGCACGAACGCCCGCAGGCAGGGCTGGAAGAACTCTTTGAGGCCCTGCGCAGTGTGGTGTGCATGGGTGAGGACACGCCGCTACGCCTCATTGAGCAGCGCCTGATCGTTGGCGAACGTCTCGGCAGCACGCCGGAGAACGCACCTGCGGTGCCCCTTGCGCGCGATCTGGCAGCGCAGCAGAAAAGCCTGCGTCTGAAACCGGAGGCGCTGCGCAAAACCCTGGATCTGGACCTGCGCCAAGCCAACGACCTCGCCCGCAGCCACCTTCTGCACCGTCTGGTCTTGCTGGATATTGACTGGGGCAGGCTAAGCCGCACCGGGCGCAGTACCAAAGGCAGCTTTCACGAAATCTGGGAACTTCAGTGGGAGCCGGAGCTGGCGCTCAAGGTGATTGAAGCCTCACGCTGGGGCAACAGTGTGGCAGAAGCTGCCACCGCCCTGACAGTCGACAAGGCACGCAACGCACAGGCACTGGCAGTGCTTTCGGAGCTTGTGGATAAAGTGCTGCTTGCCGATCTGTCTGCTGCGATGGCAGCGGTGACGCAGGCACTCGACAGCATGGCGGCAGTCATCAGCGACGTGTCCCAGATACTCGCAGCAATCCCGGCACTAGCCAAGGTAGCCCGCTACGGCAATGTGCGCCAGACCGATACCGCGCTGGTCGAACACCTGCTGCAGACACTCGTGCCGCGTGCCGCCATTGGCCTGCCAGGAGCCTGCAGCGCACTCGACGACGATGCCGCAGGGCAGATGCGCGACACCATCACGGCGGCACATCAGGCACTTCGTCTGCTTCAGGCCGATGGCATAGTGGATATCTGGCACGCAGCCCTGACCCAGCTGGCACAGAGCCCGCAATGCCACAGCCTGCTTGGCGGGCTGGCATCCCGCCTGCTGTTTGACGCACAACATGCTGCGCTCGACGAGACCGCTCTGCGCATGAGTCTGGCGCTTTCCACAGGCAATGATCCGGCCCCTGCCGCCGCATGGCTGGAAGGTTTTCTCAACAAGAGCGGCATGGTGCTGCTGCATGACAATCAGTTGTGGAGCCTTGTCGACGACTGGTTGAGCAGCCTCAGCGCAGAACATTTTGACCACGAACTCCCCTTGCTGAGACGCGCCTTCAGTGCTTTTACACCGCCTGAGCGGCGCCAACTCGGGGAGCGGGCACAAAGCCCGGCCACGCCGGCCAGAGCGGCGACGGGTTCAGACTGGGACGCGCGGCGCGCCACGCTACCGGTTCCACTCCTGCATCAACTGCTGGGAATCCCGACATGACTGACAGTATCCCTTTGCCATCTTCCGGATCACCTGACGAAAGATTGCGACGCTGGCGCCTCGTGCTCGGAGATCCGGCCCAGAGCTCCTGCGGAACAGGTCTGCAGGGCGACGATCTGCGTATCGATGAGGCACTGACGGCGCTGTATGACGCCGACAGCCCTGGTGGACTGCGTGGCGGCACGGGAGCCTCTTCGCCGCGCGTGGCACGCTGGCTCGGCGATATCCGGCAGTATTTCCCGAGCACGGTGGTACAGATCATGCAGAAGGATGCGTTTGAGCGCCTCAATCTGCAAAGCATGCTGTTTCAACCAGAAATGCTCGAAGCCGTGCAGGCCGACGTGCATCTGGTGGCCACCCTCATGTCGCTGCGCGGCGTGATTCCGGATAAAACGCGGGATACCGCGCGGCAGGTGGTACGCAAGGTGGTTGATGCGCTCATGCAGAAGCTGCAGGAGCCGATGCGCAGTGCGATCAGCGGCGCGCTCAACCGCTCGGTGCGCAACCGGCGCCCACGCCACGCCGAAATAGACTGGAACCGCACCATCCGCGCGAATCTGCGGCACTGGCAGGAGGAATATCACAGCATCATCCCGGAAACACTTATCGGTTATGGCCGCAAGAACCACCGCGTGCAACGCGAGGTCATTCTGTGCATAGACCAGAGCGGCTCGATGGCCGCTTCCGTCGTGTATTCAAGCATTTTCGGGGCGGTCATGGCTTCACTGCCGGCGGTGAAAACCCATATGGTGGTTTTCGACACGGCCGTAGTGGACCTCACTGAACAGCTCTCGGACCCGGTCGAAGTCCTCTTCGGCGTGCAGCTCGGCGGCGGCACCGACATCAACCGGGC
>DBTS01000130.1:8696-9342 GCA_002307175.1 Rhodocyclaceae bacterium UBA1310
CCGCGAGCCGCGCAATACCATCATGGTGCTGATCTCCGATCTGTATGAGGGAGGGGTGGAGAAAAATCTCCTGCAACGCGCCACCGAACTCATCCAGTCCGGTGTTCAGTTGATTGTGTTGCTGGCACTCAGCGACGAAGGCGCGCCATCTTACGACCATCAGCTGGCGGCAAAACTCGCTACTCTCGGCGTGCCGTCGTTCGCCTGTTCGCCTGATCAGTTTCCTGCACTGATGGCGGCCGCCATCCGGCGTGAAGATGTTGCCCTGTGGGCCGCGCAACAAGGTATCGTCGCAGCGCGGGCATAGACCTGAGCGTCTTGTAACAATTCGAATGCGTTTTTTAGCCGACTTTAGGCCATATTTACCGACAAATAGCAGCACTTTATCCAAAGCCCAAGGGTATACCTGGACCGCAACACAGCAAAGCTGCTGACTGACGCCAGATCCACCTTCCGGGCTACAATGCATCTTTCGGATTTTCTCATTGCTTTTTTGGAGCCAATTGTGAAGCCCACCATCAAGCCCAAGATTCAGAACTTTTCATCGGGCCCCTGTGCCAAGCGCCCCGGTTATTCGCTGGCCAACCTGCCGACGGACATCCTTGGCCGTTCCCACCGCAGCAGTCTGGGCAAGGCCCGTCTGGCC
>DBTS01000130.1:9623-9773 GCA_002307175.1 Rhodocyclaceae bacterium UBA1310
AAACCAAGCGTCTGCTGGGCATCCCCGCTGACTATCACGTCGGTATCCTGCCGGCGTCCGACACCGGTGCTTTCGAACTGGCCATGTGGAACCTGTTGGGCGCACGCCCTGTGGATATCTTCACGTGGGAGTCGTTTGGCGAAGGCTGGG
>DBTS01000092.1 GCA_002307175.1 Rhodocyclaceae bacterium UBA1310
AGACGAAATTTCGGGGGAAGCTCAGGGAAACTCAAAGAGTGAGCCGCCAAGCACACTCAAAAGGAGAATCCCGATGGACGAATTTGAAAGCCTAAGTCACAGCAGGTGGGAGTGCAAATATCACGTGGTGTTCATTCCCAAATGCCGCAGAAAAATGCTGTACGAGACGTTGCGACCGCACCTTGGCGAAGTGTTTCGTAGGTTAGCGCAGCAAATGGAAAGTCAGATGCTGGAAGGGCATCTGATGGCTGATCATGTGCATATGTTGATAGCCATTCCGCCGAAGTACGCAGTGTCGCAAGTGGTAGGGTATATCAAGGGCAAGAGCGCAATCCATCTGGCGCGTGTGTATGCAGAGCGGCGCCGGAATTTTGTTGGGCAGAGCTTCTGGGCTCGCGGATACTTTGTGTCAACGGTGGGGCGGGATGAATAAGTGATACGGCGTTACATCCGAGATCAGGAAAAGGACGATGAACGTCTGGATCAGCTCAATCTCGGTTAGTGGCGGGCGCCTTTAGGCGGCGCCATAGAAAAGGGGCTGCGAACCCGACCCCTATTAGCCGCTTTGAGCGGCTTACAAAATGAAGGCCCCCGGCTTTGCCGGGAGATTGTTACTAATCCTACAGATATTGTCGTTTTGCAGAGCGCTTCGATTACTTACCTCGGGCACTGGAAGCGCGTGCATGGTTTGCCTGTGCATCCTGCTCGAAGAGCGCCCGCAATTCTTCGCTTGCCTGGGTTATGGTTTGCATGAAGGCCGCTTCGTCCTGATAGACGGCATGCTGGCGCACGAGGTTGGCTTCGTCGGCCGCGACGAAGCGGGCAAGATCGGCCGTGATTTCGTCTTCGGGGCGTTGCAGGGCGCGCAGCACGGCCCCTGCCATGTGCAGGCTGCTGTAAAAGGTTTCGCGGACCAGCAGGGTGACGCCCAGATCCATCAGTTTGTAGGCATGAAAGCGGTTGCGTGCGCGCGCGTAGATGGGCAGTTTGGGGTACTGGCGGCGCACCAGTTCTGCTGTTTTGATTGAGGCTTCTACATCATCGATGGCGAGCACGAACAGCCTGGCGTGTTCGATCCCCGCGGCCTGGAGCACGTTGAGCCGTGAGGCGTCACCGAAATAGGCCTGGGAACCGAACTGGCGCACATAATCGACATGGCTGGCGCTGGCGTCGAGCACGTTGAACGGGATTTTTTTGAGGGCAAGCAGGCGTGCAATGATCTGGCCGAAGCGGCCAAAGCCCGCGATCAATACCGTGCGCTGCGGGTCTTCGACCGTGTCGAACTCACGCGTGCTTCTCAGCGCGTCCAGCCATGGTGCGAGCACACGCGCCTCGAACAGGAAGACCAGCGGCGCCAGCAGCATGGAGAGCGTGACCGCCACCACCAGCCAGTCGGCCTGCTGCGCGCTCAGCAGATTATGCTGACGCCCGAGCTGGAACAGCACAAAGGCAAACTCGCCACCTTGTGAGAGGGCGATGGCCAGTTTGCGTGAGCTGCTTGGCGCGCATTGTGTGGCGGCTCCAATCCCGAACAGAACGATGAACTTGAGCAGCATGAACCCGAGCACGAGGCCGATGAGGGGTAATGCGTCCGTGGCCAGCAGGCTGAGGTTGGCACTCATGCCGACGGCGATGAAAAACAGCCCCAGCAGCAGATCCTTGAAAGGCCCGATGTCGGCCTCCAGTTCGTGCCGGTATTCCGAGTCGGCAAGCAGAACGCCAGCCAGAAAGGCGCCCAGGGAAGCGGTGAGGCCGGCCACTTCCATCAGCAGCGTGGTGCCGATGACCACCAGCAGGGCGGCGGCGGTGAAGGTTTCGCGGCTGCCGAGCATGGCGATCCATTTGAAGGCGGGGCGCAGCAGATATCGGCCGCCAAAGATCACCCCGGCAATGATGGCGACAGCCTTGGCGATATCCGGCCAGTTGATGTCCAGCCCGTGCCTGCCGGCAAGAATCGGCAGCAGGGCCAGTAGCGGGATTACGGCAAGATCCTGGAACAGCAGGATGGAAAAGGCGTGCCGCCCGTGACGCGCGGAAAGCTCATTGCGCTCGGCGAGTGATTGCAGAACCAGCGCGGTTGAAGACATGGCGAGTGCCAGCCCGATCAGTGTTGCCGCACGCCAGTTGATCCCGATGGCAATCGCGATCCCGGCCACTGCCAGTGCGGTGAGCAAAACCTGGGTACTGCCCAGCCCGAATACCTGGTGACGCAGCACCCACAGGCGCGAGGGCTGCAATTCGAGGCCGATGATGAAGAGAAACAGCACCACACCGAATTCTGAAAAATTCAGGATGGCTGCCACATCATCGATGAGCCGCAAACCAAAGGGGCCGATCAGCACGCCCGCCAGGAGGTAACCGAGGACTGAACCGAGCCCGAGTTTGCGCGCAACAGGGACCATCAGTACTGAGGCGGCAAGGAAGATGGCTGTCTGGCTGAGCATGGAGTCTCCGGCGTAAAGATTCAGGGGGAACAGGTACAAGCTTCAGCTAGGTGCCATGCGGGAGGTGCCGTGCAGGCTCAAAACTCCACTTGTGGTGTGGCAGCAGGATTGTAATCGTCGTGACGCATGGCACAAAGCACGCTGGCACAGTGGTGGTTTTGAATGGTCTGCCGGCCGGGTGCAGGGCCGTGCTGCTTCGATGCCGGTTTTACTGCAGCATGAAGGTTTCGTATTCCAGGTTATCGAGCTTTTTGTCCAGCAGATGCAGCCCGAGCAGCAGGGTGATGAGGGTGGCGCCACAGAAGCCGTAGCCATACCAGCTTGCGCCCAGCCGGAGTGTGAGGATCGTGAGCAGGAGGTTGGCGATGGTGAAGAGTGCGGTGAGCGCCAGCACGATGCGCCGCTGGTCCAGATAGAAAAACACATTGAGCAGTGCGAGCAGCCCCACCTGCAGGCTGGCGCCGACGGTCTGGATGTAGAACAGGGGCAGGTAGAGTTTCGAGATGCCCAGTGCCCCCAGTGCAGCCGGGCCGGCGACTAGTGCGATGAGCACGGCGAGCGTCTGGATCTTGCCGATTTCCAGCAGTCCCTGACGGATTGCGTGGATCATTTCGTCGCGGGCGCCTTCGATGTATTCCAGTGAGCCGCCGGTGCGCACGGCGTCGTAGAATTTGTCGTAGAACTCCACAAAATCCGTCTCGATACGCACGAGAAACACCGCCATGCCGGGGATGATGAACAGATACGCCATGAACACCGGCAGATCGTAAATCAGCGAGGCGCGCAGCGGCCCGATGATGGAGGACGAGGTGTCCGGATAGAACCAGAAGATGAACTTGTCGGCCCAGACGCCAAGGTTGTAGAAGAAGCCGATAGCCATCAGGGACGGATAGGCGTACCCACGCTGGGTGAATTCGAAGCTGACGAAGTGTGGCGAGCGGAAATGCCAGGCCACCAGCAGCCACATGCCGAAAAACAGGATGAACTGGCCGAGCACAAACCCGGCGAGCAAGCCTTCCAGCCCCCAGGGGCGCAGCAGCAGTGCTGCAGTCACGACGACGACGTAGCCCACGGCATACAGCGAGACGATGGCCACATAACGCTTCAGGCCGGAGAGCAGGATGGTGGTGATCCAGATGCAGTTGAGCAGCACGAAGCAGGCAAGCATGAGCAGGCGATAGACCACCCCCATTCCCGAAAAGTACGTCAGTGCCAGCGTGAGGCCAACTACTCCGGCAATGGCTGCTGTGATCAGGAGTACCCCGTTAAGGCAGGAGAACACGAGGTCGTCGCGCTTCTCGAAGAGGCGGTCTGAGATGAAGCGGGTGAATCCCAGCTGCATGGCGCCCGTAAGAATCAGGGAGATGGCGATCTGCCAAGTGACAGACACCTGGAACTGGGTCACCAAAATGTTCGGCACCACCACCGAATGTGAGAGCAGGCCGATCACGAGGATGCCGAGAATGGATAACACCCATGGCCCGGAGCCGATGATGCCGGCGTATGAATAGGCCTGTAGCAGGCCGGTCAGGGTATCTTTGCGCAGCAGTTTGCGCAGCTCGAATCCGATGCCTGCCATCAGTGGCCTCCCTGATGCATGGGGCAGCGTGGCATCGCAGAGGCCGGTGGCGCGGCAGGCTGGCTCAGGGCTTTGTCGTACACGGCGCGATAACGGTCGAACATCATGTAGTCGGCATAGTATTTTTCCACCCGGGCAATGCCGGCAGCTTGGGCCGAGTACCAGTTATCCGGCTCCAGCAGATCAATGGCGGCCTCGGCAAAAGCCTGCGGATCGGCAATCCCCACCACGCGGCCTGCGGCGCCCAGCGCCTGGTCTTCCTCATCCAGACCATAGACGAGCTGGCGGCAGGAGCCGACATCGGTGGATAGCGTCGGCACGCCTGCCGCATAGCCTTCCAGAATCACCAGCGGGAGAGCCTCCGAGATGGAGGAGAGCACGACGATGCCGATCTTCGGCATCAACTCGTCGATCTTCTGGAAGCCCAGGAATTTGAAGCGGTCGCCCAGCCCTAGGCTTTCTGCCAGCTCACGGCATTCCCGCGCATAGCCCGGATCTTCATCTTCCGGGCCGGCAATCCAGCCTTCGGCCTCCGGCATGCGGTTGAGCAGGATGCGCATGGCGCGGATGAAGGTTTTCACATCCTTGATCGGCACCACCCGGCCGATCAGGCACAGTACCGGCGGAATCTTCTCACTGCGCTGGCTGCGCAGTGCGGAAAGGCGCTGGATCGCCACGCCGTTGGGAATGTTGCAGGTACGCTCTGCCGGCGCACCATCGGCCACCTGGCGCAGGCGGTTGTTCTCGTAGAGCGCGATGATCGGGTCGGCGGCGTCATAGCACATGCGCCCGAGCCACTCGAAGAAATGAATCCACATGGTGCGGAAGTACGAGAGTTCTGTCGAATCCTTCTGGAATACATTGCGGTTGTCGCGGATCCACTCGCTCTGGTACAGGTCGATCTTGCGTTCCTTGGTGTAGATTCCATGCTCCGAGAGAATCAGCGGCAGGCCGCGCGAGCGCGCCAGAAGTGCGCCGAGGAAGCCCGCATAGCCGGTTGATACCGTATGCAGAGCGCGTACGGGGATCAGGTTCTGTGCCACGCGTGCGAGCATCCACAGCGGCAGATGCATGATGCGCACGGTCCAGAAATAGTCTACGAAGCTCGGGTCAGAGCAGAAGCGCCGGTAATTCGAGGTGATGAAGCCCCAGGCTTCCTCCGAATGCAGGAAATCCTCCTGTGTCAGGCTGCCTCCGGGCATCAGTTCGCGGGCGAGTTTCTCGAAGGTGGAAAGGTCTGGCGTGCCCTTGTCCTTGAAGGCTTCGTGGAGCGCCACCACGCGGGCGAAAGCCTCGATGGCGCCTTTTCGGGGGGCGACTTCGACGCCGTGATGGCCCAGGTCATCATGCATGTAGTGGCATTCCAGATGCACCACATTGTCAGGCAGGGCGTAGCGTGGCTTGCCGTAATCGCTCCTGCGGCTGCCGAGAAAGACAATCGCAAAACGGACGTCCGGAAAAGCGCGGATGATCTGGTTCACCCAGCTCGACACGCCGCCGGAAACGTACGGGAAAGTGCCTTCGAGAAGCAGGGCGACATCGGCTTCGGTGGCTTTGGGAAAATCGTCCTGGGTCATGAGTGGCACCAGAAATCAAGGATGGGCCCGATACGGCGCTGGTCGGGATAGTCATTCAGGCTGGAGAGCAGGCGGCGTACCTCGGCAAAGTCGCGCCGTTCGAACGCAATCTCGGCCAGATAGGGCTGCACGCGTGGTGCCGGCAGGCCCAGCTCAATGGCCCGCCGATAGGCGGTTTCAGCTTCTCCGCTGCGCCCGAGTTCGTGCAGCAGGCGCCCGTGGCGCAATTGCAGGCTGGCATCGTTGGCATCCAGTGCTTCTTCCAGGAAGCGCAGTGATTCCATGGCCGCGTGGCGGCGCAGATCGCCCTGGGCCAGCCCCTGATAGATCACCTCCCAATACAGGGCCGAGATGCGTTTGGCGGCTGCGTGTCTGGTGTTGTCGTCCGTGGCATCCTGCCAGGCCATGCGCCAGGTGTGGATCTCGGCATTGATGCGTTTTTCTCGGCTTTCCAGCATGCCGTAAGCCAGCAGGCGCAGGTCTTCCGAAGAGGCTGCCAGCAGATCGCGTAGCAGCGGGCTGGCAAAGCGCACCGGAGCGTTCTGCAAGCCCACCAGGGCGCGCAGGCGCTGTTCCACAGGGGCCTTGTCATTGCGCAGGAACTGGCGCAGCCCGGCCTGCCGGAAAGCCTCGCCCGGCGGATGTTCGTGGGGGTCCAGCTCGGGCAGGCTTAGCGAGATGAAGTGCTGGCGCGATCCCGGTGCGGGCAGCAGCGGCAGGCAGGCCATGGTGGTGAGAATGCCGATTACGCCAAGCACGGGTATGCACGCCGACAGGCAGAAGAAAAACAGCCAGGTGGGGATGCGTGGCGTGGCATATTTCTTTGGCATGGCAAGCAGTACCAGCGAGGCAAGCACCCCGCTGGCGAGCATGTGGGTGGCGAGAAAGCCGATGAATACCGGATCCGAATGGCTGCCCGAGAGGAAGAGTTGCAGCCCGGCCGAGAACTCAAACAGTAGCGTCAGCAGGGTCAGCTTGAGTTGCGTCATCGCAGGATTCCATAGCCAGATTCAATAGTTCGGCAGGGGCTGCCTCATTCAGTTCCCAGGTCCGGATGCGCACGCCGAGCGAGCCCAGATCCTGCCCGTATTGTTTGCCAGTCCAGCGGTCAATGCGCGCGAGATAGCCTTCGACAGCGGTGCTGGTGGCCAGCGGCAGAATCGACAACAGTGCGCGGGCTTCTTTTGTGCCATCGCTGTTGCGCACGAGCCAGGTGACATCGAGCGCACGCTGCTGGCGCTGCAATGCGCCAGGAAGCCCGCCCGGAAGGCCCTGCTGCGGGAAAATCATGGCAATCAGGGTGCTGTGCACGCCGGCCTCGCACTGCATGCGATGCAGCCGCTGCAGTTCCAGCGCAAAGGGCGACGGGCAATCCGGCCAGCGTGCCAGCAGCGGATTCACCAGCGGGGCGAGGGCAAGGCTGTCGGCGTAGTAGCCAAGCATCAGGTTGAGCATCTGCAGGTTTTCATCCTGCAGGGCGAGGAAGGGCAGCGTATCGACAAGGAAGAGCGCGTGTATCTGGCGGGCGGTGTCGCGTACCGGGGCAACGATCAGATAGCAGCTATCCTCGCGATTGTCGGCATCCTGATTGGCAACATGGCTGAGCAGGCCGGATTCCAGGGCGTGCCGGATCAATGGGGCATTCATGTCAAGCGGAAATTCCGCGCCCAGGAAGGCTGCGTGGGTGATATCCGGCTGACCATCCTGCAACATGGGAACCAGGGCAGCGCGCTCGATCTGGCAGAACTGCACGGCGAGTTTCAGCAACTTGTCTGCGGCGGGCAGCTGATCATGGCTCCCCACCTCGATGCCCGCCACCAGTTCGCGCAGGCCGACGAGTGCATCGCGCATGGAGACAGGGCGCGCGAGCAGATCCTGCTCCAGGCTCTCATGCGAGAGACGCAGCAGGTAGTGGGTGCGGGTCAGCGCATCGAGGCGATGGTCGAGATAATTCTGGATGGACTCGGAGCGGCGCAGGCGTGCCTGCCAGACAGAGGAAAACTCCCCGGCAATCATCGTGAAGATGAGACCACCGAGGAAATACAGTTTGGGCAGCGTCTGTTCGCCAGATACGCTGGCGTGGGCAAACCATCCCGCCAGCAGTACGCCGGCCGAGCCCATGCCCCAGAGCGGCCCGTAGCGCAGAGCGATCAACAGTGGGGCAATCCACATCCAGGGGAAGTCGTCATGCACGAATAGCGGGTCATCAGGCTTGATCCAGTATCCGAGTGCCAGGGCGATCAGAGGCAGCATGAGCGCTTCCGCAGCGCAGGCTGCGGCGGGGCTCATGGCGGGGGCCAGGATACGGGGAAAAGATATGCGCATGTATTGTCTTTTAGTTGCCGATGCCAGCGGTGAGCATCTGGCGTATCAATTTTTGCGCAACTGCGGCCAGGGAATCACGACTCCAGCCCGAGCGGGCGCCCGTTCCGGACCAGATAAGCTGGCCGGTGGATAGATCCGTGAGCTGCAGTGACAGGCCCACCACAGGCTCCCCATCTACCCCCACCTTGTAACGCCATTCCTGCACCGTGCCGCTTAGCGCATAGCGCGCGCCGCGTTCGCGGGCCCAGGCCAATGCCTGTTCCTGGGTTTTGCCCTGACCTGCCTCGAAAAGATTGTCATCACGCAGATTCTGCGGGTAAGCCTGTAGGTGGGCGATGCCCAGGCTTTGCGCCAGCCCTGTTGCCACAGCTTCGGCGCGCTGGCCGGCAAGTGGCGTTTCAGTAGTGTTGATAAAAGGAATGAGCGCCCAGTCAGCCGATTTATCCACGCTTACCCGGGGGGCCGTGTCGAGCGTGCTGCAGGCCGCGAGAAGGAGCAGCAGAGCGGGGGCGAGATTGCTGCCGATGCGCTTGAGGATTGTTATCATGATTGATCTCCTTAATGACTGGTGCATGATCCGGGGGCTTTCAGAAGGCCCTCCAGTAATGCAGGTTGATGCGGGTACTGCGTGGCGTCCCACTGTTGGCGCCCTGGTCTGAACTGAAACTGGCTGCGAGGTGATCCGGGCCGTCCAGATGGCCGGCCAGCCCGACGCTGAAGGCATAACCTTTGCCGGCATCGGTGTTGTAGGTGATTGCGGCGGAGGCGAAAGGGCGGACGCGGCGTGTCCAGTTCTCGTCCCAGCTGGTGCCCGTGCTCCAGCGCAGGCCGTAGAGCATGTAGTCGCGTGGCAGCAGAGTCGCCACCTTGTCGGCTGCGTCATCCGTGCCGGGCAGGCGGTTGGCCAGGGATTCGAGCCTGTCACCAGGGGGCAGGCTGCCGGCAGCGCGAAAATCGTTGGCATTCCAGTAGGTGGCAAGCTGGGTGTCCTCGCCCTCGGCGCCGAGGCGATGGCTCAGCTCGGCCTCGCTGCGCAGCCCGGTGCCGAGGTGTAGCCCGTTTTGGGCGCTGTAGCGTGCCGCCTGGGCTGCCAGATTGAGGCGTGTGGCTGGCGAGAGTGGCAGGCTGCCTTCCATTCGTAGCAGATCCCGCCTGCCCAATGCACGCAGGGCCAGGCTTTCATCAGCCGCCTCATGCCAGGCCATGCGTGAGGTGAGCCGGATGCCGCCAACGCTGTAGGTCTGGCTCACGCCAGCTTCCAGCCAGGTCGTCATGGCATCGTGGCGGGCAATTACGGCGCGGGTGTCTCCTCCTCGTGAGCGCCGGCTCAGTGCGATGGCCGCGCGGGTTTCCGTGCCTGGCACGATCATCATTGCCGGGTCAACTTCACGATCAATGCGTTCGAAATCCATGCTCAGGCGCAGATTTGTGGTGAGCTGTTGCTGCCATCCGATCTTGCGCGATTTTTCCAGCCATTGCCCGAATTTGAGACGTTCGGCCTCCACACTCAGGCGCGGGGCGGTCTCCAGTAGGGTTTCGGAGAGCTGCAGCTGGAGCGGGGCGTCGTCGCGCTGCAGGGTCTGTGCGTCGAAAGCGAGTGAAGTTGCCAGCGCACCGGCATCAATGGCGCGTGCCACGGAGATGGCATCATCGCGCATCAGGGCGCTGAAGCGTGCGTCGAGTTCCAGGCTCAGGCTCTTCCAGTCCTGCTCATGCATGGCCAGTGCCGTGCGTGCCCAGTCTGGCGAGGAGAGATGCCGGGCGTAGCGGCTCCACAGCCAGAGGCGTGCTGATTCGGGTTCTGCACTGCCAAGCTGCCACGAAATCCGCAATTCATCAGCGATCTGGCGGGCTTCCGGCGTGGCCTCGGGGCTCAGGCTCAGGAAAGCACGCAATGCACCAAGTGCCGGATCTCCCTGTTCCAGCGCCATGCGCAGGCGCGTGCGCGCAGCCCGCATGGCCGGGCTGGCCGGCGCATCGGCAGCTTGCTGCCGCGTGCGCAGCAGCCAGGCGCGCAATTGCCAGGCGAGATCGGGCTGGCGATCCTGTTCCAGCGCATCGGCATAATTCATCAGCCACAGGAAATCCTCGCGATGAGCCTTCATGCGTGGTGCAAGATAGCGTTCAAGTGCCACATGCGGCGCCGAAAGCGTCATCCAGGCTGCGCCCAGCGCGTCGTGCAGATCCGTATCGAGTGCCCAGTCTGTTTCATGGGCGGCGAGCAGGGTACGCAAGGCGGCCTGGTTGTGGCTGTCGATCAATACCCAGAGCATATTTTGGCGTGCCATCGAATTTTGTGTGTCGAGCGCCAGAACTCTCTCCAGATCACGTACTGCCTCTGGAATATGGCCAAGGGCGCGAGCCACATCGCAGCGCAGCATCAGAAAACGTATGTTTTTTTCGCCGCGTTCAATCCATTTGGTATCGAGTGTTGTAAAGGTTTTCCAGGCCACTTCAGGGGAGCCCGCTTCGACATTGAGTTCCAGGGCACGCAGCATCAGATTCCAGTTGTCGAAGCGCAGTGCTCCGTGCATGGCAAGTGCAGAGGCATCCGCCGGGGAAGTGGGCGCCAGCAGTTCAGTCAAAGCGTCGTAGTCGTCCTGGTTGGCAGTATCCGAGTCAACAAGCTTGGAATAGGCAATGCGTGCCTGGGCGTCTTGCTGTGCTCGCAACGAGAGGTTTCCCAGCAAGCGCCAGAATGCTTCATCATTCGCGGGTACGATGCCTTGTGCGCCCTTGAGTGCGGCCCAGGCTTTGCCGATGTTGCCCTGCCCCAGATAGAGGGCTGCGAGTTGCAGCGCACGTTCGCGGCTGGTGCCGTAGCGTGCAATCAGTGCTTCGCTGGTCTGAATCGCAAGGTCTGTGTGTCCGCTCTGCACAGCCAGATTTTCCAGCGCTTGCATGCTGTCTGGATCCGGGTGTTCCTGAATCATGCCCTGCAGGACTGCAATGCCTTCTTCAGGCAGGCCTTCATGCTCAAAGCTTGCTATCAGCGCTCGGAGCAGTTCCGGAGCCCCCGGGTGTTGATGCAGGCGGTAGCGCAAGCCTGCCTGCAGTGCTTTGTCATCGAAGAGCCCTGGTGCCAGGCGAAGTACCGCAGATGCCGCATCGTCACTGTCTTTGGTTGAGATGTCGTGCGAGGCCAGCAGCCATTGCCATTGACGCAAGGCTTGTTGCGGTCGTCCCGACCATTCGGCAACCTGGGCCAGACGCTTGCGCCAGGCTGCACTCTGGGGGGCTTGGCGGACGGCAAAATCGGCCACACGATAGGCATCCTCGAGATTGTGATTTCCCAGGAAAGCGTCGTAACCCAGGCTGTAGACGCGATCATCGAACGGCAGCCCTGGCGGGCCTCCGAGCGGAGGGATATCTGCGACTGTGCGCACTTGGGCGCCTTCATTGGCAGCCAGGCGATCAAGCATCTGTTGCAAGGAGAGTCTGAGCATCAGTTTGGCATAATGCTCGGCTACTGCCGGCGCATTTGCCGAGCGTGCCAGCTCGACCATGAAAACGAGGCTCTGCTGATCTGCGACGAGATTGCCGAGTTCGCTTTGTGCCAGCCTCAGTGCTTCGCCTGGCTGGTCTTCTGCCAGCAGGATACGTACTGCACGGAAGAAGCATTCACGCTGCACGTCCAGGCTGGTGCTGCGTTGGCGGGCGAGCAGAAGAAGCTGTATTGCAGAATCGGGTGCGCCCTGATTCTGGCGCAGCTGTGCGCGATTGATCAGCCAGGAAGTCTGATTGCCATCGGGATTACCACGGATACTGCGATACAGGCGTAGCCCCAGAGCGGTATCGCCCAGCTCATAGGCACGGTCGGCGATCTCCAGGCGGGTCTGTTCATCCAGCGGCAGATCGGCCAGTGCATGCAGTTCGTGCAGCAGATCAAGCCGCTCGGCTTCGCGTGTGCTGCTTCCCAGCCCGGGGCTGCGCCAGACCGTCTCACGGGCATGCCAGAGGAGCAGGCGGGCCTGCACCTTGTTGTTTGGCGAGCCGTTCTTCAGCACATCAGCCAGTGCGGGTTCCAGATCCCCGAACTGCTTGGCGGCAAGCAGTTGCTGCGCCAGTCTCAGGGCCAGATCGGCGTTGTGGGGGTCGGTACGCTGCAGGTTGCGCAGGTAGGTGATAGAAAGTTCGTCACCACTGCGATCACGCAAAACCTGATCCATCAGTGTGCGATAGGGGAACATCAGCAAGAGTGCCACTCCCACCAGGATCGCGAATATCGCAAGCACGGCAGGGGAAATCAGGCGGGGCCGCTTGCCGCTACCGGCAGCTAATATCGAGCGTGGCAGCAGCATGGTTTAGCCTGTACTTCAGAAACTGGCCGACCCTGGTTCCCACAAGTGGTTTTCCATCGGCTTTTACCGTGCATTGCATGGCATTTGCCAGATCGAATTCGATCGGAGCAAAGCCTGCGAGACGGGCATGGATGGCGTGCTTATTACGCGTCCATTCCTCAACCCCTGCATTTGAACCGGCAAGGTAGGGCAGGGTGTTGCCCGTTTGCGCAAAGGCAAAGCGGGCCTGTCCGGCCGTAAGAATCAGGTAACGGCCGTCTGGCCCCAATCCCCAGCCTGCCAGATTGCTGCTCGTTTCGAGCTTTGGTTCGCCAAGCTCGGGAGGGATTCTCAGGGAACGCAACGCACCGGCATTGGCCACCAGAAAGTCGCCATTCAGGTTGCGCGCCAGCACCACATGATTGAAAGCCTCTGCCTTGCGGATGAATTCCGAGGCAAACAGCGGGCGCAGTGGCTGACTTAATGCCCATTCATAGGCGCTTTGCAGGGCACGCAGGGAAGCAGGCTTGCTCGCTGCGAAGGTGTGGAAATAGATGTCTACCGGTTTGATACGACGAGGCTCACCGGTAATCTGAAAAGTTTCTATGACGCGTCGGAAACCGTAGAAGGGGCCGCGCCAGAGGTTTGTGTAGACATTCTCGTTGGTTTCCGGCGCAAATACCTGAAAGTTGTGCCCAAGGCGGGCGCCCAGCGGCGAGATGCGGGTCAGGCTGGGAAACGCCCGCGTGGGCATGGTGGAACCGCCATTCATATTGAGTAGCCCGCGGTTTTCCACATAGGCCAACGTAGAGGGTGTTGGTGCGGCGTCACCGCTCCATAGCAGGATCTTCACCGGCTTGTTGGGTGGGGCCAGGCGGGTACGGATATATTCGACGGAGTCATCCACCTCGCGTTTGAGTGAGGGAACATAGCCGGGAATAGCCAGATGGTAGTCGGCATCGGCATCTTCACTGGCATCCTGGGCTTCCACCTTGGCCCAGCGGAAAGGGTGCGAGTAAGTGTGGGTGGCGATCTCCACGTTGGGCAGGGCGAATATCTTGCGGGCCATTGCTTCGAGTGCCGGGCTCTCCTTGGGATAGAGCCCCTGCGGAGAGGTTTCCCCTTCGATGACCGACATCGTGTATGGCACTGTCGGGTAGCGCTGCAGGATTTCATCAATGACAACCTGAGCGGCATAGGGGCTGCCGGGGAATTCCGCGCGGGAGGGGAAGCCGTCTCCGTCCATGTGGGTGAAGAACATGCGGCGACCCGCATCGCTTGTGGAATCTGCCACAGGCATGGGCTTCAGGGCGAGGGCCTGCTGAAGGAATTTCCAGGGGTCGATGACCCAGCGGAAACCGTTGTCATCATCTCCGCTGATGGTGTAGCCACGCCACACGAAGCCCCCCCAGGGCGTGATGCCGGCGGAGTCGTATTGATTGCCCTGTGCATCGTGCAGGTGCAGCCAGCTCTGCGCCTTGTCCTGGCTGACAAGGCGTAAAGGCTGCAGGTCCTGCCGGTTGGGTGCCGGTTCCGTCTCAAATCCGATGGCGCTGTTGCGCGTCTCGATTTCCAGTTTTCCGTTGGGAACCGGGGCTATCTGCAGGCCCAGTGGGGCCAGCAGGTTATTGGCAGAAAGCCCTGCGGTCTCGAAAAGTGCAATGTGCCATCCTCCCTGAATGCGTCTTTCCAGCCACCGGCTGTAGGCATTGGCCTGAGTTGCGGGAAGATTTCTGTCGAACCAGGTGACGATCCCTGCATACACACCCGGATCGGGCTCCGGGAGTGGCTTGGTGGCGTCCACATAGTCAGCAATGAATCCGAGGTAATTCAGCAGCGGTTCGACATAGCGATGTGGCGCACGGTAATGCATGCCCGGTGCGTCGTTGCTGTTGAAAACCATCAGGATGCGGCGTGGGATAACTTCGATGTCGCCCCGCCCCAGCGTGGTCAGGCTGCCGCTGCTGACCCAGGGGATGAATCCCAGATCGTGAATGCTTTGTGCGGTCTTGCGCATCAGATCCCGATCCGTTGGGGCAACATAGTCGATAACAATGGTGGGCAGATGATATTGCTCATGTGCCTCGCGCAGTCGGGTCAGCAGCCATTCCCTGTCTTCCTGCGGGACTTCGCTGTAACTTCCGGATGCCTGATTCCAGCGCTGGAAAAGGGATTCTGCCGCTACGGCCTCAAGCTCGCCCGCCACCTGTGGTAACAGTTCGAAGCCACGATTGGCGATCAGACGGATACCCGGGAACCGCGCATGCAGGCTGTGAATCAGTGCAACAAGGCCTGCCTGTTGAGCCGCAGGGTCAGCAGATGGTCCACCCAGCTGCCAGGAATCCAGCGTGTCGAGGAAAAAGCCCCGGTAACCCTGTTGCCAGAGGGGCGCCACGACACGTTCGATAAAGAACCGGCGCCAGTCTGCCTTGCGCTGGTCCATCACCCTGGATTGCCAGACGGTGTTGGTGGTGAGTTGCCAGTCTTTCTTCACCTCACTGGCCCAGGGCCTTGAGGCTTGGATCTCGCCTACGCTCACATAGGCGTACAGTTCGCTGCCAGGGCGATTGAAGGCTTGTGGCGAGAAACCCTGATCGGGGTCGACGACAACCGCCTCGAAGGCGTGAAGCTCATCAAGGCTGGTATCCGAGCCGTAATAAAAGGCCACTGAAGCCGGTGCAGCGAAGGCTGGCAAAGTGCCAGTGACAATCAGGGTGCAAATGAACAGGCGCAACAACGCTGCGGCTGTCCTGAAGTCAATGGTAACGGCTCTTTTCTGCTGGCTTTGGTCGTTTTTTATTGTCATATACCTGTTTTTTTAGTGTGTGTTTATAACAGAGCAGAGTGGAGTAAGCGTTTTCCGAGACTGTGACCATTTGTTAATTGTTCCCGATGGCTGCTCTAAGGAGGAGGAATGGTGAAAGCGGCTGTTTTCATGTGCATATTTTCGGCGCGACGGAATGGAAGTTGAGTTTGCACAGACCTTTGCGTGTTGCTGATCAATCGGGTGTGAGAGGGTATGTGGAGATGGCGTGTGATGCCCGGGGGGGACTGCCAGTGCGTCGTTGGTGTTGCAGCCTCCGGGCAATAAAAAAGCGGCCCGCAGGCCGCTTTTGTCGAGGCGCCAGAAGTTGCTCAGGCGGTCAGCGTATCCGTGCGGTTGTTTTGCACGATCTGCAGCAGCTGGGTGAAGATCTTCGGCGTGCCGGCCACGAGGTTGCCGGTCTTGAGATAATCGGCTTCACCCGCGAAATCGCTGGCGAGTCCACCGGCTTCCGTCACCATCAGGATGCCGGCAGCCATATCCCACGGCATCAGGCCGATTTCGAAGAAGCCGTCGGTACGGCCGCAGGCGGTGTAGGCCAGATCCAGCGCGGCGGCGCCGGGGCGGCGCATGCCGGCAGTCTTGCCAGCCACTTCGCGGAACATCCCCAGATAAGCTTCCATGTGGTCGAGCTTCTTGAAGGGGAAGCCCGTGCCGATCAGCGATTCGTTGAGCTTGGTGCGGCGGCTCACGCGGATGCGGCGGTCGTTGAGGAAGGCCCCACGGCCACGCGTTGCGGTAAACAACTCGTTGCGGGTCGGGTCATAGATCACGCCGTGCTGCACGATGCCACGTTCAGCCAGGGCAATCGACACTGCGTACTGCGGGAAGCCGTGGATGAAATTGGTGGTGCCGTCGAGCGGATCGATGATCCACTGGAATTCGCTTTCGCCGCCGGTGTCGCCAGATTCCTCTGCTAGAATCGCATGTTCCGGATAGGCTTCCCGTATGACATCGATGATGGCGTCTTCCGCGGCGCGGTCGACCTCGGTCACGAAGTCATTGGATTGTTTGGAGTGGACTTCAATCTTGTCCAGGTCCATCGAAGCCCGGTTGATGATCGAACCGGCACGGCGGGCGGCCTTGACGGCAATATTCAGGATTGGATGCATGAGCGTCTGTCTTGGCGAGCATTGCGTAAACGTACGCAATGGCTGGAAAACCGTACATTATATATGCAGACCCCCTCTTTGAACCAGTTCCGTGTAGTTTTATCCCGTCCGTCCATAGCCGGCAACATCGGTGCGGCGGCGCGGGCCTTGAAAACCATGGGTTTGTCGCGCCTGTATCTGGTGCGCCCGCGCGATTTTCCGCATCCCGAAGCCACTTCCCGCGCCTCCGGCGCCACTGATGTGCTTGATTCCGCTGTGGTCTGCGACACGCTTGAGGAGGCGCTGCATGGCGTCACCGTTGCTGCTGCAATGACCGCACGGCGCCGTGAGCTGGGCCTGCCGATGCAGTGGTCGCGCCAGGCTGCAGACACCCTGGCGCAGGCGGCCGGCCAGGGTGAAGTGGCGCTGGTTTTTGGCAATGAGACCTATGGTCTCTCGAATGAAGAGCTGGCCTTGTGCCAACTACCCGTGATGATTCCGGCCAATCCCGAGTATTCCTCGCTGAATCTGGGGGCGGCGGTTCAGGTGATGTGCTACGAACTGCGCATGGCCACCCAGACCTTGGGCGAGGCTCCTGCACAGTTTGGTGAACCAGCCACGTTCGACGAAGTTGAAGGCATGATCGAGCATTTTCAGTCCACCATGACTGCCAGTGGTTTCTTCAATCCAGACAATCCCAAGCGCCTGATGCCGCGCCTGCGCCGCATGTTCGGGCGCATCCATCTGGAGCGTGACGAGGTCAATATCCTGCGCGGAATGCTTTCAAGCTTCCAGTTTCCCGAGAAATTCCACAAGCAGGACTAGATTTTGCGTGACTCACTATAGAATGAAGTTTCTGTCACATTTCCTCCATTAAGCACGAGTAACCGTCATGTTCAGCCATCTCAGAGAAGACATTTCCAGTGTTCTGCAGCGAGACCCCGCTGCGCGCAGCCGCCTGGAAGTGTTGATCTGTTATCCCGGCGTGCATGCACTGCTCCTGCATCGGCTGGCCAACTGGTTCTGGCGGCGGCGCGGCTATCTGGTGGCACGCTTCATCTCCTATTTCGCACGTTGCCTCACCGGCATCGAGATTCATCCGGGTGCCACCGTCGGTCACCGCGTGTTCATTGACCACGGGATTGGTGTGGTGATTGGCGAAACGGCTGAAATAGGTGATGACTGCACCATTTACCAAGGCGTCACGCTTGGTGGCACTTCGCTGTACCGTGGCGTCAAGCGCCACCCGACGCTGGAAGCCGGCGTGGTGGTGGGGGCGGGCGCCAAGGTACTTGGTGGTTTTACCGTGGGCGCCGGTGCCAAGATCGGCTCCAACGCCGTGGTGATCAAACCTGTGCCGCCCGGAGCTACCGCCGTGGGCAACCCCGCACACATCCTGGAACCCAGAGAGGTGCGCGAAGCCAAGCCGGATTTCTCGGCCTACGGTGTCACGCGGGACATGGACGACCCTGTTTCCAAGGCACTGCATGCCCTCCTTGATCACGTCTATGAGCAGGACAAGCGGATCGAGACGCTCTCGCTGACCCTCAAGGAAGCCGGTCTGTGCGTGGAAGGCGACATCGAAAATCCCAAACCGATTGATCGCGACTTTCTCTGCAAGATTGTCGAATAGATCGCGGGATTTCGTGGGTTCAGGGCTGCGCCTGCAGCTCTGCCGGCAGGAAAAACCGTGCAGCGAGTTCTTCCAGGCCGGTGGCTTCCAGCAGTGCGGTGAGCCGTTCGGCGGCGCGGCGCTGTGGCTTGTTGCGCCGGCTGGCGATGATCAGCTCGTTCTTCATCGAATGTTCCCAGCCCACCAGCTCGGTCACGTTGAGCTGGTAGCCGTGCGCTTCGAGTTGCAGGCAACGCAGCACATTGGTCAGGTGGCTGCCGAATTCACGGGTGTGGATCGGATGACGCCAGAGTTCCGTGAGGGCGGATTTGCCCAGCGCAGCGCCCTTGTTGCGGCGCAGGGTGGCGGCCACTTCGGCCTGGCAGCAGGGCACCAGCACGATGTGGCGGGCCTCCTTGGCCAGAGCAAAGCGGATTGCATCATCGGTGGCCGTGTCACAGGCGTGCAGGGCGGTGACGATGTCGATGCGTGCCGGCAGTTCGGGTGAGGTGATTGAATCGGCCACCGACAGGTTCAGAAAGCGCATGCCCGGAAACTCCAGGCGCTGCGCCAGTTCCTGTGAGCGGCTGACCAGTTCGTCGCGTGTTTCGATGCCCCAGATGCAGCCTTCCCGGGCACGCTCCCTGAAGAACAGATCATAGAGAATGAAGCCGAGGTAAGACTTGCCCGCGCCGTGGTCGACGAGGTTGATGTGGGCTTCATCCTGCACCACATCCTGCAACAGCGGCTCAATGAACTGGAAAAGGTGGTACACCTGCTTGAGCTTGCGCCGGCTATCCTGATTCATCTGCCCCTCGCGGGTGAGGATGTGCAGCTCCTTGAGGAGTTCGACGGATTGGCCGGGCAGGATGTCGTAAGTCTTGTTCTTCATGGCAGACAGCAGGGGTGGGTCAGACCGGCAATTTTGGCACGCAATGCGTCTTTTTGCTTGATTAGCCACCGGTCTGGCCGTGAGCCGGCTACAAATAGTTGCAGGGAAGGCTGTTCCGGGGGGCTCCCGCTGTCGTTAAAGGGCACATGTCATCTGTCATGTGGGGCGGACTATGCGCGCTTGTCTGGCACGCTGGATGGTTGGGTTCGTGGGTGCGGTATGGGCTTTTGGCGCTTTTGCCAGCGCTGCCGCATGGCCGGACAGGTCTCTTACGCTGATTGTGGGCTGGCCGCGCGGCAGCGGCTCTGATCAGGTGGCTCGCGAGCTGGCTGTCGGCCTGGGGCAGGAATTGGGTGTCCATATCAATGTGCTGAATCTGGAAGGCGCCAATGGCCTGTTTGCCCACACTGCTGTGGCTTACGCCAACCCGGATGGCTATACCCTCGGCCTGGTGACCCCCGAGGTGCTTGGAGCGTACTGGATGCGCCAGGCCGAATACGGTGTGGATCAGTTTACCCCGCTGGTGATGGTCGAGCAGAGCCCCGCAGTCTTCTGGGTGGCCCGCAACAGTCCCTGGCGCACCATGAAGGAAGCGATGGCTGCGCTGCGCAAGGCACCTCCGGGAACCTATCGTGTGGGTGGTCTGGCAGAAGGCGGGGCTTACCATATTGCCCTGGCCGATCTGATGAAAGCGGCGGGCCTTCCCGTCGGGGCGCTACAGATGCTGCCCGGCGAAGGTGGTGCCGACTGTATTGCTGCGCTGGAGGCAAAAAAGCTTGAAATCTGTGTGGATTCCCTGCGCGAAAGCGGCGTTGCGTGGCAGTCAGGCAAAGTGCGTGCGCTCGGGGTGTTTTCCCAGGCGGCCCTACCTGCGCTGCGAGGCGTTCCGACCATGCATGAAGCATTAGGTCGCGAGGTGCCAGGCGGTATCTGGCGGGTGCTGATGGCCCCCAAAGGGCTCCCGCCAGAGGTCCGCACACGTCTGGAGGCCGCTGCTAGCAAGGTGGTGGAGAGTGTGCCCTTCAACCAGTTTGAAACTATTCATGATCTTGGTGTTCCGCCGCATCTTGCCGGGCAGGCGCTGGAAGATCATGTCATGGCAGAGCAGCAGCGCTGGGGGGAGGTTCTGCGGGATCTTGGCTTGCGCAAACGCCGGTGAGCTTTTTCGGGTAACAGTGCCTCACTCACTCGCTTTCGCCACAGACCGGCCCCCTTTCACATCTGCGAATAAAGCGGGCCTTCTCCGCCTTGCGGAGGCGTCCAGTCGATATTTTCCGTCGGGTCCTTGATGTCACAGGCCTTGCAGTGCAGGCAGTTCGTTGCGTTGATCTGCAGACGGGGGCCTTCCTCAGTGTCACTGAGAATCTCATACACGCCTGCCGGGCAGTAGCGCTGCTCAGGGGCCGCGTAGGTTGGCAGGTTCAGGTCAACGCTCAATTGGGGAGCTTTAAGCCGTAGGTGGCAGGGCTGATCTTCATCGTGCCGGGTGTTCGAGAGGTAGACCGAAGATGTTCGGTCAAAACTCAGGCGTTCGTCATGTGGCGGGTAATTCACCGGCCTATGGTCATCCGCCGGCTCCAGTTGTGCATGATCTGCATGCTGGCGGAATGTCCACGGTGCGCGCCCTCGCAACACCACCTGATCAATCCCGGCAAGCAGCGGCCCCAGCCAGTAGCTGGCACCGAGGGCGGGCTTGAAATTGCGGCCACGGTGCAATTCCGTGGCAAAAGTGGATTGCTGCCAGCGCTCTGAGTATGCCGAAAGAATGTCGTGGCTACGATCCTGCAAAATGGCCTCGATGGCGGCTTCGGCTGCCAGCATGCCGCTGCTCATGGCGCCATGCACACCCTTGAGGCGGGCGGGGTCAAGGAATCCGGCGTCATCACCGATCAGTGCCCCGCCGGGGAAAACAAGCTTCGGCAGGGATTGCTCGCCACCGTTGGTGAGTACCCGTGCTCCATATGCCAGTCGCGTTGCGTCAGACAGGTGCGCAGAGATTGCCGGGTGGGTCTTGAGACGCTGAAATTCTTCATAGGGCGAGAGCCAGGGATTCCGGTAGCCCAGACTCATTATCAGCCCGACCGCCACAAGATCGGTGCCGTAGTGGTAAAGGAATCCCCCCCCGGTGGCTTCACGCAGCGGCCAGCCGCCCGTGTGGATTGCGAGGCCGGGTCGATGGCTGGCTGCGGGAACCCGCCACAACTCCTTGAGCCCCAGGCTGAAAGTTTGCGGATTGCGCTTGGCCCGCAACTGAAACATTGATTCCAGCTGTTTGCCAAGATGACCACGCGCTCCTTCGGCGAACAGGGTGTAACGTGCCTGCAGTTGCATACCTTGTGTATACGCCGGCCCCTGGCTGCCATTGCGCAGCCGACCCATTTCGCCGGTCACCACACCGGTAACCTGGCCTTGCGAGTCAAGCAGGATTTCGGCGGCAGAAAAGCCGGGATAGATCTCCACTCCGAGTGCCTCGGCCTGCTGGGCCAGCCATCTGCACAGCTGCCCGAGACTGCCGATGTAAAGCCCCTGATTATTCAGGCAGGCAGGGCGCAGCCAGGGGGGCACATTTACAGCCCGAGATGGCGTCAGCCAGAGAAACTCATCCTTGCTGACCCGAGTTGTGAGCGGCGCTCCGAGGGCTTGCCAGTCCGGGAGCAAATCATCCAGCGCGCGCGTATCGATCACCGCGCCAGAAATGATATGAGCGCCTATTTCGGTGCCTTTGTCGATCAGGCAGATACTGACAGGCCTGTTGGCCGCGCGGGCACATTGTGCGGCACGGATGGCGGCAGACAATCCTGCGGGGCCACCCCCGACAATGAGCAGTTCGAAGTGCATGGATTCCTGTGGCACTGGAGAAAACTCGAATAAGGAAAGCAGAATTAAGATTATGCACCAGCCTCGATTCTCGGCAAGAGAATGGCGGCTGAAAGATGTACCATTTTGGGGCGAAGAAGGGCGAAAAGCGTGATTTTTTACCCCAATTTAGGGCGCACTGTAAGTGCATAATGAATTCATTTGCCAAATCCTGTGTTATGGAGCAAAGTATTCAACGCGAGTTTCAAGTGGTGTGCTTGTTGGTTGGAGTCGAATACATTTCACCCTCTTCATCCCACTGTCTTGAGCTTCGTGGGGCGGTCGCAGGATCGGATAGCTCCGGGGATTACCCTTTTTTTCATTTTTTAGAATTTCAGGAAATACAAGAGATGGCTACAGGTACAGTGAAGTGGTTCAATGATGCCAAGGGCTTTGGTTTTATTACGCCCGACGGGGGTGGCAAGGATGTCTTTGCCCACTTCTCCGCGATTCAGTCCGCAGGCTTCAAGACGCTGCAGGAAAATCAGCGTGTGACTTTTGACATTGTCACGGGTCCGAAGGGCGAACAGGCCGCCAACATCCGCGTGGCGGAGTAATTCCGCCAGGAGACCATGGTCTCCGAAAAGCGAATCGCCAAGCCGCACGGCATATGTTTCCGTGCGGCTTTTTCATGCCTGTCATCGTGCAGTGGAGGTATTCATCTGGCTTCGCATTACAATTGTTTCTGTTGTTGTGAATAACGATATATATCGGCAACACATATGCCGGAGGAGACGATCCATGTGGTTCCAGAAGAAACAGCTTGGCTGCATTGCCCTGTTTATAGGGTGCAGCATTGTCGCCCGCCTTGCCTGGGCAGGGCCGGAAGTTGGCGCGCAGGTGGGGGCGGGAGCATCCTCCCTGGCCGGTGATGTGCGTTATCAGGCTTTTGTGCTAAACCCTGATCTTGAGGTACTGACAGACACTTCTGATGGGGCAGGGATTCTTGCTGCCGGTAGCGATGGGGCAATCTGGCGCAGTACGGATGCGGGAAGGCACTGGAGCACCAGCAGTGTTCCCGTTGTCAGCAGCATTTCTGCTGTGCTTGGCAGCAGGCAAGGTCAGCGTCTTCTGGCCGCCGGGGATGCGGGAAGCATTCTGGTGTCGGAAGACGGTGGCGCCACCTGGGCGCAGCGTGGCAGCGCCGTTGCCACACACCTGCTGGCGGTAGCCGCCGGTGGCAAAACCGGCGAGCAGATCATCGCGGTTGGCCTGCAGGGCACGATGACCCGCTCCCTGGATCGTGGCGAGCATTGGGCCGCTGTTGATCTGGGCTTGCCGGCCTCACTTGCTGCCGTGGTGTTTGACCCTCGCCACGGCAGATGGCTGATTGGTGGAGAGGGCGGTATTCTGGCCTGGTCGGCCAGTGATGGTGAGGATTGGAACGCCTCGCGACACGCATGCCGTGGTGCAATTTCACGCCTGTTGGTAGAGCGCAAACAGGCTGCGGTTTTTGCTGCCTGTACCGATGGCAAAATTCTGCGCTCTTCGGATGGTGGCACGCACTGGCGCACGGTTTTTTCCGGGCGGAGTGATGAGTATGTGACGAACCTCGCACAGGCCCCCGCAGACGGGGTTTTTGTGGCCACCACCGCCAAAGGCGGCGTTATCCGATCCCGTGACGGTGGGCTTACCTGGAAGTATTCGGCACCAGTCAAACAGTATCTTTCGGCGATAGCCTTCCTGCCAGGCAAACCTGATCACGTCTTTGTCGCCGGGGATTCGGGAACCCTCTTGCAGAGTCACGATGCCGGGGTGTCCTGGCAGGCTGTAAAAGTGCCAGACGCAAGGCGTCTGCTGGCCTTGTTTGCCGACACCCGGACGGGAACAGTGCTGGCTTCCGGAAATGGTGGCCTGATCATGCTGACCCCGGATCGGGGCGCGAGCTGGCAGGTGAGCAAGCTGGCACCGGGAGACTATATGCATGCGCTCGAACGTGATCCCGTGAGCGGAGCTCTGGTGGCTGTGGGGAGCAACAGGGCGGTGGCGCGGTCGTTGGATGACGGGGCGAGTTGGCAGTTGAGCAGGCTTGAGCAACTCGTGGTTCCCGCCAATCTGTCGACCATGCTGTACGACGAAAACACCCATGCCTTTCTGGTGGCAGGGGGGCAGCGTTCCCTGATGGCCAGCCGTGATGGTGGCCAGACCTGGCTGTCTTCGAGCACGATGGGTGAAACCTATCAGGGTGTGATCATCGAGCCGCGTTCGGGGGCTGCCGTGGCGTTTGGCGACCAAGGTGCGCTGGGGCGCATGGATGGCCCCCACAGCACGCCCATCCGGCTTCCCGCATTTACCGACAAAACCCTCTTCGGTGGTTTTGCTGACGGTCAGGGTACGCTCTGGGTGTTTGGTGCAGAGGGCATCCTGGCGCGCTCCACCGATATCGGGGCCCACTGGCAAATTGTTCCGCATGAAGGTAGCGCCGCCCTGTTTGCCGGCTATGCCGATGCCAGCGGAAGAACTCTGATTGTGCTGGGAGACAGGGGAACGATTCTGCGTTCCGATGATGCGGGGCAAACGTGGCAATTGGCTGCGAACGATTCGCGCGCCCCATTGCGCTGGGTAGGGCCTTCTGTCAGTGGAAGAAGCCTGATTGCCACGGGCGGGAATGGTAGCATCCTGCGTTCCATTGACGTGGGAAAAACCTGGGTTGCGGTTCCCTGCGAAACGGGTGAAACGCTGCGTGGCCCTATCCTTGATCCGGCGCGCGGGGCAATGTTCGTGGTCGGGCGTGGCGGCGTGATTCTACGTTCCGCCGATGATGGCCTCACGTGGAAGGCGCTTGATGCACACAGCACGGCGCGCTTCAAGCGTCTGTGGGTGGATGCCGATGGCAAGCTGTGGGCGCACGGAGATCGTCTGGTACGGCTTGATCCGGTGCAGTAAGAAGCTTGTTCAGAATCTGTAGCGGGTTTTGTAAATGCTAATATCATTTACAAAACCTCGCCCGCGCTAACGTGGCGGGTTGTCGTAGGGCGCGGCGAAGCCGGAACAATGGAGCAAAGCGCAATTGCGCCGATTAAGTCTCCGCCCGGAGGGCGCAAACCTTTGCCGTGTTCTGGCAGCGAATGCGACATGGTTTTGCCCCATCGTTCTCTCCTGTGAGATAAGCGAAAAGCTACCCACCCAAAATCCAGAGCCGGTTCTACGTGCCAGATTGTGGTGTCAGGGGTTCGGCCAATGCCCCATGCAGTGCGTCTATCACCGAGCCCCAGTCACCGTGCCGGGCTTGTCTGAACAGTCTGGCGCCTGGATACCACGGGCTGTCCTGCCGCCCGATCTGCCAGCGCCAGTCTGCTGTGTAGGGCAGCAGCAGCCATAAGGGGCGCTGCATGGCGCCTGCCAGATGAGCCACAGAAGTGTCGACGCTGATGATCAGATCCGTCTGCGCAACAATTGCCGCCGTGTCGGAAAAATCTTGAAGCTGGCCGCGAAGATCGACGATCTGCGGATGGCTGTGCAGGCATTCGGCATCTTCAGCAGAGCAGGCCGGTTGGATGAAATACCATTGTGTATCCGTCTGCATGAGCGGCAGAAACATCTGCAGCGCAATGGAGCGCTCACTGTCATTGACGAAGCGGGCGTTGCCAGCGCAGACAAGGCCAATGCGGCGAGCTGTTGAAAGTGGCAGGCGGGCCTGCCAGTGGGCCAGCTTTACCGGATCGGTGCCGAGATAGGGAAGGGTCGCCGGGATGGTATCTGTGCGCGTTCCAAAAACTCCCGGCAGGCTCAATAAGGGACAGTGGAAATCTGCCAGAGGGAGATCGCTATTCTGATCGAATATGGCCGTGATGCCGGCCAGCGTGCGCATCAGAGCCTCCAATGTGGCGGGCACCTGAAGGAAAACCCTGGCACCACGCGCTGCCAGCAACGGGATATAGCGACAGAACTGGAGAGTATCTCCCAGACCCTGTTCGGCCCATACCAGAATGGAACGCCCGGCGAGTGATTCGCCCTGCCAGCGTGGCATCGGCAAATCTGGCAGGTGTTGCCCCGGAAGCCCCCAGCGGGCTTCGTAATCGCTCCATCCTTCCACGAAACGGCCCAGGCGAAGGGCGCTGAGCGCACGATTCCAGCGCGCGTTGATGGCGTCCGGCTGGTAGTCGAGGGCTGTTGAAAAATCCTTCAGTGCCTCCTCGTAACGCCCCAGTACTTCAAGAGCGTGCCCACGGTTATTCAATGCGGAGGCGTCGTGAGGGCGCAAGCTCAATGCTTCATTGAAAGCTTCCCGGGCGCGTTCAGGGTATCCGCCTGCGCTCAGTGCAAGGCCAAGATTGTTGTAGCCTTCCGGCATTTCAGGGGCAATCTGTGTAACGCGTTCAGCCAGCGCAATGGCCCGTTCCACCTGGCTTGTCGCCAGCAGCAGATTGGCCAAATTGTTGAGGGTGTCGGCATGGTCTGGTGAATGTTCGAGTGCGGTCTCAAAGCTGATAGCGGCTTCGGACGTCTTGCCCAGCGCATGCAGGGCGTTGCCACGGTTATTGAGAACAGCCGGGTTTTGCGGCGCGAGGGCAAACGCAGCATCGAAGCGGGCGAGAGCCTCCTCGGTATGGCCCAGGGCCAGCAGAGCCAGACCGGCATCGTTGTGCGCCTCAAACATCTTGGGAGAAATCGTGAGAACCCGCAAAGAGTCTGCCAGCGCCAGCGTGTATTCATGCCGCTGGCGGCGCACAGAAGCCCGGTTGCTCAGGGCCTTCAGAAAATCGGGTTGTAGCGCAATGGCGGCATCGAATTGCTGCAGGGCTTCTTCTTCGCGGCCTGCAGCGCGAAGGCTCAAGCCAAGATTGTTGCAGGCCTCGGCATAGTGAGGGCGTTGCCGCAGTGCCTGTTCGCATGAACGGATGGCCTCGTCCGGGCGGCCTAGTGAGCGCAGGCTGCTGGCGCGGTTGTTGTGGCATTCGGGGAATACGGGGCGCAGCAGGATGGCTTCATCGAAACGTGCCAGGGCTTGTCGGTGATTTCCGTCGGCGGCCAGTGCAATGCCCAAGTTGTTCAGAGTCTCCGGGGCTTTTGGGGTCATCTCCAGAGCCTGCGTAAAAACGTCGATGGCTTCGTGGTGTTTCCCCAATTTATTGAGGCCGTTGCCCAGATTGGAAAGCATGCAACTGTCCGGGCCACCAAAGTGCAGGGCGCGCTCGATCAGTTCGACGCCACTGGCATGCTGTCCCAGCTGCATGCGCGCTACGCCAAGCATGTGCAGGGCGTCAATATGGTCCGCCTGTTTGCTTAGAATGGCTTCGTAGAACTGGCAGGCTTGCGGTAGATGCCCGTTGCGGTGGAATGCCAATGCCTGCGCAAGGCGTGCCGCTTGAGGGTCACTTCTGGTGACGGGCTTCCTGTTCATGATGGAAACAGCGGGGCTCCCGCATGAACAGGGACCCCGCTGGATAGGCCGATTAGTATGCAGTGATATTGGATGTGGTTACCACGCAATTTGTGGTGCCCCACTTTTCACCGATCTTGGTGGGTTCGTCGCCTGTGTTGTTGCCTGTGTAAGTGAGGCAAACCTTCGGACTGCCCTTGGTCCAGCCCTTGATCGTCAGATTCGTGATGGTTGCTTTGTCGCCGTAGTTGCTGTTGATGCCGACGACCGCAGCGGAAACGCCGTTGAGCTTGACGTTGTCGATCACAACATAGCGGGCACCCTGGCTGCTGCAATTGCCGCATGAGCGATAAAGCTTGCCGATGGTTTCGCCGTAGAATCCGCCGTAAATTTTGACCGTCGATCCAATCCCGTTGTGCTGGAATACCTTGTCAGAGGCACTGTAGGCCGAGCCGCCGTTGACATACATGGTCTTACCAGACCCCCCTTTCATGGTGGCGGCGTCTTCGCAGACATCGGCCCACTTCACGTTATACAGGGTGCATGATCCGGCGCAGTGAATCCCATCGGCGGCAGCTCCGGCCTTGATCACGACATTCTTGATGGTTGCGCCGTCAGCCAGATAAAACACCGGATCCTGGCTCTCAGACTGGCCATCACAGGATGTTCCGACAGTGGCCCCGCTATAGTCCTTGGTTCCGGAAATAGTGGTGGTCGCCGATGAAGCAAAGGCGGTTACGGCAAGGATCAGACCGAGCAAAAGTTTGCTATACATGAGGTATTGTCTCCAGATAAAAGTGAATATGATTTTTTTGTGTCATGTCGACGGATGTATTGAATCCGGCAGTGATACGACATGCTCTCTTTGGGGAATGCGGCTCAAAGCCCACCCCAGGGGCTTTATTGATGGGGTTTCGTTTCGTTGATCAGTACGCAATGATGTTGGATGTCGTGACCACGCAGTTGGATGTATCCCACTTTTCGCCAATCTCGGTCGGCTCGGCACCCGTGTTGTTGCCGGTGTAAGTGACACAAACCTTCGGGCTGCCTTTGGTCCAGGCTCTGATGTACAGATTGGTGATGGTGGCCTTGTCGCCGTAATTGCTGTTGATGCCCAGTACGGCACTGCGTACGCTCTTGAGTTTGACGTTGTCGATCACCACATAGCGGGCGCCCTGTGTGGAGCAGTTTCCGCACGAGCGGTAGAGCTTGCCGAAGCCTTCTGCGTAGAACCCGCCGTAAATCTTCACTGTCGAACCGACGCCGTTGTGCTGGAAGATCTTGTCCGACGCTTCGTAGGCCTCACCGTCATAGACATACATTGTCTTGCCTGAGCCGCCCTTCATGGTGGCGGCATCTTCACACACGTCAGCCCATTTCACGTTGTAGAGCGTGTAGGTGCCGGCGCAGTGGATGCCATCGGCTGCTCCCCCAGCCTTGAGTACGACATTTTTGATGGTGGCCCCATCCTTCAGATAAAACACAGGGTCCTGGTCTTCACTCTGTTCATCGCAGGAAGTGCCCACGGTGGCACCACCATAGTCCGTGGTGCCGGAAAGCGTGGTGGTGGCCGAGGAGGTGAATGCCGTCACGGCCAGGACAAGACCTAGCAGAAGTCTGCTGTACATGAGTTTGTCTCCCTATCGTGTTATGTGATCCGGTTATTCCGGATTTGCGCAGACGTATAAGAATAAATCCTACAAAATTATTTTTTTTCTACGCGGTATGGCATCTGTGTAATACAGTCTATCAAGTCAAACGCTTAATTCAACCCGAATGTCTATTGAATTTATTTATATTGGCTTTGTTGTAAATGCATGAAAATAATGATTTTATGTGGCGTTTTGAAGGTGTTTTCTGGTTTTGTTGTTTTTTTCGTTTCGTGAACGCTTGGCGTAATGCTTTTTGAGGTGAGCTTTAAAAGTTTTAACATGTAGGAATAAGTCTTACGCCTTTCATTGCCTGGATGCTCTGTTGTGACGAATGTGCGGGCATAAGAAAGGCCTGCTGCATTGGCAGGCCCTGCTCGGATTGACGCACTGGTTTTGGGTGGGAGAGATTTCTCTATTTCTGCTAACAGTACTTGTTCGGGTTGCCTTCAGGGTCAGAGCTGAGCGCTGCCACGGTACATGCAATGCTGATGCAAACCCTATGCATTCTTGGTAGCCAGGCTTCTTTTGCGGCCACATGCCACCCGGCAGGTGCCGGATTTCACAGAGCAGGTTTCTCCCTGTGTCATGCATTTTGTGAAGCCATCTGAATAGTCCCCGGTACCGGTAAGGGGTGGGCCTGAGCTCGCGCTGGAAGATTCCGTACGACTAGACGATGGAGATGTTGAACTGCTCGGAAAAGATGAACTGCTTGATGAAGAACTGGAGTAGCTACAGTTCGAACTTGTCGTGATTTGGCTTTTGCCGGCGCAGGCAGTGGACTTGCCGATGCACTTGACCAAGGCCGAGGAGTCCTGTGTGCAGTCAGAGCCCCGTGTGGCGGAGGAGCTTCTCTTGGAGAGGATGCTACAGTTTGCAGAGGAAGCGTCGGCGTTGTCGTCTGGTGCTTGTTCGCAGTGGGGCCTAGGCACGCCTCGGGCGGTGGCGGGAGAAGGGCGGGGAGTGAAGCAGATGCGTGGCAATGCCTGTGAAGCTGTTTCTGATTCTGCTGTACTGCCATGATCAGAGTTCAGGGGTTATGGGGCTTCGAAATTTTTTTTCCAGGCTATACCCTGCTGATGGCCTTTCTCGACGGTTTCGGAGTAGCCTCTGCCGGATCTCGCCTATAGAGGTCGGATCAGTGAGTGCAGTACGCTGGTAGCGGCACCCAGGGCGACGGCATTGATTTCATGGCGCACTACCTCGAACTGGAAACCTTTTTCGCCTTCCCAGTGGATCAATTCCTCAAAGCTTTGTTTGGCTGCGTTGAGGTATTCGGGGCCGCTCTGAAATGCTGGCCCCCCCACAAAAACGCGTGCGGGGTCAAATTGCGCGCAGAGGTTATATAGCAGCACGCCGAAGTGCCTGCCGGCCTTCTGGAGTTCTGCAATCACATGCTGATCGTTATCCTGCACTGCAGCACGGAATTCGCTGGCGGGTTTGCCGGTGGCCTTTTCCACTGCAATCAGGGTTGCCATGACGTTGGCGCAGCCATGGCGGCCGCAGGAGCAGGGGGGGCCGTCCGGGTCCAGAATGAAGTGCCCGACAGACCCCATGGTGCCGTTGGAGCCCTGCAAGAGCGCGTAATGCGAGGCTACCGCAGAGGTGATGGATTGCCCTGAGTGGACGTAGAGCAGGGGATCTTCCTCTCCCTGGCGGCGGAATTCGAAGTGATAGATGGCGACGCAGTCAGCCGCTCTCTGAACGAGTATCGGAATGTCCGAGAGCCCTCGCAACTCGAAATTTTTTTTCAGCAGGTCTCCTGCGGGCAACTGATTCCAGCCGGTGCTCTCTGATTGGCGCAGGATGCCCGTCTGCGGCTGAACCATGCCGGGTACGCCCACGCCGAGGCCGGAAACGACAAAGCCGGCGTTTTCGAGACGCTGCCATACCTTTCCTGCGTGATCGGCCAGCATGTCGATCATTTCTTCCCCGTCCCTGGGTGGGGTGGGAGAGATGGAGAGTTCCCTGACCTCTCCGCTGAGTGTGGTGGCCACACAGATGATGCGTTCAGCGTTGACGTCCGTGCCGATGATGGCGCGGCTGTCGTTATTGACGTGCAGGGCGACAGGGCGCCGACCCAGCGTCCCGGTGGGCCCCAGGTGTTCTTCCTTGAGCCAGCCACCGGCCAGCAGATCGTCTACCAGATTTCCGATCGTGGGGCGGGTCAGGCCAAGCCGGTCGGCCAGCTGTACTCTCGATATGCCTGGATTCAAGCGGATTGCTCTCAGTACTGCCAGGCGGTTGATGGTTCTCAGAAGCTGCTGGTTGCCGGAAATGACCATATTTTTTATGGGACAGGTTGGTTGCCGCAGCGTGGGTCTAGTTGGGCCCGGGTGATTTCGCAACCCGAATCGGTACATACGACGCCATAGACGAACACCCACTGCGCATAACTTGTCTTTCCCTTGAAATGAAACACTTCGTCCGGAAAATGATCCACACGGATAGGGGTTTCCTGCGAAGGGCTGTAGATGCCCAGAATTCCCCTGCCGTCCTCAGTCTTGATCAGGCACCAGTCCATCTGCCCCGTCAGCGGGTCTTCGTAGAGCTTCCGCAAATGGCGTTTGGCGCCCGGAAAGCGTGGATCACGCAATAAATCTTCCAGCCGCGATGGAGCGGTGGCCGTGGTTCCGTTTGGCGCGGCCTCAAAGTAAGCGCGGATGGCCTGCTTGTACTGCAAACCGACGAATATCAGTTCATCTTCAACCTGACGGCGCTGGGCAATGCCCCCCAGCTGAACCGTGGTTGCGGCGGAAAGCCCGATGAGGGCGATGATATAGAGCAGGCCGAGATAACTGAAGCCGTTCTTGCGGGCAGGGGTGGGGGGGCAGGGTGTCACCATTTTCGGTAGGGCACTCCATTCAGGCCAACCATCTCGGAGCGGCTGTAGACGTCATAGACATCGTTGCCTTCCTGCGGGTTGTCTGCTTCGCTCGCGTAGGCGCGCATGCCCCAGCACTGGGTGTTGGTAAGGTTGGGGTCGTCGCAGAAGGGGTCGCGCGGGACGCGGCGCAGGAAAAACATCTTCTGGCCCTTCGAATTGCGCTGGTCTACCGCGCCCGTGACTAGATCGTCAAGTGTTTTTGGATAGCCGGAAGAGTCCATCGAGCGCGAAATGGCGCCCTGGTCTGCAGCCAGCTTGTAGGCATCCAGTGAGGTTCTGATTTCCCTCAAGGCGAGCCGTAGCTCCTGTTCTTTGCTGCGCTGGACGGATACTTGCGCCACCGGAACCACGATTGTGGCCAGCAATGCCAGAATGGCGAGCGAAATCATCATTTCGATGAAGGTAAAGCCGTGACGACGGAGGAACGGTTTAGGCATGGAAAGTCTCAGCGCAATGAACGTCGCGCAGGAGATTACACCTTTTATGCGCTTTCACTGCAGGCAGGCGACGGCTGTACAACTATGGTCTGAATACAACTGCCTTTCCCGCTCAGCACGAACGAATATCTGCTATTGATTGGAAGTCATGCAGCTTTGTGGCAGTCTATGCTGTCTGGAGACAGAAGATTAATACAGGTTGGTGAACTAACTAGACATTCGACAGGATGCAATCATGAATCGGAACGTTGTACAGAAATTGGGGCGTACCAGACTCCTGGCGGGTTTTACCCTGCTTGAACTGCTGGTTGTGATGGCGATCATCGGGCTGCTGGCGGCGTATGTCGGGCCAAAGTATTTTGCGCAGTTGGGCAAGTCTGAACAGACTACGGCCAAGGCGCAGATTGAATCTTTCTCCAAGGCTCTGGGGCTCTTTCGCCTGCATACGGGGCGTTTCCCGACTACTGCAGAGGGTTTGAATTCCCTGATGGTCAAGCCGGCGAACGTGCGCGGCTGGAATGGGCCTTATCTTGAGAAGGAAATTCCGCTTGATCCCTGGAGCAACAAGTACACCTACAAGTTCCCGGGCTCGGACGGCAAGGATTTCGACATAATCTCGTATGGCAGCGACGGTCAGCCGGGCGGGACGGATACGGCTGCCGACATCACGAACTGATATTCCAGCCCTTTACCGCAAAGGTAATTCGCGATGCAGTTCGAGGTACGCGCGCTTTCGCTGAACAATCGCCTGCAGACTCTGATGATAGAGGCTGCGGATGTGGCTGCTGCCCGCAAGGCAGTGGAAGATCAGCGCATGAAGGTTGTCAGCCTGAAGGCTGCCAGCAGCATGCGCTCGCAGGCAAAAAGGGGAGTTTTCTCCCTGGTCATGTTCAGCCAGGAAATGCTGGCGCTGCTGGAAGCGGGGCTGAGCCTGGTGGAGGCCCTGGAAGGCTTGATCGAGAAGGAGACTTCGCCGGTTTCGCGATCCGTCATGGAGGCGTTGAATGCGCGGATTCGTGAAGGCTCCCGTTTGTCGGATGCCATTGGTCAGCAGCCGGAATTCTTTCCCACCCTGTTCGTGGGGATTGTGCGGGCAGCCGAACGCACCAGTGATCTACCCCAGGCGCTGAGGCGCTACATTGATTATCAGGGGCGGCTGGACATTGTGCGCAGCAAGATCATCAGTTCGATGATCTACCCGGCAGTGCTGTTTTCCGTCGGCGGGCTGGTGGGGCTTTTCCTGATGACCTATGTGGTGCCGCGGTTTGCTGCGGTGTATCAGGGCAGTGGGCGCAAGATGCCGATGATGTCGCGGATACTGATGTCTTGCGGCGAGTTTCTGGGCAATCATACTGTGCTGGTGGGCACGGCGCTGGTGGCCGTTGTTGTGATGCTGGTCAGCTATATCCGGCGCAATAACCGTGAGGGGCGCTGGGCACAGCTGGCACAGCGCATTCCGGGGATTCGCGAACGGGCGCACATCATGGAGCTGTCACGCCTGTATCTGACTCTGGGCATGCTGCTGGAGGGTGGGATCACGATTGTGCAGGCGCTGGAGATGGTTGAACCGGCGGTCTCTGCTGAAACCCGTATCAAGCTGGGGCGGGCCAGGGCGGAAATCTCCAATGGTGAGCCTGCTTCCTATGCGATGGAAACGCACGACCTGACGACGCCGATTGCCCTGCGCCTGCTGCGGGTGGGCGAACGCTCCGGGCAGATGGGGGCTATGCTGACACGCTCCGCGCAGTTCTACGAAGGGGAAAGTGCTCGCTGGATTGAGCGCTTTTCGAAAATGTTCGAACCTATCCTGATGGCAATCATCGGGGTGGTGATCGGGGTCATCATTATTTTGCTGTATATGCCGATCTTTGATCTGGCGGGGTCTCTGCAATGAATGATGTATTGGGTTTGGTTGACCAGGAAACCATGCGCCTGGCGCGGGCTTCGGCATTGAAGTCGGGGCGCCCCATCATGGCTGAGCTTGAGGCCATGACGCAGATGGTGCCGCGTGATGTGCTGCGCGCGGTGGCGGCAAAATTCTTCTGCCGCGTCATCGAAACGGCGGAGATGCTTGATCTGAAGCCGGCGTTCAACCTTTTGCCGCTGGCGCGGGCGCAGCAGCGCGGCTGTGTCATTCTGCGCGATGTGCACGAGGGGATTGAAAAGGCCTTGGCTGTTATTTCCGACCCTTTTGATGCGGATCTGCAGGTCTGGCTTGAAAGCGTTGCCAACACCAGGCTGGAATATCGTCTGGCCCTGATCTCGGATATCCAGGCCTATCTGTCACGGCAGGAGGAATCGATTCGTGCCATCGACTCCATGATCAGCGATGGTTCGCTGGGGCAGGCCGAAGGCAAGACCCTTGAGAGCCTGACCTATGCATCCGTCAGCGATGCGGCCAGCCCGGCTGTCAAACTCGTGAATTCCACGCTCTACGATGCGCTCAAGCAGGGCGTGAGCGATATCCATCTGGAGAGCACACCGACCGGCATGGTCTCGAAATACCGTATTGACGGTGTTCTGGACCTTGTGGCGACAATTTCCGGCAGCGCGCTTGCCGAACAGGTCATCTCACGTATCAAGGTGCTGGCGGAGCTGGATATCGCCGAGCGCCGCGTGCCGCAGGACGGCAGCTTCCGTGTGGAGGCAATGGGGCGCGAGATCGACTTGCGTGTGTCGATCATGCCCAGCATCCACGGTGAGGATGCTGTTATCCGTATTCTCGACAAGCAGGCCATGGTGGAAGAGCACGGCGGCCTGACGCTGGATGCCGCCGGTTTTGACCAGCACACCCTGAATGTGCTGCGGCGCCTTGTGCAGGAGCCGTATGGTATGGTGCTGGTGACCGGGCCTACGGGGTCGGGCAAAACCACCACCCTGTATGCCGCGCTCACCGAAATCAATCTGGGGCGCGACAAGATCATCACGATTGAAGATCCGGTGGAATACCAGTTGCCGGGCATCCTGCAGATTCCCGTCAATGACAAGAAGGGGCTGACCTTTGCGCGCGGCCTGCGTTCGATTCTGCGTCATGACCCCGACAAGATCATGGTCGGCGAAATCCGAGACAAGGAAACTGCCGAAATCGCTGTGCAGTCTGCCCTAACCGGCCACCTTGTGCTGACCACCGTTCACGCCAACAACGTGTATGACGTGTTCGGGCGTTTCCATCACATTGGTGTGGACCTGTATTCATTCGTCTCCGCACTCAACGGGGTGATTGCCCAGCGTCTGGTACGGCTCAACTGCAGCCATTGTGCGGTGCCCTACCGGCCCACCGATGAGGAACTTGCTGACGCCAGCCTCAACCCGGAGATGGTGAAGGATTATCAGTTCATGAAGGGGCGTGGCTGTGGGGATTGCCGTGGCTCCGGCTATCGCGGCCGCAAGGCTGTTGCCGAAGTGCTGACGATGAACCCCGAACTCGCTGAATTGATCGTGGAGCGCCGCTCCGTGCGGCAGATCATGGAAGCGGCCCGACGCAATGGTACGCGCAGTCTTTACGAGGATGCTCTGACATTGGTGGCCAAGGGTAAGACGACTCTGGAGGAGGTAAGGCGTGTTACCTTGGCGGCGTAAGTTGTTTTCGCTCGGCATCGGCCTGAAGGATATGAGCGTGGTGGACGCGCATAGCCAGCGCCTGATCACTGCGCTTCCCCTGGCTGAATATCTGCCTGGCGCAGCCACGCCTGCAACGGCGGATTGGGCGCCATCGATTGATGCGGTGCTGGCGCAAACCAACATGCCATCCGGTGGCGATATGGTGCTGACCATCTCGGACGCCTGGGTGCGCTATTTCATGCTCGATATCCCCGAGGGGGTCGGCAATATGGCGGAGCTGCACGCCCTGGCGGCAGGCCGATTCGAATCATTGTTCGGTTCCTCCCCCGAGGGTTGGAAGCTTGAGGCTGACTGGAAAGCTTCCGGGCAGGTGCTGGTCTGTGCCCTGCCCAACCGGCTTGTGGATGTGGCGGCCACCCTGTCAGCGGCAGGAGCCTGGAAAATTCGTACTATCCAGCCATATGCCTTGCGCTTGCAGTCCATTTTCCACTCCCAGATTCCCAATGATGGCTGGTTGTGCTGCTTTGCCCGGCGCAGCGTGGTTGCCATGCTCGTCGTTGCCGGAGAGATCGTTCATGTGCGGCGTTTTCCCTCTGTGGCCCCTTTGACTGCCGTGGGCATGGGGGGGCTGCTGGCAGCCGAAGCCATGCGCATCGGCGCGGCTACGCCGGAAGTGCTGTGCGCCCTGGGTATTGTGCCGAAACTCCCGGATGACGGGCAGGTTGGCGGGATGCGCCTGGTGGTGGCGCGCGGATCCAAGGTGGTGCAGGTCAAGCAGGGAAGAATGTCGGAATCCATGTGTCTGGCACGACAGGGGGCATTTGCATGAAGCCCTTGCACGTCGAATTCGCGCATCATCGCGCCAGTCGCACCAGTTCGGTTCTCTGGATGGTGCTCGGGATAGCGCTGACCGCTGTGGCGGGAGGCATTATTTTCGGTTCGATGCTCTCCAGCAAGGCACAGGCCCGTTCCAAACAGGCTACCAACATGCTGGCACAGCAGGCCAGCCTCAGTGAAGCTATCCAGCATCAGGACGAAGTCCCCATGGCCGTGGTTGAATCGGCCAACGATGCGATCAATAAACTCAACTATCCGGTCATCGAATTGCTCAGTCAGCTGGAACATCATGCCAAACCCGAAGTACAGGTGGCATCTGTAGAACTGGGGCCGATCCGGACCAGCGTGCGTGTTGTCGTGCAGGCGGATTCAATTAGCCAGGTGCTTGATTTTATAGATGAAATCAAGAAAGAGCCGGGCTTCCGCACAGTCGCTCTGACGCACCAGGAAATTGGTACGGGTGGCGAGCAGGGCAAATCACGGTTTACGCTGGAAGTGGCGCAGGCAGATTCTGCATCACGCGCCCGTGCGGCTGATGCGCAGAAGGAGCAGGGGCAATGAAAGCATTGAGCCTGCCCGATACCAGCCGTGTGCGCCTGCAGCTTGAGCTGGCTTACGCTCATTATGGAATGCAGCTGCCGCTGGCGCTTGTGGCAGTGGCTGTGGCCATCGTGGTCTGGTGCTGGGTGCCTGTCAAATATGGCGAAGCCCATCGCGCTGCGACACAGCTGGCGCGCGCCCGTGCCGAAGTGGCGCGTGGTGTGCACAAGGCGGAAGAGCCCCCGCTGGTGACGTTCAAGAATCAGCTGTTGCCGCAGGAAGATACCATTGCCCAGTTGCGCATGATCCTTCAACTGGCCAGCAATGCCGGGGTGAGCGTGGTGCAGGTTGATATGCACCGGCAGAATGATGCCTCGAATGTGTACTCGCAACTGCAGATCACCCTGCCTCTGAAGGGCAACTACCAGAGCATCAAGCGTTTCTGCCTGGATCTGTTGCAGGGAATGCCGGCACTCTCCATCGACCAGCTCGTGCTCAAGCATGAGCAGGGCAGTGATGCCTCTGCACAGCTGTCCCTGTCCCTCTGGCAGGAAGCAGGCAGCAAGGGGGCCGCGCCATGAAGGGCAACCGCCGTATCCTGCTTCTGCTGCCCGTGCTGGCAATTGCCGGCTGGCTGGCCCTGTTTGGCGACAAGACGCCATCCAAAGCCCCTGTGGCATCTGCCGTGGATGTAGCCGCTCCGGTAGCGCAGGCATCCGCTCCTGCGGGTGATGCACCGGCAGATTCCGCGGCAGAGAACCTCGATGAAGCCTCGGCAGACCCCACGACAGTGCACAAGCTGCGTGTGCGTACGTATCTGACTGACTACGAGAACGCCCAAAAAATTGATCTTTTCCAGGGACGTCCGGTAGATGCACCGCCGCCGCCCGAGGAGAAGAAAGACGACGCCCCGCCGCCTCCGCCGCCAAAACCGCCGCAGCCGTTTACCGTCATTGGCAGAATGCTTGATGACGCTGGCTGGATCGTTTTTGTGGAGCATGCAGGCAGAAGTTATGTGGCGCGCACCGGAAGCGTAGTGGAGGGCTTCCGGTTTGATGCAGTGGAATCGCGGCAGATCCGGCTGACGAATTTGGCTGACAAAGAGGAATATGTCATTCCGGTAGGTGACGACAAGAAAGAACCAGAACATGAGTAAACGGTCACGTATGCAAAAGATCGGGGTTGGTCTTATTGCCGCCTTGCTGCTGTGCAGCTGCACGCTCGATCCAGTCCACGGGGATCTGGAAAAGGGGCGTTCCCTGACTGCATCGGGAAATTATGCCGATGCCTATGAAACACTCAATCAATCCAGCGAGAAGCATCCTGGAGACGTTGATCTGCGTCTGGCGGTGAATGCCGCACGCGACAGTTATGGCAATCAGCTCGCCCAGCAGGCCGATGCTGCGTATGCCCGTGGTGATACCGCCGAGGCCACTCGCCTGTATCAGCAACTTGGGAGCTTGCAGGGCTTCGAGTACCGCAGCCGGCAGGGGCTTGACCGCATGGCGGTGAAGCCGGCCGGGGCTGCCTGCCCTCCACCTGATCCGAATCATCTGGTGTCAGTCTGCAAGCCCTATGTGCGTGCTTCTGGCGGCAATTCCGATGAAGGGCGCACGATTCAGAGCGAAGTTACGCCGGTTGCTGTCAATACTGCTGCCGCCAAAACACCTGCCACGCCAGCCAAACCGCCTGTTTCCGGGCCGCTGGGTGGCCGAGGTGGCAACCTCCCGGCAACTGCCGCACCGGTAGTGGCATCGGCTCCGACTCCCGCGGAAGCTCCAGCAGTGCCGAAGCCTGTGCCCCAGAGTGCGGCTTCTTCGGTGGCAGAAGCCACTCCCGCATCGCCTGCACCTGCGAGTTCTGCTCCCAGGCAAGTCGAAGATCAGGCCAATGCTGCCAAACCTGCAGCTCCGGCCGCATCAGCTGATCCTCTGGAACGGCGCGTGACGCTGGAGTTCAGGGATGCCACGATCCGTTCCCTGTTCGATGTCATCACACAGGCTTCTGGTCTGAACGTGATTTTTGACCGGGATATCTCACCCGATCTCAAGACGACTGTCTATCTGCGCAATACAACGATCCGCGCAGCGCTCGACAAGATAGTGATGACCACGGGGCTTGCCTGGCGCCCGCTCGATGAGAACACGCTGATCGTCTACAACGATGAGAGCAACAAACAGCGGGATTATCAGGATCTCACCGTGCGTGGTTTCCAGCTTTCGAACTCTGAAGCCAAGACCGTTGCCAACAGCCTGAAGACCGTGCTCAAGTTCAAAGACATGGTGGTTGATGAAAAACTCAACATGATCATCGTGCGCGACACTCCTCAGGCGCTGGCGCTGGCAGACAAGCTGGTGGCAATGCTGGATGTGCCGGTGCCCGAAGTAATGCTTGAAGTGGCCATCCTGGAAATCAACCGTGACAAGGCGCAGACGCTCGGGGTGGTCTGGCCGACCAAGATGTCCCTGACGCCGCTGGCACGCTCGCGTACGACCGGAAGCACGACAACCTCTTCAACGACGACTGATTCAAGCACGACCACGACCGGTACCCTGACCTTGCGTGATCTGTGGAATCTGACACCGGGCAGTTTGGGAATGACTATCAGTGATACTACGGTGAATGCCACAGCAACCAACGACATGAGCAAGCTGCTGGCCAATCCGCGAATCCGGGTGCGTAACCGCGAAAAAGCCAAGATCATGATTGGTGAGCGCGTGCCAAACGTCAGCGCGACGACGACATCTACCGGTACGGTGAGTGACAGCATCACCTATGTGGACGTTGGCCTGAAGCTCGATGTGGAGCCGCAGATCTACCCCGGCAATGAAATCGGCTTGAAGGTGTCCCTGGAAGTCAGCAGCATCAACAGCACACTGACGACCACTTCCGGGGTGACCGCGTATCGTATCGGCACACGCAATGCTTCAACTGTGCTGCGCCTGAAAGATGGCGAGAACCAGATTCTGGGGGGGCTTATCCAGGATACCGACAAAAAGTCCGCAAGCAAGGTGCCTTTGCTGGGAGATGTGCCGCTGCTGGGGCATCTGTTCCGCTCTGATACCACCGAGAAGGACAAGACCGAACTCGTGCTCTCCATTACGCCGCGCCTGGTGCGTGGCAACAACCTGCTCTCACCCGAAGCCGGGTCGTTCAAGGCAGGCACGGCGACAAGTGTCCGCGGTCGGCGTAACGATGCCGAAGGCGGTGGTGGCGGTATTGTCAGCGATGGTCCGAGTGACGATGCTCCCGCGCAATCTGCCTCGTCGCGTGCGGCCAACATGAATGCCCAGAGCAACGGGGACAAGACAAGAGACAGGGATTGATGGCGCCATGAAGCCTCTGTGGATCACATTAGCGCAGAAACGCCGGAGAGCCGGCGCATTCACCCTCATCGAGATGATGGTGGCGATGGCTATTCTCGCGCTGGTGCTGACCATTGCGATGCCCAAGTACTTCCGCAGTCTGGATAATGCGAAAGAATCGGTGCTGATGCAAAACCTCAACACCACCCGTGATGTGATCGACAAGTTCTATGGTGATACCGGGCGCTACCCCGATTCGCTTGGCGAGCTTGTAGAAAAGCACTATCTGCGGGGGCTGCCTTACGATCCGATCACGCAGAGCGCCCGCACTTGGATCATTACGGCGCCTGATCCTCCTGCGCGTGGGCAGGTCTATGACCTGCATAGTGGTGCCAGAGGCGGTACCAAGGATGGGCGGGCTTACGGAAGCCTATGAGAAGCTGCTCCTGATCTTGCTGTGCTGGTGTATCAGCGCCCATGTATCAGACTCATGTTCTGCTCGAAATCCGTATCAGAGCGTGATGAAAAAAACGGCAGGTTTTGCGACATGCCGTTTGCATTTCTCCTTTTTGGAGCGCCGGTTCTGTTTCAGCTTGGTTTGTGGAAGCTGAGCCCGCCCGCCACATCGGCATCCACCACCACCGTATCCTTGGGGCCGAACTGGCCTTCCAGAATGCGTCTGGCGAGCGGATTTTCGATGTGTTCCTGGATGGCACGCTTCAAGGGGCGGGCCCCAAACACCGGGTCGAAACCTGCCTTTGAAATCTCCGCGAGCGCCGCATCGGTGGTCGTCAGCGAAATATCCAGGCGTGCAAGCCGTTTCTGCAGGTAACCCAGCTGGATGCGCGCGATGGACTTCAGGTTTTCGTCGCCCAGCGGATGGAAGACCACCACCTCATCAATACGGTTGATGAATTCAGGGCGGAAGAACGCTTTCACCTCGTCCATCACCGCAGCCTTGATTGCCGGATATGGTTCTCCAGCCATCTGCTGAATCAGCTGGCTGCCCAGGTTCGAGGTCATCACGATCACTGTGTTCTTGAAGTCCACCGTGCGCCCCTGTCCATCCGTCATGCGGCCATCGTCGAGTACCTGTAGCAGCACATTGAATACGTCTGGATGGGCTTTCTCCACTTCATCAAAGAGCAGCACGGAGTAGGGCTTGCGGCGCACCTGCTCGGTGAGATAGCCGCCTTCTTCATAGCCGA
>DBTS01000085.1:0-3646 GCA_002307175.1 Rhodocyclaceae bacterium UBA1310
ACATCCCGTCAGCTCGACCCGATCGTCTTTGGCATTCCCGGCAGAATTGAATGGGTGCCGCATGGTCTTTCACGCCGTTCGCTGTTGAGTGTTCAGCGAAAGCGTACTGCTTACTCACACGAAAGTCTGAAGGACCATACGCAAAAGCGTACAAATGACCCACACTAAAGCCTGAAGAGCCTTTTTCCCTCAGAAAAGGTATATTACATTACTATTATTGACGCTGTTTCCCGCGTGCAGGTCAATTCATTATCTGAGCCAACCGTGGCAATGATACCGACCATTGGCGCGAAAAAAGGCCGCTGACTGGCAGCGGCCTTTCTGCTCTTGCAGTGGCAATCTCAACTTCCACCAAGCACCTTGAACAGCGTGATCCGGTTGGTCTGCTCCGTGAGTTGCAGACTGATCAGACTCTGCTGTGCGGAATACAGTGAGCGTTGCGAATCCAGCACGTCGAGGTAGCTATCTGAACCCGCCTTGAAGAGTGCATTGGTCAGCGACAAAGCCTTCTCATAGGCGGCCACCTGCTTGCGCTGGGCATCCAGGCGATCATTCAGTACTTTGCGTACCGACATGGCGTTTGCTACTTCTTCAAACGCTGTCTGAATGGCCTTCTCATACGTGGCAATCTGGATGTCGCGCTCGATCTTGGCACTATCGAGAGAGGCCCGCAGGCTACCCCCGTTGAAGATTGGCACAGAGATGCTCGGCGCGAAAGACCAGGTCCGGGTGCCGGCCTTGAACAGATTGTTCAGGCTGCCACTCGTGGTGCCATCTTCTGCAGTCAGCGAAATCTTCGGGAAGAACGCTGCCCGCGCGGCACCGATGTCGGCATAGGTTGCCTTCAGCGTGTGCTCAGCGGAAATGATATCGGGCCGCTGCAGCAGAACGTCAGAAGAGAGCCCTGCGGGCACATCGACGAGTGAGGCGACGCTGTTGTTCAGGCTGTCATCGTCGGTTGGCAGAAAGTCTTCAGGAATGCCCGTACCGACCAGCAGCGTGAGGGCATTGAGATCCTGTTCAACCTGGCTCGTGTAGCTGTGCACATCGTCATGGGCAGATTCGGCAGACGCTTCTTCCTGTGCCAGCGTGAGTGCCGAGGCCCCGCCGAGTTCCTTCTGCTTTTGCGTCAGCGCCAGCGTTTTCTGGCGGGTTTCGTAGGTTTCCTTGGCGAGTTTGAGCAACTGTTTATCTGAGGCCAGCGTCAGCCAATCGGATGCGACTTCGGCAATCAGTGTCAGGCGGGTGCTCCGTTGCGTGGCATCGGTCGCCAGATAGCTCTCGAAATCAGCCTGGCTGAGATTCTTCAGACGGCTGAAGAAATCCAGCTCATACGCAGAGAACCCGACCTCTGCGGTATAGCTGCGGTTGATTGCTTTGCCGTTCGTCTTGCTGATGGTGTCCGAACCGCTTGCCTGAACCGTCGGGAAGCGATCTGCATCGGTGATCCGGTAAGTGGCACGTGCCTTGTCAACGTCCAGCCCTGCGATCCGCAAATTGCGGTTGTTGTCCAGAGCCAGCTGGATGACTTTCTTCAGGCGGTCCTCGACGACGAGGTCTTGCCACTTGGGAACTGACGCCTTGGAGGTTTGCGAACTCTTGGCGCCATCTACCGCAGCGGGGACCGGCAGGTCTGGCCGCGAATAGTTGGGTGCAAGGTTGACGCAACCCGAGAGCAGACCTGCCAGAATGGTGAGAGTGAATAGGGAGTGCTTCATGATTATTCCTCTCCTTGTGAAGCGGCAACAGGTGCTGTGAGTGAAGCCGGTGTGGCTTTTCTGCGCCGTGCAAAGAAGCTACGGATGACAACAAAGAACAGTGGCACGAAGATCAGGCCGAGAACGGTGGCGAAAACCATCCCGCCCACCACACCGGTACCAATCGCGCGACGGCTACCAGAGCCTGCTCCGGTAGCCACTGCCAGCGGCAGGGTGCCGAAGATGAAAGCCAGCGAGGTCATCAGGATCGGGCGGAAACGCAGTTTGACGGCCTGCATCGTCGCATCAAGAACCGACATGCCCTGTTCCTGCAGGGTCTTGGCAAATTCCACGATCAGGATTGCGTTCTTTGCCGAAAGGCCAACCGTAGTAAGCAGCCCGATCTGGAAGTACACGTTGTTTTCCAGCCCGACCACCCAGGTGCAGAGTACCGCACCGATCACGCCGATTGGTACCACCATGATCACTGAGAACGGCACCGACCAGCTTTCATACAGCGCAGCCAGACAGAGGAACACAAACAGCACTGAAATGGCGTACAGCGCCGGGGCCTGCGAACCGGATAGGCGTTCCTGGAAGGATTGCCCGGCCCATTCGTAGCCAATACCCTGAGGCAACTGCTGGATGATCTTCTCCACTTCGGCCATTGCTACACCGGAACTTACGCCTGCTGCAGGCTGCCCGACGATTTCATACGAAGGGAAACCGTTGTAGCGCTCAATGCGCGGAGGGCCGTAACTCCAGCTGGTTTTTGCGAAGGCGGAGAAGGGCACCATTTCGTCATCGCTGTTACGCACATACCATTGCATGATGTCGTCCGGGTTCATGCGGTAGGGGGCATCCCCCTGTACATACACCTTCTTCACACGGGTTTTGTCGATAAAGTCATTGACGTAGACACCGCCCAGCGCACCATTGATCGTGCTGTTGATGTTGCTGGCCGACAGATCCATGGCGACGGCCTTGGCATCGTCGACGTTGATGGAGAACTGCGTTACATCGTCAAGGCCGCTGATGCGGATGCTCTCCAGCAATTTGTCTTTTCGCGCCAGCTGCAGGAACTGATCGCGTGCCTGCATCAGTTTTTCGTGCCCCAGCCCGCCAACATCCTTGAGTTCAACGGTAAAGCCGGCATTGGAACCAAGCCCATGAACGGCTGGGGGTAGCACGGCAAAGATCCGGGCGTCGCGGGTACCCGCCATGGCCTGGGTGATCCGGCGAGCCAGGGAGGCTGCATCCTGGCCCTTGCCGGTACGCTGGCTCCAGTCCTTCAACTTAATGAATGCCTGGGCAGACGCCTGGTCACCACTGGTCCCCACCACCGCCATGTAGTCTGATACTTCGGGTTGCTTGGCGAGGTAGGTTTCGAGTGTCTTCAGTGCCGCATCGGTACGGTTATAAGTAGACCCTGCCGGCAACTGGATCATGGCCATCAGGATGCCCTGATCCTCATCGGGCAGGAAGGATGTCGGCAGCTTCATGAAGCCGACGATCAAGCCGACAATGATGAGTGCGTAGATGATCATGAAGCGCTTGCCACGCTGCAACACGTATCCGACGCCGGATTGATACTGGTGTGAGCCACGCGCAAAGCAGCGGTTGAACCATGCGAAGAATCGGCCGAGCAGGTTTTTCGGGGCCTCGTCCTTGTGTTCCACCATGGCGCTGGTCATGATGGTTGCGCACATCGCCGGAGACAGTGTCATGGCCACAAAGACCGACAGCAGCATCGAGGAAACGATTGTCAGCGAAAACTGGCGATAGATGATCCCTGTCGTGCCACCGAAGAAAGCCATCGGTATGAACACGGCAGACAGCACCAATGCGATCCCCACCAGAGCGCCTGTGATTTCCTTCATGGATTCACGTGTGGCTTCCTTGGCCGAGCACTTCTTCTCGTGCATGATGCGCTCGACGTTTTCCACCAC
>DBTS01000085.1:3900-12825 GCA_002307175.1 Rhodocyclaceae bacterium UBA1310
ACGTTTTCCACCACCACGATGGCATCGTCGACAAGCAGACCGATTGCCAGCACCAGGCCGAACATGGTCAGAGTGTTGATGGTATAGCCGAAGGCCGAGAGAATCCCGAAGGTTCCCAGCAGCACCACCGGCACGGCAACTGCCGGAATCAGGGTGGCACGCAGGTTCTGCATGAACAGATACATCACCGCCACCACGAGGATCATGGCTTCGATCAGGGTGATCACCACCTCATGGATGGATACCTGGATGAACGGTGTGGTGTCGTAGCTGATGTCTGCCTTGATCTGGTTTGGGAAGTATGGAGACAATTCCTTGATCTTGGCCTTGACTGCATTGGCCACATCAAGCGAGTTGGCGCCTGTGGCGAGCTTGATACCAAGGGAGGCGGAAGGTTTTCCATCAAAGCGGGACTGGATGGTATAGCTTTCCTGACCCATCGCCACGCGGGCGACATCGGAGAGATGGACCACCGTACCGTCAGTCGCGGACTTGACGATAACGTTCTTGAAGTCATCAATCGTATGCAGCTTGCTGCGCGAAGTGATCGATGCATTCAGCTCCTGGCCTTCCACCGCGGGCAGTGCGCCGAGTTGGCCGGCCGACACCTGGGTGTTCTGATAGGTCAGGGCAGAGGTGATGTCAGAGGGCATCAGCGCGTACTTTTCAAGCTTGTGTGGGTCTAGCCATATGCGCATGGCATAGGCGGAGCCCATCACCTGAGTTTCGCCAACACCGTTGACGCGGCTGATCACATCATTGAGTGTGGAGGAGATGTAGTCTCCAAGGTCGGCTGAGGTAACGTTCGGATTGTCCGAACTCAGCGTCAGGAACATCAGGTAGTCGGTGCCTGATTTGCCAACGGTCACCCCCTGATCCTGCACCGACTGGGGCAGGCGTGAGAGGATCTGGTTGATCTTGTTCTGCACCTGCATTTCGGCCACGTCAGGGTTCGTGCCAGCGATGAATTCCAGCTGGACGCGGGCCTTGCCGTCAGAGGCCGAGGTGGAAGACATATCCTGAAGATTGTCGATCCCCGTCATGGCCTGTTCGATCACCTGGGTGACAGACTGCTCGACGGTCTCCCCGGAAGCGCCCGGATAAGTGGTGGAGATGGAAACCTTCGGCGGCGCGATGTCGGGATACTGTTCAAGCGATAGCTTGTGGATCGACATCAACCCCGCCAGGGATATGACAATTGCAAGAACCCAGGCAAAAATGGGTCTGTCTATGAAAAACCGTGCCATTTTTGTCCTCGCTTACTTCTGTGCGACTACGGCTGCTGCCGTGGCAGGAGTGCTGGCTGCCGCAACCGGGTTGCCGTCTGCCGTACCGGCAACTTCCACGGCGTCAACCGTCTGACCCGCGCGTACCTTGCTGGTACCTTCAACCACGATGCGCTCGCCTGCGGCAAGGCCCGAAGTAACGTGCCAGTCGTGGCCAACGGCCTCAGCCACGGTGATATTGCGGACTTCAATCTGGCCATTCTTGTTTACCACCATTGCGGTGGCCTTGCCGGTGGAGTCGCGCGTTACGCCTTTCTGCGGTACCAGCAGCGCCTGGGGATCGGTACCCTTGTCAAGCGTGGCACGGACGTACATGCCCGGCATCAGCAGGTGTTCAGGGTTGGGCACCAGCGCACGTAGCGTGATTGAGCCGGTCGTAGTGTCGACCGTGGTGCCGGTAGATTGGAGCTTGCCCAGGTGGCTGTAGGCAGTGCCGTCTTCGAGCTTGAGTTTGATGGCTACGGCGTTCTGGCTGTCGGTCTTCAGGCTTCCATTGGCAATCGCCTGGCGCAGTTTCAGCACGTCGACGCTGGATTGCGGAATGTCTACATAGATCGGATCGAGCTGCTGCACAGTGGTGAGTGCTGTGGTCTGCGCTGCCGTCACCAGAGCACCGGGTGTTACTGTGGATGTCTCGATGCGGCCGGAAATCGGTGAGGTAATGCGGGTGTACTGCAGGTTGATACTGGCGGTTTCGAGCGCAGCCTTGGATTCTGCTACAGCCGCCTCATCCTCTTTCAGCGCCGCCTGGGCATCGTCATTGGTCTGTGTGCTGATCGCGTCAATGGCGAGCAGAGCGGCATTGCGCTTGGCTGTCAGTGCGGCAGATGCCAGTGTGGCCTCGGATTTGGCCAGGGTGGCCTTGGCGCTATCGTAGGCAGCCTGGTAAGTCGCAGGGTCAATTTGGTAGAGCAGGTCGCCGGTTTTGACGAGGCTGCCTTCCGTGAAAACGCGTTTCTGAACGATGCCACCAATTTGGGGGCGGATCTGCGCAATCATGAATGCCGTTGTACGACCTGGCAATTCAGAGCTTAGCGTCAGAGGGCGTGCCTGGATAGTGACAACCCCGACTTCGGGATTCTTGGCCACCTGGTTTGCATTGGCTTCACTCCTGCTGCAGGCGGACAATTCGATGCAAGCCAGTGCGAAGAGAATACCTAGTGCGATTGTCTTGATGGGGGAAATATTATTCATGGTAGGCACTACAGACTCCTGATCTGATACCAACAGATTGAATGATTCCGCACAAATGTGCAGGAAATTTGCAGACTCCCGGAAGAGCTTCGCTAAAATGCATGAAACCCAGGCAGCGTGAGGCTTACAGCTGATCGAAAAGTTTGGTTAAGACCTCGTAAGGATTTGTTGTGGTGCCGCTCGTCCTGAAGGTACGGAGTAGCAAACTGCGTTCAGAAACAGGCAGAATGAGGAAAAGATTAACCGCGCATTCATGAACGAATGCTGAATACCGATGCGATCGAGCATTCTCTACAAACTATTTCTGGCCAACTTTCTAACCGTCGTGATTGCGGTTGCGATCGTTGGTACTGCCACGCATTTAAGCTTTACGCGAGGTTTTCTGGGCTACGTCAACCAGCTCGCGGTTGACCGGGCCAAGCTCGTCAGCAATCGCGTGGAGCAGGCCTATCTTGAGCACGGCAGCTGGGAGTTTGTGCAGCGGGATCAGCGTGCCTGGTTTCACATCGTGCGATCCAGTGTCGAGCAGACCAGTTCGGATGATCATCCGCCGGATGCGGACAGCCCGGCATCTGATCTGACGGGGGGCATAATCCGCATGGGGCTGGTCGATTCGCAGCACCAGTGGCTCGCGGGATATCGGGATAGCCGGCAGCAGGACATGCTGACTTTCCCTGTGCGGGTGAATGGGCTGACCGTAGGCTGGGTGACACTGGCATCCTTTCAGAGCGTGACAGGCGAGGGGAATGAGCGTTTCCAGAATGATCAGTTGCAGGCGATCCTGGGCGCATCGCTGGTTGTGGTCGTGCTTGCCGGGCTTGCCGCATACTGGCTAGCGCGTCTGTTGTTGCGCCCGGTGCGGGATGTGACACATGCCACCCACCGGCTCGCTGCAGGTCACTACGATAGTCGTGCCCGTGTGCGTGGGCGTGACGAAATCAGCCAGTTGGCGAAAGACTTCAATCATCTTGCGCAAACCCTGCAGCGCAATGAACAGATGCGGCGGAATTTCATGGCCGAAATTTCGCATGAGCTGCGTACGCCGCTGGCAATTCTGCGTGGTGAGCTCGATGCCATGACGGACGGCATTCGACCGATGACACCCAAGGCGATAACGTCATTGCAGGCAGAGGTGTCGACTCTCAGCCAGCTCGTAAATGATCTCTACGAAGTGTCGCTGACGGATGTCGGGGCTTTGTCTTATCGCTTTCAGCCACTTGATCTGCGCACCGTCATCAATTCGACCACCGATGCATTTCAGGCCCGCCTGGCAGAGCATCACATGCATCTGCGTGTGCAGTTGCCAGAGCAGCCAGTTATGCTCAGCGCAGATGAGTCCCGCCTGCGGCAGTTGCTCAACAACCTGATGGAAAACACGCTGCGCTACACTGATGCTGATGGCGAAGTTGAAGTGGCAATCCGGCGCGAGGCGAAGCAGTGCATTGTGGAGTGGCAGGATAGCAAGCCCGGCGTCTCGGATGATCTGCTGCCGCATCTGTTCAAACGCTTTGTGCGTGGCACGGACGCGCCCTTATGGCCCGGAATGCGTGGAGCCGGACTGGGGCTGGCGATCTGCCGCAATATTGTTGAAGCTCACGGTGGCACGATAGAGGCCAGCCATTCTCTTTTGGGTGGCCTCCGGTTTGTGATCACCTTTCCCTGTCTATGAACCTAACGAATAGTGAATCTGCCCTGGTCCTGATTGTTGAGGATGAAGCAAAACTTTCAGCGCTGCTTGACGAATACCTCACGGCGTCAAATTACCGCACTTTGCAGGTCGCTGACGGCCTCGATGTTGTGGGGCTGGTGCGTGAGCGTACGCCGGATGTCATTCTGCTCGATCTGATGCTGCCGGGCCGGGATGGCATGGATATCTGCCGCGAACTGCGCACTTTCAGCAATGTGCCGATCATCATGATGACAGCGCGTGTGGAAGAGGTTGATCGGCTGCTTGGTCTGGATGCCGGTGCGGATGACTACATCTGCAAGCCCTACAGTCCCCGTGAAGTCGTGGCACGTGTCAAGGCGATTTTGCGGCGGCGTGGGCCGGTCGAGACCAGTCTTCCGGATCATCAATCTGAAGGCTTGGTGCTTGAACCTACCACTATGCGCGCCAGCTGGAACGGCATGATACTGGATCTTACCCAGTTTGAATGGAAGCTGCTCGCCGCACTGATGACAAGCCCGGGGCGGATATTTTCGCGCAGTCAGCTGGTGGACAAGCTCTATGACGATGGCCGTTCTGTCACGGATCGCACCATTGACAGCCACATTCGCAACCTTCGGCGAAAGCTCGAAAGTGCCGTGCCGGAAAAGGAACTGATCCGTTCGGTGTACGGGGTGGGCTACAGCTTTGAGCCTGACAAGTGAGACTGGTCTGTGGCCAGTCTCACTGCAACAGAGTCTGGCTCAGAAACCGTTTTCGCGATGTGGCGCAACCGCTGCGCGCACATTGGCTTCCGTTAGCTCCGGTGAGCAGAGCTCGATAAACCGGAATGCATAGCCGCGCAGATAATGGCCGCGACGCACGGCGATCAGTGTGGTGTTGCGGGCAAACAGATGCGAGGCGTCGATCAGGCGCAGATCGGTGTCGCGGGCCGGGTTGAACGCGCCCGGTGCAATGATGCCAACACCCAGGCCGAGTTCAACATACGATTTGATGACGTCTGCATCAAGGGCCGTCATTACGATATCCGGTACCAGATTGGCTTCCGCAAAAGCCTTGTCGATCTTGCCGCGCCCTGTGAATCCCGTGTGATAAGTGATCAGCGAATGCTCTGCCAAAGAGGCCAGCGTCAGCTGGGGCTCATCGAGCAGTGGATGCCCGACAGGGACGACGACCGCGTGATGCCAGTCGTAATACGGAAAGGTCACCAGTTCGGGTTCATTGCTTAATGACTCTGTGGCGATGCCGATATCCGCATCGCCCGAGAGCAGCAATTGAACCAGTTCTTGCGGGCTGCCTTGGTGCAGCGCCAGATGTACCTTGGAGTATTCCTTCTTGAAGGCCGTTACGATGCGGGGCAGGGCATAGCGGGCCTGGGTGTGGGTGGTCACCAGAGTCAGCTGTCCCTGGTCACGCTGCGTGAACTGATCCGCCAGCTTCTTGATGTTGCGTGCGTCGAGCAGCATGCGCTCGACGATTACCACCAGTTCCTTGCCGGGTTCCGTGAGGCCAAGCAGGCGTTTGCCACGCCGCACGAAAAGCTCAACGCCAAGCTCATCCTCAAGATCCTTGATGTGTTTGGAAACGCCGGGTTGCGAGGTAAACAGGGCGTTGGCGACTTCGGTCAGATTGTAGTTCTGGCGGACTGTTTCGCGCACGATGCGCAGTTGCTGGAAGTTCATGGTCAGATTCCTGAGGCAATGTATTGTTCGGCGCCGACGTTGTCTGGTGTCTCGAATACCTTCAGATGCGATGGGATCAGGCGGACTTCCGTGCCGTTGCGCAGCTGCAGCGCAAGCAATCGGTCCAGCGTGAGTTCAACTTCGTAGTGATGCAGATGCTCGCTGCTATCGGTGCGCTCCAGTTCGACTGTCGCAGTCAGGCCGAAAGCCTGAATGCGTGTGATACGGGCGCGCAGGCCATCGGTGTGATCCAGGTTTGTGTCGATCTGTAATTCGTGCGGGCGGGCGAAGGCAATTACCTCTGCTCCCGGAGCGATATTGCCCTTGTCATGCGAAAGGGAGCCTCCATCGAGCTGAACTTCTCCGTGGGCAGAGCGTCCGTGGAAGAGGTTGACGCTCCCCAGGAAGCTATATACGAAAGGCGTGGCTGGTGTGCGCCAGACTTCTTCCGGAGAGCCGATTTGCTCCACCTGACCACGATTGAGCAGCACCACACGGTCCGACACCTCCAGCGCTTCTTCCTGATCGTGCGTCACGAAGATGCTGGTGATGTGCAGTTCATCGTGCAACTGGCGTAGCCAGCGGCGCAGTTCCTTGCGCACTTTCGCGTCTAGCGCCCCAAAGGGCTCATCAAGCAGCAGGACACGGGGTTCCACCGCGAGGGCCCGGGCCAGTGCGATGCGTTGGCGCTGACCACCCGAGAGCTGGGCCGGGAAGCGATCGGCGAGCCAGTCAAGCTGCACAAGTTCAAGCAGGTCCTTGACCTTCTTGCGGATCACATCCTCGCTCGGGCGTTCGTTGCGCGGCTTTACACGCAGACCGAAAGCCACGTTGTCGAACACGCTCATGTGGCGGAAGAGAGCGTAGTGCTGAAAGACGAAACCGACATGGCGATCCCGGATATGGGTACGCGAGGCATCCTGGCCTTCGAGTAGCACGTTGCCGCTATCGGCCTGCTCAAGGCCGGCTATGATGCGCAGGAGTGTTGTTTTTCCGCAGCCAGACGGGCCCAGCAGGGCCACGAGTTCTCCTGTGGGGAAGTCTAGGGAAATGTCGTTGAGCGCGACGAAGCTGCCGAATTTTTTATGGATATTCTTAACCTGTATGCTCATGATGGCTATTCCTGATGGGTCGTGCGAGCTGCAAGCGCGGCGCGCCACTCGATAAAGGTTTTGAGAACCAGGGTGACCAGCGCCAGCAGTGCCAATAGTGAGGCTACCGCAAAGGCTGCCGAGAACTGGTATTCGTTGTAGAGAATCTCGATCTGCAGGGGCATGGTGTTGGTGACGCCGCGAATATGCCCGGAGACTACGCTGACCGCACCGAACTCGCCCATGGCACGCGCATTGCACAGCACCACGCCATAGATCAGGCCCCAACGGATGTTCGGCAGGGTTACGTACCAGAAGGTTTGCCAGCCGCTGGCGCCCAGCACCACTGCGGCTTCCTCCTCATCCTTCCCCTGGGCCTGCATCAGCGGGATCAGCTCTCGCGCAATGAACGGGAAGGTGACGAAAATGGTGGCGAGCACAATCCCGGGAACCGCAAACACGATGCGGATATCGTGATCCGAGAGCCATGGGCCGATCCAGCCATTGGAGCCGAACATCAGCACATACACCAGCCCCGCCACCACAGGGGAGACAGAGAAGGGAAGATCGATGAAGGTTATCAGCAGGTGCTTGCCCCGGAAATCGAACTTTGCGATGGCCCACGCGGCTGCGACCCCGAAAACGAGATTCAGGGGCACGGCGATCACCGCTGCAATCAGGGTGAGCTCAATGGCGGAAAAGGCATCGTCATCCAGAATGGCTTCGAGATAGACATCCCAGCCTTTCTTCAGTGCTTCGATGAAAACCGTGGCAAGCGGCAGCACCAGGAAGCAGATGAAGAACAGCAGTGATATGGTCAGAACGATCCATTTGACAAGGGGGCGGTCGCGCGTAGCGGGATTGTCCTCATAATGGCGCGGAGATCCCAGGGCTGCTGCCTGGGCCGCATGCAGGGTGGTGGCGATAGCAGCCATCAGGCACTCCTCCCGATGCGGCGAATAGACCATGCCTGCAGGGCGTTGATCAGGAACAGCAGCACAAAGGCTAGTATCAGCATGACAGCGGCAATCCCCGTGGCGCCGGCGTAATCATATTGTTCGAGCTTGGTGATGATCATCAGCGGTGTGATCTCGGATACCATCGGTATATTGCCGGCGATGAATATCACCGAGCCGTACTCCCCCACTGCGCGGGCAAAGGCCAGCGCAAAGCCAGCCAGCAGGGCCGGTAGCAGCGCTGGAAAGATCACGCGCCGGAAAATCTGCCAGCGCGCTGCGCCAAGGCTTGCGGCGGCTTCTTCAAGCTCCACTTCCAGATCTTCCAGCACCGGCTGCACGGTGCGGACCACGAATGGCAGACCAATGAAGATCAGTGCCAGCAATACTCCCCAGGGTGTAAATGCAATCCTTATGTCATGTGCGGCGGCGATGCTGCCAACCCAGCCTTTGGGGGCGTAGATGGCAGTCAGGGCAATACCGGCTACCGCAGTGGGGAGTGCGAAGGGCAGATCAACCAGCGAATCCACCAGCTTGCGGCCAGGGAAGCGATAGCGCACCAGTGACCACGCGAGCATCAGGCCGAAGATACTGTTGATTGCGGCGGCGGCCAGCGAGGCACCAAAGGAAAGCCGGAACGAAGCGAGGATGCGTGGCGAACTGATGGTCGCCCAGAAATGCTCCCAGCCTCCCGAAGTGGTTTTGATGAAAACCGCAGAAAGCGGGATCAGAACGATCAGGGACAGGTAAAACAGTGTGTACCCCAGGCTCAGTTTGAAGCCAGGCAAAACACTGTAGGATCGGGTTTGTGCGGGCATTTAAGTGGGGGCTTTATAATTAATACCAGCAGTCTATAGCTGGCTATATGCACTATGAACGAATAAAAAGTTAAGTTCTTATTCGAAATTTGAGTAAAGAATTGCCCCTTCGGGTGCAGAATCGGGGAAAAGGTACTGTGTACCAGTGTTTGTGGGGTGTATTCCCGCTTTGAAGGCGGATGCCGACACATGGATACGCTGCTTGCCTAGGGAAACGCTGATTAAATCTGCA
>DBTS01000025.1 GCA_002307175.1 Rhodocyclaceae bacterium UBA1310
GCGCATTCTACACGACCCTGATTTCCCGTCAAGTCATTTTTGAAATTAATTTCAAACCCGACTTAACTTCGAAATCCTTGCCAGAGCGGTTTAAAGTACCACCAAAACCACTTCAGCAAACCTTCCGAATCCCCGCCACTGCTTCGTTTCCGTCGCTGCAGCAGAGGAACGAAATTATAGGTAAGCACTGCATCACTGGCAAGTCCTTTTTTGAGGAAAACGATAAAAACCCTGGCAGCATGAGGCACAAAAGTCACTAAGGTATTGTTACACTTAGGGTTAATACTTAGAAATTTTTTATCGCCTTTCACTGCATTTCTCCGCATTCACTGGCAAATGCTTCGTGCTGCGTATGAGCAAAGAAGTTTTTCTTCCTGAAAACACGCTGAAAACTGGCCATACTGTATTTGTGCTGCGCCGCACAAACCCTGTTCAGCGACTCACCGCAGACTCAATGCCTGCTCGTTGCACAAAATTCCACCTGCCGGGAGCCTGACCCACGTACCCCCGGCACCAGGAAAGACTGGCTCATGCAGATCCAGGAAGCGACACTTGATGATTGCCGCGCCATTGCCCAGCTTCATGCCACAAGCTGGCACTCGGTATATAGAGGGGCGCTCAGTGAGAGCTATCTTTCTGGCGATGTATTCGCCGATCGCCACCAGCTCTGGAAGGCGCGCCTAAGTGCGCCGCAAGAGAATCAGCACATCCTCCTGGCCAGGAACGAGACCGACATTCTGGGGTTTGCCTGCCTCTTCCTGGACGAGAACCCGGCCTGGGGTTCCTTTCTCAACAATCTGCACGTAAGCCCTGCCATGCGCCGAAGTGGTGTTGGGCGCTGCCTGCTGCATGCAACAGCACGAACCTGCCTGGAGCATGGCAGCGAAGGTGGGCTGTATCTTTGGGTACTGCAGTCCAACCATGAGGCACAGGACTTCTACCGGCACTTCGGCGCACGAAATGTGGAAGAAGATGTGTGGATTGCCTTTGGCGGCACGGAAGCGCCGATCTTTCGCTTCTTCTGGCCGAGCCTGGAAGCCCTTGCTGCGACAAGCGCGCCCTCCCCCATCAGTACCGCCTGATATTGACCTGCCCTTCTGCGCCGGTCGCACAACCAGCCCGGCGGACCGGCGTAATATTGGGTGAGACTTTGTTGCCGGAGGCAAAGGATGCAGATTGATGGCCACCACGCAGGCACCTATGTCGCCGCGCGCCTAGCCGGTTTTGCGCATGGTGAAGCACAAACAATCGCTTACGCGGCACAGTACGTAGACGATGCCACCAACGATGGTCTCATCGAGTTCTCCAACAGCAGTTTCCTGTATGCGCGCACGGCTTCGGCGCATCGCATGATAGACGCCGGCAATCTGCTGGAAATCCAGAACCATCTTGCCTGGCTGCCATTTCACTTCCTGCCCGGCAACGACCTGCTTCCGGCAGGGGAGCATCCTTCAGGCGGAGAGCAGCATCAGCTTGCCTGCCACCCCGACAGCCCGGTGGCCCGCGACATGCTGCGCCACTCCCTGACAGACAGGAATTCCCTTCGCGGCCTGCACCGCCTCGGCATTGCCATGCACGTGTATGCGGATACGTTCTCGCACCAGGGCTTTGTCGGCGCCATGAGCCCGCTCAATCGCATCAGCAAGGCCACCAGCGGTGATGCAGCTCTCGACAGGCATATCCGCAAGGCCACAGAACGTCAGCTCTTTGCCCGCATCTGGTGCAAGAGCCGCGCCATCGTCAGTTTCCTGACCACGCTGTTTGTTGTGGCCTGCCATGCGCACAAATCGCCCGTGCGTTTCGCTCTGGATTTTTTCCGCCATGATCCGCTCGGGCACGCCGCTGGGGGTTGCTTTCCCGATCTGCCATTTCTGGTATGGCAATTCCACAACGCCGAGAATCTGCCGATCCACCGTGACAACCCGGCGATTTATCTGGATGCACTGAACATGATGGTGCGCGCCATGTCTGCCTGGCGCGCTGGCGACTACACAATGGCACTAGAGAAGTATCCGGGGATGTCGGCTGCGGACACTTCCATCGCCAGAAAGCTTTTTTGCGGCCTGAAAGATCCGCGCGGAGAAGTTCGCCATGCGCAGTGGTGTGAGGCTATTCGCGCCGGCCTTTTCTCTTTCGGCAGTGCCGATGTGCACTACGTGGCCAAGGGAGCGGGCAGCTGGAAGGCTGCGGCGCTGGGTAGCTGTCGCGACAAGGACAGGCGCTTCGAGACCTATGTGTATTCGGCTGACTTTCTGCACAGCCACTGGAAGCTCTTCCATGATGCCGCACAGGCCCATCGCAATGATGTGGTCCACGATATTCTGCCAAACTACGGGATATGCGCGGCCTAGCGCTGCGCCGGACTTCTCCGGGCACCGCCAGGCCGCGCCAGCCAGCTACCGGCTATATCAGGCCAGACTCTTCGAAACGATTTCAAAGACGTCAGGCGACACGCCCGGCATGTTGGCGATCTCTTCCAGACATCCCTTCATCAACTGCTGGCGTGCCTCATCGTAGCGACGCCACTGCGACAGTGGCGACACCAGGCGCGAGGCGAGCTGCGGGTTGAGCTTGTTGGCAGCCTTCACCTGTTCGGTGAGAAAGCGGTATCCGGCACCATCCTTGCGGTGGAAACCGGCAAGGTTCTGGCAGAACACGGCAATCAGCGAACGCGCCCGGTTCGGATTGCGCAAGGTGAAGTCGGGATGTGCCAGCAGCGCCTGCACACGTTCCAGCGTACCTTCGCGGGTGCTGCCCGCCTGCACCGAGAACCAGGTGTCGATCACCTGAGCCACGCTGCAGTTGCGGGTATAGAAATCCGCCAGCAGCTCGCTGCGTGAAGCGTTCCAGGCAGGCGTATCTGCGGGCGCATTGACCACGCAGGCCAGTGCGGCAAGCCGTTCGGTCAGATTGTCGGCTGCACGATACTGGCTGACGCAGGCTCCGAGCACCTCTTCCGAGCCCAGCAGAACAAGGTAGGAAAGCAGAACACCCTGCAGGCTGCGGCGGGCGATCTGTTCGCCATCGGCGACAAAGGCATGCCGGGCCGATTCAGCGCGCAAGGCACGGTAGCGTTGCAGCATTTTTCCGCCAAGCGCCCTGGCAATACCAGCCCGCACCACATTACGTGCATTGCGGATGGCATCCGGATCAATCACGCTGACCAAGCCGGCGAGATACTGCTCAGTGGGCAATGCCAGCATTTCAGCGCACAGTGCGGAGTCCAGCGTTTCATCCGCCAGCACAGCCTCAAGGCTTGCCAGGAAAGTTGCGTCCAGCAGCGTTTCCGCGCCTCCTGCCATCACTTCCTGCAATACGCTGACGGCCAGACGCTGGCCTGCCTCCCAACGGTTGAAACCATCCGTTTCGTGCTGCAGCAGGAAAGCCAGATCGGCGCGGGAATAATCGTAGTCCAGCACCACCGGTGCCGAGAACCCACGCAGCAGGGACGGTACAGGCGCGGCCGAAATGTTCGGGAAGCTGAAACTGCACTGGGCAGCATCGAGCACCAGCACGCGGCTGGTAGCCGTTGCACCATCTGCCGCCAACAGCGCGACAGGCTTACCCGCCGCATCGAACAAGGCCACTTCGAGCGGAATGACAAAGGGCTCTTTGTGCGCCTGCCCCGGCGTCGCCGGGCAACTTTGCTCGCAATGCAGGGTGTAGGTCTGACCTGCTGCATCATATTCGCTGCGCACCTTGACACGTGGCGTACCCGATTGCGAATACCAGCGCTTGAACTGCGTGAAATCAACGCCATTGGCATCTTCCATGGCGCGCACGAAATCATCACAGGTCACAGCCTGACCATCATGGCGGCTGAAGTAGAGATCGCTGCCGCGACGGAAACCCTCGGCCCCCAGCAGCCTGCACTGCATGCGGATGACTTCTGCGCCCTTCTCGTACACTGTGAGTGTGTAGAAGTTCGCGATCTCCTGATAGGAATCCGGGCGCACCGAATGCGCCATAGGGCCGGCATCCTCGGCAAACTGCAGGTTACGCAGGCGGCTCACATCCTGAATCCGCTGCACGGTGGGAGAGCCCATCGTGGCAGAATATTCCTGATCACGGTAGACCGTGAAGCCTTCCTTGAGCGAAAGCTGGAACCAGTCACGGCAGGTCACACGGTCGCCAGACCAGTTATGGAAATACTCATGCGCCACGATGCTGTCGATGCGCTGGTAGGCCGCATCGGTTGCCGTATCCGGGCTGGCCAGCAGGGCGGAGGCATTGAAAATGTTGAGCCCCTTGTTTTCCATGGCACCCATGTTGAAATCGGACAGCGCCGCGATCATGAAGATATCCAGATCGTACTCGCGACCGTAGTATTCCTCATCCCAGCGCATCGCCCGCTTGAGCGAATCCATGGCGTGCTGCAGGCGCGTGGCAACTTCCGGCTCGGAATAGATCTGCAGGGCAACAGGCCGCCCGCTCATGGTAACGAACTCGTCTTCAATGTGCGCCAGATCACCGGCAATCAGGGCAAACAGATACGAAGGCTTGGGGAACGGATCTTCCCACACCACGCGATGACGCCCCTCGCCCAGCTCGGCACGTTCGATCGGATTGCCATTCGAAAGCAGCACCGGATAGCGATCACGCGCCGCATCGATGGTGACGCGAAAGCGGCTCAGCACATCCGGCCGATCCAGATACCAGGTGATACGGCGGAAGCCCTCGGGCTCGCACTGCGTACCCAGCAGCTTGCCGGAGCGATACAGGCCGCTCAGGGCGGTATTCGCATCCGGATCAATGCGCACGCTAAGCTCCACACTGAACGCAGCAGCTTCGGGCGCTGGCAGCACCAGGGTGTCAGCAGTCTCTTCCAGTGCCGCCACCGGCTTGCCTGCCACGGCGACGCGCTGCGTGACCAGTTCTGCCCCTACGAAACTCAGCGGAGTGCCTGCCGCAACACCATCACGGCGACGCATGCCGAGCTTCGAATGGACCAGCACGTGATCATCAAACACCTCAAAGTGCAGCTCGGTGGTGTCGATCAGGTAAGAACTCGGGGTGTAATCCGCACGCAACACGGCGCGGCCTTGCTTAGCTGCCATCATCAATCCTTTTTGAAGAATGTCTGTTCCGCCTCTGGCCCCGTGATCAGGGTGTGTCACACGTCGCCCGGCAGGAAAAGAAACATCCCCTGCTCCCAAACAGGAGCAGGGGACCATGCCAATTTAATAGCCTGTGGATTCTACACTGCAAACTGGCTGGCTGCAGGTGCTGTCCGTGCCTTCATCCAGGCCAGCCCGGCCCCTTCGAGAAGGGGCTGGAGGCGGCGACGCACCTCGGCGTGATAGGCATCCACCCATTCGATCTCGTCGGGCCGCAACAGGCCAAGATCAATGCAACGCAGATCAATCGGGCACAGGGTCACTGTCTCGAAGCGCAGGAAGCTGCCAAACTCCGTATTGACGGCAGGCTGGGCCAGCACCAGATTTTCGATGCGCACCCCCCATTTGCCAGGGCGATAGATGCCCGGCTCGACAGAGGTGATCATGCCTTCATCAATCACGTTGTGCTCGCTGACCCGCGAACGGAAGGCAATGCGCTGGGGTGCCTCATGCACGTGGAGGTGACAGCCAACGCCATGCCCGGTGCCGTGACCATAATCAATGCCATCCGCCCAGATCGGGGCACGCGCAATTGCATCGATGAAGGGGGCACCAATGCCACGCGGAAAGACCGCCCGAGACAATGCAATCACCCCACGCAGCACGCGTGCGCAATCGCGTTTATGCTCAGGGTCGGGAACGCCCACCGGTAACATGCGCGTGATATCCGTGGTTGCAGCAGGATACTGGCCACCGGAATCAAGCAGGAGCATTCCATCACCTTCGATACGTGCCGCCAACCCCGGCTCGGCGTGGTAATGCGGCAAGGCGCCATTGGCCCGGAAGGCAGCGATAGTGCCGAAACTCTCACCCAGAAAATCCTTGTGGCGGGCACGCTCTTCGCGCAGACGCGTACCCACGTCAAGCTCGGTGATTTCGCCCGTGCGACTGGCCTCATCAAACCATGCCATGAAACGGCACAGGGCCGCGCCATCAAACTCCATGGCAGTGCGCACATGCGCCTGCTCAACGGCATTCTTGCGCGCCTTCATGAGCATGACCGGGCTTGCGCCCTGCTCCGCCACAACGCCTTCGCGCACTGACCCGGCGAGCGCAACAACCGTGCGCTCGGGGTCGATCAGGATGCGTTCGCCTTCCGGCAAGCCGGCAAGCACTTCGCGGATACGGGCGTAGGGCTCGATGCGCACACCGTCGAGCACGAGGCGGGCACGCAGCTCGCCATCAATCTTCGCTTCATCGACAAACAGCCGGGCGCCCCGCAGATCAACCAGGGCATGTGCCACGAACACCGGGTTATAGGGCACATCATCACCACGCAGATTGAAGAGCCACGCGATATCGTCAAGCGCCGACAGCAGGATGAACCCAGCTTTTTTCTGCTGCAGCTTTTCACGCACGTGCAGCAACTTCTCCTGGCGGGTTTCACCGGCAGCGGCATCCGCCTGGGCAGTCACCGGGCGGGTCGGCAAAGGGGGGCGATCCTTCCAGAGCGGGCCGAGCAGATCCAGATCTGTCCGCAGCACAAGCCCCAAGCGCTCAAGCTCACGGCCCAGGCTCTGCGCTTCACTCCAGGCAAGCGCCCATCCATCTACTGCAACCTCGGCACCAGCAGGAAGCTGGGTGGCCAACCATGCTTCCTGGGAAGGCACACCGGCATCGCCCTGGCGCATCAATTCAATTCCACTGCCCTGCAACTGGTGCGCCGCCTGCTCCCAATAGCGGCTATCCACCCACAGGGCTGCTGCGCCGGGCGTGACCACCACAGTTCCCACCGAACCATTAAATCCGGAGATCCATTCGCGCATGGCCCAATGTGCAGGGGGATATTCGGAAACGTGCGCATCCGAAGAGGGCACGATACATGCGCCAACCCCTGCATCCTGCATTGCACTCCTGAGCATCGCGATGCGCGCCTGCACCTCGGGTGCCATGCCTGCCGCGGCAATTGCCGCACCATCATTTTTCACTTTACTTCTGCCTTGTCGGTCACAAAATCAATTTTGCTCAGACCGCCACCCTGCGCACTCGACAGCACGAACGCCACGCGCTCGTAACGCACCGCCTTATCGGCATAAATCCGCACTACTGGTGAGGCCTCTACACCCTGCGCAGCGGCGGCAGCCACCTTGCCCTGCAGCTCTCCATCAGAGACGGGCTGCTTATCCCAGTAGATTACACCATCGGCCGCCACGGAGACGTCCACCGTATGGTCTTTCTGATCCACTGCCTTGTTGGACATCTGCGGCAGCTCGACATTCACTGCGCCATGAATCACCGGCAAGGTCACGATGAAAATGATCAGCAGCACCAGCATGACGTCGATCAACGGAGTCATGTTGATTTCGTTGAGCATTCCACCATCGGACTCAAAATCAGATGACATGCTCATGATCAGCCCCTTGCTGCCGCGTGCAGCTGTGTAGCAGTTACCGTGCCACCCGATTCCGCACCATCACGATGCACCTCCACTCGCGACCCCGTGAGGAAGTATGCATGCAGATCATTGGCGAAGCGGCCAAGCTTCGACATCAGGGCCTTGTTGCGCCGGGCAATCGCGTTGTAGCCCAGCACGGCGGGGATGGCAACGAACAGACCAAACGCCGTCATGATCAGGGATTCGCCCACCGGGCCGGCCACCTGACTGAGGGACGCCTGACCACTCACCCCGATCACGTGCAGGGCATGATAGATCCCCCATACGGTGCCAAACAGGCCCACAAATGGTGCAGTACTCCCCACTGATGCGAGCACCGCCATGCCGGCCTGCGTATTGTCATTATGCTCATCGAGAATATCTTTCAGGCAGCGCGCCAGCCAGGCACTTGGATCAAGCTTGTCCTGCAGTTCGGAACGGTGCATCTGGTGCGTGCTAGCAGCCTCGCCCGTCAGCGCGAGATCATAGAAAGGATTGTGAATCCTGGAACCCAGGGCATTGAGCCCGTCACCCCAGCTGCGGGCGCTCCAGAAGTGCAGCCGCGCCGCAACAGCCATGGTCCGCAGGCGTACCAGGCGGCTGGCTTTGAGGATCATCACCGTCCAAGACAGTATTGACATGACAAACAGCGTAATGGCGATAAAGTGACTAACGAGATCGCCTTGATGCCAGTAGGCGAGAAAATCGAATCCAGACATGATGGTTACCTCTGATGCGGGTGAAAAATTAAGAAAGAGAACCGAGCGTCTGCAAGATCAGTCACCAGGTACGAAATTGAAAGCCTGCAACGCGGTGACACGAATGGCATTGCCACCTTCGCGATAGGGCTCACAACTGCCAACCAGCGCCGCACTGCGGGCAGCTTCATCAAGCGCAGGAAATCCACTGCTCTTGGTGACTTCGGCTGTTGCAACGCGCCCCTGTTCATTCACAACCAAGCGCACCATGACCTGTCCGCTTTGCCCCTGACGCCTTGCTGCGCGGGGATAATCCGGCTTCGGAATACGGCAGGCGAGTTGGCCAACCTCCTTGGGTGCAGCCTGCGCACCGACCCCTGTGTGATCCGGATTGCCAGCAGCTGCCACGACGGGCTTTGCAGCAGGTGGCACTTCAGCCGGCGCGGCCTGCACCGGTTGTACGGCAGGCTGCACTACCGGGGTGGGAGCCTGCACGGGCAGCTCGGGTTTCACTTCGGGGGACGTCTTTTTCGGCTGCTCCACCTTGCGCAACTGCGGCGCCTCGCTTGCCACAACTTTCTTCTCTGGCGCCTTGATGGGTTTGGCTTCAGGTTTCGGGGGCACCGGTACTGCCTGCACAGACTCCGCGTGCAAAGCCACCAAGCGCACGCGCAACGGCCCGCCGCCGCTCTTTTCCTCAGGTGGGGCAATCTGCATCACTTTGGTGATCAGAAGCAGCAGCAAAATGGCGTGTACCACCAGCACCAGAACCAATGCCCCTACCGCCACACCATCGCCTCTGCGCGGCGCAGCCTGCGCGGAGCCCGCGCTCTCCCGCCACACAGGAAGCACTGCAATGCATGGCTGCGTCGTGCCGGTTTGCAGGGACATCACATTTTCAGGCGGCATCAGCAATCTCCCGGCTACAGCACGAAACTTCAATCGTGACAAGGCTGCGTAAAGGGGCATGCCTCATATGCATTCCTTTCGGAGTGTTCTTATTTGCTTTGTGCATTGAGAAAGGAAAAGTGACAGTTCCGGGCGGCAGAACCCGGAAATTTATGCAGGCAGATCCGATAGCGCGGCGTAGCGGGGAGAACGGGCTGCCCTCAGGCAGCTTCGATACGCACCAGATAATCGGTATTGAAGACAATACGGACAGGAAGAACCTTGCCCAGAGCGCTCAACGTGCGGTCGGTATCATCCAGCGGAAAGGTTCCGCTGACGCGCAGCCCGGCAACCGCATCTGCCACACGGATGAAGCCGCTGCGGTAATCTGCCAGCGCCGCAGCCACCTCACGCAGGCTGCGGTCGGATACCTGCAGCAAGCCATCCAGCCATGCCGTTTCAGCCTGTGCAGACAACTGGGCCTGGCGCTCACAGGCCGCTGCGCGCAAACAGGCTACCTCCCCCTGGCGCAACAGCATCTGGACACCTGCGACCGGATTGATCTGCACTTCGCCTGCCAGCACAGCCACCCGGGAAAATCCATTGAACTGGCGCACCGCAAAATCTGCGCGTGTGGCACTTACCCGGCCTTCACGCGTCTGCACTGCAACAAGGCGTGAGGCCTGGTGCTGCACGAACACCTCACCCATCCACAGAGTCACTCCGTCAGCGTCTCGATCCGCCCGAGAGTGGGCGTTCAGCGTCATGATGCTGCCGTCTGCCAAAGTCACAACTTCGCGCTTGCCAGTACCTGTGCGATAGTCAGCAAAACTGCCGGCCAGATATTCGTCGAACAATGCATCTACCATACCACTGTGTCTAGCCAGCAAACCTGCCGCCACAACGACTCCACTTCCGGCAAGCAGCTTGAGTGTGCGCCGTTTCGCCAGCAAAGCCTGGCGCGTCGCATCGGGCGCAGCCTGGCACACCGAAAATCCACCCAGCACACCCTCGATGCGTCGGCAGGCTTCATCATGCCGCGGATCCGAACCACGCCAACCGGCAAACGCCTGCGCATCACAGGGAGTGGCAGTGCCGGAGCGCAACAGCACCATCCATTCGATCGCCTGACTCACAATGGGGTCTTGCACCGCTTCCACGACTACAGCTCCGCTGCCACGTAGCACGCAGTCAATGCCTTGGCCATGTACTGCCGCACCATGCTGGCAGACACCCCCAAACGCTCCCCAATCTCCGCATAGGTCAGCCCATCAAGCTGGCTGTACAGAAAAGCCGTGCGGGCCTTCACCGGCAAACCATCGAGTGCACGATCAATTGCCATGAGTGATTCCACCAGCACAGCACGCTCTTCTACGGAAGGATGCACAGCCTCGGGGACATTCGCCAACGCATCCAGATAGGAGCGTTCCAGATCGCGCCGCCGCCACGTTTCGTACATCACCCGCTGAGCAATCGTGGTCAGCATAGCGCGCGGCTCGCGCACCGCCTCAAGATTCGGCAGTGCTGCGAGCTGCGCGAAGGTCTCGGACGCCACATCCTCCGCCTGAAAACCACAGCCCAGGCGAAAACGCAGACGTTCCGCCAGCCAACGATAATCGCTGCGGAAGATCAGGCTCAGATACTCATTACGGTTCCATCCGGAGTTTGGCGCACCGCTCATCACAACCCACCACTTGCAACTGAATCAATCGGAAACACTGCTAGGTAAAAAGCAATCTCCATGCCGCAAACTGAAATATTCGGAAAATCCTGCAAGCTCATTTCCTTTTAGGGTTAAAACACGCAAATCATTCACTCACATTCGCGCCAAACTGGGGAAATGATTCCCCAACCTGCACCACAATGAAGAGAAGCGAAATCTGGTTTTTCTACCCAAGCATACGATTCGGCCGCCTCCACCAGAACGAATTTCGCCTGATATGCATATTCACGACTAACACGACTGACACTTTTGCAGCCTCACTGCACAAGGCATATGAAATCTATCGTGCAGCAACGCACCGCTTCTCTGTGAAAGACACATTGAATGAACACCGTAAGCCCCACGCCCCCGCCACGCACCACCTTGCGCGAACTCCTGCTGCCATTCTGGTTCTCACGCGAGAGCGGCAAAGCCTGGATAACGTTGGCCATCATTCTGGCTTTCACCTTTGGCGGGGTATCGCTGAGTGTGTGGAGCAACAAACTTACCGGACAACTCACCGACGCTCTGGTGGGGCACCAGTGGGAGTCCATCAAGTGGCTATTCCTGCTGACCACCTCTGTGGCCATAACCGACAGTTGCCAGATATATGTGCAAGGAGCCATCCGTAGTCGTCTCAAACTTGCCTGGCGCGTGTGGATGACCCGCCAGTTGCTCACGCGCTGGACCGCCTGCAGCGCTTTCTACAGCATTGAGCGTGACCAGTTGCTGAGCAACGCAGACCAGCGCATCGCAGAAGACGTGAAAAACCTTACTGACCAGGTGCTTGAGGTTTTTCTGAGTACAACACACGTTCTGGTTACAACCATTACTTTCAGCGTACTCCTCTGGGAGCTCTCCGGCACGATTGATCTGAACCAGTGGGGCATTCCCGTGAGGATCCCCGGATATATGCTGATTGCCTGCTTTATCTGTTCACTGGGAGCAATTCTTGTCACCCATCTGACGGGCAAACCCCTGATGCGACTGAATCACCACAATGAAACAGTCGAGGCGAATTTCCGCCACCTCGCCGTACAGTTACGCGAAAACGCCGAACAGATTGCCTTCTACCGTGGGGGAGAGACTGAAAGTGCGAGACTTTCGCAGCGCTTCGAAGATGTGCGCCTCAACAACATTGCACTCATCTGGAGAAGTCTCAAGCTCGGTATTGCACGCAACGTCTACGGCCATCTGTTTGAACCGGTTCCAACTTTGCTGGCACTGCCACCCTATCTGACTGGCGCAATTTCACTTGGCAACATGAATCGGTGTATTTCAGCCTACCGCTCAGTATCAAGCTCCCTATCCTACTTCTTCCAGGCTTACGAAAGCTTTGCCAGAATCATCACCATGACGCGCCGCCTGCGCGAACTCTGTGATGCTATTGCCATAGTCGAACAGCGCCGTGACGGAATCGTACTGAACCGCATGCAGGCCTCTGCCCTGCACAGTGATGGGCCAATCACACTCACCACCCCTGCCGGAAAACCGATCTTCACGCTGCCTTCCGTGTGCTTTCAGCCCGGCGAGCGCTGGCTCATCCGTGGCCCCTCCGGCATAGGCAAGAGCACCCTGCTGCGCGCCCTTGCCGGCCTGTGGCCCTATGGCAGCGGCCAGATCACCCAGCCGGAAGCGGCTTACATGTTCGTACCCCAGCGCAGTTACATCCCCAATGGCAGTCTGCGGGATGCCCTGTGCTATCCGGCAGCCCCCGGCACTTTCAGTGACGAAGCGATCCGGCAAGCCCTCAGGGATTGCCTGCTGGGTGATCTGGCGGAGCGCCTGGATGCCGAGAATCGCTGGCAACAGGTTCTCTCCGGTGGTGAACAGCAGCGGCTGGCTTTTGCACGGGCGCTGCTGCACTGCCCGGACTTCCTCTTCCTCGATGAAGCCAGCAGCGCCCTGGATAGCGAGAGCGAAGCACACGTATACAGCCTGATCGTGGAACAGCTGCCGAACACCTGCATCGTCAGCGTTGCGCATCGCGAATCGCTCGCCAGGCTGCACAAGCACATTCTCAGCATCACCGTACCGACACCTGAACATGCGCTTGCCATGCAGGCCTGATGCCTTATTTATGTCACAACTTTTTCGCTACAGCTTGCCCCACAAAATCTCTGACAGGAAAGATTTCGCCGCATGAGCAGCATTTTCCCCCACGAACTGACCGAGCTTGCCGGAATAACATCACGACTGCTTGATGCGGCCCGCCAGCATGGCGCCACAGATGCTTCTGCCAGCGTATTCGAGAGCAAGGCACAGGCCGTGCAGCTGCGCCAGGGGCGTATCCAGTCCCTGGGGCGCGAAGTTCGCAATGGTCTGTCGCTGACGGTGTTCATCGGGCAGCGGCAGGGCAGTGCGCATAGCAGCGATCTTGCCCCCGCCAGCCTCGCCGAAATGGCCGAAGCTGCCTGTGCCATCGCCCGCCACACAGAAGAAGACCCCTATGCCGGCCTGCCGGAGCCAAGTGAATTTGCCCAGCACCTTGCAGATCTGAATCTATACCACCCATGGGAACCGGACAGCGAAACCCTCATTACACTTGCCCGCGAGATTGAAGGCGGAATGGCAGCCTACCCAGAGGCAGCTAGCGACGGGGCGTGGGCTAACGCAGGCCAGAGCCAGTTCTGGCTGGCCAATACGCGTGGCTTTGGTGCCGGCTATGCACACTCGGGCCACAGCTTGTCAGCACGCGTGCTGGCGCAACGCGGCAGCTCAAGAAACCGGGATTTCTGGTTTAGCCAGGCCCGCAGGCAGGCCGACCTGGAGAGTGCCGCGAGTATCGGCGCGGAAGCAGCCCGCCGCACGGTAGCAGCACTGAATCCACACCCCATCCAGGGAGGAAATTTCCCGGTGCTCTTCGATCCGCGCAGCGCCTGCACATTGCTGGGGCATTTTTCACAGGCGATCAGTGGCCGCCCGCTGTACATGAAAACCAGCTTTCTCGGCGAACGCTTTGATTCGCAAATTCTGCCAGCTCACATCAGCATCGCAGAAGATCCGTTCATCCCAGGCGGCAAGGCCAGCGCACCATTTGATGCCGATGGAATTTCCGGGAGCCAGCGCGCACTGGTTGACGCCGGCTGGCTGCGCAGCCCCCTCCTCGGCCACTACGCCGCCCGGCGCCTGGGCCGGCGCAGCACCGGGAATGCGGGTGGTGCGTATAACCTGAGCGTAACCAGCACCCTCACCCAGCCAGAAGACAACTTCGAGAGCATGCTTGGAAAACTTGGCACCGGGCTGCTCGTGACGGGTCTGGCAGGTGACGGATTTCGCCTGATCAATGGAGATTATTCGCGTGTGGCTCAGGGCTTCTGGGTGGAAAACGGCAGTATCGCCCACCCTGTGGATGGCGCAACCATTGCCGGAAATCTGCTGGAGATGTGGCAACAGATTATTGCCATCGGTAACGATATTCAAACTGAAGGCTCGTTTACCACCGGCTCTATCCTGATTGGCGACATGCGTGTTGCCGGGCAATGAACTCTCCAAATCCGATATTTGAAAATGACAAACCAAATCTCCCGAAACCTTGAACAGGCTCAGGACAGTCTGCTCTCCCCGACCGGGCTGACTTGCGCGGATCTTGCCGCGACCCTGGACAAAATCATGAGCCGTGCAGTGGACTTTGCCGATGTCTATCTGGAGACCAGCCGCCAGGAGAGTTGGTCACTGGAGGGCGGTATCGTCCGCAGTGGCAGCTTCTCGCGTGACCAGGGCTTTGGTCTGCGCGCCGTGCGTGAGGACGAGACGGCTTTTGCCTATTCCCAGCAGATCACCCGCGAGCGACTACACGAAGCTGTGCAATCGGTTCACGCCATCGCCCGTCAGGGTGACTCACAGCGGGCAGCCATCACCGTGGGCACACCGACTCCCCACGCCAGCCGTTACAATGGGACAGACCCCATTGCCTCGCTGGAGACTTCGGCAAAGATCGGCCTGCTGGAACATATCGACCGCCGCGCACGTGCGCTGGATCCGGGGGTGACCGAAGTCGGCGCCTCGCTGCATGCCTCGCACGCCACGATGCTCGTGATGCGTCACGACGGGCGGCTTGCCACCGATATTCGCCCGATGTTGCGCATCTCGGTGTTTGTCGTGGTTCAGCGCGGCCCGCTGCGAGAAACTGCCAGCGGTGGGCTGGGGGGCCGCTATACATTCAGCGCTGTTTCCCTGGACTCAATTGACGCGCTGCTGCGCAAAGTCGTGAATGAAGCCTTGATCAAGCTTGACGCACGAGCCGCGCCCTCCGGTGAAATGCCAGTGGTGATCGGGCCGGGCTGGCCCGGCATGCTGCTGCACGAAGCGGTGGGGCATGGTTTTGAGGGAGACTTCAACCGCCAGGGTTCATCCATTTACAGCGGACGCATCGGCGAACAGGTTGCCGCACGCGGAGTCACCATCGTTGATAATGGAACCCTGCCTGACCACTGTGGCTCGCTGAACGTCGATGATGAAGGCCAGCCCAGCCAGGAAACCATGCTCATCGAGGACGGCATCCTGCGTGGCTATATGCAGGATGATCTGAATGCCCGCCTCACCGGCACCATTTCCACGGGCAACGGGCGTCGCCAATCGTACGCCCATCTGCCTATGCCAAGAATGACAAATACCTATATGCGTGCCGGAACGCACAACCCGCAGGAGATCATTGCATCGGTGAAATCCGGGCTGTACCTGGAAAATCTGGGCGCCGGGCAGGTAGATATCGTCAGCGGGCGTTTCACCTTCCAGAGCGCCCTGGCCTACCGCATTGAGAATGGCCGCCTGACGGCCCCGGTAAAGGGCGCCATCCTCACGGGAAACGGCCCGCAAACCATGCAGAAAGTCAGTCTGATCGGTACGGATCTGGCACTTGATCCGGGCATCGCCACCTGTGGCAAGGCTGGCCAGAGCGTTCCAGTCTGCGTCGGCCAGCCGACCCTCAAGATCGACAGCCTGCTGGTAGGTGGTACGGCCTGACAACAAACAGAACAGGGTACCGGGGAGGCAGCGCCGGCTCACTGGTGCCCAAGTCAGTCGGGCTCAGTGGGTCAATTCACATGCTTTCTCTCTGAAACGAAGATGTAGCCAAACCATATCGCAACGAGATGCCACAAGGGGCCTTTGGGAGACGCCTGCAGCTTTCCCAATCTACGCGATTGGCAGGCTTTCTCGCCGCGTCTTTCGTAGGGTGTCAATGAGCACAGCGAATTGCACCTTCCGCGTGGTTTTACATCGCAAGAGCCAATCCGGAAGTTGTCTGGCATTGACAGCAGCGACGGCATCTACGCAATTGGCATGAATTCAAAATCCAGTCTGGAAGTGTCTCGACATTGACAGCCAAAACGGTATATGCGACGACACGCGGCATTGCCGCACGTGCACTTGTAATTATATATTCTGAAGATAACAGCGCTGATTAGCAAACCTCAGGCATGGCAGCGCTCAGCACTTTGCTCTATCAAAGCCTGCAGGTGGGAGCGGATACGCCGGGTCACCAGAGGAAGATTGCGCCGTGCCTCTTCCAGCAACTCATCGTAACGGGCCTGCTCTTCACCCATTTCCGCCAGCCAATCGTTCTGCACAAGTGCCAGACGTTCTGGGGTAAATTTTCCACCAGGCTCAAGTGCTTCACGAGCCATAAACCACTGGGCACGGATGCCCTCAAACGCAAAATCCTCCCGCGACCAATCCAGTTCATGGCTGATCAGGATATATGCAACATAGATGCCATGCAAAGAGAGTGCATTGACCCACAGATCATCATCATGCCGAGGTGGTGGCGAGAGAATGCCAAGGAGATCGATCACACAATCCTGCACGGAGCGCAGCGGATCGCGCCCGGTCTGCCGCAGCATTCCAAGGCCAATGAGAATTTCGTCCCATTCCTGCTGCACCACGGGGACTCCGGCAAGATGCCGCTCAATGGCCCGCAGCCAACGCTGACGCTGAACGTCCAGCTCCGGATCATCGAGAAGCGCGCGCCAATCGGTTGCAGCATCGGCAAACACACGATAAATCAGCTGCGTTGCGACATGTGTAAGATCGGCACCAGGCGGTATCGGCGCCAGGATGGAGTCAACCAGGGCGACGTCCCAGTCAGTGCAGAGAAACTCAAGCGCGCAGACGAACGAAAATGGCAGCCCGCTCTCTGCCTCAACAACTTCGGGGCGCATGGCCCCGGCCAGCGCGCCCGTAATGGACCCGAATCTACCATTCCAGTTGGGGATACGCGCCGTGCGGACCAATCCGCGCTGCGCTTTTTCCTTCAGCGCAGTGCATACCTTGTCCTTGAACCCTGGATCGGCATGAAAGGCTCCTCGATCAAAGGCCCGAAGCCTCAATGGAAAGTCCGCCGGCATGGCGGATCTGGCCACCCCGTTGCGCCACAACCAGGCATTCAATTCACAGGCGCACGCAGCACTTGCGGCGCGAGCCACTTCCTGCCCATTGCGGTAGAGCAGGCACAGGGGGAGTGCGCGCATGCCAAACGCCATGGCAACATCGGGGTCCTTGTCCACATCAACGCAGAAGGTCACCAGTTCTCCGGCATGTACAGCAGCAAGACTTTGCGCATGTTCCGCCAGTTCATTACTGCGCACGTGCCAGCGCGCCCAGAAAACAAGCAGCACAGTACGCTGCTCAGCTGTAAGCAGCGCCTGCAGGCTGCCCCCGGTGGTTTCTGACGCCTGACTCAAGATATTCCGCCTCTCCGTTCCATCTCCCCTTCAGCCTGCCGGCACAATGGGTGCCTTGGCAACAAGCCCGCCAAGCAGCAGTTTCGCACGGGAAACAACCGGGGCAAGGTTTTCTGCATAGTTTTTAAAAAATGCATCATGCCTTGCCTGTTCTTCACCGCGCTCTGCATACCAGGCCTGATGCGCCTCATCCAATGCCCCCGGGGTAAATTTACCACCCGGTTGCAGTGCTTCCCTTGCAGAATACCAATCGAAACGGGTACGTTCCAGTCCAAATTCTTTGGCTGTCCACCCAAGCAAACTTCCTGCCAGCAGGTAGCGGATCTCCCGACCACCCGATGCCATGCCCCCAAGCCATTTATCTGCCTCATCGGAACGGGGCAATGGTGTGAGCGTTGTCATGAAGGAAACAACAATACGCTGGCGCTCCAATTCTGGCTGGGGTTTGCGTGTTCTCAGGCGCTCAAGCTCATCGCCCATGGCTTTCCACTCCGCTGACTCGACTTTGCCACCATCAAGCTTGCGCGTGCACAATGCCACCCAGCGCTGGCGCAATCCATCCACTTCGGCATCATCAAGTATCTGCGGCCATGCCGCAAAATCATCACTCATCAGTGCCACAGCCAGGCGGGCTGCAATCTGGCGCAAATCAGCACCGGCCTGAACACCGCCAACAAGGCTATCAACCTCCGCCTGATCTGCCCGGGAAATGGAACAGAACTCCAGGGCTGCAGCAAACGAGACAGGCATCCCCGTCAGCCTGCCAAATACATCCGCTGAGCCATGGCTGACCAAGGCTGCGCTGAGCGTACCTTTGCCATTCTCCCAGTGCGGCATGAATGAGGCTTCCACACGCCCCTCCGCCACACGCTGACGCAGCCTGCCAAGCAGATAATCGCGCAGTTCCGCATCACCATGAAAAGCGCCTGCACCTGCATCAGCCTCTTCACGCTGCATAACGCCATCAGAAGTGGGCACAATTCCCTGTACCTTGAACCACGCACGAAATTCCTCCGCGCGTTTGGCTCCCAAAAGGCGAGCGGCTTCTTTGCCGGCGCGGAACAGGATCAGTGTTGGGATGCCCCGTACACCGAGACGCTTCTGCACCTCGGGATACAGCTCAACATTAAGCTTGGCAATAGTCAGCGCGCCTGCATATTCTGGCGCCAGACCTTCAAGTACGGGAGCCACTGCACGACAGGGGGCACACCAGGGAGCCCAAAGATCGAGCAGAACCGGCTGTACCGCTGCGAGCACATCCGCTTCAAATGACGCTTCGCTTACCTGCAGAATGTATTCGGACATTGTTCAGTACTTTTCTCTGTTCTGGTTAAAAACAATGGGCAGCGGCATGCGCGCGCTGCCCATTTTCTGCACGGATAAGCCGGATCTTAGAGGCTGAGCTTATACGTCAGCGTTGCTGTGCGCCCTGGCTGCATCGGCACATACACGTCGGTCGTGGCAAACTCATAGAGCTGGCGATCAAACACGTTCTTGACCCCCAGGATGACAGACCAATCCTTACGATGATAGGAAACCGATGCATCGGTTCTCGCAGCGCCGGCAAGTTTTACCGGATCGGTCGTGGTGGTGCTGTAGCGATAGCCAAGCAGGCTGGAATCCCATGCGGACAAGCCGACACCCACTCCCCAGCCATGCAGGAGCTGCGACTGGAAGTCATAGGTTGCCCAGATGCTGGCCTTCTTTTTGGGGCGGGCTGCGTATTCCTGATAGTAGCCAGACACATCTTCAATCGTGCTGTAGGTCGCATTAACCAGAAGATTGAGGCCTTTTGTCAATTCACCTGCCATATCCACTTCAACGCCCTTGGTGCGCTGAGCAGACATCAGGTTATAACAAGCACCTGAACTGTTGTACTGCAGGGTATTCAACTGATCAAGATCAAATGCCGAAGTCGTAACGGAGAACTTGCTGTCAAGCAAGTCGAACTTCATGCCAACTTCCTTGTTGCGCGTGCGCATCGGCTGGCTTTGCGCGCCACCGCAAATACTGTAACCCAACTGCGGATTAAAGCCTTCGGCGTAGCTAGCATACGCAGAAACGTTTGGTGTGACGTTGTAGACCAGCCCTACCATAGGCGTGGTTTCCCACATTCCCTTGGATGGCGTTGCGTACTCTTTCTTGCTTCCCGTCAGGTAGGTAAGATCAGAGCCGGACTCATACTTGCTGCGGCGCCCCCCTACCAGGAGGTTGAACTTGTTCCACGACATCAGATCAATCACGTAGGCACCAAACTGCGAACCTTTCTGGGAGAACGTAGAATACGGATAGCCCCCGACCGGCGTAAACAATGACGTATCTGCATAGATCGGCACCTGTACCGAATTATCCTGGAACTGCTCCTGATAATAATTGGTGCTATCGTGACTGATGCCGGTCGTCAGTTTATGACGAACAGCGCCTGTGCTGAATTTGGATTCCAGATAGTGATCCCCGGCAGTGGTTTCCGTCCGCGATTCCTGATGGGTTCCCGCGTAATACATCGTATCTGTGCCGGTGAGCCCCAGCGGGGAATGCATGCGCAGGGACAATTCAAATGTCGTAAACTGCATCTTGCTGTTGAAGCTTACGTTGTCACTGAGTTTCTGTTCCACCGTATAGAAGTAGTTCTGCGTGTGCACACCGAATCCGTCAGAATCATCCCCCAATACACCATTCGGCGCCTGCTGCACATAGCCTTTGTAGGCGAAGGTGTAGGCCGTCGGCGCGGTTCTGCGGTTGTCCGTGGAGTAGCCGATGGTGGCATCTGTCTTATCATCCTTCCAGCGCAACTCGGGCATGATGTACTCGGTCTTGTTGCCTTCGTACCCGGCCCAATTGTTATTCTGCAGCTCACCTGCCGCCACCAGGCGATAGGTGAGTTTCTTGTCTGCAGTGAGCGCCCCGGAAAAATCGCCAGCCACCGTCTTGTCGCCATAGCTGCCGTATTGCAGGGTGATATCGCGAATCGTTTCGGCCTGCGGCTTCTTGCTCACAATATTGACTGCGCCACCCAGCGAGCCCTGACCAGACAGGATGGCCTGCGGCCCCTTGAGCACCTCGATACGCTCCACACCATAAATATTGGACTGCGGTGCGGCACTGTTTGTCAGCCCGTTGTTCAGTGCGCTGGTCTGCCCATATCCACGGATGGAGTAACTGGGGCTGCCCTGAGGACTAGCGGTATAGATCACGCCGGCTACATTCGCAATGGCATCTTCGACGGAAGTTGCCTGCTGCGACTCCAGCACCTTGGCGGTCACCACCGTCACTGAAGAAGGCAGATCCATCAGGTCGGTGTTGCTACGGGTTGAAGTGCTGGTGCGATCAACCTTGAAACTCGTTTCCGCCTGATCGCGCTCAGCGACCACCTGAATGGCCTTGAGTTGCGTTACCGATTCACTGGAAGCCACCGGAGCGGCCACTGTCGGCGCTGCAACGGCATTGGCTGCCTTCACAGTCAATACACCATCCGCCCCACCCGACAGCTCCAACCCACTACCCGCAAGCGCCTTGCGCACGGCTTCTTCCACGCCCAGGCGACCTTCCACCGCGGCCGCCGTATGGCCACGTACAAGTGCCGGATCGAAAACGATGGCACGCCCGGACAGGCGGCCAATGCTCAGCAGGGTTTGCTCAAGGGAACCCGGGACAATAGCGTAATCGACGACAGCAGCGCCGGTGGCTGTCTGCGCCTGGGCATATGCCGGCATGGCCAGAAAAACACCTGCGTAGGCAATTGATAGGGCCAGCACAAGCGGATGAGGCCTGGCGGCAAACACTTCCTGCCGGCGGGACAAGGGGGCTCGTTGCGTATCCAAAATGCTTCTCCTGCGTCACAAGGTTGAATGGGCGGAAGGTTTATGCGTGCCTTCATGCCGTATGTGAAACGCAGAAGAAAAAGCGTCAGCGTAGCGCAAAAAAAAATTTTTGGGCGCTGCGCTACCTGATGTACTTGAGTGGCAGTTGCGTGGTGTACTTGATCTGCTCCATCGCGAATGCCGAACTGACATCCGCAAGGCCGGGAACCTGGATCAAGCGCTTGTAGACGCCATCATAGGCCTCGATATCCGGCACCACGACACGCATCAGATAATCTACATCACCAGACATGCGATAGACCTCGACGATCTCCGGAATCTCCGCCACCGTATCGTGAAACTCCTGAATCCACGCGGGGGTGTGCTGACTTGTGCTGACCGAGACGAAGACCGACACGCCGACATTGAGTTTCTTGCGGTCGAGCACTGCCACGCGCCCACGGATGTAGCCCATCTCTTCAAGCTTCTGCACCCGCCTCCAGCAGGCGGTGGGGCTCAGCACCACGGCTTCGGCGAGATCATTGATGGAGATCGTGCAATCGATCTGCAAGCGAGAAAGAATTTCTTCGTCAAACTTATCCATAGAAAATTTATACACCAAGAAAGTCTTATATTGAAATAATTTTTCTAAAAACAATCAAAACACAGAAAACTTACGTATAAATTTCCACCCTGCCGTCGCTAAGCTATCTGGAGTCGCCCACGCAAAACAGCCCCCATGACAAAAACATCATCACTTCCCCAGGATACCTTTCTGACCCATACCGGCCGCAACCCTTCGCGCTACGCCGGCTACGTCAACCCGCCGATCTTCCGTGGCTCCACGATTCTGGCCGAAAGTCTGGAAGCCTGGGAAGCCGCCCAGCACAGCGGCAACCCGTACGGGAATTATGGACGTTTCGGATCTCCCACGATCAGTGCCTTCGAAGATGCCATCGCCGAGCTTGAGGGCGGCTACCGCACCCAGGTATTCCCCTCCGGTCTTTCGGCTTGTACCCACACATTACTGGCATTGCTGGAACAGGGGGACCATGTACTTATCACCGATAACGTGTACGGTCCCACCCGAAGTTTTGCCGACGAAATTTTACCGCGCTATGGTATTCGGGTTGATTACTTCGACCCACTTATCGGCGACGGCATCCGCCAACTCATCGAACCCCGCACACGCGTGGTCTACCTTGAATCTCCGGGATCACAAAGCTTCGAAGTCTGTGACGTGCCACTGCTTTCAGAGATAGCCCACGCTGCCGGTGCGCTTGTGGTCATTGATAACTCCTGGGCCTCTCCTCTGTACTTCAAGCCATTTGAACATGGTGCAGATGTATCCATCCAGGCGGCCACAAAATATATACTCGGCCACTCGGACGCGCTGCTAGGCACCGTCACAAGCAATGTACATGCCTGGGATAGACTGCAAAAACGCTTTCAGCAATTCGGCGAAACTGCGGGGCCTGAAGATGTCTATCTCGGCCTGCGTGGTCTGCGGACGCTCGGCGTAAGGCTGCGCCAGCATTCCGAAAGCGCCCTGAGCCTGACACAGGCTATGTCGCGACACCCCGCCGTCATGCACGTTATGTACCCGGCTCTTCCTGACGACCCGGGGCACGCGCTGTGGAAGCGCGATTTTACAGGCGCAAGTGGCCTGTTCTCATTCATCCTCGGCAGCGAGGATCGCGCGGTTATTTCCCGTTTTTTCGGTGCGCTGCAACACTTCGGGATTGGATTGTCATGGGGTGGCTTCGAAAGCCTGGCACTCCCTGTCGGGCGCCCGAAACGCACGGCCAGCACCTGGCAATACGGCGGCACCCTGATCCGCGTGCATGCCGGACTAGAAAACCCGCAGGACCTCATCAAGGATATGTGCAACGCGCTGGATCAGGCACAAGCCTGCATTGAGCAAGCCTCTCAGCAGCAGGATGCGGCATGAGATACGAAGAATCTGAGTGCCCGACGGCAGCCAAACTTTAAGGTGAATTCCCTACAGACCCGTCGCCCGGAAAGCCTGCACCAGATTCTTCAAAAATATTATTCCGAAACACTGTCACTTTTTCAGTTTCGTCTCACAAAAACCATTTGAATTACGTTCAAACGCCATAGACCATGAGCCAAACCTGCATCTATCTGGATTACGCGGCCACCACTCCTGTTGATGAAAACGTCATCTCTATTATGGCGCAGCACATGGGTTTCACCGGAAAATTTGGAAATCCGGCATCGAGTTCTCATGAATTCGGGCAATCCGCAAAGCTGGCTGTTGAATACGCCCGCACCCAGGTGGCACAGCTGATCGGTGCCCAGCCCGCACAGATCGTGTGGACCTCGGGTGCCACCGAATCGAACAATCTGGCGATCAAAGGTGTGCTGGAACACTTCTTCCAGACCCATCCGGGAAAATCTGCGCACATCGTCAGCAGCCCGCTTGAACACAAGGCGGTGCTGGATACTCTGCATTACGCAGAAGCGCTAGGCGCTACAATCACCTGGGTGCAGCCGGATAGCACGGGCGCAATCACCCTCGAAGCGGTACGCAATGCCCTGCACGAAGATACCCTGCTGGTGACACTGATGCTCGTGAATAACGAAATCGGCAGCATCACCGACGTGGCGGCAATTGCCGCAGCGGTGCGGGCACAAGGTGCCCTGATGCACGTGGATGCCGCTCAGGCCACCGGCAAGGTGGAGATTGATGTGGGCACCTGGGCCGTGGATATGCTCTCGCTCTCCGCCCACAAGACCTATGGCCCGAAAGGTGTCGGCGCACTGTATGTGGGAGAGCGCGCAGCCCCCCTGATGCAGGCACAGATCCACGGCGGTGGGCACGAACGCGGGTTGCGCTCGGGCACGCTGGCCACCCACCAGATCGTGGGAATGGGTAGCGCCTTTGCCATCGCCGGGCAAAAACTCGAAATTGAAACCAGCCGCATGCAGAATCTGCGCGCTGCATTTTTGCACGAGCTGGAAGGTATCCCCGGGATCACCCTGAATGCCGCCCAGACTCAAACGGTACCCAATACCCTGAGCCTGACGATTGCCGACAGCAGCTTTGAACCAGCCTACCTGAATGGCCGCATGGCGATCTCCACCACCTCGGCCTGCAATTCTGCCTCCAACAAGCCTTCTCATGTGCTGACGGGAATCGGCCTGAGCCCGGAGCAGGCAGCACGCACCCTGCGCATCAGTTTTGGCCGCTACACTTCGGAAGAAGATGCAGTAAATGCCGCCAAAGCACTTCGCGAAACACTCGATGCACTCCGCGAAATGTAAGTCAAACGCATAAACCCTACAAACTCCCAGACGATGATGACGACACCCACCCAACACCACCCCCTCATCATCCTGGGTTCCGGCCCGGCTGGCTACACCGCTGCCGTGTATGCCGCACGTGCCAACCTCAAGCCCGTGCTCATCACCGGCCTCTCCCAGGGCGGCCAGCTCATGACCACCACCGAGGT
>DBTS01000057.1 GCA_002307175.1 Rhodocyclaceae bacterium UBA1310
AACATCATTCCCGACTGGAATGATCTGATCTACAAGCAGAAGTGGCGCGAAGCGATCGAAGTGCTGCACTCGACCAACAACTTCCCCGAGTTCACGGGCCGTATCTGCCCGGCACCGTGCGAGTCTGCCTGTACCCTCGGCATCAATGCCGAACCGGTCGGTATCAAGTCGATTGAGCATGCGATCATCGACAAGGCCTGGGAAAACGGCTGGGTCGAGCCCCAGCCGCCTGCCGTGAAGACCGGCAAAAAGGTTGCCGTTGTCGGTTCCGGCCCGGCCGGCCTGGCTGCGGCACAGCAGCTTGCCCGCGCCGGTCATGACGTGACCGTGTTCGAGAAACATGATCGTCTGGGTGGCCTGCTGCGCTACGGCATTCCCGACTTCAAGCTCGACAAGGGCATCATTGATCGCCGCACCAGGCAGCTCGAAGCCGAAGGCGTCACGTTCAAGACCTCGGTGTACATTGGGGACGCTGATCTGCCCAAGGGCATTGGTAGTGATGCCAAGACCAAGATCAGCCCGAAGAAGCTGCTCAAGGATTTCGACGCCGTGCTGATCGCCGCCGGCTCCGAAGTGCCGCGTGATCTGGGCGTGCCGGGGCGCGAGCTCGAAGGTGTGCATTTCGCACTGGAATTCCTGCAGCCGCAGAACAAGGTCAACGCGGGGGACAAGGTCAAGGATCAGATCAAGGTCAGCGGTAAGAACGTGGTGGTCATTGGCGGTGGTGATACGGGTTCCGACTGCGTCGGCACCTCGAACCGCCAGGGCGCCAAGAGCATCCTCCAGATCGAACTGATGCCCAAGCCGCCGGAACAGGAAAACAAGTCCATGACCTGGCCGTACTGGCCGATGAAGCTGCGCACCTCCTCGTCGCATGACGAAGGTTGCGAGCGCGAATGGGCCATCACCACCAAGGAATTCCGTGGTGAGAATGGCAAGCTCAAGTCCATGTTGACCGCCAAGGTCGAATGGAAGCGCGACGACAAGACCGGCCAGATGAAGATGAGTGAAGTTGCCGGGTCGGAACGCGAGATTCCGGTGGAAGCCGTGTTTCTGGCCATGGGGTTTGTGCACCCGGTGGCAAGCCTGCTCGAATCCTTCGGTGTCGACAAGGATGCGCGTGGCAATGCCAAGGCCACGACGGATGGGGCCGGCTGCTACGCAACCAATGTGACGAAGGTCTTTGCTGCAGGCGATACGCGCCGTGGCCAGTCGCTGGTGGTCTGGGCCATCCGTGAAGGGCGCCAGGCGGCGCGTGAGGTTGATACCTTCCTTATGGGCGAAAGCGTTCTGCCGCGCTAAGTACGGAAGGGTAGTTTCACAAAAAGTTACGGGCCGCCTTGTGCGGCCCGTTGTAGTTTACCCATCTGACCGTCTGCCGTTCTCGCTCGTCCGGAAATTGCGCCTCAACAAGGCGCGGAGTCGGCGGCATAGGCATAATCGGTTCCCATAATAAGACCGACCCTGGTTACGGGGGTTATCGCTCTTTGTCCCGTAACTTCCACGAAGGGGAAATTTGAAATGATGTACCGGATTGAGTTCGAAGGCCGTCTGCTGGAAGGTTTTGACCTCCAGATGGTGCGCATGGAGGTGGGGGTGCGTCTGCGTCTGCGTGACGATCAGATCGACCGCCTGTTCTCCGGCCAGACGGTAGTGCTCAAAAAGGCCATCAATGAAAAAAGCAGTCTGGCTTACCTGAACGAACTGCGTGCCCTTGGGCTCGACGCGAAGCTGGTGCCCATGGAAGGCGTCCCGGAAGTCAAAAGTGATGGCTCCCAGTACAAGGTGGTTTTCTGGGGGCGGATACTGCCAGGTTTTGAACGTGAAACCGTGATGGCGGCGGTGGCGAAACGTCTGAAGCTTTCGCCCACGGTGGTGAAGCAGGTGTTTTCCGGCGCCAAGGTGGTACTCAAGCGTGGTGTGAGTGCTGACAAGGGGGGGCGTCTGGTGGTCGATTTGGCCTTGCTGGGCATGCAGATCGAGCTTGAGGTTGACGCGCCCGTCAGCTCCATGCCGGCCCATGTGCCCACCAAGGAAGTTCCCAGCGTGCCTTCTGCGGCGCAGCAGGAAGATGATCCCCAATATGGTGCGTTGTTGCGTACCGCGTGCGATCTCTCGGGAACTCCGTTCGCCGGCTATGACACGTCGTCCTCCGTGGCAGCAGAAACGGCAGCGTCAGTACCGGGGATTCCCCCAGCTCCGACTCCGCAGGTGGGTTTTGCCCCGGCCAATACGGATGGATTCCTGAATTGCCCCCGCTGCGGCTTCTATCAGCCCTATGCCGCCAGCTGCAAGAAGTGCGGTGTTACATTGCCCTCTCGCAAGGGGCCCTATGTGGGGCGTGCGGAAGTGCCTTCGGGGGCACCGACGACTGTGGTCAACCGCAACGACGAGCTGACCGTGGTGGTGTCGGATAATCCTCCTCCGGCGCCCATTCCATTGCGCCGGCGGCATGACCCGGCACTGGATTCCAGCCTCGAAGATCAATATGCCAGGGAACCGGAATCGCGCGGTGGGCGTTTTTCGTATGTTCTTATCGTATTGATTCTTGCTATTTTGGCCGGCGTGGCGGTATTCCTGCTGCGGCGCTGATTGTTGCCGGAGTGCAACAGCCAGCACGAAAAAAAATCGGCACTTGAATCATTTTTCAGGCATATTAGCGCATGCCCGGACGGGCAAGCCGTGCCGTCTTGCGGATATTTGGCTCAAAAAAGTCTGGCTGGAAGCCGGCATCGTCGAATTGGGAGCAACCCATGTATTGCATCGTATTTAGTGGCCGTTTGCTGGACGGCCATGATCCGATGACTGTCCGTAAAGCGGTGGCCAGCCGTTTGAGTCTGGACGCTGGGCAGGTGGAACGGCTGTTTTCAGGCAAACGCGTCGTCCTGAAAAAGGGCGTGACGGAAGAGTCCGGTCGCGTTTATCTGAATGTGCTGCGCCGTCTGGGGATGGATGCCGGGATCGTACACACGCCGCGTGCGCAGGAAACTGTGCAGGCGCTGGCTACCTTCAAAGTGGTGTTCTGGGGCCGTACGCTGGATAGCTTCGACCGTCAGGCTGTCATGCGCGCTGCTGCAGCCAAGCTCAAGGCAAATCCCGCTCAGGTGGAGCGCATGTTCAGCGGCAGCAAATCCGTGCTCAAGCGCCGGGTCTCTGCCGATGTCGGCTCCCGCTATGTGGTTGAGCTTGCGCGCATCGGCATGCAGATCAATCTCGAAGTGGAAACGCTTGACGAGAAACATGCCGAAAACGTTGCCGCTCCCGAGCCGGAAGCCAATGTCGTGGCGACCAGTCCTGAGGTACCCCAAGAGAAACGTCCCCCCGGTTTCCGCCGGCATGACGATGAAATTTATGCCGGTCTGCTGCAGACGCAATACGAACTGCCGGAAACCGCTGCCGATTATGTTGAAGATATGGCGGAGAAGGCTGGCCCGATTGCAATGCCTGATTCCGCGCCGGTGGTGCAGCCCTCAAGTTATGCAGCGCCCCTGTTGCGCTCCCCCGCTGCCTTGCCAGCGCGAGCGGCGAAGTCGGCTGAATACGTGCGCTGCGGCACTTGTGGGCACCGCCAGACACCGGGGTCCCGCTGTCGCGCCTGTGGTGCCGAACTGGCCCGGCCGCAGCCCCAGCGTGGGCAGATTCCCATGGATGCCTCAGCCTATGCCAACCAGACGACGATTCTCGGCAACATGCCTGTCGGCCTGATGCGCAACAGCGTGGCGGCTTCGCCGCAGCCTGGCACTGCGCGCACGCAGGATCTGCATCGGCTGCTTGAAGCCCAGAGCAACATGGTCCAGCGAAAAAAAGGATTGCGTGCCCACGCACCTGTGCTGATCGGAGTGGCGCTGGTGATATCGGTGGCAGTCTGGGTGATTTTCTAGACCTGTTCTGACAGAATGAAAAACGCGGCATTGCGCTTTGCACATGCCGCGTTTTCTTTTATGGAAAGCGCTTATGGAAATAGAATTTCCGTACGCCATCCACCATCTTCCTGGCGTCGGTAGACCTGGCGTTCGTGCAGGCGGAAGGGTTTGTCGCGCCAGAATTCGATTTTCCGTGGGACGATGCGGAAACCGCTCCAGAAAGGCGGGCGTGGAATCTCACCGATATTGAATTTGAGAGCAAAGAGCGCCACACGTTTTTCCAGATCGAAACGCGTTTCCATGGGCTGCGACTGCTTCGAGGCCCACGCCCCGATGCGTGAATCACGCGCACGGCTGGCGTAATAGGCGTCTGCTTCAGCATCTGTGACGGGAATTACGGCACCTTCCACGCGTACCTGGCGTCTCAGCGTTTTCCAGTGAAAGCACAGGGCTGCCTGCGGATTGGCGGCCAGTTCGTGGCCCTTCTGGCTGCCCAGATTGGTGTAGAACACAAAGCCGTGTTCATCTACGGCCTTCAGCAGCACCATGCGCACTGAAGGCATGCCATCCTCACCGACGGTGGCAAGTGCCATCGCGTTCGGGTCATTCGGCTCGGTTTTTTCTGCTTCCGCCATCCAGGTGCTGAACAGCTCAAACGGGTTTTCCTGCGTCATTCCATTTTCCTGAGCGTAACCGGTCGGCACGGGGCCGACCGGCATATCGATGCGTACGGGTCCCGTTACAGCAGAATCCGCTCAATGCCACCGGCATTGGCCTGCTGCACGTAATCCCCCAGCCAGTTTTCGCCAAGGCGGTGGCGGGCAATCTCGATCACGATGTAATCGGTGTCCAGACCTTCCACATCTTCGTTGTAGCGCTGCAGCCCCTGCAGGCAGCTCGGGCAGGCCGTGAGTATCTTGAGCGGGCCTTTGAAACCATCAGCGCGCAGGGCCTGGGCCCCGTTTTCGATTTCTTCCTGCTTGCGGAAGCGCACCTGCGTCGAGACATCCGGACGGCTGACACCAAAAGTACCGGACTCGCCGCAACAACGGTCATTCTTTTCGATCTTTTGTGCATCGACAGTCGTGATCAGGGAATTCACGGTCTTCAATGGATCCTGCAACTTCATCGGCGAGTGGCAGGGATCGTGGTACATGTAACGGGTACCGGTCACGCCTTCCAGACGCACGCCTTTTTCCAGCAGATATTCATGGATGTCGATGATGCGGCAACCGGGGAATATCTTGTCAAACTGATAGCCTTGCAACTGGTCATAACAGGTACCACAGGACACCACGACGGTCTTGATATCGAGGTAGTTCAAGGTATTGGCCATGCGATGGAACAGCACACGATTATCGGTGATGATCTTTTCCGCCTTATCGAAATCACCCGAACCGCGCTGCGGATAACCGCAGCACAGATACCCTGGGGGCAACACCGTCTGCACGCCGACATTCCACAACATGGCCTGGGTCGCCAGACCAACCTGCGAGAACAGCCGCTCGGAACCGCAACCGGGGAAAT
>DBTS01000148.1:0-50106 GCA_002307175.1 Rhodocyclaceae bacterium UBA1310
CGGGGGCCGAAGTGGTCAGCGCCATCACCTTCATCGCCATTCTCATGACTATCCTGATCCAGGCCACCACCACGCAATGGCTGGCGCGCAAGCTGGATCTGCTGACCCAATGAAATGACCGCATCCACCACTGACTTTGCGCTCGACCCCGTTTGCATCAGACGCCATTTTTCGGAGGCGGCCGCCACCATCAGCGGCGCCGATTTTCTGGCCCGAGAAGTCAGCAGCCGGATGGCGGAGCGCCTCGATTACATCCGCCTCGCGCCGGAAAAAATCCTCGATCTGGGCTGCAGCCACGGCCCCGACCTGCCCATGCTCGCTGCACGCTTTCCGCGAGCCCTGCAGGTGGGGCTGGATTTTGCGCACCCGCTGTTGCAGGAGGCACTGCCGGAGCGCACGCTGGGCCAGCGCCTGCTGGGCCGGAATCGCCCTCCCGCGCTGGTATGTGCTGACGCCAAGCAGTTGCCACTCGCGGCCGGCGGTTTCGATCTGATCTGGAGCAATCTGCTGCTTAACTGGCTGACCGATCCGGAACCAGCGCTGCGTGAGATGCAACGCATCCTGAAGGTGGGTGGGCTGCTGATGTTTTCCACCCTGGGGCCGGACACCCTGAGCGAGCTGCGGGATGCACTGCCAGACCGGGCCGGTGAGCGGGTACACCGCTTCATCGACATGCACGACATTGGCGATTGCCTCGTCCGCACCGGGTTTTCCGATCCGGTGATGGACATGCAGATGCTCACGCTGACCTATCCCGATCTCGCCACCCTGATCTCCGATCTGCGCCACTCAGGCAGCGCGAATGCCGCTGTAGGTCGCCCGCATGGCCTCTCCGGCCGCCATGGCTGGGAACAGGCCCGACAACATCTGGAGCAGACCACTGCAGACGGCCAGTTTCCTATTACGGTAGAGCTGATTTTCGGGCACGCCTGGAAAGCCGCCCCCACCCATACCGATGATGGGCGCGCGATCATCCAGTTCCGCCCCCGCGGCTGACGCTGCCGCCATTCTGCCGGAAGACTACAATAGCGGGATTCTCCAGCCGTACGGAAGCTGTTGTGGCCACCCTGCAAGCAATCTGCGCCGATATCACCACTCTGCCGCTTGACGCCATCGTCAATGCCGCAAATTCCAGCCTGCTCGGCGGTGGTGGGGTGGATGGCGCAATCCACCGTGCGGCAGGCCGCCAACTGGTGGAAGAATGCCGCCGCCTGAATGGCTGCAAGACTGGGCAGGCCAAGCTCACTGCCGCCTACGCCCTGCCCTGTCGCCACGTGATCCACACCGTCGGCCCGGTCTGGCAGGATGGGCGCCACGGTGAGCCGCAACTGCTCGCCGCCTGTTACCGCAATAGCCTGCTGCTGGCCCACACACATGCACTCAAAAGCATTGCCTTTCCCGGTATCAGCACGGGCGTTTACCGTTTTCCCAAGGATGAAGCTGCACGCATTGCGGTAGACAGCGTACGCATGACGCTGCAGGAATGCCCCGGCATCGAAACCATCACGTTCTGCTGCTTTTCAGATCAGGACCTGACTTTTTATCAGAATCTGCTGTGATACACGCCCCTATCTGGCTGTTTGACCTCGATAACACGCTGCATAACGCCAGCGCCCACATCTTCCCGCATATCAACCGCTCGATGACAGCGTATCTGGCGGCGGAACTCGGGCTCAGCCTGGAGGATGCCTGCGCCCTGCGCCAGCACTACTGGCAACGCTATGGCGCCACCCTGCGCGGCATGGAGCGCCACCACGGCACAAGCCCACGGCATTTTCTGCACGCCACCCATCAGTTCGAGGATCTGCCGGGGATGGTGGTGTTTGATCAGACATTGCTGATGCGCCTGCGGCGATTGCCGGGGAAAAAATACATCTTTTCAAACGCACCACGCAGCTACGTTCGTGTGGTGCTCAAAACCACGGGGCTTGATCGTGTGATCGATGGCGCCTTTTCGGTGGAAGATCTGGGCTACCACCCCAAACCGCAGATCCGGGCGTATCGGGCGGTGTTGCGCCGGCTCAAGGTAGCGGCACGGCGCTGCATCATGGTGGAAGATACGGCGATCAACCTGCGCCCGGCCAAACGCCTGGGCATGCGCACGATCTGGATTGCTCCACCGCAAAAAGAGCCCAACTGGGTCGACCGGCGCTTCAATTCGGCAAGCTGCCTTTCAAGCCGCAGATACGGAATACCCGGCTAGAACCTGAGGCACCAGAAGCTTGCGCATCAGCACCGCATCGCCATAGCTGGAATGCAGGCCGACACCATCGCACTCGCCAAACCCCAGTTTTTGCCAATAGGACCGGGCGGTGCCAACCGCTACGAGCCTGAGTTCCGCAAAACCATGGCGGGCTGCGCGTGCGAGCAGCGCATCATGAAGCTGGCTGCCCAGCGCCAATCCCTGCCGTCGGGGGCACACCGCCATATCGTGGAGAAACAGATAGTGCGCTGGCTCGCTCAAGCGGCCCGGCAGTGCCTCATGTAGCGGCGGCGGATCACCGGCCCAAGGATGGGCCAGGAAATAGGCGGAGAGAGAGGCCGACACGCCCCCGTTAGGCAAGCCCTGCGGGGAAACGCCTGCCGACTCTACCGCCACCAGACAGAAATCCGGCCCCAGCACCAGGCGGCTCGCCAATGCTTCCACTGGCTCATGGTAGTGATCTGGGTGGGCGCGGCATTGCAGGGCATGAACCGCCGAAAGGTCGGCCATGTTCATGGTACGGATATGGATATTCATTCAGTCTTCCGTCCGGAGAAGCTGTTAATGATTCTTGCCCTCTCAGAGGGCCACTCGCCGGTCAGAGGTCAGACAGAAGACCGGGCGAAATTTCTTTACATATTTTTACATTACGAAAATTAAACTTTTTAGCCCCCCCGCCGATCATAGCTACAGACGGTGCGAGCCGTCACCCGCTTCACCTCCCTGAGCGGGTACCTGTATGAACTCCCCCGGGTCATTCAGGTCGTTCTGACCCCGGCGTGCCCCCTCGCGCCGGGGTTTATTTTATTCTGGCGTCCCAACTTCCTCATCTGCAGGCTCAAACCAAGCAGCAACGGCTTTTTCGGCCTCATCAATCCCGGTTTTCTTGAGGCTGGAGAAAAGCTGTACCGTGATCTGATCACCCCAGGCCGAAAGCGCGCTCTTCACCTTGGCAAGCGTCTGCATAGCAGGCCCGCGCGTAAGCTTGTCGGATTTGGTGAGCAGCACATGGATAGGCCGGCCGGTGGGCACAAACCACTCGATCATCTGGATATCCAGCGGCGTCAGCGGATGGCGCGAATCCATGATGAGAACAAGCCCGACAAGGCTCTGGCGGGAAGTCAGATAGACTTCCAGCAGATGCACCCACTGCTTGCGGACAGCTTCAGGCACCTGGGCGTAGCCGTAGCCGGGCAAATCAACGAGTGCCGTGCCGCTGGGCAGCCGAAAGATGTTGATCAGCTGTGTGCGCCCCGGGGTTTTACTGACAAAAGCCAGCCGGTTATGCCCCACCAGCGTGTTGATGGCACTGGATTTACCGGCATTGGAGCGCCCGGCAAAGGCAATTTCCGGCCCCATGGCCTGTGGCAGATCCTGGGGGCGGGCGATGGAAATCTCAAAATTGGCGTGGCGAAACAGGGAAGACATGACGATTTGGATATTTTCTTGGAAACTCTAACAATAGACGCGCTGCGATCAGGAATCGGCAGGCCAGCAAGACACCCGTAACGGTACCGCAAGTGGCTGCTGCGCGCCAGGAAGCCTGAGGCTGGGCATTCTTGATGCCCCAAAGGCAGGATTACACGCACAATTGGCAATGGTATGGATAGAATAACAGGATTCAAGAACGCAACACCGCAGAGGTGAAAATGATCGCGCGTATTTCAATCCTGATGATTGCCCTGACTGTCCAGACTGCTTTTGCCCAAACCGCGCCGGCAGCCAACAAGCCGGATCTTGCACGCGCCAAGCAGACGGCAGAAACCCTTTGCGCCGCCTGCCACGGCCCGGACGGAAACGGCATTGCCGCCACTTTCCCAAAGCTCGCCGGGCAGCACGAAGCCTATCTGCTCAAACAGCTGCATGATTTAAAAGCCACCGGCAACAAGCCCGCTGCGCGCGTCAACGCCACCATGGCACCGATGGTCGCGCCCCTTTCGGATGAAGACATGCGCGGCCTGGCCGCTTATTTCTCTCAGCTCAAGCAAAAACCGGATATTGCCAAAAACCGCAGCACCGTGGAACTGGGCCAGCGCATCTGGCGCGCCGGGGATAAAACCAAGGGTCTCCCCGCCTGTGCCGGCTGCCACGGCCCGAACGGCCTCGGCATTCCCACCACCTACCCGAAGCTCCAGGGGCAGTACGCCGACTACGTTGAAGCACAGCTGAAAACCTTCCGCACCGGCGAGCGCGCCAACGACGCCAGCAGCCAGATGCGAATCGTCGCCAGCCGCCTCAGCGACGCGGAAATCAAGGCCGTCGCGGATTACGCTGCAGGCCTGCGCTAGGGCCAGAAGCCGCAGCAAACAGAAAGGCGCCCGCGGGCGCCTTTCTTATTTCTCTCAACAAAGGAACTTGGCCGATTAAAAAGCAATCATCGATCCTGAGCAGGATGTCTGCGAGGAAGTAAACGCCCCAACCGAAGAGGCGGTGCACACTTTTCCATCGCAGCCACAATGCGTGCCTCCGGTTGTACCGGCACCATTGATCCCGACCCAGAGACCAAACCTGGAGTCTTGCTCCTTCACAATCAGGGTGTAGCTTGTTTTCAAGGTACTGGTACTTCCAGCGGGCACCTGTGGAGTATAAGTTATCGTAAAAATATCCGAGTACGGCTGAAGAATTGAGGCCGCCGCAAGCGTTTCAGGATAGGCCGTCGTTTGCGCGACGGCGCGCTCCAGTGCGCTGGCGACTTCCTGCGCGGCCTCCTTTGCCTGCGAATATCTCGTTTTACGAACGTGCGTAATATACGAGGGGTAAGCGATTGCGGTTAACAACGCAATAATCGCCACCACCACCATCAATTCAATCAGCGTGAACCCCCGCTTAGCGCTTCTCTGCATTCCGCTTCGCCCCTTAGAAGAAATTCGTCAGTTCGCGCCAGTTCAACCGCTGTTTCACCGTACTGGAAGATGGCGACAACAGGCCCGTATTCTTGGTAGTGGATGCCAGAATACCAGCCACTCCGTTGAATGTCGTACCCGCCCCTCCTGTCGCCTGCCCTGATCCAATCAGGGTCAGCAAGGAACTGCTGATGCTTTCCGTCAGCTTGAACTTGGCATTGTCCACTTCCGACCCTCCAGTCAGCAAAGCGAGAGGACCAAACGCGTAACCATTGACCGTCGTGGCGCAGGTATTAGCATCTGTCGTCGTCTGGGTGACATACATGAAAATTTCTCCATTCATGATATCCGGCGCAGCCGTGATTTGCATGGTGGCGCCAGATGCCACAGGGATGGTGGGAACCGAGGTCGAGGATGAACTCGAAGTCGTTCCGTCGGTACTTAACCCTGTCCACCAGAGAGGTGCGGTCCAGGTACCCCCAAGATATTCGAGTGCAATCAATCGGTAGGCTGTCTGCGCAGTCAGCACCAGACCCGAACCACCGGAGGAAGCAATCAGGGAGCCATTCACGTTGATGACAGGGGTTGTGACACCGAGATCCTTGTTTCCAGGCGAAGCGGACAACTGCCCGGTGGAGTCGGAGCGATCCACCCTGCCCGCATTGGTACCGAAGTAGATTGAAGAATCATCGACGTAGAGAAGATTGCTTGAAATATGTTCCGTGGCAGTAGAAGTGGTTGATGTCACTGCATTACCAGCCGCCTTGAAACTGACCGGAGTAATGGTTCCATCAGTCCCATTCAGGCGACGTATCACCATCTTCATACCATCCGTGCTGTTGCCATACACGTATGCCACACGAGTTGCCCCGCCAGAAGTATCACTCGACGGAGGAACCGGTGCAGCACCACCAGCAGGCCCCCCAGGAATACCCCCCGACCAGTTGCCCGCCATCGCCAGAGAGCCTGCCGTACCCGTGCTGTCGGTACCAGAACCGGGAGAGAAGGAACTGGCCTGATAATCCACCCACGAAACCCCCTGAAGCGTGGCACCATCACTACTCACCTTCAATGAGAAGTGAACCTGGCCTCCCATTGCTGTACCGACAATGTAGGTTTGTGTCACATAAGTCGAAACTCCGGAAGAATCAGTTGTTTTGGTAGTTTCTGTGACTGACGAAATCTGCCCCCAAGGATGTTTGAGCGCCATATCGTCATACTTGGCAGTCTGCGGCAGCAACTGGCGCGGAATCCATCCCCAGTTCAGCGTTCCACCTGTTTCACCGGCAGCAACCGAATACAAAATGCCATCATCAGTTGCAAACAGCACTGAATTTCCGACGATGATTGGTTTGGTTCGCCATGGCTGGCCAATCAGGGCATTCTTGTAACGACCCGCCAACTGGGTGGTAGTTAGCGTGGCAGGATTGATGATCGCGGCGGCAGTACTGGTCAGCGTGGCTGCCCCGACCGTTCCGGTGAATGCCGCAGCATCCGTCGACTGGGCTTCCAGCAGTGTTTCAAAATCCGACGCTGCACCGGAAAAAGTGATGTTTTTCTGGGTGTACAGCTTGCTTCCACGGATACTTGCCGTCTGCTTGCCCGTAGCACTCCAAACTGCTGTCGAATTCTGGGTACTGTCACTGTTCAGGCGATATGCCACCAGATCACCCGAAGTGGCCTGCGTGCCGTCATCCTGATAGTCTCGTTGAACTGCACGATAAATCAGGGAATTGGTAGATGTCACCGCAGGCACGGCTGGCGGCGTCAGCGCATATGAGGATTTATCCGTCGATGCGGTGGCAACAGCCTGGAAGTAGAAGTTCGTATTGCCATTGGCCTGCATGGTGATGTTGCCATTCGCCACAATCGACCCCACGAGAGTCAATGGCCCGGTTCCCATATCGGCCCCGCCATTCTGAACATAGATATTGGCGGCCCAGGCCTCATTGTTCTGTGCAGTGAAGTTCCCATTCAGCACATTGATATAAAGTTTGCTCGAATCCTGCGCAGACATCGTGGCAATGGTCTGGCTAATCATATCGGCAGCAGTGCAATCATCGGACGTTGCATAGTTGACGCAGGTTGGGCCACCTTGCAACGTAAAGCCTTTTGTCTCCCCTTTCTCATTTATCCCATTGATATCGAGAATGACGGGATTGCTCGAACTGGCAGCGGAATCCACATAGATATCGCAACCCGCCGAATGATCGATATAGCCAATGTAGGTAGTCCCTGCGGCAAACTGTACCCCTCGCGAACTGGCGCAAGTCAGTGTTTTGATCTTCGCCGGACCTGAGAACACTATCTTGGTTTTCCCACTCAAAGAGACAGTGCCATAATCCCCGCCGGGAAGGGTAACGATATAGCTGCCATAGGCACTATCGTAAGTGACAACACCATCCCCGCCACTTGCGATCCCCACCAGGCTTTTTGTGGCTGTTGCGGCATCAGTCGCATTGCCGACACCTGCATTGTTCAATACTTTTACACCAGAGCTTGATGTAACATTAATCTGGCTATCATTGGAAGCCTCAATCTTCGTATCTGCAGCCGATGCCGAAAACGTAATGGTTGCACGGGCTGCGGCAGCAGTACCGGATGCTGTCACATTCGTACTGGTACCAGAGGATGTATCAACAGAAACGCAAAGGGTTTGGTTTGCATTCTGAGCATCAGCCTGCTTCAAATTTCCAGAATTTGCCCCCACGGATGGAGAGTTGTAAAGCGTGATTTTACCTTTGCAGTCATTATTGCCCTGACTGAAATCAATCGTGTGGTTACCAATCACCGAAAGAGCTGAAGTTGGCGCAGTGGCACATGTCGTCGCCGCAAAGACTGCGGTGGTCGAAAAGACATATAGTGCGGCGGCAGCCGCAGCACCGAACCTCTTTGTTTTGATGTGCATCATGATCTGTTCCTGTCCGAATCAGAACTCTTCCGAGGTTGAAAGAACGACCTGCGTCCCATCCTTATAGCCACCAGCCATGGCATACAGGGTAAAGCGGGGACGGGTGCTCGACTGATTGACATTGCCATTTCCCTGTAGCAGCCCCTGATCAAGCGTGGGTGCTACGCCTTCATAGACGACGAAATAGAAAACCTTGCCGGAGAGATCATCCGCAATCGTCGCTGTAATGGCGTTTGTGGTATTCCAGTTCGACGCAACACTCACATCCGGAATGGTGCTGTCGTGCCTGATGTAATACCCGGTTCTTCCAGTCACAACCAAGCGAGCATCAGTACTGGAATTGGCTGCAATCAGGGTTTTGACTGCAGACTCTGCTTCCTTTAAAGCCCCCTCGGCAGCAAACAACGCACGCTGTCGATCACTCCAGCCTGATGCACCCCTTGCCTCGGTAGTACTCATGAAAAAACCAGCAGCCCCCAGAAGTGACACCAAAATCAACATGATCAGGGCCACAATCAGTGCGGCCCCTCGCTGACCCCTGCGCAGCAAATACTTACGACGATCAAAGACACTCACACTCGCTTTCATTGCTGATTCCTCAAGGCAACCGAAACCTGCAAGGGTAAATAAACATGCTTGTCGCTGGGAATTGTCACGCCGGCAAACGTCGTATAAGTACTCGGCACTCCGCTATCTGCAATTTTTTCAGAACGCATCAGCAACTGGATTGTTGCTCCCCGAACTTTGGGCCAATCAGTGGATGCCAGGGAAGAAGCAGTCTTGCCCCGCTCGGAGCTGGCAATCACTCCATTACTATCGCTATCCACATCATAGGTAATCTTCATGGCATATACGCGTTTGGAAACCAGAACCGGAGCGCCATCCCGGGCACTCATGCGATAGAGACCACCGCTAGCACCCACATACCACCAGACTGAATCAAGCCGGCCAACCGTAGAGTCCTTCTTGAACACAGCGCCAAGATTTCCATCTACATTCCCCTGCCCCCACACATCCGACAAAACGCCGCCAGTGTGAGCAAGAGACGTCGTGGTTGAACTGGCTGCTGTCACATCAGTCACCTGGAATTTGGCCCAGGTGATGCAATCCGTTACGACAGCCACATCATGGGCAGCAAACGCAGTCTTTGGTGTGGTAACAACCAGATTGTCAGCCTGCGTTGTCATATCCTGAGCAAGCTGCGTAAGGGTGCCATTCACGCCTGTAAGAATGACCACACTGGAATCAGATGGCAGTGCGGCACGCACTGTAGACAATCCATAGAGCGTCGTACTCGTTGCCGGCAGACCGGACCCGGCATCGTAACCAACGACACCACCTGCATACTCATTAAAGACAGTCTGATTCATGCGACCATCGATCGGAGTAGAAACCGGCCAGCATCCAAAATCCCCACCCGCACGGAAATCCCTTGCGAGCGCATCGAGTGCCACCCGCCCTTCGGCCTGCACATCAGACATTTGCGCAGACAATCCACTCGTCGCACGCTGGCTCGCGAAAAGCGCAAGCGATCCGCCAATGACGATCAGCCCCAAGACAAGCGCAATCATCAACTCGATGATTGTGAAACCAGTCTGCCTGCTGTCAGCTGTTGTACATTTCATATATTGCCTTTACCTGAGCCCTGCCAGGCGGAGTCCACAAGAGAATGATCTTGCATTGATTTGACGCGCAACTGATATTTGCCTTGCCGTCAGGCAGATTCCTCTGCACCCGGGTAAGCCAATCTGATGCCCGGCCGGTCACTCCCGTGGCCGCAGTTGTTTCGGTTATGGATGTCCAGGTGGATTTCTCATTTGCCGTGTCAAAAGCTATTGCATCCAAGGCATCCTGAGCCAAAGTCGACGCAAGGACGGTGTACCGGGAATCAGCATTCAGGCGCACGCCTTCTGTCTGCAACTTCAGGGAGCCGATCAGCCCTATCGACAGAATCAGCACAGCGATCAGCACCTCAATCAGTGTCGATCCACGCGCCCGCAACCTGGCTTTAGAGAATGAGGTCTGCTGTGCCGCCCGCATTGATAGTCACCTTTTTGGTTACATTACCCGCCACGAACGAATAGGTCTGCGCATCTGTATTACTTGCAATGCCAGTGGGCAAATAAGTAATCGTTAGAGATGTAGCCGGACTCACACTCGCCCCCTCATACCTGGAAGAGAAGTCTGCCTGCGTCATGCAGTTCAGAACGGTTGTGCCTTGCACAATCATCCATTGCGGGGTGTTACACCCCTCAACACCAGCAGGTGTGGAGTTGACAACCAAGAGGGTACGACGGCCTGTTTGGGAAGCAATGGCTCGGGCACTTGCCACAGTACGCGCAAAGCTCTTCGCCGCCATTTCCGCGCGCCCACCCTGAATCTGCTTTGTAAAGTTCGGAATCGCAGCCGCCAGGATGACCGCCAGAATGGCAACCGCCACCATGAGTTCAATGAGGGTAAAACCCGCCCTCCAGAACCCCACGACAGATCGATTGATTTTTCTGGGCATATCCACTCCTGCCAGCAATTGAATTAGCATGCTTTTCGCACCAATTATTCAACAGCGCGCCGTCTTGTCAAAATGACATTTGTTTACAAAAAATCGCCATTCGCATAATGGCGCAATCTTGTCAAGATTTGCAAAACTTTTCTGACAAGTGCATTGATCAGAGCAACGCACGGCAATTCGCACTAAGAAAGTGTGATTTTTTCACACTCTGACACACATTGTAATCGAATACCCTCCTTGTGGGATGCTTTACAAAAAGTTATTGATAGCAAGAATCCCACCCAAAAATTCACTTGGGATTACGCTGAATATTTGTTTGAGCAACAAACATTTGCTTCGTGACTCATGATTGCCGTGCGAATTTCATGGGTATTAACCGCACCATGAGGCCGGAAAATTCACGCTTCTAAAAAAAACCGCCTTGCGGCGGTTTTTTTGATTTTCGGCAAAGGCAGATCAACGCCCTGGCATCATCCCTTTGAGCCCGCCAAGACCGCGCATGAGTTTCCCCAGCCCGCCCTTGGAGAGTTGCTTCATCATCTTCTGCATCTGTTCAAACTGATTGAGCAGGCGATTGACTTCCTGCACCTGAACCCCGGCCCCTGTAGCGATGCGCCGCTTGCGGCTGGCCTTGATCAGATCGGGATTGGAGCGCTCGGAGGGGGTCATGGAATTGATGATGCCTTCGATGCGGGCGATCGACTTTTCATGTTCCTGCCCCTGCATCTGGGCAGCAGCCTGCGCGAACTGTGCCGGCATTTTGTCAAGCATGCTGGAAAAACCGCCCATCTTGCGCATCTGGCCGATCTGATCCTTGAAATCATTCAGATCAAAGCCCTTGCCCTTGCGCAGCTTGTTGGCAAGGTCAAGCGCAGCCTTTTCATCAACGGCGGAGCGGGCCTCTTCAACCAGCGAGAGGATATCCCCCATCCCAAGGATGCGGCTGGCCATGCGATCCGGATGAAATTCATCGAGCCCGGTAAGCTTTTCCCCGACACCAGCGAACTTGATCGGTGCGCCAGTGACATGCCGCACAGAGAGTGCGGCACCACCGCGTGAATCACCATCGAGCTTGGTGAGCACCACGCCGGTCAGCGGCAGCGCCTCGCCAAAGGCACGCGCCGTATTGACGGCATCCTGCCCGAGCATGGCATCCACCACAAAGAGGGTCTCGATGGGTTTCACAGCAGCATGCAGCTGCTTGATTTCAGCCATCATCTGCTCGTCGATCGCGAGCCGGCCGGCAGTATCCACCAACAAAACATCAAAATAGTGGCGCTTGGCGTAATCAATGGCAGCCAGCGCAATATCCACCGGTTTCTGCTCGACTGTTGACGGGAAGAACTCAGCCCCGGCCTGCCCTGCCACTGTTTGCAACTGCGCAATGGCGGCCGGGCGGTAGACGTCGCAGGACACCGTCAAAACTTTCTTGCGCTGCTTCTCTTTAAGATATTTGGCAAGTTTGCCGACGGTGGTGGTCTTCCCCGCCCCCTGCAAACCGGCCATCAGTATGACAGCAGGCGGCTGGGTGGCCAGATTCAGACCGGCCTGAGCCCCGCCCATGATGTCAGCCAGCTGTTGCTGAACAATACCTACGAGCGCCTGCCCAGGAGTCAGCGAGCCGATCACTTCCTGCCCAAGTGCGCGTTCCTTGATCCGGGCGATCAGATCCTTGACCACAGGCAAGGCTACATCCGCCTCCAGCAAGGCCATGCGCACTTCACGCAGCATGTCGGCAATATTGTCTTCCGTCAGGCGGGCCTGACCACGAAGCGTTTTTACGACCTGCGCCAGGCGGCCAGTCAAATTATCCAGCATGGGCTATTCCAACTTAAATGACGGACAATGGGCGGAATCGCCACACTGGCCAGATTGAGCGTTAAACTGCAAGTATGCTTGATATTCTACTGCAACTCCTCCCCGCCGCACTCTACGCCATTCTAGGCGTAACCTGTTGGCGCAACCCGAACAGCCGCCCGAAGCTGATTCTGGCGCTGCTGGGGCTGGCTCTAGTCGCCCACGGTTGGGTGCTACGGGAAACCATGTTCGGTGCCGGTAGCCTGCATTTCGGATTCAGCGTGGCTTTATCGCTCACGCTATGGCTGGCCATGCTGATCTACTGCCTGGAAAGCATGCTGACACCATTACAGAGCCTGCTCAAGCGCGCCGCACCGATAGCGGCTATTGCGAGCATTCTGCCGATACTTCTGCCCGGGCACCCGCAAACCTTCGGTTTTCCCGCCTGGGCATTCCGTGCTCACATCACGGTTGCAATGCTGGCCTACAGCCTGGCCACCCTGGCTGTTTTTCACGCCATTCTCCTCGCTACTGCGGAACATAATCTGCATCGCGCCAAACTCGGCAAGGATTTCGACCTGCCGCCGTTGCTCGTGCTCGACAACCTGCTGTTCCGACTGATTCAGGCAGCTTTTGTCTTTCTGACGTTGACAGTGGGCTCGGGCTTGTTTTTTTCCGAGGAAATCTTTGGCAAGCCACTGACCCTGACCCACAAGTCAATCTTCGGGGTGGCCTCCTGGGTACTGTTCGCTCTACTGCTGGGAGGGCGGAAATTCCTTGGCTGGCGCGGAAAGACAGCAACCCGCTGGCTTTTGGCCGGCTTCGCCAGCCTGCTGCTGGCGTATGCCGGCACCCGCTTTGTGCTTGAAATCATTTTGGGCAGAACGGTTTGACGGAACCTCCCTTAGAACCCCACTGCCGGCAAAAACAAGCCGAAAAAACAACGTCAAATAGCAAATTTTAATCAAAACAGACAATCAACCAGGATTCCCCCATTAACCTTGGCCGACATTTGCCGCTAATGCCTTGACCAGATCCCGAAATGCCCATTCGGCTGCATAAGACGTACGAACAGCCGAAAGAAAATTCGTGATTTTGGGAAAGCCTTGATAATGCAAGCCGATTCATTCCGGGTTCGGCCCAAAGTCTTATCACATCCGACTATCGGTGTGAAAAACGACGCACTTGGGGTTAGAATTCAATTGAAGCTGTGTCGGTAAGCTATTGAAAGTCCAGCATACATTACTTTTCGAATGGCCTCTGTTCAACAACCCGTCCTTAGCGGTCTGGCCCGCGCCCTGGTACAGCACGATCGGATAAAAGAAGCCGACGCGCTCGCTTGCGCCAAAGAAACCGAAAAACCCGGCGGTTTTGTCGCCGAACTGGTTTCCCGCAGCATCATGCGTGCCAGCGAAATAGCCGATTTCTGCTCCACCACTTTTGGGTGCCCCTGGCTGGATCTGCAGTCTTTTGATGAGTCCTATATCGTCAAGGACGCCATCGACGCCAAGCTGATGGTCAAGCACCATGTAGTAGGCCTCAACAAGCGTGGCAACCGCATCACCGTGGCGCTGGCAGACCCGACCAATCTGCGGGCTCTGGATGAAATCCGTTTCCAGACCGGGCTGGCTGTTGACCCGGTGGTGGTGGAGGTCGACAAGCTCATCCAGTTGCTGGGTAAACTGAACGAATCGGTTTCCTCGGCGCTCAGCAGCCTGACCACGCCCGATGAATTTGATATGGAGGGCCTCTCGGAAGCGGCCCCCGACGAAGATATTCCGGCAGACACCGGCGATGTGGATGACGCTCCGGTGGTGCGCTTCATCCAGAAGGTGCTGGTAGACGCCATTAATGAAGGGGCCTCCGATATCCACTTCGAGCCCTACGAAAAGTATTACCGCATCCGCTTCCGGACGGACGGGATTCTGCGTGAGATCGCACAGCCACCGCTGGCGCTGAAGGAAAAAATCGCCGCGCGTATCAAGGTGATCTCGCGTCTGGACATTTCCGAAAAGCGCGTGCCGCAAGACGGCCGCATGAAACTCTCGCTCAGCAAGAACAAGGCGATCGACTTCCGCGTCTCGACCCTGCCGACACTGCATGGCGAGAAGATCGTGATGCGTATTCTTGACCCCACCAGTGCCATGCTGGGGGTGGATGCGCTGGGCTATGAGCCCGAACAGAAGGCAGCTCTGCTGGACGCCGTGCAGCGTCCCTACGGCATGGTGTTGGTGACGGGCCCGACGGGTAGCGGTAAAACCGTGTCGCTGTACACCTGTCTGAATATTCTGAACAAAGCTGGCGTCAATATCTCGACGGCAGAAGACCCTGCGGAAATCAACCTGCCTGGGATCAATCAGGTCACCATGAACGACAAGGCGGGCCTGAACTTTGCCGTCTCGCTGAAAGCCTTCCTGCGTCAAGATCCGGATGTGATCATGGTGGGGGAAATTCGCGATCTGGAAACTGCCGAAATTTCGATCAAGGCAGCGCAAACTGGCCATATGGTGCTGTCAACCCTGCACACAAATGACGCCCCGACTACGCTGGAGCGTCTCAAGAACATGGGTGTGGCTCCGTTCAATATCGCCTCCAGCGTGATCATGATTACGGCACAACGTCTGGCCCGGCGTTTGTGCACATGCAAGAAACCGATCGACGTACCGATGGAAGCTCTCGTTCAGGCTGGCTTCACGGAGGCGGATCTGGATGGCAGTTGGCAGCCTTACGGCCCGGTTGGGTGTGAGCGCTGCAAGGGTTCCGGGTACAAGGGCCGGGTAGGCATCTATCAGGTGATGCCCATCACGGAAGAACTCCAGCGCATCATCATGACTGGTGGGAACTCAATGGATATTGCCGCTCAGGCCCAGATTGAGGGTGTCATGGATCTGCGGCAGTCCGGATTGCTGAAGGTCAAGCAGGGCATGACCTCATTGACCGAAGTCTTGGCCTCCACCAACGAATAACTAGCGAGAAAACGATATGGCAACAGCGACCCGTTCAATCCCTCGGCGTGGTGAAATCAAGGAATCCGTCTTTTCCTGGGAAGGCAAGGACAAATCCGGCAAGATCATCCGTGGCGAAATGCGTGCTCACACAGAGAATGTGGTGCAGGCCACCCTGCGCCGCCAGGGAATTTCGGTACGCAAGATCAAGAAGCGCTCGTTCGGCAGTGGCTCCAAGGTCAAGGACAAGGACATCGCACTGTTTACCCGCCAGCTCGCCACCATGATGCGTGCCGGCGTACCGCTGCTGCAATCCTTCGATATCGCCATCAAGGGTACCAGCAACCCTTCGCTGGGGCGCCTGCTCAACGACATCCGTGGTGATGTGGAAACCGGTACCAGTCTCTCGAACGCCCTGCGCAAGTATCCGGTGTATTTTGATGCCCTGTACTGCAACCTGGTGGCAGCTGGCGAACAATCCGGCGCCCTGGAAAACCTGCTCGACCGTATCGCCATCTATAAGGAAAAGATGCTGGCGATCAAGAGCAAGATCAAGGCAGCCCTGTTCTACCCGATCTCCGTGCTGGTGGTAGCCGGTGGTGTGACGGCGGTCATGATGATGTTCGTGATCCCGGAATTCAAAAAGGTGTTTACAAGCTTCGGCGCCGACCTGCCCGGACCGACACTGGTCGTGATCGGCCTGTCCGACTTCTTTGTGGAGCACTGGCTCATCCTGTTTGGCGGGCTGTTCGCAATCGTTGTCGGGACCATCAACGCCTACAAACGCTCGCCGGCAATGCAGGTCTGGCTGGACCGCGTAAGTCTGCAGATCCCGGTAATGGGTGACATTCTGCGCAAGGCCACGATTGCCCGCTGGACGCGTACCCTCTCGACGATGTTCGCCGCTGGTGTTCCGCTGGTGGAGGCACTGGACTCGGTGGCTGGTGCTGCCGGTAACATCATCTACAAGAATGCAACAAAAACCATTCAGAATGAGGTCGCAACCGGTACCAGCCTGACGATTGCCATGCAGGGGGTGCAGGTTTTCCCGGCAATGGTGGTGCAGATGGTCTCGATCGGCGAAGAATCCGGTCAGCTCGATGGCATGTGCGGCAAGGTTGCGGACTTTTTCGAACGCGAAGTGGATGACATGGTGGCAGGTCTGTCACAATTGCTGGAACCTATCATCATCGTATTCCTCGGCACGCTCATCGGTGGCATGGTCGTGGCCATGTACCTGCCAATTTTCAAGCTGGGCCAAGTGGTCTGACAAGACCCCATCCGAAACCGGCCCGCAAGCTGTCAGAGGCTGCGGGCCTTTTTGCGTAATGACAATTCAACCATGTCAGTCTTTATCTATCTGCAGGACAGTACGTTTTTCACCGTCTCGGTGTTTTTGCTGAGCCTGTGCATCGGCAGCTTTCTGAATGTGGTCATCCATCGCCTGCCGCTGATGGAAGAGCGCGAATGGCAGGATGCCGTGGCCGAGATGGAGAACCGCGAGCCTTCCAAGGAGCCCCGCATTTCGCTGATGTGGCCCGGCTCACGCTGCCCGAAGTGCGGGCACGTCATTACGGCTCTCGAGAACATCCCCGTCATCAGCTATCTGTTTCTGCGCGGACGCTGCAGCCAGTGCAAAACCGCCATCAGCCCGCGCTACCCGCTGGTGGAACTGTTTACCGCCGTTCTCTCGGCCCTGGTAGCCTGGCAATTCGGCCCGGGCTGGCAGGCTTTCGGGCCTTTGGTTCTGGTCTGGTGCCTGGTTACCCTCTCGTTCATCGACTTCGACACCCAGTTGCTTCCTGACGCCATCACCCTGCCCCTGGTCTGGTTTGGTCTGCTGCTGGCCCTGCTGAAACTCTCGCCGCTGTCACTGGAATCCGCCGTGATAGGGGCGATGGTTGGCTATCTGTCGCTGTGGTCGGTATTCTGGCTCTACTATGGCATCAAGAGCCTGACCAACTGGCTCTACAAGCGTGATGACCCTAAGGAAGGCATGGGTTACGGAGACTTCAAGCTGCTCGCCTGCCTAGGCGCATTCCTCGGCTGGAAGGCCGTGCCGGTCATCATCCTGCTGTCTTCGGTGGTAGGCGCCTGCGTGGGCATCAGCATGATTCTGCTGCTGCGCCACGACCGCCGCGTACCGATTCCTTTCGGGCCCTATATCGCGATTGCCGGCGTCCTCACGCTCTTTATCGGGCAGCCACTGATCCGCCTGGTGGTGCCGTTTTGAGAAGCTGCTGGCGCGAACAGGCTTGAAACGCGGCGTTTCACCCTCATGTTCATCTCAGTGAAGTCCGTCATGCAGACAATTCTGTCCTGACGGTTTTCCTGTTGCGCCAATGCGTTAGAATGTGAGGTTTAGGAGAAGCACATGCCTATATACGAATATCGTTGTGGCGACTGTGGCCACCAGCAGGATCACCTGCAGAAACACAGCGATCCTCTGATTGAGGTTTGTCCGGCCTGTGGCGGCGCTCACTACGCCAAGCAGGTGACGGCTGCGGGCTTCCAGCTCAAGGGTAGTGGCTGGTATGAAACCGACTTCAAGTCGGCCTCCCCAAGCTGCCCTGCCGCAGACTCCGGCTCTGCACCGCCTCCCTGCGCAGGCGGAAACTGTTCATGCCACTGACACGCACGGCCACTATAGCTGCAATGAAAAAATATCTGATCACCGGCCTGCTGGTCTGGATGCCACTGGCCATCACGGTCTGGGTGTTGCGCTTGGTCGTCAACACCCTGGACCAGTCACTGCTCCTTCTCCCGCAGGCCTGGCAGCCGAGCAATCTGATCGGATTCAAGCTATGGGGGCTGGGCACAGTCCTGACGATTCTGGTTGTCGTGGCCACCGGCGTGGTGACTTCTAACCTTATCGGACAACGGCTGGTGCGGATGTGGGAAAGCATCCTGAACCGGATTCCCGTCGTCCGCCAGATATACTCCAGTGTCAAACAGGTTTCGGATACGGTGCTCGGGCCGGGTGGACAGGCCTTTCGCAAGGCATTGCTGGTGAAGTACCCTCACCAGGATTCGTGGACCATTGCTTTCCAGACCGGCACCCCGGGCGGCGAACTGGCCGACCTGCTCCCCGATGATTCGGTGAGCGTGTATGTTCCCACCACCCCCAACCCCACGTCGGGCTTCTTCCTGATGATGGCCCGGAAAGATGTGGTGGAACTGAGCATGTCGGTGGATGAAGCCTTGAAATTCATCATCTCGATGGGCTCCGTTGCACCGACAGAGGCAAAGAAACCTGAAGAATCGAATGGGTGAGCGGCTTCACACTGTGCTTCCGCCCACTGTACTGACACACTGAAAATAACGACTGATCACGGAGATCATCAATGCGTACCTGTTACTGCGGCCTCGTTTCCGCCGCGCTGCTTGACCAGACGGTTACCCTCTACGGTTGGGCCCATCGTCGTCGCGACCACGGCGGCGTCATCTTCATCGACATGCGCGACCGCGAGGGCCTGGTGCAGGTGGTGTGCGATCCGGATCGGGCTGAGACCTTCAAGATTGCCGAAGGTGTGCGCAACGAATTCTGCCTGAAGGTTACCGGTAAGGTTCGCCGCCGTCCGGAAGGCACCATCAACACGACCCTTGTTTCCGGGGAAGTGGAAGTGCTGGCCTATGAACTGGAAGTGCTGAACCCTTCCGTGACGCCTCCGTTCCAGCTCGACGACGAAAACCTCTCGGAAACCGTGCGTCTCACGAACCGCGTACTCGATCTGCGCCGCCCCGCGATGCAGAAGAACATGATTCTGCGTTACAAGACGGCCATGGCGTTCCGTCGCTTCCTGGACAAGGAAGGCTTCATCGACATCGAAACCCCGATGCTCACGAAGAGCACCCCGGAAGGCGCGCGCGACTACCTCGTGCCCAGCCGCGTGCACGATGGTCAGTTCTTCGCCCTGCCGCAATCCCCCCAGCTCTTCAAGCAGCTCCTGATGGTGGCGGGTTTCGACCGCTACTACCAGATCACCAAGTGCTTCCGCGACGAAGACCTGCGTGCCGACCGTCAGCCTGAATTCACCCAGGTCGATATCGAAACCTCCTTCCTCGATGAACACGAAATCACCGCGATCATTGAAGATCTGATCCGTTATGTGTTCAAGGAAGCTGCCGACGTGGATTTGCCCACCCCGTTCCCACGCATCACCTGGCAGGAATCGATGCGCCGTTACGGCTCCGACAAGCCTGACCTGCGCGTGACGCTGGAACTTGTGGACATCGCCGACGTGATGCGCGACGTGGCCTTCAAGGTCTTCGCTGGCGCCGCCAACGACCCGGCCTGCCGCGTGACCGCCCTGCGCGTGCCCGGCGGAGCCTCCATCTCGCGTGGCGAGATCGACGGTTACACCGAGTTTGTGAAGATCTACGGCGCCAAGGGTCTGGCCTACATCAAGGTCAACGACGTTACCCAGATCAACGAAACCGGCCTGCAGTCGCCGATCGTCAAGAACCTCTCGGAAGCTTCCCTGCGTGCCGTAATCGAACGCACCGGTGCGCAATCCGGCGACATCATCTTCTTCGGCGCCGACAAGGCCAAGGTCGTCACCGACGCCCTGGGTGCCCTGCGCACCAAGATCGGCCACGAAAAGGGCCACGTCGATGGTCGCCGCTGGGCACCAGCCTGGGTTGTCGACTTCCCGATGTTCGAGTACGACGAAGAAGACAAGCGCTGGGTTGCCTGCCACCACCCCTTCACGAGCCCGAAGGACGAGCACATCGAGCTGCTCACCACCGATCCGGGCAAGTGCCTGGCCAAGGCCTACGACCTGGCCATGAACGGCTGGGAACTCGGCGGCGGTTCGGTGCGTATCCACCGTGCCGACGTTCAGGAAAAGGTGTTTGCCGCCCTGGGTATCCAGGAGGAAGAAGCCCAGCTCAAGTTCGGCTTCCTGCTCGACGCCCTGAAGTTTGGCGCACCGCCTCACGGTGGTCTGGCCTTCGGTCTGGACCGTATCGTGACAATGATGACGGGTGCCGAATCGATCCGTGACGTGATTGCCTTCCCGAAGACTCAGCGTGCCCAGTGTCTGCTCACCCAGGCTCCGAGCCCGGTTGACGAAAAGCAGCTGCGCGAGCTGCATATCCGCCTGCGCAATGTGACGAAGCCTGAAGGTGCTGCCTAAGTCTTTTCGATAGTCTCCTGTTACAGGGCCACCGGGCATCCCGGTGGCCCTTGTGCATTTCTGGATTCCTGCAAAACCCTTGGAACTCGATCTCCCCTCCATTCCTCCGCAAGCCCCTGCCCGCCCCAGGAAACTGGAAATGCACGGCAAAGTCCGCATTGATCCGTTTCACTGGATGCGGCGTGCACATAAAACCACCCTGATCGACTATCTGCAGGCTGAGAATGCATACGCCGCAGCCGCCATGGCTCCGCTCAAGCCCCTGCAGGATGCGCTGTACACCGAAATGCTGGGACGCATCCAGGAAGCGGACCTCTCGGTGCCGGTACGCTTCGGGGAATGGATGTACTACAGCCAGACGCGCCAGGGCTCGCAGTACGCCGTGCATCTTCGCCGGCGCATCGTTGACGGCGAGTGGGAAGACTCTCCCGAAGAAATCCTTCTCGACGAAAACCTTGAAGCTGCCGGTCACCCCTTCTACGAAGTGGGTGACTATGAAGTAAGCCCTTCCGGACGCTATCTGGCCTGGGCCGAAGATATTCGCGGCGACCGCAGTTACCGCCTGCGCGTGCGCGATCTGGTGCGTGGCAAAGACCACTCGCTGCGCCGCTCCGGGGTGGTCTCGCTCGCCTGGGCAGAAGACGAAACGGAAAAAGGACTGACGCTGTTCTTCGTCACCGAAGATCGCCAGACGCATCGCGCCAATCAGCTCTGGCGCCAGCACCTCACCGAGAAGACACCAACCCCGCTCTACGAGGAACGCGATGAACGCTTCAGTGTGTATATCGCCAAGACGCGCAGCCGCCATCTGCTGATCCTCAACACCACCAGCCATACCACCAGCGAAACGCGCATCCTCCCGGCAGCCAGACCGACCGGGCGCTGGCGCCTGGTGCAGCGGCGCCGTGCCGGCGTCGAATACGAAGTCGATCACCACAGCGACTCGCTCTACATCCGCATCAATGACACGGGCGAGAACTTCCGCCTGATCAAGACTCCTCTGGATGCCTGGGAAAAAGAGCACTGGCAGGAAGTCATTGCTGACCGCCCGGATGTCGTCCTCGAAGGTGTCGATATCTACCGCGACTGGCTGATTGCCACCGAACGCAAATCCGGTGTCCCTAGTCTGGCCGTGACCCATCTAGCGAGCGGCGACACCCACGAAATCGCTTTCGCCGACCCCACCTACGTCGTCGATCTGGATGATCTGCCGGAATGGGATACCGCGGGCCTGCGCTATGTCTACGAATCCCTGACCACACCGGATTCGATTTACGACTACGATCCGCACACCCGCACCGCCACACTGCTCAAACGCCAGCCGGTGCTGGGAGACTTTGACCCAGCCTACTACGTCTCCCGCCGAATCGAAGCCATTGCCGAAGATGGCACCCGCGTCCCCGTCTCCCTGGTGCACCACCGCGATACCCGCCTTGATGGATCGGCCCCACTCTGGCTGGAAGGCTATGGGGCCTACGGTGTCGTCAATGACCCCTGGTTTTCTGTCACGCGACTCTCTCTGCTCGACCGCGGCTGGGTATTTGCCATCGCCCATGTGCGCGGCGGTGGCGATCTGGGCCAGGCCTGGCACGAAGCCGGCAAGCTCGAACACAAACCCCGCAGCTTCAGCGATTTCATCGCCTGTGCCCGTGCCCTGGTCGGCGCAGGCTATACCCGGGCAGGACGCATTCTTGCCAATGGAGGCAGTGCCGGGGGCCTGCTGATTGCCACCGCCCTGAATCAGGTGCCTGATCTGTTTGGCGGGGCGATCCTCGAAGTACCGTTTGTGGACGTGGTGACCACCATGCTTGACCCATCCTTGCCACTGACCGTCGGAGAGTACGAGGAATGGGGCAATCCTGAACGGCGCAACGACTACGCGCGTATGCTCGCCTGGTCGCCTTATGACAATCTGGAACCCCGCCCTTATCCCCCCATCCTGCTGGAAGCCGGGCTGCACGACACTCAGGTGATGATCTGGGAATCCGCCAAATACGTGGCCAAACACCGCATGCTCAGAACCGACAGCAACCCGCTACTGTTCCTCACCAGCATGCAGGCTGGCCACGGCGGGGCCTCCGGCCGCTACGACGCACTGCATGAACGGGCCCGGCAACTGGCCTTTGCACTGAGCATTCTGCCAACGGCTGGATAACGCGAAATGAAGGGCATGACGGTCCAGGGTGCCGTCATGCTCACATGCATATTTACCCGCTGACACTAAAGAAAATTGGAAATTGGCCGTAGCCCCGTGTGATCGGGAGACTCTGCTCACCAACGCCACAGGCCATGCCACAAAAGATCGAAGACATCTCCGTACTGATAGTCGAAGCCAACGCTTCGATGCGCACCCAGCTTCGTGGCATGCTGGCCCACTGTGGCATCACGCGCGTATCGCTGGCGGTTTCCGCTGGCGCCGGCGTACGCAAGCTGCGTGACCAGAATTTCGACATCATTCTGTGTGAATATCATCTTGGCGACGGGCAGGATGGCCAGCACCTGCTGGAAGATCTGCGCAGCCACCACCTCATTCCGCTATCCACGCTATTCCTGATGCTCACCGGAGAGAGCCAGCACGAGAAAGTGGTTGGCACGGCAGAACTCGCCCCCAACGATTACATTCTCAAGCCCTTCTCGGCAGACAAGCTGCTGGCGCGCCTGTCGCGGGCGCTGGAAAAACGCGACTATTTCATCCCGCTCTACAAGCTCATTGAAGCCGGCAACACGCTGGAAGCGATCGAGACCTGCCGCAAGGCCGAGCAGGACACCCCGCAATACCAGATCGATTTCATGCGCCTGCGCGCCGAGTTGCACATTGCCGCCGGACAGGCTGTCGAAGCTCAGGAAGTCTATCGACTGGTCACGGAGAATCGGGCAGTTCCCTGGGCCAAGCTCGGGCTGGCAAAAACGCTGTTCATGCAGAAGCGTTACGACGAGGCAGAAACCCAGCTGGAGAATCTGCTGGAGGAGAGCAATCTCTATCTCGATGCTTACGACCTCCTCGCCCAGACCCGTGAAGCAGCAGGCCGCGTCGATGATGCCAAAAACACCCTGCTCGAAGCCGTGAAGGTCTCCCCCAACACCATACGCCGCTTGCGCAAACTGGGAGAAGTCTCGGCTCAGGCGGGCGACATGGAAACCGCCACACGCGTGCTGACCAATGTTGTTAGCAACAGCAAATACTCGGATTTCCGCGATCCCGAGGATCACGTCCAGCTCATCAAGGCCCAACTGGGGATGGGAGATGCCACTGCTGCCGCAAACACCATGCGCGATCTCGAACGCAGCATGGAAGGCCTGCCCAAGACGGCCCTTTGCAAGGCCCTGTCCACCGCCATGATGGCCACCCAGGCTGGTGACACAGACCGCGCAGCTGCCGCGCTGGATGAAGCCATGCGCTTCAACGATCCCCGCCTGGGCGCCTCGATCGCCCTGAAGAAAGCGCTCGCCAAGGTTTGCCTCGACAACAAGCTTGATGACAAGGCCGAGGAAATCATCATGGATGCGATGCGTCACGCCGCCGATGACGAGGCCGTTGAGACCATCAAAACCATGCTCGATGATCTGGGCCACCCGGAGCTGGGTGCCACACTCGCCACCCGTGTGCGTACCGAAGTACGCGATCTCATGACTGAAGGTGCGAAACTGGCACAAAGCGGCGATTTCGATGGTGCCGTGCGCCAGATGCTGCAGGCTGCTGAACGCCTGCCCGGGAATACCTCGGTACTCTTCAATGCGTCACTGGCGCTGCTCAAGCACATTGAAAACGCCGGCTGGAACGACCACTTTGCACAAACCGCGCGCGACAACATCGCCCGCGTGCGCAAGCAGGACCCGGGCAACCCCCGCCTCTCAGCGCTCGTCAATTACTACCACGCAGTGCTCAAAAAGTACGGTATCCGGCCAGAAAATGTGAAATAGCACACAGCAAGCAACAAATTCCGGAAAAGCTTGCAACTGCGCAAAAGGCTGCCACACAGCAGGTCCTCCCCCTGCTAAACTTGCGTTTTAAAGTATTGCCTGTCCACCCATGCATACTTTGCGCACACTCGTTGTACTGTTTGCCCTCTTCCTGGCAAGCCTCTTCGGTACGACAACGGAAGCCTCCCCACGCCCTGCCGGGGGCCCATCGCTGCGCGGCATCCCCGCCATCCAGATCCACGAACTACCCGCCGAAGCGCGGCAGACGCTTGCACTGATCCGGCGTGGAGGGCCTTTCCCGTTCCGCCGTGATGGCGTCGTCTTCCAGAACCGCGAACACCGCCTGCCTGCCCAGGCGGCCGGCTATTACCACGAATTCACTGTTCCCACGCCAGGCCAGCGTGATCGCGGCCCCCGTCGCATCATATCCGGTAGCCCTGACGAGTATTACTACACTGCAGACCATTACCGCAGCTTCTCCCGGATCCAGCCATGAACGCCTCCCTTGATCAGTCTCCCGACGCTGCAAACCTGCTGCGCGATATTGCCCGTGCCGGCCTCTATAGCGCCGACGAAGATTGCGCCTGCTCCCTCTACCACGCTGGGCCAAGCGCCGGGTTCAATGTCTATCGCATCGACTTTGGTCAAGCCCACGACCTTGAGAGCCTGCACTATGTTCTCAGCCATTCCCTGCATTTCCCGGATTGGTACGGCGCCAACTGGGACGGCCTCACCGACTGCCTCACCGATATGTCGTGGAACGAAGCCAGTGGCTATCTCCTTATTTTGCAACGTACCGACGTCCTGCAGCGTGCGCACCCCGAAGCCTTCAGGACACTCCTGGAAGTGCTCGGCGACACAGCCCGGTTCTGGCGTGAGCAGGGAACCTCTTTCTGGACGCTGATCATCGGCGAAAATATCAAACTCCCCCATCTGGAAGTTCACTCGTGACAGGCACGCACTACAAAACTCCCGTTTCTGTACTGGTCGTCATCCATACCCCGAATCAGCGTGTGCTGCTCATCGAGCGTGCTGCACATCCAGGGTACTGGCAATCCGTCACGGGCTCGCAGGAAGGCAATGAAAGCCTCCTCGAAACAGCCCGTCGCGAGGTTTTCGAAGAAACCGGCATCACGGCCGCTCCCGACACCATCCGTGACTGGCACATCAGCAACCGCTTCGAGATCTTCGAAGAGTGGCGTGATCGCTACGCCCCCGGCGTAACGCACAATCTTGAACACGTCTTCAGCCTGTGCATCCCGGAGCCTATCGAGGTACGCCTGGCGCCCGACGAGCATCGTGACCAGTGCTGGCTGCCCTGGCAGGAAGCCGCCCGAAAATGCTTTTCCTGGACCAACCAGGATGCCATCCTGATGCTGCCACGGCGCCCGAGAAACTGACACAAAATCATCGCCCGGCTCTTGATTTTCCCTTTCCGGCCCGCATCTTGGAGGTACAGGGAGAGATTTCCCTGGACTGACAAGGAAAGGAGAACATCATGGCAAATATCGTTCGAACCGATCCTTTTGAGGATCTGTTACGCGGCTTTTTCGTGCGTCCCGTGGAATTCGGGTCTGGCATGATGGAAGCCCCAGGCATCAAGGTAGATGTCCGCGAAGCGGGCAACACCTACACCGTGCATGCCGAACTGCCCGGGATGAAGAAGGAAGACATCCATGTGCAGATCGACGGTTCGGTTTTGTCGATTTCCGCTGAACGCAAAGTGGAAAACGAAATCAAGGAAGGCGAACGCGTACTGCGCACCGAACGCAGCTTTGGCAAGGTTTCGCGCAGTTTCGATCTGGGCAGCGAACTTGACGATGCTCACGCCGCAGCGAAATTCATCGACGGGGTGCTCGAACTGACACTGCCGAAGAAGGCCGGTCCAAAGTCCAGACAGCTCACCATTGCGTAAGCTGAGGGCAGGAAAAACGGGGGTTGGCGTGCCGTTCGGCGGAAATCCGGGCGGCTGGATAACCCCCTGCTGTGGAATAAGCTGATTGCGATAGGCAGAATCTACGGATTCTGCCTTTTTTCATGCGTTAGAATCACGCCTACTTTTCAAAAGCAAGATAGAGGTAGCCCCCATCATGTCCGCAGACACACAGCAGCTTGCCCCGGCTTTGAAGGCAGAAGTCCTTGCCGAGGCGCTGCCCTACATCAAGCGCTTTTTCGACAAGACAATAGTCATCAAGTATGGCGGCAACGCCATGACCGATCCCAAGCTGCAAGACTGTTTTGCGCGTGACGTGGTGCTGCTCAAGCTCGTCGGCCTGAATCCGGTGGTGGTTCACGGTGGCGGCCCGCAGATCGATGATCTGCTCAAGCGTGTCGGCAAGCAGGGCAAATTCGTTCAGGGCATGCGCGTGACTGACGAAGAAACCATGGACATCGTCGAGATGGTCCTCGGTGGCCAGGTCAACAAGGATATTGTTAACCTCATCAACAAGCACGGCGGCAAGGCAGTGGGCCTCACCGGGGCGGATGGCATGTTCATCCGCGCCAAGAAGATGCTCATGCCCAACAAGGACAATCCCGAGGAAATGCTGGATATCGGGCAGGTGGGCGAGATCACGCAGATCGACCCCTCTATCATCACCTTCCTGGATTCAGGTGACTTCATCCCCGTGATCGCCCCGATCGGTGTGGGGGCTGATGGGGAAACCTACAACATCAATGCCGACCTCGTGGCCGGCAAGCTTGCCGAAGTGCTCAAGGCCGAGAAGCTCGTGCTGCTCACCAACACTCCGGGGGTGCTGGATCAGAACGGCAAGCTGCTCACCGGCCTGACTCCTCGCCAGATCGTTGAACTGGTCGCCGACGGCACCCTCTCCGGCGGCATGCTGCCGAAGATCGGTTCGGCGCTGGATGCAGCGCGCAGCGGCGTGAAGTCCGTGCACATCATCGACGGTCGCGTGGAACACTGTCTGCTGCTCGAAATCCTGACGCACCACGGCGTCGGCACAATGATCAAGAGCAAGTAAGAAGGTACAGGTACAAACGCCCTGCCCGGTGCGGGCAGGGCGCTGGATCAGGGCACCAGCTTGCCAGCAACAAAGGCCGTCAGCGTGCCCACGGTTTCAAACGTGGCCCCGGAAATATCGTCGTCGCCCACATAAAAACCAAAATATTCTTCCAAAGCGGCAATCACGCCGACTACGGCCATGGAATCGAGTTCCGGCACGGCGCCCAGAAGCGGAGTAGTGTCGGTGAAGGTGGCAGTCCGGCCTCCCAGTCCAAGGGTGTCTTCCAGCACCTTGAGCACAGACTGGCGAGTTGTTTGCGACGGAGACAAGGTCAGTATCCTCTTTGTTACGATTAGGGGGAAAAGCGCGGCATTATACCGCCCGGTCTCCACTAGGATTCCGCTTTTGACAGATCGCCATATGCCAAATTGCCCACATAGCTGGTTGCTGCACCATCTGATCGAAGTCAGTGCCAGCCGCACCCCCACCGCACCGGCCCTCACGGCAGGCGCACAGACGCTTGATTACGCCAGTCTGCAGCAGCAGACTGCCCGTTTCGGCGCCGCACTCAGCGGGCTCGGGCTGCAGCGCGGCGAGCGCGTCGGCATCTATCTGGACAAGCGTGTCGAAACCGTCGTCGCGAGTTTTGGCTGCAGCGTGGCCGCCGCCGTATTCGTGCCGATCAATCCACTGCTCAAGCCCGAACAGGTGGCCTACATCCTGCGCGACTGCAATGTGCGCATCCTCGTCACCTCGCCCGAACGCCACGCCCTGCTCGCCGACACGCTGGGGCAATGCCCGGACCTGCGCCACATCATTCTCACCGGGGTAGCCACTGTTGCGTCTGCCCTGCCCTGCCACACCTGGGCCGGGCTGCCAGAAGGGCGGGCGCCACAGCACGCCCCCACCAGCCTGGACATGGCCGCAATTCTCTACACCTCCGGCAGCACCGGGCGCCCCAAGGGCGTGGTGCTCTCGCACAACAATCTGGTGGCGGGGGCCAAAAGCGTGGCCGACTACCTCGGCAACTCGCCAGACGACAGCCTGCTCGCCGCCCTGCCGCTATCCTTTGATGCTGGCTTCTCGCAGCTGACCACGGCCTTCCATGCGGGTGCCCGCGTGGTGCTGCTCAACTACCTGATGCCACGCGACGTGATCCGCGCCCTGGAGCGCGAACGCATCACCGGCCTCACTGCCGTGCCGCCACTGTGGCTGCAACTGGCGGCTCAACCGATTCCGCCCGGCATCACCGAGCACCTGCGCTACATCGCCAACACGGGCGGCCATATGCCCGGCGCCACGCTGCAGCAGCTCATGCAGGCCCTGCCAAAAACCCGGCCCTACCTCATGTATGGCCTCACCGAGGCTTTCCGCGCCACCTATCTGCCGCCTGAAGAGGTCTCACGCCGGCCTGATTCGATTGGCAAGGCGATTCCAGACAACGAAGTCTGGGTGCTGCGTGAGGATGGCAGCGAATGCGTTCCTGACGAACCCGGCGAACTCGTGCAGCGTGGCCCCTTGGTGGCCATGGGCTACTGGAACGATGCGGAGAAGACCGCTGAGCGCTTCCGCCCTCTCCCTGCCCACCTGCGCCCTGGCGGCCTGATGCTGCCGGAAACCGCCGTATACTCGGGCGACACGGTGCGCCGCGATGCCGAAGGTTTCCTGTACTTTGTCGGCCGCCGCGACGAGATGATCAAGACTTCCGGCTATCGCGTGAGCCCAACCGAAGTCGAAGATGCCGCCTATGCCAGTGGGCTGGTGCGTGAATGCGTAGCCTTCGGTGTGCAACACCCCACGCTGGGGGCCGCCATCGTGCTGATGGCCAATCCCCGCGAGGGAGCAGAAACCCCCGAAACCGCGCTGCCTGCAGTGCTCAAGGCTCACTGTCCGGCCTATCAGGTGCCTGCGCAGATCCTCTGGGTGGGCAACAGCCTGCCACGTAATGCCAATGGCAAGATCGACCGCAGGAGCCTCGCTGAACAGCATTCCGGGCTCTTCACGCCGCAAAAGGATGCCTCCGCATGCTGAAGACCCTGCCGCGCCACGCTGCAATGGAGCAGTTCCCCATTCTGGAAGGTGAGTTGCACATCGCTGGCAAACCGATCAGCATGCTTGCCGCCGAACTTGGGCAAACCCCCTTCTACGCTTACGATACGAAGATCATCGACGGCCAGATCAAACGCCTGCGCGAAACCCTGCCGGCTTCGATCAAACTGCATTACGCCATCAAGGCGAACCCCATGCCAGCGCTGTTGCAGCACATGGCCGCACGGGTCGATGGTCTGGACGTAGCCTCCGGCGGGGAACTCGCGAGCGCACTTGCCAGCGGCATGAGCCCCGCCGACATCAGCTTTGCCGGGCCGGGCAAGCGCCTGGAGGAGCTGGATGCCGCAATCCGTGCCGGCGTGCTCCTGAATGTCGAATCGCGCCGTGAAGTCGAAGCCCTCGCCGATCTCTCACACCAGCTGGGCCTGCCGGCCCGCGTAGCGGTGCGCGTAAATCCGGATTTCGAACTCAAATCATCGGGCATGAAGATGGGCGGCGGCGCCAAGCCCTTCGGCGTGGATGCGGAAGAAGTGCCAGCGCTGCTTACACGCATCGGCGAACTCGGACTGGGCTTTGAAGGCTTCCATATTTTCGCCGGCTCGCAGAACCTGCGCCCCGAAGCCATCATCGAAGCCCAGCAGCAGAGCTACCTGCTGGCGCTGCGGCTCGCCGCCAATGCACCCTCAGCCGTCACGAGCCTGAATCTTGGCGGGGGCTTTGGCATTCCGTATTTCCCCGGCGACACACCGCTTGATCTCGCGCCCATCAGCGAGAATCTGGCCGCACTGGCTGCCCGCGCCGCTGGAGAACTGCCGCAGGCGGAGTTGGTGATCGAACTGGGGCGCTATCTGGTGGGCGAAGCAGGTATCTATGTATGCCGCGTCATCGACCGCAAGGTCTCGCGCGGGCAGGTGTTCCTCGTCTGCGATGGCGGCCTGCACCATCATCTGGCTGCTTCCGGTAATTTCGGGCAGGTCATCCGCAAGAATTACCCGGTCATTATCGGCAACAAGGCATCCCCTGCGCAGACCGAAACAGTCAGTGTGGTCGGCCCGCTGTGTACGCCGCTGGATATTCTGGCCGAACGCATGGAACTGGCTGTCGCTGAACCCGGCGACCTGGTGGTGGTGTACCAGAGCGGTGCATATGGCTTCACGGCCAGCCCGCGTGGCTTTCTGAGCCACCCGGATGCCGTCGAAGTCCTGCTCTGACCCCCTGCGACCTCTGCCTACGCGGCCTTCGGCTCCTTGGTCACCAACCAGATGCCACCACACACGAGGATCAGGGCGAGCAGGTTTTTCCACTCGAAGATGCGCTCGCCGAGGAATATCGCCGAGAGCGCCGCCCCAAAGATCGGGATGAGGAAGTTGAACACCGAGATCATGCCCACCCGGTTGAACTTGAGCAGGATGGTCCACAGCGCAAACGCCACGGCCGAGAGAAACACCATGTAGGCCATGAGGCTGCCCGAGGCCAGCGTGAAGGCTTCCAGATGCCCGCCACCAAGCCAGCCTGCCGCGAGCAATACAGCCCCGCCGAAAGTCAGCTGATAGCCTGTCAGCGTGATGGAATCCATCTTCTGCGAAATTCTCTTGCCATAGATCCCGCCGACCGAAAGGATAAAGGCGGCCAGCACCACGCTACCCTCGCCCGCCAGAGAAAAGTGAAAATCCAGCAGATCGGGGCTCAGATTCACCACCATGACACCGCCAAACCCGACCAGACAGCCGATCACTCGGGCGACGGAAAGCCTGTCGTTGTGGTAGATGAAATGCGCCATCAGCACCGAAAAGAAGGTGCCCGTACCATTCATGATGGAGCCTTTGACGCCGGTGGTATAGGCCAGCCCGATGTAGAAGAACACGTATTGCAGGGATGTCTGCAACAGCCCCAGCAGGCACACTTCGCCCGCCTGCTGCCAGGACTGAAGGCGCAGCTTGCGCCCGGAAAGCGCACAGAAAACCAGCAGCACCAGCCCGGCGAAGAAGAAGCGATAGCCGGCGAACAGCAGCTTGCCGGGAATATCCCCCGACAGGATGTGCATCAGCGCGTAGCCCGACTTGATCGAAGGATAGGCGCTGCCCCACAGCAGACAGGCCAGCGTCGCACAGGCAAAAACCACTGAACGGCGTGTAAAGAACTGCGCGGTAGCCGAACTCAAAGGATGATGCCCCCGCCGAGGCAGACACGGCTTTCATACAGCACCACCGACTGGCCCGGTGTGAGTGCCCATTGCGGCGCAGCGAAGGCAATTTCGGCCTGTTCCGCCGAGATCGAATCCACTTCGCAGGGCTGATCCGGCGTGCGATAACGCGGCTTGGCCGAGTACACCCAGTTGGTGCGCGGGGCGCGCCCCGAGATCCAGCTCAGATCGGCCGCCACCAGACGCTCGCGCAGCAGCGCAGGATGATCATGCTGCTGCACGGCATACAGCACATTGTTCTTCATATCCTTGCCCGCGACATACCAGGCATCGTGTTCGCCGGCGTGGTCATTGCCCCGGATGCCGCCAATCTTGAGGCCCTTGCGCTGGCCGATGGTGTGATACATCAGGCCCTGATGCTCACCGATCACCCGCTCATCATCGAGCGAACGGATCTCGCCGGGCTTGGTCGGCAGATAGCGCATGAGGAATTCACGGAAGGGGCGCTCGCCAATGAAGCAGATCCCCGTCGAATCCTTCTTGTTGAACACATGCAGGCCGGCCTGCTCGGCAATGGCGCGCACATCACGCTTGTAGACATTGCCCAGCGGGAACAGGGATTTCGCCAGCTGCGCCTGATTCAGGCGGTACAGGAAATAGCTCTGATCCTTGGTGCCATCATCGGCCTTGAGCAACTGGTATTCGGTCACCCCGTCCTGCACCCACTCGCGCACCCCGGCGTAATGCCCGGTGGCAATCTTGTCGGCCCCCAGAAGCATGGCGTGATCGAGAAAGGCCTTGAACTTGATCTCGCTGTTGCACAGGATATCGGGGTTGGGCGTGCGCCCGGCCTCGTATTCGCGCAGAAAATCGGCGAACACGCGATCCTTGTATTCCTTGCTGAAGTTCACAACCTCCAGGTCGATCCCCAGCACGTCACAGACGGAGGCAACATCCACGAGATCCTGCCGCGTGGAGCAGTACTCGCTGTCGTCATCGTCTTCCCAGTTTTTCATGAACATGCCGGTCACGGCATAGCCCTGCTGCTTGAGCAACAAAGCAGCCACAGCCGAATCCACTCCGCCGGACATACCGACGACCACCTTCATGCCTTGACCATCCATCGTGTCTTTCCTTCCTGGCCTGGCGCCAAGCGTCAGCCTGCAGGAAACACGCAGGCATCGTCCACACCAACCTAAAACACCATCAGAGCTGCCGGATCAGATACAGCGGAAAACGCCGCCCGGCCACATAATCTTCAATGCACTGCATCACCAGCGGGCTGCGCAGGCGATCCTGCTGCGCCTGCAGATCCTCATACGAGAACCACTGGGCACGGATGATGCCTTCGTCGAGCGTGCGGCCCGTCTCCTCGCCATGGTCGCTACAGGCGAACACAAAGCGCAGATACTGGATGCCGCCATCCGGGCGCGCCCACTGGTAGATGCCCACCAGGGAATTGACCGACACGTGATGTGCGGTTTCCTCCAGCGTTTCGCGCACACAGGCATCGGCCAGCGATTCATCCGCCTCCAGATGCCCGGCAGGCTGATTCAGCCGCACCCCGTCAATCGTGTTTTCCTCGACCACCAGAAAACGCCCGTCCCGCTCGACGATGGCTGCCACTGTGATATGAGGTCGGTTATCACTCATGATTCAGCGCCCGCAAAAGAAAGAATTGTACCGCGCCAAACCCCTGATGTTCCAAACAGCTACGCCCAGCCAGCCCCGAATTACCCCGATTTGTGCGCCTGACGGCCTGCCTCCTGGAGCGGGGGGCTCTCCCTGAAGCCTCCATTGCGCTAAACTTCCCTTTTTGACGATTGATGGAGCTTTGACATGTCGATGTCTGATCGCGACGGATTCATCTGGATGGATGGCAAACTGGTGCCTTGGCGCGAAGCCAACACCCATGTTCTCACCCATTCCCTGCACTACGGCCTGGCTGTCTTCGAAGGCGTACGCGCCTACAAGACCGAGCGCGGCACCGCGATCTTCCGCCTCAAGGAGCACACCGATCGTCTGTTTGCCTCCGCCCACATCTATCAGATGAAGATTCCTTTCGACAAGGAAACCATCAACGAAGCCCACAAGGAAGTGGTGCGCACCAACAAGCTCGAATCCTGTTACATCCGCCCGATCGCCTTCTACGGCTCGGAAAAGATGGGCGTTTCGCCGCGTGGCGCGCAGGTGCATGTGGCCATCGCCGCCTGGACCTGGGGTGCCTACCTGGGCGCCGAAGGCCTGGAACGTGGCATCCGCGTGAAGGTTTCCTCGTTTGCCCGCCACCATGTGAACGTCACGATGCCGCGTGCCAAGCTCGCCAGCACCTACGCCAACTCCATCCTGGCAAACATGGAAGCCACCGATGCCGGTTTCGATGAAGCCGTGCTGCTCGACACCGAAGGCTTCATCGCCGAAGGTGCCGGCGAAAACATCTTCCTGGTCAAGAATGGCGTGATCTGGGAACCGGAAATCGCCTCTGCGCTGACCGGCATCACCCGCGACACCGTGCATTCCCTGGCCCGCGAACTGGGCTACGAAGTGCGCACCAAGCGCCTCACGCGTGACGATTTCTACATCGCCGACGAAGCCTTCTTCACCGGCACCGCCGCTGAAGTCACGCCGATCCGCGAAATGGACAACCGCCAGATCGGTACCGGCAGCCGCGGCCCGATCACCGCAGCCCTGCAGGCCCGCTTCTTCGAACTGGCCGCTGGCAAGCTGCCCGAACACGACGCCTGGCTGCACTACGTGTAAGCGGCGAATAGTTACAGGCAGGCGGGCGCCCGACAGCACCCGCCCTGCTTTCCTGCCCCAAGGAGATCCGCATGGCCGAAAATACCGACAAGAATCAGCCCATTCCCGTCACGGCAAAAGATCTGCCGCTGCATTGCCCGACCGCCGACGCCCCTCTGTGGGCACGCCACCCGCGTGTCTTTCTGGATGTGGCACAGACGGGCGAAGCAAGCTGCCCCTACTGCGGCGCCCATTACGTTCTGCATGGTGAGGCTGGCAGGGGACACTGAGACCTGTTCCATGCGCGGCAACGAGCAGTACAGGATACTTCCCGCCAGCGAAGCACATATCTGCGGCCTGCACGCCATCTGGGACACCGTTGCGCGTGAAAAACGCTTTCTGGCACTGCTGGAGGCACCACCGAAAGAAGATGTGCGGGATTTTGTCCGCTCCAATATCAGCTGCGGCAACCCGCATCTGGTTGTACTTGCAGAGACACGCGTGGTCGGCTGGTGTGACATTGTGCGTCTGGCCCGCCCCACCATGAGCCATCGTGGTGCCCTCAGCGTGGGCCTGCTGCCCGAATGGCGCGGCATCGGGATTGGCCGGCAACTACTCACGCAGATCATCCGTCTGGCCTGGGATCGCCAGTTCAAACGCATCGACCTCGTGGCCCGCGCGGACAACATCAATGCCATTGCGCTCTACAAGACGTTCGGATTTGCCACCGAAGGTCTGCGCCACAAGGCCTTTTTCGTAGACGGCCAATATTTCGATCTCGTCGACATGGCTCTGCTCCATCCCGAGCTTGTCGAATCCGGACCCCCTTGATGAAGATTCTTATCGTAGCCCCCTCCTGGATTGGCGACATGGTGGCGGCCCAGCCGCTATTCATGCGCCTGGCCCGGTACCATCCCGATGCTGTCATCGACGTATTCGCGCCGCCCTGGGTCGCCGCCGTACTGGCTGCCATGCCGGAAATCAATGGGCGTGTGATCGAAAACCGCTTCGCCCATGGGCAACTGAACCTGCGCGGGCGCTGGCGCATTGCCCGCGAACTGCATGCAGCCCGGTATGACGCCTGCTATGTGTTGCCGAATTCGCTCAAATCCGCGCTGATTCCGTTCTTTGCGGGCATTCCGCAACGTGTGGGGTTTACCGGGGAATCCCGCTATGGCCTGATCAATGTGCGCCATACGCTGAACACCGAGATCACCCCTTTGCAGGTGGAGCGCTACGCCATTCTGGCAGAGGCGCCTGCGGCCCCTTTCCCCCGCCCCCTGCCCGACCCGAAACTCGTGTGGGATGCCGGGCTGTGCCACAGCACGCTGCAGAGCCTGGGCCTGAATGACGACCCCAAACCCGTGGTGTTCTGCCCGGGCGCCGAATTCGGCCCCGCCAAACGCTGGCCGAGCCGCCATTTCGCCGCCCTCGCCAGCACCCTTGGCGCTCAGGGCATTCCTGTGTGGCTGCTGGGCTCCGGCAAGGATGCCCCGGTAGGCGAAGAGATCGCCCAGCTCTCTCAGGGCGCTGCCCTCAATCTGTGCGGCAAGACCAATCTCGCCCAGGCCGTCAACCTGCTCGGGCTGGCACGCCATGTCGTCACCAACGATTCCGGCCTGATGCACGTCGCCGCCGCACTGGGCACCCCGCTCACGGCACTCTTCGGCTCCTCCAGCCCCGGCTACACACCACCGCTTTCCCCCAGGGCTAGCGTGATTTCCCTGGGCCTTCCCTGCAGCCCCTGCTTCAAACGGGAATGCCCGCTGGGCCATCTGGATTGCCTGGAAAAGATCACGCCGGAACGTGTACTGGAAACACTGGGGCTGCCAGCCAGATAGCGCGCCCAATAGGGTGCATGCATCATCGTGGACCAAGAAAAAATACCAAGGAGACAATTAAAATGCCAAACACCGACGATCTGCAGGCCTACCTCGCCACCCACATCCCGCTTTCCACGGCGATGCAGGTGCACGTGGCCATCGCCGAGGACAATCACATCGAACTGCGCGCCCCGCTGGCGCCCAACGTCAATCATCGCGGCACCGTATTCGGGGGCTCTATCGCCAGCCTTGCCACGCTAGCCTGCTGGAGCCTGCTGTGGGTGCGGACGCGGGACTGGGAGCCCGCCCCGCATCTGGTCGTGCGCCGCAGCAAGATCGATTACGATCACCCCGCCCTGGGAGAATTCCGCGCCATTGCGAGGATTCCCCCGGAAATGGACTGGGAGGCGATTGCCGGGCGTTACAGCTCCTGGCAGCGCACACGCGTCATACTCGAAGCCAATGTGATCGCCGGCACCCTGGCAGCCGCACATTTTTCGGGCGAGTTCGTCGCCCTCGCCCCGGAAGGCAACGAATGAAGTACGCCAGCATGCCCCCGGCCTTTTCCTGAACCGCGTCCCGGAGTAAGCTTGCTGCCCATGGAACCTGTCACCTTCGCGACTCCCGATGATGCCGAACACGCCTTCTACGATGCCTTTTCCAGGGGGGATCTGGATGCCTTGATGGTGGTATGGTCTGAAGACGAGGAAACTGTCTGCATCCATCCCGGCGGCGCACGCTTCAACGGCCTTGCCGCCATCCGCGAATCTTGGAAGCAGCTGTTTGATGCGGGCATGAAATTCAATGTACGCGTCAGCAACGTCATCAAGACCCATTCCGCGCTGATCGCCGTGCACAGCGTACTGCAGCACATCAGCGTCGAAGGGGATGACACTATCGCCCCGCCACTGATCACCACCAACATCTACACACGTGGCCCGCTAGGCTGGCAATTGCTGGTACACCACACTTCTCCGGCCCCGGACACCAATGGTCTGATGATGCAGGAATCACCACGCACCGTGCACTAGACTCACGCCTTTGTTCGAGCAGCGAAGGATCTAAACATGCAATACACCCCTCCCGCCTGGCTCAAAGGAGGGCATGCGCAGACCATCTGGCCGCTGCTGATCAAGGGCGAAAAGCCGCGCTTCAAACGCAAGCGCTGGCAGACGCCGGATGATGACTTTATTGACATCGACTTTCTCCCCACGCAGCCCGATCAACCCATCGTCATCCTGTTTCATGGCCTGGAAGGCTCCAGCCGCAGTCATTACGCCTGCTCCGTGATGCAGGAACTGATGGCGCGGCGCTGGAATGGTGCGGTGGTGCATTTTCGCGGCTGTTCCGGCGAACCGAACCGACTGGCACGCGCCTACCACTCGGGGGATGCCGACGAGATCGACTGGGTGCTACGCCGCTTCGCGACCAAATTTCCGGATGTGCCGCGCTATGCCATGGGTGTATCGCTGGGCGGCAATGCGCTGCTCTGCTGGCTTGGCACGCGGCGGGAGGCTGCCGCCCGGATAATCAGTCGTGCTGCCGCCGTATCCGCCCCGGTGGATCTCTTTGCTTCGGGGCATCAGTTGGCGGTTGGTTTCAACAAGGTCTACACCCAGTACTTTCTGCACACCATGCATCGTGCCGCGGCCGACAAGGCACGCCGTTTCCCGGATAGCTTCGATGCCCGCAGGGCATGCCGCGCCCGCACGCTCGCAGCCTTCGACGATGCCTATACTGCACCGCTGCACGGCTTCGCCGACGCCGACGAGTACTGGCACAAGGCTTCGGCCAAACCCCTTCTGCGCAACATCTGCATTCCCACTCTGGTGCTCAACGCCCGCAACGACCCCTTCCTGCCTGCCGACGCCCTGCCCGGATCAGCCCAGGTGGCGCCCTGTGTGCGCCTGGAACAGCCCGAACAGGGCGGGCACGTAGGTTTTGTGACCGGAGCCTTCCCCGGCCGGCTGGACTGGATGCCCAAACGCGTGCTGCACTATTTCGACAGCTACGAAGCCTGATTCACCCTTGCCCATTCAGGCAAAAGGAAAGGCGCCCGCTGGGGCGCCTTGTTGTGCGGAAACCATATGCGGGTTCCGCGGGGGCAAAATCCGTGCTTCAGGCGAAGGTATTGACCGAATTCCCCAACTGCCCTGAGGCAATGGCCTGGCTTGCCTGCTGCTGAACGACCTGCTGCTCATCCACCGTTGACTGCAGCAGTTGCGCCACTTCCTGCGACTGAAGCTGGTCGGACTTTTTGAGCATCTGCGTCTGAGCCGCCATCAGAACTGCTGACGATTGCTGAACCGAACTGACTGACATCGCACCACTCCTGCACTTTCTATCAATTCACACTGTGAAAGATAGACCCGAAGCGGCTAAATTACCATCCTGAAATTAAAATTTCCGGCCTGCCACGAAGCCGTCTGGGTCAGCGGAAAACCCTTGTTTCAAGCGGGAAAAAACATCCACGCCAGCACAATGGCGGCAAGTGCGCCAACCACATCAGCGATCAGACAGCAGGGAATAGTGTGGCGCGTGCGGCGCACGCCGACTGCACCGAAATACACAGCCACAATGTAGAAGGTGGTGTCGGTGGCGCCCTGGAACAGGCAGGCGAGACGCCCGGCGAAGCTGTCTGCCCCGTAAGTCTTCATTGCATCGATCATCATGCCGCGCGCGCCGCTGCCGGAGAGTGGCTTCATCAGCGCCGTGGGCAGCGCGGGCACGATATCGGCGGGCACGCCGAACCAGCCCAGGGCGATAGTGACGCCCTGCATCAGCAGATCCATCGCACCACTGGCACGGAACACGGCAATCGCCACGAGGATGGCGACCAGATACGGCAGCACCGTGATTGCCGTGTTGAAGCCCTCTTTGGCGCCTTCCACAAACGCATCGAATGCAGCCACCCGGCGCCACACGGCGAGCGCGAGAAAGCCGATGATGATCGCGAAGAGCACGAAACCCGAGAGGAAGGCGCTGGTGGCGGCCATCTCGGCAGCCTGCAGGCGCGAGAAGTACCACAGCGTGCCACTCACTGCGGCAATCATGCCCAGCAGCCACGCCAGCACCACGGGGTGGTGCAGACGGATCTTCTGCACCCAGGCCACGGCAAGCAGCCCGGCCAGCGTGGAGAAGAAGGTCGCCAACAGGATAGGCAGGAACACGTCTGCCGGGTTGGCGGCGCCGAGCTGGGCGCGGTAAGTCATGATGCTCACCGGGATCAGCGTGAGGCCGCTGGCGTTGAGTACGAGAAAAAGGATCTGCGCGTCGGAGGCGGTTTCCTTGTCGGTATTGAGATCCTGCAGCGCCTTCATGGCCTGGATGCCCATCGGCGTGGCGGCGTTATCCAGGCCGAGCATGTTGGCGCCGACATTCATGAGCATCGCGCCAATCGCCGGATGCCCTTCGGGAATGCCTGGAAAAAGGCGCCGGAACAAGGGTGTGACGAGCCGCGCCAACATCCCCACGGCGCCGGATTTCTCGCCCACCTTGAGAATGCCGAGCCAGAAGCAGAGTACGCCGGTGAGGCCCAGGGCAATCTCGAAGGCCGTCTTCGACATCGCAAAGGATTCCTGCAGCACATAGCTGAAGATCCCGGCATTGCCGAGAAACAGCCACTGCACGAGGCAGGCGACAAAGGCCGCGAAAAAGAAGAACAGCCAGACGAGATTGAGGATCATGGTCAGGGCAGCGCGGCCCCCGCAGGTTTAATCCCGGAAGTTGCCGAACTGCAGCGGAAAATCCTCGATGGATTTGCGCAGCAGTGCGATGGCTTCCTGCAGGATATCGCGCTTGGCGCCGGTCACCCGCACCATGTCGCCCTGAATGGCAGCCTGCACCTTGAGCTTGCTGTCCTTGAGCAGACGCACGATCTTCTTGGCCAGATCGCTGTCGATACCGGCCTTGATCACCACATTGCGTTTGACCTTGTTGCCGCTGATCTTCTCGATATCCTTCTTTTCCATGCAGCGGATATCGACGTTGCGCTTGGCAAACTTGGCAACCTGCACATCCCAGACCTGATCGAGCTGGAATTCGCTGTCAGCAAACAGCGTCAGGGTCTTGTCTTTTTCATTGAGTTCCACCCGCGCATCGCTTCCCTTGAAGTCGTAGCGTGTGGAAATCTCTTTTCCGGCCTGGTCCAGTGCGTTGTGCAACTCGACCCAGTTGATCTCGTTGGTGACATCAAAAGATGGCATGGCAGCTCCCTGCAGATAAACGTTAAAAGAGGCTCCACGGCCTCTTTCTGTGATATTTCAGAATCTGATCGCAACGTTGACTTGCCGGAACGGCGAGGTGTGCCGGGCAAAGCGCGGCGCACGCGCCCTGATCACGGCATCGCAGCAAGACCAGATGCGGCTTGTTAGCCGTAGTAACAGACGTAATGATACGGCTCGGTGACTTCAATCTCGAAGCTCGAATTGCCCGGCACGTTGAAACTCTGGCCTTCACCAAACGTCTGCCACTCCGTTTCGCCCTTGAACAGCACACGGCACGAGCCGGCAGCGGTTTCCATGACTTCCGGGGCGCCGGTGTTGAAAGTCAGACGGGAAGGCAGAATCACGCCCACGGTCTTCTTGTTGCCATCGGCCAGCACGAGGGTGTGGCTGATGCACTTGCCATCAAAATAGACATTGGCCTTGGTGATGACGGAAACGCCATCGATCTGGGTCTGGCTCATCGGGATATCCTGACAAGGAAGATGGAAAGCACAGGATTATAACGGCAAGCCCGCTTTCGCCAAACCACACTCCGGGCATAACCCCGGACACATTCCCTCCACCAGCCTCTGCCTGCGGGCGGAGAAGCTGTTCACGATCTGTAGCGAGAAGGCGTCAGTGGGGCGAAGCCGGGGTTTGATGGAGCACTGCTCCATGCCGGCCGAGCCGGTTTGCTATGCAAAGCAAACCGTGGGAAAGCACAGAAACCGGAGTTTATTTGTATAAATGAGGATTTCGAGCAGCCGCTGTGCCAAATGAGGAGGCCCAATCACGCCTTCGCAGTAAGATCATGAACAGCTTCTGAGAAAAGCCTCAGTGCATGCCGAAGATCTTGATCAGCAGCTCTTTGGCAATAAAGCCGAACATGCCGAAGCCAAGCCCGAAAAACAGCCAGAGGGTGCCCATTTTTCCGGCCTTGGATTCGTGCGCAAGGTTCCAGATGATGAAACACATATAGGCAATCAGGCCACTCACCAGGAACTTCACGCAAAGTTCGCTGAATTCAGGCTCGGTGAGACCAAACAGAAGGGGTTCGGACATGGATCGTTTCCTGTGGCAGCGGCAACCTGCCCGCCACGTCTTGGAGCTGTTCAGGCCCGGGAACACGGGCATGATGCCATGCTAGACCATGCAGGAGGAAACAAGAACCCCCTGCTTTCCGTGGTTTTGCGGCAGCGGGGAAAATCCGCACCGCACCATCCACTCAGGAGGAGCCAAGCAGCCTGGCGCGCAGGCGCGCACCGGCCAGTTGGATATCGAGCGTGTCTTCCTCGTTCAGGGTCTGTGCATCGCGCAGAATCTGCCCGGCATCATCACGCACAATGGCATACCCGCGTGCCAGCACGGCGTCCGGATTCAGGCCTTCAAGCCGGGCGGCAAGCCCTTGCAGACCTTGCTGCAAACCCTGCAGGCGCCATGCCATCGTTTTATCCAGCCGCTGATGACAGGCTTCAAGCCGGTCATGGAGTGGCCCGGTGCGTGGCGCATGCGCGGCAAGCAAGGATTCCAGAGCCACCAGCCGGCTCGCCTGGCGCTGCTGGCGCACGCGCCACGCGCGCCGGTGGCGTTCTGCCAGTGCCACAATGCGCTCCATGCCCTGCGCCACGCGCACCCGCGGATGGCTCTGATCGAGCCGGTGCTGCAGACCATCGAGCCGCTGCGCAGCCTGCCGCAGGCGCCATTGCATCGCCCGCTGCAATCCGGCAGTGAGTTCCGGCAGGCGCCCACGCAAATCATTCCAGCCGGCAGAGACAAGCTCGGCGGCAGCGGTAGGCGTGGCGCCACGCACATCAGCCACAAAATCAATCAGCGTGACATCGGTTTCATGGCCCACGCCGCTGATCACCGGAACCGGACAGGCCACCACGGCGCGCGCCACCGCCTCATGATTGAATGCCCACAGATCTTCGATACTGCCACCACCCCGACACACAATCAGGACTTCCACCCCATCCTGTGCCGCACGCCCACTGGCATTCTGGATTGCCGCGGCCACCTGCTCTCCCGCAGCATCGCCCTGTACGGGGGTGGGGTAGATCACCAGCGGAATGCCCGGAGCGCGCCGCTCCAGGGTTGCCAGCACATCGCGGAGTGCTGCAGCCGCAGTCGAGGTGACAATCCCGATGCCGTGCGGAAACTTTGGCAAAGCCCGTTTGCGTTCGGCAGTAAAGAGCCCTTCTGCCTCAAGACGGGCTTTCAGGCGCAGAAACGCTTCATACAGATTGCCCTGCCCGGCGCGTCGGATATTTTCTACTGACAGCTGCAGGTCGCCACGCGCTTCATAGATGGTTGCCTGGGCCCGCACTTCGACGTGCATCCCCTCCTGTAACTGGAAGGGCAGCAACTGGGCGCGATTACGCCACATGGCGCAGCGGATTTGCGCACGCTCGTCCTTTAGGGAAAAATAAACATGCCCGGAAGACGCACGCACGAGGCTTGATATCTCTCCAGCAACCCAGCCGAGCGGAATCCCGCCTTCAACGAGGCGCCGAATCTGTAAGACAAAATCGGACACACTGGAGACCGGCGTGCCGACTCGCTCAGGATAAACAGGGGGCGTGGACATGGCGCGGATTGTAGCTCAATCCACACCCTGCTCTGGTAAACAGCCAGGGGCTTGCATCTCCATGAAAATCAGCTCTTGACAACGGTTTTCTTTTCCAAGTATTTGATTTTAAAGAAAATGAAACGATAGCTTCATTTTTGACCGGTTTGAAAAAAATCGTTTCGGACTGGTTACTTAGCGCATGCTTTTCCGCTCTGCTCACAAACTTATCCACAGATTCTGTGGATAACCTTTACCAAGGCATGCCGGCCGGGCGACGCGGATTTCCGCCGGGTGGTCGCTCCCGGAGCGGAAACGTGCTTGCCTGAAGGGGTCGGAGGCGATACAGTTCTCAGCTTGACGAAATTCAGGAGTTGCTCCCGTGCTGGTGATTTTGAGTGCTGCCGGTTGGCCGATCTACCCTCTGTTGTTGGCTTCGATCATCGCGCTGGCCCTGATCATCGAGCGCCTGATCTCCCTACGCCGTGGCGCCATTGTGCCGCGTGGTCTGCTGGAGAAGGTGCTCAGCGATCTGCGCAAGTCTGGCCCCTCCGATGAGCTGGCCTCCCGCCTGCAGGAACATTCACCGCTGGGCCAGGTGCTGGCTGCCGGCGTGCGCAATGTGCGCAGCACCCGCGAAGTCATGAAGGAAGCCATCGAAGAAGCCGGCCACACCGTGGCCCATGATCTCGGCCGCTTCCTCACCACGCTCGGCACGATTGCAACAGTCAGTCCGCTGCTGGGCCTCTTCGGCACCGTCATCGGGATGATCGAACTGTTTGGTGCCCAGGGCCCTTCCGGCGTTGGTGCTGATCCGCAACAACTCGCCCACGGCATCTCTGTGGCGCTGTACAACACCGCCTACGGTCTGCTTGTGGCCATCCCCTCGCTGATCGCCCACCGCCACTTCCGTGCCCAGGTGGATACACTGGTCATCGAGATGGAACAGCAGGCTGTCAAGCTCGTGGAAGTGCTCCACGGCGAGCGTCGCAATGGCAACAACTCCGCCAGTGCTTCGAGTGCCAGCAGTGCTGCCGCCTCCCACGGCAACAAGTAAGGGAGCTGGATAAATGGACTTCCGGCGCGGTCGCGGCAAGGAAGAGCTGGAGATCAATCTGATCCCGCTCATCGATGTGCTGCTCGTCATCATCATCTTCCTGATGCTCACCACGACCTACTCGAAGTTTTCGGGTCTGGAGATCAATCTGCCGACCTCGGACGCCCCGGCATCCCCGGATCAGCCCAACGAGATCAACGTTGCCATCACCGCCAACGGCGATGTGATGATCAACCACACGGCAGTCAGCGCGCATGACATGAATTCGCTGGTTGCCGCACTGCAGCGTCAGATCCCGGAAGGCGGCAAATCCCCCATCGTGATCATCGACGGTGATGCCAAGGCCAACTTCCAGAGCGTCTTCGACGTGATGCAGGCTGCACAGAAGGCCGGGCTGCCGAACGTGTCGTTCGCGGCACAAGCCCAGAAGTAAGCCACCCCGCCATTCATGGCCGCGACCTCTGTCCTTCGCCGCCCCAACTGGTGGCGAACGCGCAGCTGGCTCGCGGTACTCTGGCTTCCCGTCGGCCTGCTTTTCCAGGCCATCAGCAGTCTGCGCAGACTGGCTTTCCACAAACATTGGCTGGCCTCCCGCAAGCTTGGGGTGCCTGTCATTGTTGTCGGCAACATCGCTGTTGGCGGCAGTGGCAAAACCCCCGTGGTGATCTGGCTGTGCGCTGCGCTGCGCCGCCGCGGCTGGCATCCGGGCATTCTTTCGCGTGGCTATGGCGGTACCGCGCGCATTCCCACGGCAGTCACCCCCGAATCCTCGCCCACCACGGTTGGCGATGAGCCGGTGTTGCTGGCACGCCGCACCGGCTGCCCGCTGTGGATTGGCTCAGACCGTGCTGCGGTTGGCGCGGCACTCCTTGCGGCACACCCGGAAGTGAATATTCTGGTGACCGATGACGGTCTTCAGCACTACCGCCTGCAGCGCGATGCGGAAATCGTAGTGCTCGACGAGGCCATTCTCGGCAACCTCTGGCCGATGCCGGCCGGGCCGCTGCGGGAACCCCCGGCACGCCTTGCAAACGCCAGCCTGCTGATCGACAACGGCCCGCTCAGCCCGGCCCTGCTGGCGCGGTTGCCCCCACTGCGACATGCCGCGATGCAGCTTGAACCGGGACGTTTCTATCGCCTCGCCAACCAGGCAGAAACCTGCACCGCCGCCGCTTTTGGCGCGCAGACAACACATGCCATTGCCGGCATCGGACACCCCGAACGTTTCTTTGAAACCTTGCGTACACTGGGCATCACACTCGCCAGCAGTCGCGGTTTACCGGACCATCACGCACTGACGACAGCAGATTTGTCGGTCCCCGCGGGCGAAGTTCTGCTGCTGACGGAGAAGGATGCAGTAAAATGCCCTTCCCCCGCACCAGACAATGTATGGGTTCTCCCTGTGGAGGCCCGCATTGATGATGCCGCGCTGGACGACCTGCTGGAGCCTCTGCATGGATCCTAAACTACTCGAAATTCTTGTCTGCCCTGTCTGCAAGGGCCCCCTGATTCACCACCGCACCGCGCATGAACTGATCTGCCGACCCTGCCGCCTGGCTTATGCGGTCAAGGATGGCATCCCGGTCATGCTGGCCGACGAGGCTCGCGAACTGAGTGCGAGTGAAGCCGGGGAAGCCTGATGGGTCAGAACTTCAAGATTGTCATCCCGGCACGCTATGCCTCTTCGCGCCTGCCGGCCAAACCGCTTGCCGACATTGCCGGCAAGCCGATGATCGTGCGCGTGGTGGAACGCGTGCAGTCCTGTGGCGCAGCCGAAATCTGGGTGGCCACCGACCACGCCGAAGTGCATGCCGCAGTTGAAGCGGCCGGTGGCAAAGCGCTGATGACGCGCACCGACCACCCGACCGGCACGGATCGCCTCGCCGAAGTGATCAACACGCTTGGCTGGGGAGACGACGAAATCGTGGTCAACGTGCAGGGCGATGAACCCCTGATAGACCCGAATGTGGTTCGCCAAGTGGCGGTTGCCCTGGCCGAGGATAAAGCGGCGGCAATTGCCACGGCGGCGCACCCGATCGGCTCGGCGGAAGAATTCCTGAACCCCTCGGTGGTCAAGGTGGTGTGCGATGCGCACGGCCACGCCCACTATTTTTCCCGCGCCCCGATACCCTACCCGCGTGATGCCGCACTGGCGGGCCAGTTGAGTGCCGACAAGCCCCTTCCGGGCGGGCTGGCGCCCCTGCGCCACATTGGTCTGTATGCTTATCGCGCAGGTTTCCTGCGCGCATTTGCCAAGCTTGAGACAGCACCAACCGAACGCGTGGAGATGCTCGAACAGTTGCGCGCACTGTGGCACGGCTATCGCATTCGCGTGGAAACGCTTCACTCGGCACCCCCTGCAGGCGTCGATACCCCCGAGGACCTGGCCCGCGTGCGCGCCTGGTTCTCCAGCAACAATCATTGAAAAACACGGACAAGGAGAACGCAATGCGTCTGATTCTTTTGGGGCCACCCGGAGCGGGCAAGGGCACCCAGGCCAAGTTTATTGCTGAACGTTATGGTATTCCGCAGATCTCCACGGGCGACATGCTGCGTGCCGCCGTGAAGGCCGGCACCCCGCTGGGTCTGGCTGCGAAGGCTGTGATGGATGCAGGGCAACTGGTTTCCGACGACATCATCATCGGCCTGGTCAAGGAACGCCTGACCCAGCCCGATTGCGCCAAGGGCTACATGTTCGACGGTTTTCCGCGCACGATTCCCCAGGCCGACGCGCTCAGGGAATCCGGCGTGGCGCTCGACGTGGTGCTGGAAATCGACGTACCGGATGCCGCGATCATCGAACGCATGGGTGGTCGCCGCGTACACCCGGCTTCCGGCCGCACCTATCACGTCAAGTTCAACCCGCCCAAGCTCGAAGGCAAGGATGACGAAACAGGTGAAGCACTGATCCAGCGTGATGACGACAAGGAAGATGTCGTCAAGAAGCGCCTGGACGTCTATCACGCCCAGACCAAGCCGCTCGTGAAGTACTACGGCGACTGGGCCGCCAAGGGCGACAAGGCCGCGCCACGCTATGCCCGCATTGCCGGCACCGGCCCGGTAGAAGAAATCACCACCAAGGCTTTCGCAGCTCTGGAAGGCAAGTAATTGCTGCTCGCGGCCCTGCCCTTTCGGGCAAGGCCGCCTATCCTCTGACAGACGGCCCACCTCTCACCCCCTCACGCCTCTGTACGCATTCCCGGCAACTCCCTGCAAACCCTTGTCACGCCTGCCTGTGACAAAAACCACAATGCCGATGAAATACGCCCGAGCAGATTCAGCAATAGCAGAGCGGCAATGCCCCCTGTGTTAATCTTGCCGACTAGCCATATTGCAGATAACAAGCAGCCCGGCATCGCAGGCAGCGCCTGATGCCAACGTGTCTATGCGCAAACATCTGAACACCTTTTCTGCCACCTTCCTGGTCGTGGCAAGCATGCTCGGTACCGGAATCCTCACCACCACCGGCGGCATCCTGTCTCTCGTCAAATCCCCCACAGCGGCACTGCTTGTCTGGGTGGCAGGTGGCGCGCTGGCCTGGATCGGCGCCTGGTGCTACGGCGAGCTGGCCCGCAGCATGCCACGCAATGGCGGTGAAGCCACCATCCTGCGCGAACTCTTCTCGCCCACACTGGGCGAAATTGCCGGCTGGACATCGTTTGTCGTCGGCTTTGGCGCCTGCAACGCCATGTCTTCCCTGGCGCTCTCTGCATATCTCGGTGAAGCCTTGCCGGGGCTGCCCATCAACGCCAAGCTTGTGGCCTGCATCGCGCTGCTGCTGGTGACCAGCATGCACGGCCTGCTCGGCCCGCTGGGTCTGCGCCTGCAAACACTGCTGGCCACCGCAAAGTTCACCATGCTGGCCTTCCTGACCCTCTTCGGCCTCTATCTCACAGCCCCCGGCCTCATGGCTCCGGCAGCGGCCACAGCGACAACCATCGCCGAGCCGGCACGCCAGGCAGCAGCCTTCGACGCACCGTGGGGGCTTGCCATGATGTACGTAGGCTTCTCCTACAGCGGCTGGAATGCGGCCATCTATGTGGCCGGTGAAATCCGCGATCCGGCACGCAATGTACGCCGCGCCATGCTCATCGGCACGGCCATCATTGTGGCCCTCTATGTCGGCATCAACGCCGTGCTGCTCTCGCAACTGCCGGCCAGCCAGCTCGAAGGCGTGCGCCCGGTGATCGCGGCACTCGTCAAGCACCTGTTCGGCACACAGGCCTCCTCGGTGTTCTCCGGGCTGGTGGCGTTTGCCCTGCTCTCCTCGCTGGGCGTGTCCGCCTTCCTCGGCCCGCGCGTGCTGGCCACCATGCTGGGCTGGTTTGGCAAGGACAGGGTTGATGAGAACGCCCCCACCGTGGTCAATCCACGCCTGATCTGGATGCAACTGGCCCTCTCGGTCTTCATGGTGCTCACCGGTACCTTCGACCAGATCCTGACGGTCATGGGCTTCCTGCTGGGGCTTTTCCCGATTCTCTGCATCATGGGGCTGTACCGCAGCGGACGCCATCACAATGGCCGCTCACTGAGCATTGCCCGGTATGTGTTTGCGCCGCTGTATATCCTGATCTCCTCGATCATCCTGATCCTGGGCGCCCAGCAAAGCCCGAACGAGGTCTGTATCGCCCTGGTCCTGGTTGCCATATTCTTTGCCGCACGTCTCTGCACCCGCCGACTTGCCCTGAATCGCTGACTTTTTCAATATCCACTTTCGACGGACATCATCATGAAGCCATCTTCAACCCGGGGAATCTTGCTGGCCTCCCTGCTTTCCCTCTGCTGCACCGTGGCGCTTCCCGCCTCGGCCCAGGCCACCGCCAGCGCACCCGCGCCGACGCTCACGGCACAGCAGGCGGCCCAGGTTTTCGCGGGGCTGGATGGCCATCGCACGCATCTGCAGAGCCTCGCCACCGACGCCTGGGGTAAATACGAGAAACGCATTGGCACCCCCCTGCAAGCCTGGTCAAAGCACGAAGTGGCATATGCCGGCGGCGGCACGGTGTTCTACCCGTTCTCCGGCCCGGATTTCCTGACCGTGGCACGCATGTACCCGGGGGCTGACCGGTATGTGCTGGTGGCCATCCAGAACGCCCGCAAGCCGGTGCGCCCGGAACGCATGCAGGAAGCACAGCGCAGCAAGTTTGAAAGCAAGCTTGGCGGCGCCTGGGAACGCTTTGGCTCTCTCGGTTTCTTCCGCACCGACGATCTCGATGACGACCAGCGCGACCAGGCCACCGGGCTTGGCGTGACCACCATCCTGATGGCTTTCTCGGCGCGCCTGGGTTATGAAGTGACGGCCGTGGAGCCGCTGGCATTCAATGCCAACAAGGGGGAATGGGAAGCTTCACCGAGCGCGAGCGACTGGCGCTCGGTACGCCTGAGCCTGCAAAAGGACGGGCATCGCACCACGCTGGACTACATCCGCCTGGATCTTTCGGACAAGGGCCTGCAATCCCCCGAAGTGCAGACCTGGATCGGCCACATGGCAGCACAGCCGGTCTTCCTGAAGGCTGCTTCGCACCTGCTACAGGAGCCGCATTTCTCGATCCTGCGCAATGCGCTGACCAGCAATGCACCGCTCGTGGTGCAGGATGAAACAGGCCTCGATTACACCGATCTGAAGAAGGTCGGCGGCATCACGCTGTATGGCAATTTCAGGCAGACCCACCGGCTCTTCAAGAACACCAAGCAGACCGCCCTGGCCGCAGCCTACAAGGCCGAAGCCCATCCGCACGAGCTACCCTTCGCGTACAGCTATCTCAAGGACGTGAACGCCCGTTCGATGCAGATTGCCCGGCGTCAGCCAAGGAAGTAAATACCCGCTGGACGAAGGCGGCGGTCAGCGCATTGAAGCGCGCCGCCTCATCCACAAAGAGGGCGTGCCCGGCCTTCTCGAAAACCTCCACCTGGGCAGCCTCACCCTTGCGGGCAAGCAGTTCCTGCCCCTGATCCCTGAATCGCGGGCGAATCACATACAGCACCGGCTCGGCCTGCCTGAACACGATATCCCGCCAGTAGGTGCGCGGATACGGTTGAGCCAGCAACTGGTTGGCCGCACGCGGTGGCATCTGCAGGGCCGAATGCAGCACGGCATCGGCAATATCGCGGGATGGCGGGCTGGCGAAGATCTCACGGGAAAAATCACGCAGATACTGCTCACGCACCCTGGGGTTGAGGCTGTTGCGCCGCGAGGTGCCGCCACCCGCCCCCCCTGGCGGTCTGCCCGCACCAATCGAATTATCAATCAGGATCAACCCGCGCAAACCCGCCTGCGGCTTTTTTTTTCTT
>DBTS01000148.1:50316-61660 GCA_002307175.1 Rhodocyclaceae bacterium UBA1310
AAATCGAATTATCAATCAGGATCCCCCCGCGCAACCCCGCCTGCGGCTTGCGCTCGATGAAATCGAGCGACTCCATGACGCCCAGCGACCAGCCAGCCAGCACGTACTCGTGCACACCGGCTGCCTGCAGGAAATCCTCCATGTCGTCCATCCGGTGCTCAGGATCATGCGGACCGTTTGACACCTCGGAATCCCCCTGCGAACGAGGATCGAAGGCGAGCACATGAAACTGCTCCCCCAGCCCTTCAAGCTGGGGCCGGAAGATTGCCGCCGGCATCAGCCAGCCGGGGATGAACACAATGGTTCGCGGCCCGCTGCCTGCCTCCAGGTAATGCAGGCGCAAGCCATCCCGCGTCATGAAGTAGTGGCTCTGCACCACCGCCGCCTCGGCACCTGCCATCCAGCCTCCGAGCATCAAAATCAGCACCACACACCACCGCAACATCATCAGACCTCCACACGCCGCTTGAAATCAGCGGGCCGGAATCCCAGTGCAAACAGTGTGACGAAGTATGCGCCACCACCGGCCACCATCACCCAGGCCAGACGCAGCACCCGCCCATAGGTCGTGCCATGCAGCCAGATTTCCTGACTGCCCATGCACAGGGAGAGCACTGCACCCATCACGACCAGGGCGGCTGTCAGCTTTACCAGAAACACCCCCCACCCCGCATGCGGGGTGTAACTGTTGCGGCTGCGCAGGCCGCGATACAGCAGCGTGGCGTTCAGTGTGGCCGCCAGACTGATGGAGAGCGCCAGCCCGGCATGCCGGAAAGGCAGCCAGACGACGAAAACAAGATTCAGGAGCTGGGTGACCACCAGGGAAATCAGCGCGTATTTCAGCGGGGTGCGGATATCCTGGCGTGAATAAAAGGCCGGGGCGAGAATTTTCACGAAAATCAGCCCCAGCAGGCCAACACTGTAGGCCAACAGCGCATAGTGAGTCTGTATCGTATCCGCCGGGCCGAATGCTCCGCGCTGGAACAGCGTGGCAGCAAGCGGCACGGCTAGCAGCATCATGCCCAGTGCAGCGGGTGCGGTGAGCAGGCAGGCGATGCGCAGCCCCCAATCCAGGGTGGCGGAAAAACCCCGCGCGTTGTCACTGCTTCTCATCTTGGAGAGGCTGGGCAGCAGAATGGTACCCAGCGCCGCCCCCAGCGTACCCATGGGAAACTCCATGAGACGGTCGGCATAGTTGAGCCAGGAAATGCTGCCCGTGGGCAGCCAGGTACCAAAGCTCTGGTTGATCAGCAGACTCACCTGCGCCACCGACACCCCCAGGGTGGCCGGCAGCATGATCTTGAGGATGCGCCGCACGCCCGGATCCTCCCAATGCAGCGAAAAGCGCGGCAGCATACCGATGCGCATCAGTGCAGGCACCTGGATCACCATCTGCAGCACGCCGCCGATGAACGCCCCCCACGCCAGCGCATCGATGGGCCGCGAAAAATAGGGGGCGGCAAATACCATCATGAGAATGGAGGCGACGTTCAGCAGCGTCGGCGTAAACGCCGGCACCGAAAATTTGTTCCAGGTGTTGAGCACCCCGGCAGCCACGGCCACCATGGCCTGGAAAAAGATATACGGAAAGGTGATGCGGGTGAGCTCGACAGTGAGTTGAAATTTATCAGAATGCTCGGAGAAGCCACTCGCCGTGATACGGATCACCCAGGGCGCTGCCACCACCCCGAGGAGGGAGACAAAAAACACCACCACGCCCAATATGGATGCCACGTGGCTGATCAGCGCATGGGTATCTTCGGGGCTACGCTGGCTTTTGTATTCCGCCACAATCGGCACAAAGGCCTGCGAGAAAGCCCCTTCGGCAAACAGCCGGCGCAGCAGGTTGGGCAGGCGGAAAGCCACATTGAAGGCATCCGTGGCAAGCCCGGCACCAAAATACTTGGCGATCAGGATTTCGCGGATCAGACCGAGAATGCGCGAAAAGAAGGTCAGCCCGCTAACCGTGGCAAGAGCCCTGAGCAGATTCATGGGAAAATTGGATAAATTCGGAAAATGCCAAGGAGGCATGATACCATTTAAGATTCTTCCGCCCCCTTTGGCTCCGCCAGTGGTTCTCCACAGCCTGCGAGGCTCTCCGGGGCAGCAATCCTGCTGCAGAGAGTGATTTATCAGTTTTGGGGCATTACATCATGCTTGCAAAACCGTCAATCGAAGGCTAGAATCCGCCTTTCTGCGTAATATATTCATTCCGAAGACAGAAACATGGCCAATACCGCACAAGCACGCAAGCGCGCCCGTCAAGCTCTGACCGCTCGCGCTCGCAACACCAGCCAGCATTCCCATCTGCGCACTGCTGTCAAAGCTGTGCGCAAGGCGGTCGAAGCCGGCGACAAAGCCGCAGCTCAAAAGCTGTTCCAGGATTCGATGAGCGTCATCGATCGCATTGCCGACAAGAACGTCGTCCACAAGAATACAGCAGCTCGTTACAAGAGCCGCCTGTCCGCCGCCATCAAGGCGATGGGTACTGCTGCCTGATTGTGTCCCTTGCCCCGCGCAAGCGGTGGCCGGAGCCTAAAAGGGGTGTGACGCAAGTCGCGCCCCTTTTTCATTTGGATTTCCGGTCAGTGACGCTGATTCAACTTCTGCGCCAATAGCCCTACTGTGGGATATTGATTGCGCCAGACCAGAGAAAGAGCATCATGAACGAGAACGTCGTAAACAAAGCGCCAAGACACTTCCTTGAGTTCAAGGACCTCACCCGCGAAGAGTTCGATTACATCTTTCAGCGGGCCCGCTGGATCAAAGACAAGTTCAAGCGCTACGAAACTTATCACCCGCTGTTTGACCGCACCCTGGTCATGATCTTCGAAAAGGCCAGCACCCGCACTCGCCTCTCTTTCGAAGCCGGCATGTTCCAGCTCGGCGGCTCGGCCATCTATCTCAATACGCGTGATTCCCAGCTCGGTCGTGGCGAACCGGTGGAAGATGCCGCCCAGGTGATCTCCCGCATGTCCGACGTGGTGATGATCCGCACCTTTGAGCAGACCATCGTCGAACGTTTTGCCGCACACTCGCGCGTTCCCGTCATCAATGGCCTGACCAACGAATTCCATCCGTGCCAGATCCTCACCGACGTATTCACGTGGATCGAACGTAACGGCTCCATCCAGGGCAAGACTGTCGCCTGGATCGGGGATACCAACAATATGTGCAACTCCTGGCTGCAGGCCGCCGAACTGCTCGACTTCAAGGTGCACGTGAGTTCGCCGAAGGGCTACGAAGTGGATATCGCCAAGGCCAACATCTCGGGCACCAACCACTTCGAACAGTTTGCTGACCCGATGGAAGCCACGCGTGGCGCCCACATCATCACCACGGATGTGTGGACCTCGATGGGTTTCGAAGCCGAAAACGAGATCCGCATGCGCGACTTCAAAGACTTCCAGGTGGATGCCGACATGATGAAGGTCGCCTCCAAGGATGCCGTCTTCATGCACTGCCTGCCCGCCCACCGTGGCGAGGAAGTGACGGCGGAAGTCATCGACGGGCCGCAGAGCGTGGTCTGGGATGAAGCAGAAAACCGCCTGCACGCCCAGAAAGCGCTGCTGGAGTTCCTCGTCATGGGTCGCGTCGAAGTCTGATTATCCGGGAGCTCGGACAATGATCGACCACACAGGAGTCACCGTCTCGGACCTGGCGCGTTCCAGCGCCTTTTACGAGGCGGCTCTGGCACCACTCGGATACGCCATACGCCATCGCGTGAAAGATGTTGCCATCGGCTTCGGCGCCGAGCGTGACCTCCATGGCGGCGCTGATCCCGGAGGGGATTTCTGGATAGGCAAAGGCGAGCCGCAGCATCCGCATGTGCATATCGCTTTTCGCGCCAGCAGCCACGCTGAAGTGATCGCCTTCCACGCTGCTGCGATTGCAGCCGGCGGCATCGACCACGGCGCGCCAGGTTACCGTAATCACTATCACACCGGTTATTACGCCGCCTTCGTGCTCGACCCCGATGGTCACAACATTGAGGCGGTCTGCCACATCCCGCCGGCAAGTTAGGCCACCCCGTCACACGCACCCCAAACCCGCCCCTGGCGGGTTTTTTCATTCTGCCTGTCTGCCTCAAATCTTTTCACAGCACAACTAACTCGCACAGGCCTCCCCACTCACGCTGTGCCTTTATTGCCTCTGCGAACAGAACTCCCAGTCACACCTGACAACCCACACTTATATCTATATAACATGCACAATTTCCATATTTATATTCATATGTTTTTAAATTAGCACACACAGGAATATCCAAAGGCACATCAACAAGAAACTGGAAATCAAAAATTCATTCCAAAAAAACAAAGCATTGCATCTAAAAACCCAATTTCAACAACATCTGATTTACTTATCCGTATTTCTTGGTTAGGGCCACACCAATACCCTTATATCATTTTCCATGATGCTGTGATTTTCAAAAAAATCACCCATCAGTGCAGGTATGAAAACATGCCCCCTGGCGCCCCTGAACCTATACCAAGAAAGCGAAACCGTAATGCGTCATTCAATCCCCCTCGTATCCATCGCACTGATCATGAGCGCCGTTCTTTCGGCCTGCGGTGGTGGTGATAGCGGAGACAACAACAATTCCTCCAGCGCGTCAGCAACATCCTCCTCGGCCAGCTCAGGCAGCTCGACTTCACCTGCATCAGGCTCTTCGGCTACAACAAGCTCGGCAGCATCCTCTGCCACAAGCTCCGCCACGGCCAGTTCCAGCGCAAGCTCCGTCTCCAGTTCGATTTCCAGCTCAAGTGCAAGCGTGAGTTCAAGTTCAAGTTCAAGCACGCAGGCATCCAGCGCCTCTTCAGCAAGCTCGGCTTCCTCTGCGAGTTCGGTCTCCTCGGCAAGCTCCTCTTCCAATTCTTCTTCCACCGGGCCCATCTCGTGGCTACCCTTGCCCAGCACACTCAGTGCTGCCACCGGTATCACCCTCGCGACTTGTTCCGCAGGCAACTACACACTGGGGACGGATACCACTCCGGTGACAGTGGGAAGTGTACAAATCTACGCAGCAGGCAATGCGATGCGTCTTTATGATTCGTCACGGGCTTGCGCAGCAGACGAAACCCAGACAAGTTATGCCATTGTGTACTCAAGCACATCTTTTGTTGCCTCACCCTCAACAACTTGGTACGCCAATGACATTCTGGATCTGACTGCAGCCACGTCAATCAGCCGATTCATCGCCGTGCCTTATTCGAACGCTACGACCACCACACCTTCGCTGACCATCTCGTGGTCCAACGGCAGCTCCAATTGCAGCAAGAGTCAGGTGCTCATCACCAATGCCAGCGGCAAAGTACTCACGGTCAGCTCTGCCTGCCAGACTACTGTCAACACACTGACCGCAACGGATTCAGCAAGCATTGGCGGAAGTGGCAGCTTCTTCATCCTATACACCCGTGTCTCTGATACTGCAGGCGCCTTGCGCGTCTGGAGTACGTCACTGAATAAATAAGCCCTTGGCAGGCGGGGAATCTCCCCGCCTGCCTGGCATGGGTGCTTATCTGGCACAAAACAGTCAAAGATTCAGTGCAGCCAAGGCCAGCAGGGGCACCAACAGGAGTAGTACGCAGGTGACCACACCAGATGTATCGTGCAGACCAGCCATCCGGAAAATGAAGGCACTCAGGATCACCATGGCGATACAGCATCCGATATTCGCCACACGGACCCATCTTGCCTCGGCAGCCCGGATGGAAAGGGTCTGAGCGCGCCCGCCATGAACGCCCACGCGGGCTTCAGCTGCGCTGCCATCGTATTCTGCAGGAATGATCAGATCTGTTATCGCGATGCGTTGCGCGGGTGAGGCATGCCGCATCAGTTCCCGATACAGCGCCCAATCACGCCAGCCAACCCCGCGCTGCACGGGCCAGGTCGCCACATCGGAAACGGGTGATTTCACAGGCACCAGACTCAGGCTGCGCAAAAACCAGCGCACTGCCTCCAGAGGATCGGCTGCCACCCCTTCACCTCTGGCATAGGCAAAGCCCAGCATGATGGCAGCCTCTTCAATACCACCCCGTGCCGCGCGCTGCAACCACGGCACAGCCTGCTCAAAACTCCCTGCCATGTGCTGTGCACACCCGATCTCGAAGGCCGCAAAATCCGCCTGCAGGCCACCACCTTCGGCATGGCGGGTTTTGAGTTCCAGCCAACGCACCTCATCGTGCAGCGGGCCATGCGGGCCATAAAAAGCATCCGCCAGAGCGCCCCAGGCCAGTGAAAGCCCCTTGTCTGCCAGCTTTTCGGCCAAGCCTTCGGCTTCTTCAAGCTTGAGACGCTCAGCCAGCCCCTGGATCACCAGCACAATAGATTCCGCACTGCCGGCGATTGCCTTGGGATATTCCGCCCGCAAGGCCGAATCGCCCAGAAGCGGCTCTCCCGTCTCCACCATCAACTCACCTGCAGCCATTCCCACAGCGCAATCCCCTGCTCTACAGACCGGTCGGTGATCTTACCGCGCAGAAGGGGGGCTTACCCAGCAGCGCAAAAATTTTGCAAATGCCTGCAAGTTCCACTTGTTGGTCTAGCCTTGTCTGTGCGTCACTTTCCCCGATTTCTTCATCGCCTGTCATGCAAGGAAACCTGCGCAAGACGTGCCATCCCCCACACTGCTATCAGGGCCAGCACAGCCGCCAGCAGCAGCCCGACATCAATGGCACGGGCCAGAGCATCGCGTACCTGCTCCATGAGCAGTAATCCGTTATGCCCAGCTGCAGACAAATGCTTGATCTGCACAATCTGCTCCTGAGCATTCAACAGGATGCGTGGATCGGCAAATGGCGCCAGTTGCCCGGCCGCTCCACTCCTTTCAAAATCCCCGGTTATGCCAATGCGATACAGAACCGTCACCAGAGAACCGGCCAGTGCCGTGCCCAGCATTCCTCCAACCAAGCGCAACGACTGTAACAACGCGGTGGCGATGCCAAGGTGCTGGCGCTCGGCGAGGCATTGGGTAAACAACGTGAGGTTCATGAGAATGAAGCCCAGGCCCGTTCCTGCGCCAAACATCAGGGCAAGCAGCGTATTGAAGGAGGCCGTGCGCCCGAGCGCCGCCAGACTCGCACAACTGATCATGAGAACAACGAAGCCCCACAGCGGCACATGATTGGGGTTGCGCACACGCATGATGATGCGCCCATTGACGATAGCCCCCAGCGTGATGCAAAGCGCCAACGGGGTGATCAGAAACCCCGCCTGTTTGGGTTGCAGGCCATAGGCCCCCTGGAACAGAAGGGGCAGGTAAAACAGCAGCACGAACATGATGGCACCTGCCAGCACCGACAGGATAAAAAGCCCGCGAATGCTTTTATCTCTGAATAGTTCGGTTGGCAGTAGAGGATCAACACAGCGCCTTTCCCACCACAGCAAGAGACAGAACGCCAACAGGGATAGCACACCACTCCCCACGCAGACCAGCCCTGCCCCACCCCGCGACAGAAACTGGACGAACAGTTGTAGCCCGCCAAGAGCCAGTGCGATCAACAATGCGCCAAGCCAGTCGATACGCCCGCGCCGGAGTGCCGCAGCAGGCGGAAAATACGGCAGATGCCGCCAGATGAAATACACTGACAAAAATCCCAAAGGGATATTCAGGAAAAATACGGCGCGCCAGCCATAACTTTGCGAGAGCCATCCTCCAAGCGTTGGCCCCACTGCGTTAACCGTGCTGAACAACATGCTGAGCAACATTTGCCAGCGCAGGCGCCGGGCTGTCTCGGGAAACAGTTCCGGCACACAGGCAAAGGCCGTTCCAATCAAAACACCGCCGCCCAGCCCCTGCAGTACGCGGGCGGCCAATAGCCAGGCCATGGACGAGGCAAAGCCACAGAGCAGGGATGCCAGACTGAAGATCAATACTGCAGCCAGAACAAAGTATTTGCGCCCAAAGTAGTCTCCCAGTCTGCCGAAGACCGGAATACTGATCACAGAAGCCAGCAAATAGCCGGTCGCCACCCAGGCATAGAGGGAAAAACCGCCCAGATCGGCAACGATGCTGGGCAACACGTTGCCGATGATGGTCTGATCCAGCCCCGAGAGCATCAAGCCAAGCGCCACCCCCAGCAAGGCCAGCAGAGACTGCCTGAACCCTGTGACAGATGGCGCCTGCGGTTCACTGCGAACATTCATTTCAGTGCCGCGCCCGCGCGGGCGATTCGCGTGCAGCCCTCCTCCAGGTTGTCGATAGAGGTGGCAATGGATAGGCGGAAGTACGGTGACAATCCATAGGCAACGCCCGCCACCACGGCTACACCTTCGCTCTCCAGCAGATACATCACGACATCGCTGTCGTTGTGCAATGTCTGGCCTTCTGGCGTGGTCTTGCCGATCCAGCCGCCACAGTTGATATAGAGATAGAAGGCACCATCGGGGGCCACACAGCTCAGGCCGGGGATGGCGTTGATGCGCGCCAGTGTCTGATCGCGGCGCTGGCGATAGATAGCCACGCTTTCTGCCACGAAACCCTGATCGCCATTCATGGCAGCCGCAGCCGCAGCCTGACTGACCGAACAGCAATTGCCGGAGGATTGCGAGAGTAGCGTATCGATGGCCTTGATCAGATCCGTCGGCCCTGCCGCGTAGCCAATACGCCAGCCCGTCATGGCATAGGTTTTGGAGACGCCATTGATGACGAGGGTGCGATCACGCAGCAGGGGCTCGGCTTCCAGGAGATGCGTAGTGCGCTGGCCGTCGTAACGGATATGTTCGTAAATGTCGTCCGACATGATCATCACCTGCGGATGCTGCAGCAGGACATCGGCCAGCGCCCGGTACTCCTCAAGGGTGTAACTGGCTCCTGTCGGATTACTCGGTGAATTGATGATCAGCCAGCGTGTGCGTGATGTAATGGCTGCTGCGAGCTGTTCAGGCACCAGCTTGAATCCTGTGGATTCCGGGCAGGCAACAGGCACCGGTACGCCTTCGCAGGCCAGCACCATGTCTGGATAGGAAACCCAGTAGGGTGCCGGGATGATCACTTCATCGCCCGGCTCCAGCGTAACGGCGAGCGCATTGTAGATGGCACTCTTGGCTCCACTGGTGGCGATGATCTCGTTGAGTGCATAGCTCAGGCGGTTCTCACGCAGCAGTTTGGCTGCAATTGCCTGGCGCAATTCAACGGTTCCTGCCATCAGGGTATAGCGCGTCGCGCCACGCGCAATCGCAGCAGCGGCTGCCTCGCAGATGTGAGCGGGCGTATCGAAATCGGGCTCACCCACCACCAGATTGACAATGGAACGCCCTTCGCGACGCAGGCTGTTGGCACGGTCTGCAGCGGAGGTGCTGGGGGAAGGTTTGATGCGCTGTACGCGCGCGGCAATGCGGGATTGAGTCACGGGGAAGACCTTTTTGGGGCTGTCGAATCAGTCTTTACGTTACGTTGTGCCCGTTCTTGGTGCCAAGACGACTTCGTGCTGTGTCGATATGAAAGGCTTATGGCTCATTGCCCAGAGCGGCACTTCGTGGTTTGTGATGGGGATCGGTTCGGTTCTTGCTAGAGCCGCTTATCGATTGTGAAATCGCTAGCGCAACACAAAGAGGGGCCGGCAATGAATCTCAAGCGTCTGAAGTACTTTGTCAAAATCGTGGACATTGGCAGCCTCACCCAGGCAGCAGACGTCCTGTTCATTGCACAGCCCGCACTCAGCCAGCAATTGGCGACCCTCGAAGGGGAAGTCCGCCAGCAGTTGCTGATACGCACCCAGCGCGGCGTCACTCCAACCGAGGCGGGCAAGGTTCTATACCGCCACGCGCAAATCATTCTGCGTCAATGCGAGCAGGCCAGGTTTGATATGGAAGCCGCCACGCACGGCATCTCCGGCCAGGTATCCGTGGGGCTGGCCCCCGGAACAGCAGCTGCGACACTCTCGCTGCCTCTGCTGCGCAGGGTGCGTGCATCTCACCCAGGCATCCTGCTCTACCTCAACGAAAACTATGGCACCACACTGTCCGAACTCATCATGAACGGACGCATGGATCTGGCGGTGCTATACGGTGACAAGTCGGTACACGGGCTCAGCTTCATCCCGCTGCTCAAGGAGGAACTCTATCTGGTGGGCGCCGCCAGCATGCCACGGCTGGCCGAGAACGTGAGCCTGGCCGAGCTGGGCGACCTGGAATTGTATCTGCCGCGACCCTACAACATCGTGCGCAAACTGGTGAATGAAAGCTTCTTGCGCGCAAATCTGGGCGCGCCAAGGGTTGTCGCCGAGATCGAATCGGCCGTCACGCTGCACGCACTGATTGCCGAGGGCCTTGGCGCCACCATTCTGCCTGCGTCAATGGCACGTGAGATGGTGAATTCGTGCAATGCCTGGTGCAGCCGGATTATCGATCCGATCATTGAGGCCCCATTGGCGCTCTGCCAATCAGATCATCTTCCGCTATCCGAGCCGGCCCAGGCGGTGAAGGCCATCCTGCTCGAACTGATAGGAGAACGGGCAGGCACCACTACAGTGCCATCACTTGATTCGGCGATTCAATTCGCTGCATGACATAAGCCCTTCTTATCTCGGCAAAGCGAATCCGTCTTGGTGTCGGTAGCTATCGCCCCGTATCTTTTGCCTCAGCAACACGTACCGATGATCAACGTCGGCCACGTCGAGCATGGACAAAGGTCATCGAGAGCATGGATCACGCGTATATCAATACCCTCATCAAGGCCCTGGAGGCTTCGAACCTGTCGGAGCTGGAGTTCAGTCAGGATGGCTGCACGCTCAGGCTCGTAAAAGGCGCCAGCGCCCGGAAACAGACTGCGGCTGTCGCGTCTTCGGCATCCACCTCGGCGAGTCCAAAACCGTCTGTTCCAGGCGCACCACCAGCTCCGCCAATCATCCCCCGGGCTACGGCTGAAGTGCGCGCCCCGATGTTCGGCATTGTTCACCTGCAGGCTGCGCCCGGTGCTCCGGCTTACGTGGAAATCGGGCAGCCAATCAAGGCCGGGCAAACACTGTGCGTAATCGAGGCCATGAAAATCTTCAACGAGATCCATGCCGAAGAGGACTGCATCGTAAACTCGATCCAGATTCAATCCGGACAGGAAGTGGAAGCAGGCCAGGTACTGTTCCAACTCACCGGGAGTGCAGCCGATGTTTGACAGCGTGCTCATCGCCAACCGGGGCGAAATCGCCCTGCGCATCCAGCGCGCCTGCCGCAGCCTGGGTCTGCGCACAGTGGCGGTCTACTCCGAAGCCGACCGAGATGCCATTCACGTAAAACAGGCAGATCAGGCCTTGTGCATCGGCCCTTCCGCGCCAGCACAAAGCTACCTCAATCAGGCCGCGATTCTCTATGCAGCCAAAATATCCGGCGCCCAGGCCGTGCATCCCGG
>DBTS01000148.1:61906-62161 GCA_002307175.1 Rhodocyclaceae bacterium UBA1310
GCGCCCAGGCCGTGCATCCCGGCTATGGATTCCTGTCGGAAAATGCCAGTCTGGCGGCCCGCGTTGAAGAGGCCGGTATGTGCTTCATCGGCCCCACGGCAGAATGTATCCGCATCATGGGAGACAAAGTTGCTGCCAAACATGCAATGCGGCAGGCAGGGGTGCCATGCGTGCCGGGCCCGGACTCTGCCTTGCCCGAAGAGATTGATGAGATCTGCCGCATCGCACGGGAGATCGGCTATCCCGTGATCGTCA
>DBTS01000148.1:62444-62658 GCA_002307175.1 Rhodocyclaceae bacterium UBA1310
TGGCGGCCGTGGCATGCGCGTGGTGCAGGCAGAGGCCGATCTGCCGGGCGCCCTGACACTGACACGCGAAGAAGCCCGCCGCGCATTCGGCAATCCTGAAGTCTATATCGAGAAATTCCTGCTGCATCCGCGCCACGTGGAAATTCAGGTGCTTGCCGACCACCACGGCAATGCGGTGTGGCTGGGAAGCCGCGACTGCTCGCTGCAGCGCCGC
>DBTS01000007.1 GCA_002307175.1 Rhodocyclaceae bacterium UBA1310
AGTAAGATCATGAACAGCTTCTTACGCTGATTCTTGCGTCAGAGGTTCTGTCTGTCCTGGCTCCAGGATATGCCGGCTGTTGCGCAGGGCTTGCGCAATGTGCTTGATAAACGCCTGGATGTGCGGCGTGTGGCGGAAATTTTCGTGTGTGAGTACCCATATGTCGGTGGCGATTTGCGCCGGCATCAGTTCGATCAGGGTAAGCCCCGAATCGGGCTGTGCCATGTAGCAGGGGAGTACCGTGGCGCCCAGATTCAGTTGGGCCAGGGAGCGCAGGCCGACAAAGGAGTCGGTCGTCATGACCGGTACCGGTTTGCCCGCCTGTTCAGCGGCCCATTGGGATACTGCACTGCGGGTGAGCTCGCCGCCGGGCAGTAACCAGTCGTACTCGCCGAGAGGCTTCTGGCCGCGGCTTTCCAGATAGTGGTGCGAGGCATACAGGCCGAAATCTGCGCGCCCGGCGCGCAAGCCCACCCAGGATTCAGGCGGATGGGCCGAGGGGCGCAGGGTGACGTCTGCCTCACGCTTGTCCAGATCCAGGCGGGTATTCGTGACGATCATATCGACGTGGATGGCCGGATATCTGGCGCGAAAGCCCGCCAGGATCTCAGGCATCAGGCAGTAGGCAAAGGAGTCTGTGGTGGTGAAGCGGATGTTGCCGGTGAGTGTCTGGGCGTCCGCATCGATCTGGCGTGTGGTGTCGATCAGCGCGGTTTCCATCATGCTGCCGACTTCCACCAGGCGCTTGCCGGCGTCGGTCGGCTCATAACCGGTTGCCCAGCGTTCAAACAGCTGCGCTCCCATGCCCTGTTCCAGCGCCTGGATGCGGCGCAATACCGTTGCGTGTGAGACTTCGAGTGCTCTTGCTGCCGCAGCAGCCGAGCCGTGGCGGGCAATGGCCACCACGTAACGCAGATCGTTCCAGTCCAGCCTGTTCATTTTTGCAAATCCAGTTTGCACGCCTGGGCATTCCTTTGCAGAGGCACAGTCTTTAGCATTCGTAGCATGGAAAGCAATTAAAGCACAGGTGCCAGGTGCTTGAAGTCAGGCACCTGAAAACAGCCCGCCGTGGGCGCATCCCCCAATTACTGACAGGAGTTTTCAACATGATCAACCTGAATACCGCAAAGTACAGTGCATTGTTGCTGCGCGTAAGCCTTGGCGTGATGTTTCTGGCGCATGCAGCACTTAAGGTGTTTGTCTTCACGATTCCCGGTTTTGTGGGCTATTTCGAAAGTCTTGGTCTGCCTGCCGTGTTCGCCTATGGCACGCTGGCGCTGGAAGTGTTTGGTGCTCTTGCGCTGATTCTGGGTGTGTATGCACCGTGGGTGGCTTTGCCGCTGGCTGCCGAAATGCTCGGTACTATTGTGCTGGTGCATGCCAAGGCTGGATGGTTGTTCACCAATAAAGGCGGTGGCTGGGAATATCCCGCGTTCTGGGTGGTGGGCCTGTTGGCACTGTTCCTGATCGGCGATGGCCCTCTGGCGCTGGTGCCGACGCAGCGCAGGAAAGACTGAGTTTGACGAGTTTTCCCTTGTTGCATGCGTACAACCCGCCACTCTGGCGGGTTGAGCCCTTGCATCGGCGCATAATCTGAAAATCATGGTTTGCCGGCACATAGTGTGGCGGTGGCAGAAAGGCAGTCCATCATGGGTGCGTTTGATCAATCTCCCCGGCTTCCCGTCTATTTTCTTTCCCATGGGGGTGGCCCCTGGCCATTCATGGGTGGTGAATTCCGCTCCCACTTCGACTGGCTGGAAGCCTCCCTGAGGGATATACCGCAGCAGTTGCCGGCTGTGCCGAAGGCCGTGCTGGTGATCTCTGGCCACTGGGAAGAGGACGAATTTACGATTTCGTCCGGCGAAAAGCCAGGCATGGTCTACGACTATTACGGCTTCCCGGATTATACCTACCAGATCAGCTATCCCGCTCCCGGCTCTCCGCAGCTGGCCCGGCGTGTGCAGGAACTGCTCGGGGAATCTGGCTGGGCAGCCCGGCTGGATGCCGAACGGGGGTTTGATCACGGTACTTTCAGCATGCTGCAGCCAATGTATCCGTTTGCTGACATGCCAATCGTGCAGCTCTCCCTGAAGCGCAGCTTCGATCCCGCTGAGCATCTGCGCCTGGGGGCTGCCCTGGCGCCGCTGCGTGAGGAAGGTGTGCTCATCGTTGGCAGTGGTTTCAGTTTTCACAACCTGCGCCTGATGGGGCCGGGAGGCACGGCGCCTTCGCAGGCGTTTGACGGCTGGTTGCGTGCCATTCTGTTGCAGCCCGACCCGGCGGTGCGCGACAACGCCTTGCGCCAGTGGCTGAAGGCGCCTGCTGCACGCCTTGCCCACCCACGGGAGGATCACCTGCTGCCACTGATGGTGGTTGCCGGTGCAGCCGGAAACGAAGCGGCAAGTTGCATCTACGGTGAAAAGTTCATGCATGCGGTGTATGCATCGAGCTTTGGTTTTGGTCTGCCGGGGCTGCACAACCGCTTTGACAGGCTTGCCGGTGAAGCGGTGGTCTGACCGCAGACGCTGCCCGAAGTGTGGATAGATGTGGCGGGATTGGTCAAAGCGCCCTGTGCGGGTTACTATCTGACTCGCACGGCGGGCGCCGATCTGGAAAAAACAAAACTTTACGGCTTGTTTTTTCGGAAAACGTCCGTAAATAAGAACAAGCGCCCGTGCCGCAGGCGCCCGGGCGCCTAAAGTTGTCTATTGATCGATATACCATGATGAGCGAATCCCCCCAGAATCCGCGGACGTGCGTCCGTACCGTCGTTGATGTGCCCATCGAGATTGGGCTGGACACAACGGTGACGGCCCAGTTCATTACCTTTGATGGCCTGCGTGATGGCCGCGAACATTTTGCCGTGCGTTTTGGCAAGCCGGGGCCGGAAGCGCCGCTGGTGCGTTTGCATTCAGAATGCCTGACCGGTGACGTGTTCGGCTCGGCGCGGTGTGATTGCGGCCCGCAGTTGCACGACGCCATCCATCGCCTCAGCCAGGTGGGTGGTTATCTGCTCTATCTGCGCCAGGAGGGGCGTGGCATCGGCCTGATCGCCAAGCTCGACGCCTATCGCCTGCAGGATCAGGGCATGGATACCTTTGCCGCAAACCGTGCGTTGGGCCATGCCGACGATGAGCGTGATTACTCGGTGGCGGCAGACATGCTTGAAGCCCTGGGTGTGGCGCAGATCAGCCTGCTCACCAATAATCCGGACAAGCGCAAACAGCTCGAAGCTGCCGGTATCAAGGTGGCTGAAATGGTCCCGACCGGTGTTTTTCTGGGCGCCCACAATCGCCGTTATCTTGAAGCCAAGGTCAAGCATTCCGGCCATCTTCTGGATCTGCGCAAGCCACTGGTGGCTTGAGTCTCTGTTCATGGAGCCTGGTCAATGGCGGCAGGCTTGCCTGAAAGAAGCCGTCTGAAGCCCTGGCGTCAGAGGCCGGCGAGCCTGATGTATTGCAGCGTATGGTCGCCTGCGCTGTCCGCCTGGATGCACTGCGCACCACATGCCCGGATAGCCTCGATGCTTGCGGGCATGTGCGCGATGAAAGTCCAGTCTTGCGGGTGGGAATCCTGCGGGCTGGTGCATTGCTCCAGCGCTGTGCATAGCGCATTCTGATCTGGCAGGTGCACCGCAAATCCTTCGTTGGCCAGCGCCGCGACGTGAATTTCCAGCGCCGCACACAGGCGCTGCAAGGGTGCAGCCTCGATAATGGCGCGTCCGCCGACGTCGGATAACAGCTGACGCAGGCCTGCATCAACATATTCTCCCTCACGTATCAGGGGTTCCCCACCGGCCTGCCAGCATTCTGGCGGGCAGCGGCGCTGCTGGGGCAGTAACTGCAGTAGCGGGTTTGGCTCGGCTGGATAGGCCCGGCACACCGAGGGGCGGCGTGGATAGATCGCGCAGCGTTTGTCTGCCTGCAGATTCGGGCAGTGATTCCCCTGAGGTGCTGCCAGTGAGACGAGCACGCGCACAGGCAAAGTGCCGGCCATTGCCGCGCATGATCTCTCCCGTTTGTATAGCGCTGGTAGGTTGTCTGGTGCCGGTTCATCGGGCCAGGGAATTGCCTGACAGAACACGGCGACGGGATTGCTATCCCTGATCCAGGTGATGGCCTCTGCTATCGACAGGGGCAGCCACAACTCCTCACAGCATTTGCCACATTGTGTGCAGTGGAAATCAAGGTCATCGCGGGAAGCCGGTGTGCAGCGTGTCATGGGCGGGGGGGGTATCGCGTAAGAATGCTGGATTCTAGCAGCCCATCACTGATCGAAAAGCCCGAAATAAAGGCATTTATCTCACGGACCAGGGTTTTTATTTTAATGTCAAATGGATGTAAAGTAAATTCACGGGTTTTATGACGTGAAATTCTGTGTTTCTGGAAGCGCCTCTGAAATGACAAAAATGCCAGAAAATGATGCAATTCATGAAATGCAAAACGAATAAATCGTTTTTGCTTCGTGTTGGCTGAAAAGTCTCTGTGTTCAAGCTTCCGAAAGTAGTCAGCGCAGTGCCAGACGGTAGCCTGTCTGGATATATATGCCCGCATACTCCAATCCTCTGCATGTGGTGAAACAGTTGCGAAACTGTACATGTACCTTTGGGTAGAGTTCTGAAATACCGATATGTGATGGCACCAGTGATACTGGTCTCTGCAATTCGGAGTAAAGCTCTTCAATCGGTTCATGCGGCAGTTTCCAGAGAGGAGTCTCAAAGTGAGCCGGTCTTACTATTATTTCGGGCACGATACGCTGAACATGATTCTTGTTGGCGATGGTCGTGCCACCTGGATGAACTGGGGTTTGATGGATCACGAGGGGCCGATTATTCATCTGGATTATCTCGGCTATCCGGAAAAGCGTTATGCCTATCTCCCCGAGGATCTCCTCTCTTTACTGTATGAGCGTTTCCTGGCGGACAACCCTGCGGGTGCCAGTCTTGTGCTCGATGAGCAATATCTCTCCATTGCACTGACTCGCCGTTCCAGAGAAGAGCTGGATGCGCTTTGCGAAGAAAAGAAGGCCCTGCAGGTGATCAATCTGCAGCAGAATGAAGAGGGTTACCCGCAGCTCAGGAAATATCTTCCCGAGCTTTTTGAGCCTGCCACGCTGGAACGCCTCGCAAAGGATCCTTGGCTCGATTATCTGGCATTGCGCCGGGCTGAAAATATCGGTGCAGAAAAAGGCGGCATCCCCTCGAACCTGCGGGTTGATCGTGCCTCGCGCTGGTCTCCGGAGTGGCGAGCGTATTGCAACAGATTGCCCCAACTCCGTGCAGCCAAAGTGCAACGCAAGGTCGCCAGGAAATCGTCGCCGAAGAATTCCTGGCGTCGTCGCCTCAAGCGTTGGTGGCGCGATCTGACCGAAAGGCGTGCAGCCTGATTTGGCGCAGCGCTCGCCCGGCCTATGTTTGTTCCGATGCGGCGATAACTGCTGGTGTGCTGCCGCTATTTTCTGGAATGCCTGCCATCAGGCTGGATTTTTGCGCCCGGATTGGCATACGGTAACTGTGCTGATGCTCTGATTTGCTTCTGGCAAGTGGTGCCACTGACAGGCACGGCGGGGCCGATCTGCGTTATTTGAGGGCAAAAACCTATCCCCGAACGGCATTATTTCGGTTTGGTTTCTGAATCCTCGTTTGCCTATAACCACGGATATAGAAGGGAATTGTCTATCTATTTGGCATTCTGTTGATTGATTGATAAGTTATGGTTATCAATAAGATCTGCGGGATGTATTGGAAGCTATTGTCCGGTCAGGGTAAAACAGAGCACATCAGATGCCCTCAACCCCGAAGGGGTGCGCCGATATGGCGTCTAATGGGGTATTTCAAAGCAGGGTCGGCAAGTCTCCGGGCTCGCATAACCTGCACATCGCATGGCCGGTAGAAAATATGTTGTCTGAATTCTGGGTGGAGCAGGCTACAGATAGAACTTGGGGCAAGTGGTTTGGCTGGCGGCAGTGAGGTAATCATTCGGAGCAGGGGAACGAGCCAGATCATCCTGATTCTTGGGGCATTGACGACGTTCGCGCCGTTTGCCACGGATATGTATCGGTCCAGTTTCCCGAGTATTGCGCACCGCCTGGGCTGCAGCGTGGGGCAGGTGCAGATGCAGATGCAGATGCAGATGAGCCTGTCTGCATTCTTTCTCGGATTGGCGCTCGGGCAACTTTTCTATGGCCCGCTGATAGACCGCTATGGGCGCCGCGTGCCCTTCTTGTGTGGGGTGCTGCTGTTTGCCTCCAGCTCGCTGGCCTTGCTGCTGGTGCATGATATTGGCAGCTTCGTTGCCCTGCGGTTGGTGCAGGCAGTGGGTGGCTGTGCCGGGATGCTCGTCTCAAGGGCAATCATCCAGGATCTGTTTGAGCCGCGGGAAGCTGCGCGAGCCCTGCACAATACACTGCGTATCCGATGCTGGGCACGATATGCGCCTGTAGCGTACTGGCGGGTGTTGCCTTGCTGATAGGCGGGCGCAGTCGCCACCCCGGCGGGAAGGGATGAAGAATTCCGGCTTTGCACGTGGCTTGCGAAGCCCAGAAAGACAATAGATGCGGTATCGGCGTGCCTGGGGAAACCCTTTGACGGCGCACCGATACCGGCACCAGAACTCCAAGTTCACCCTGCACGCGCTATCCGGCCCTGCAGGGTTTTTTTTGCCTGTATCCGTGATTTTGCGCTGCAAAACGGAAGCAGGTGCGGCCAGCGTTATGTGGCTACGTATATATTGTACGCGGAGATAAGTGATGCCGCATGGCGGGCACGCTTCCTGACAGGTTTTTCAGGCTTTCTTCCATATGTGAATGCCTGTATGGATGTGGAAGCCGGAATGGTTTACCTTGCTGCTGATGCAAAGATGCGCAAAGTGGCGCGCAAGTCGTTGCTGCATTTGATTTGTAAACAGAAGGCGCCAGAGGCGCGCAACCCGGCTTCAGGGAATTGATATGATGGGTTTGAGATTACCGGGTTTGAGTGTGCTGGTATTGATGGCGGTGGCGGCACTGTGCGGGTTGCCGCTGCGTGCGGCATGGGCCCACGGGTTGATCGTCTCCTATCGCGGGGCCCAGGATCAGTATGTTCCGTGTATCTTCGTGGCGGACGAGCTTGATGATCTTGCGCCTTCCGGCCTAAAGGCCGAGCTGGGGTGTGTGGGCCGCAACATTGTGGCCAAAGTGAAGAAGGATCATCACCCTATCGACTTTGCCCGCCAGATTGAAGTGGGGGCGCCCACCGATCCCTACGGTGTGATGCTTTTAGCCATCGACAAGGGGCAGGTGCGCAAACGGTTGGCCGTGCGCAATGCCGAGGCAATTGCACTTTTGCGCCGGATACTGGCCGGTTTTCCGGACATTCAGGACGGCTTCGAGCAGCGTTTTGTCCTTGCGTTGCAACCTTCGGCTGCTGGTGAGAGTGAGCCAGGGGCCGGCCCGGCCGCCGATATGTTTGGCAAGCGCGGCCCAACCCTGTCTGAAAAGCAGATCAAGACGCTTACACGCCAGGCCCATAATGGTGACGCGAATGCCGCGTTGCAGCTTGCCGAAAGTGGCCAGTTTCATCCTGATTCCGAAACCACCTGGTGGGGTATCGCAGCAGCCAATGGCAGCCCACGCGCGCAATATCGCTACGCGATGATTCTGGGCAGCATGGGGGGCGAGATCAACCTCAGGGAAGCCATTCGCTGGATGGAACAGGCGAAGAACAATCATGCGGAAGGCGCCGACGAGGCGCTTGAAAACCTTCGCAGGCGTCTGCAGACCCTGACACCCTGATACTTTCTTGTGCCCGGTTTCGGTCTGGGGCAGGATTTTCGGCCGCCTTCTGTCGGCGCCCATCTCCAGGGGAATATGCAGTGGCCTGCGCTGCAGGCCTTGATGTGCAGGCGCCCCGTAGCTGCAAGGCATAAGGCGCTTAACGGCGGCTTACACCTTGTTACGAGACTCTGAAGTTTCTTTGCAGACTCCTGATGCACATTGCAGCTGTTGCCGGCGCTTGATGCCGGCTACGGATGACAATCCATGAAGGAGTATGCAATATGAAAAAAGTTTCTCGTCTTCTGCTGAGTCTTCTCGCCGGAGTCTGCCTGGCAGGTGTCACGGGTGTCAGCTTTGCCCAGGAACATGGACCGCACGACGATCTGAACGTGCGGATTTCGCAGCTTGATACGCGCATTGATCACGAAATGAAGGGCGGGCATCTGTCGCCTCCAGAGGCGAAGCATCTGCATGACGAGCTTGGCACAATTCGCGCCGACGAGCATCACATGGAAGGGCGTGGCGGACATCTGTCGCCCAGGGATGAAGCGCAGCTGAATCATCGCGTGGATGCTGTCGAGCATGAACTTGATCAGGGGCAGGATCGCGATCACGACCGTCACTGATCACCGAGTGTCCTGGATGGGGGGAGATCTCACGCAAGCTGAGGTCGCCCTTCTGTTTTTGAGGCTGGCGGCACGTGATAAGCAACAAACGATAGGCGGCAGACTTGGGCGCCGACCGCGTCTTGATGTTTATTGATGCGTGTTAACATCTGCTTACAAGGTGTTACGAACGCCTCAAAGTTTTTCGTACGCCTTCAGGCACATTGAGGGTGTCACCGATGCTTGCGGCGACGATAACCAGAACAGCAATGGAGTGTGTGCCTGATGAAGACCCCTATCAAGACCTTTACCCGAGTTTTGCTCTCTGCCGCCACTGTGATTTGCCTGGGTGCTGGCGCCAGTGCCAGCTTCGCCCAGGACCGCTGGGAAAGGGATCATCCGCGCATCGAGCAGATTCGTGATCGTCTGGACCATGAGGACGCCCGGATTGATCGGCATTATGACGAACATCGCCTGTCGCCCCACGAAGCCAGGCGTCTGCACCGCGAAATTGAAGATATCCGCCGCGATGGCCGGCACATGGCCGAGCGCCATGGTGGGCATCTGGACCCGCGCGAAGCAGACATGCTCAATCGGCGCATTGATTTTGTAGACCACAAAATCGATAACTGATTTTCTCCCTGTGCAGCCCTGGCGGCTGCCCGCTTGGGGAAGGGGCAGCCGCCAGGCCCGCCGTTTGGGTAGTATCACAGGAAACCCTTGGAACGAGCATGCCACGATGCCGGCGGACCCATACAAACTGATCGAGGAAGCCGAGGCCGCCACCGACGTGGAGGTGCGGCGCCGTATTCTGGGCCGGGCTATCGAGGCTTTTGAAGTCGTGGATGAGGTATCCGCCAAGGTGAGTTTTGCCCGTGGCTATGCGTGGTACCTGATGCCTGAGGATTCGCAGCAGCGCCATGAGCAGGTGTTGCGCCATCTCGGCGATGCGATCCGCCAGCAACCCGAGCATCCTTACGCCCGCCTGTACCTGGCCCACCACTACTTCGATCTTGGCCAGCACGCCCTGGCCCTGCCTATCCTGCGGGAATTTGCCCCAAGCTATTTTGCTGGTTTCGGGCAGGCTTGGCGTGACGTGAAAATCGCCGAGCTGATCGTCTGCTGCGTGATCGAAGTGCGCGACGATACCCGCGTTGGTGCTGCCATGAAGGATCTGCTGCAGCGTGCCAATCGTGTGGGAGAGGTCGATTTGCCAGAGCCCCGTGAGCTCACCGCGATGGTCAGACGCAAGATCCGGCGTACGGCTTGATTATTCAGGCAGAGTTCCGACGCATGGGGTGTTCAGTCCCCGTTGCGACGTAAAAAAGCTTGGGAGACGCCTTTTTTACCAACGACGAGCGGCTTCTTTGGCGTGAGCGGGTTTTTGGTGACCAGATAAGCCCAGCGCCAATAGTGGAAAAATCAGCGCCAACACCAGCGCATGCGGCATCACCTGATCGCTACAATGACCATGCGTCGGAAGGCGCCTATGGCTTTTCCGATCTACGACAAACGGCCTTTTTGGCGCGGGGGAGTGGAAGATAGGATCGGCATGCCAATGATTGGCCCACACAACAGTCTGAAGGACAAAATACCAAAAACAAGAATCTGGACTTTTCGAATGATTTTGGTAATTTTCCTGTTTGTCATGAAATTTTGCGGGCTGAATTTTGTGGTTCATCCGACTTTAGTGTGGGTTAATGTTTGGCATGCCGATCCGGGTTTGCGCCCTCCGGGCGGAGGCTTGACCGGCGCAATTGCGCTACGCTCCATTGTTCCCTGTCGGCGCCCTACGAAAACCGGCACGGTAGGCCAATGGCGTAGGTTGGGAAAGCCGCAGGCGTCTCCCAACGCTTTGTTACGCCGCATTGCGCCCTTTCACCCCACTTCGTTCGCTGCGGGGTGATACGCGAAAGCGTACGACTTACCCACACGAAAGTCTGAAGAGCCAAATTTGTTTAGTCATACGTCTTGTTACCCCTGTCGACCAAGGTGTAGGGCGTGCTTCACGGCCACGTGTTTGTCAAATTAATGGTAATGGTATTGATTCGGAATGAAAATTTTTTCGCCCGGCTGGGTAATCCTGCCAGTTATCGGTATGGGTTTGCCCGCACGTTCGGCTCACGCAAGCATGTCGGCACTTGGAGGTTCCGGTCACATGATTGGGGTCGGGCTTCCTGAGCATGCCAAAGCCAAGAACCTGTTCTACTGCGCCGCAACGCGTTGAAGAGGTTTCAAGACATCCGACCCGGGAGCCATTCCATGCACAATACGATCAAGACCTTTCTGGCGGCAGGGGCTATCTTCCTGTCGATAAGCAGTCAGGGGGCCACCACAGCCTTCAATATCACCGACAACATGATGCCGGGCTGGAACCTCGGCAACTCTCTGGATGCTCTGGGTGGAGAAACCAACTGGGGGAATCCGGCCACCACCCAGGCCATGATTGATGCCGTGAAAAAGGCCGGCTTCAAGACCCTGCGTGTGCCTGTGTCCTGGGATGAGTACGCTTCGGGCTCGGCCTACACGATCAGCTCGGCGCGCCTGGATCGCGTCGAGCAGGTGATCAACTACGGCCTGAACGATGGTCTGTATGTGATCGTCAACGTGCATCACACCAGCAGCAGCTGGGAATATCCCACCACGGCCAATGAAGCCACCGCCAAGGCCCGCCTGCAGGCCTACTGGCAGCAGATTGCCACGCGCTTCAAGGCTTACGATAACCACCTGATTTTTGAAGTCATGAACGAGCCGCGTTATGGCGACGACTGGTGGGGTACTTCAGAATACCTCTCGGTGATCAATGACCTGAATGCCGCCGCGCTGTCGACCATTCGCGCCACGGGAGGCAACAATGCCTCGCGTCTGGTGATGCTCCCAACGTATGCCGCAGCGCCCTATGATTATCAGGTCAACGCATTCACCGTGCCGTCGGATTCAATGGTTGCCGTCTCCGTGCATGCCTACCTGCCGTATGATTTCGCGCTGAACCAGTCTGGCACGAGTTCCTTCACGGATACCGCCACGCTTGATTCACTCTTCTCCCGCCTGCAGACAGCTTTTGTTGCAAAGGGCGTACCCGTGGTGCTGGGCGAATGGGGGGCAACGAGCAAGAGTAATACTGCCGAACGCGTCAAGCATGCCCTGTATTTCGTGAAGGGCGCTGCCAAGGTGCGTATTCCGGTGATTCTGTGGGATAACAACGCCTTCTCCGGCTCCAGCGACATCTTCGGGCAGCTCAACCGTTCCACGCTGGCCTGGGGCTTCCCGGATATCATTACCGCGATCCAGCAGGGCACTGCCAGCTGGACTTACAGCTCCAGCAGCTCGTCTTCGTCTTCTGCCGCTTCATCGTCGGTGAGCAGTGCATCGTCCTCATCGAAGGCTTCATCCTCAGCCAGCAGTGCCTCGTCATCCAAGGCCTCGTCGAGCAGCTCTTCGTCGTCGTCCAAGGCATCCTCATCGTCTTCCTCTTCGAAGGCTTCGTCTTCCGCAGCTTCATCGTCCAAGGCTTCGTCCTCATCCTCTTCTGCCGCCTCTTCGTCTTCTTCATCCTCGAAGGCATCTTCTTCGACGGGCAGTGGTTCGGTAACGGCCAGCTACAAGATCAATAACGACTGGACCAGCGGCTACTGCGCAGTCGTGACCCTTACCAACAGCAGCGCCAGCGCTGTCACTTGGGTGGCAAACATGGCCGTCAGCGGCACCATCAACCAGATGTGGAATGCCAACTGGACGCAGAGCGGCAGCACCGTGAGCTTTAGTGGTGCAGGCTGGAACGCATCCCTGGCAGCAGGTGCGAGTTCGTCCGATATCGGCTTCTGCGCCACGCGCTGATCCGGTGTTGTAACAAGCGGTGGCACTGCCAGTGCCGCCTGCCAAGAGGCCCCGCAAGTCGGGGCCTCTTTGTATGAGGAGTCTCCCCAGGGTGGCCTGGTGCCAGTCCTGCTATGCCGTACCGGACGCCTGATCTGTCGTGTCGGCTTTTGCGGATGGGGCAGGCGTGCGGTGCATCGACATACACAGCAGCACGCTTGCCACCAGCAGCACCAGTGCCGCGGCTTCGTTGGCATGGGGCCAGCGCCGCTCCCAGAGAAAGCAGTAGAGCAGGGCAAAGAGCGTTTCAAAGAGGATCATCTGCCCGGTCATGGTGAGGGGCAGGAGCCGGCTCATGCGGTTCCAGAATGCGTTGCCGATCACCGAAGCGAAAACCGACAGCCCGATGCACGCCCCGGCAAAACCCAGCCAGGCAGAGCGCTCGTGTGCCGTGTGCCCGTAGAGTGCCGGAATCAGCAGGAGCAGCGCCTCGGCACCCGTCACCAGGCCCAGCAGCAGGCTCCAGTCACGTGCGCTGATGTGATCAAGCTGTTTGAGCCAGGTACTGTTGCTGACAGCAAAGGCAGTCCATGATGTGAGCGCGCCGAGCGCACAGGCCAGCCCGATCAGGGGGTGGGCGAACGTGGCAGTCTGCGGTGCCAGCAGGGCCGGCCATGCGGTGCAGGTAACGCCGGCGAACCCAAGCAGGAGTGACGGAATCAGCCGTTGCAGGGATACGTTACGATGGCGGCGGGCACCGATCACGGTGACTGCCACCGGCATGAAGCCAATCACCAGTGTTGTCATCGCCACTCCGCCGAGTTGCACGGCCGAGGCCAGCAAAACGTAGTACAGCACATTCGCCAGCAGCGAAAGCCAGGCCAGGGCCAGCCATTCCTGCCGGCGCACCTGTGGCAGCAGGGTGCATGCGCGTGGCGCCAGCAGCAGTGCCGAACAGATGCCATAGGCAAGATAGCGGCCCGCCGATAATTGCCAGGGTGTGAAATCCGGAACCCATACGGGAACCATGAACACACTCCCCCACAAAGCGCCAGCCGCCAGCCCGCAGGCCACACCCTGAGTGATTTTATTCATGCCAGGATTCTTCAGAAATGAGGTCAGGTCGCCATTGTGGCTGCTGCGGGCGCTGCATGTCTCGGCAGAAACTCCTGTCTTTGCTGCCGCAACTGGCCCGAAACCACGGCTTCGTGAAGCGCCTGCCTCAGGTCAACTCAACTGTTGCATTGTTGCTGCCGCGTTGCCGCAGGGCTTACGCCACAGGCCCTGTTGAAGGCACGCGCAAAGGCCCCCTGATCTGCATAGCCGCAACGCCAGGCGATCTCGCCAATGGCAAGGCGGGTGTGCTGCAACAGTTCGCGGGCCAGACGCATGCGCTGAGAGGTTACCCACGCCATGGGGGTGCTCTGGAGCTCCTCGCGGAATACAGCATGCAGGCGGCTCGTGCTGAGTGCTGCCAGCGCTGCCATGCGCGGCGTAGTCCAGGCTTCGCCCGGTGCGCCTTCAATGGCTGCCAGCAGAGTAGCAAGACGCGAAGGTGGTGTGGCTGGCCGGCCCAGCGCATCAAGCAGAAGGCTGGTCCACTGTGCCAGTATGGTGGGCGACAGAGGGGGCTCGGTTAGTGTCAGGCCCATGAAATCGATGAGCTTGGTTGCTGCCGGACTGATCGCCAGAAACGGGTGTTGCAACAGGCGCTCCGCCTCACCCGAAAGCGCCTGCGGCGCCAGATCCAGGATCAGCGAATGGTTTACCGCGCGTGCCATCTGGGTGTGGCACTCGCCGCTCGCCACTACCGCCACGCGCCCCGGCATAAGGCGCTCCTCCTGCCCACCCACATCGATCAGCAGTTCGCCGTCGAGCGGCAGCACAAGCTGGTCGAACGCATGGCTGTGCGCTGCATGTTCGGTGCCATAGCTGCGGATGTTGAGGTCAAGGCACGGGGATATCATGGGCTTCACTATAGCAAAACGGGTTTTGTGCGTCCTGGCATGCTGTTGCCGATACGGTGGCAGATTCTTACGATAAGCTTGTTGTTTGCAATAGTTGCGGAGACTGGTTGAATGGCTGCCCGTAAATTGCACCACCTGGAAGGCACCTACGCTGTAGCGCGTCTGGAGCCCACCACCCCTGTGCCGGCCTGGGCTGATGGCGCCGGCTTCGTGTCGATCACGCGCACTGATGATGAACTCTCCATCGTCTGCCGTGCCGACAGGGTGCCTCAGTGCGTGCAGGTGGCCGTTTCGTGGGCCTGCTTCAAGCTGCAGGGGCCGTTTGCGTTCGACGAGACTGGAGTGGTGCTCAATGTGATCGAGCCGCTCTCAAAAAATGGCGTGGGAATTTTTGTGGTGTCGACCTACGATGGCGATCACATTCTCGTGCAGAGCGCTGATGTCGAGCGCAGCGTGGCTCTCTGGCAGGCTGCGGGGCATCTGGTGACAGGGGTTGGGATACGCATCCGGTAGGCCGTGGATTCAATTGCCAGGTAGTGGGGGCTGGAAGCAACTCATGAAGCCGCCCACTATTTCCAAAGCGGCGAGTTCATGATCCAGGTTTCCTCGAATTTCTCCCAGGCCTCATGGCTGAAAGTGTGTTCCACGATCGTGCCATCGGTGAGGTGGAGGGCGAAGTGTCGCTGCCCGTATGCCGTTTCGTTTTCACGGACTGGCGTCATGCTCTTGATGGCGAGATATATGGGCCGACCGTTTTCGGTCACTTTCCAGAACATGTCCGCCTCCTTCTTTATGGGTCTTGGAATCGGGCGCCAGGCATGCGTGCCAAGGCCGGGGGGATGTTATGGCTGTGGGCGTATGAGGCCCACGCTGCCGCAGCCAGAGAAGCGCTCGTCCAATCAGGCCTTCCTGCATGGCGCCCGATTCTAAATATATGCAATCTGCGCATAAAAGGGAAACGTTATCACTACCAATGGCAGGGTTTTTCACTGAACTGAATCTTCCGACACACGTAGCGGGCTGTAGCCAAGCACCATTGCGGCACAAAGCTGCCCGAAAAGGCAAGGCGCAGATTTCATGCTTGTAAGGTTAGAAGAGGGCAGGTGTATCGGAGGATATTTCTCCGTGCGGGGGAGCGTGTGCGCTGTGTTTCCGGTGCCCTGGGCGGATTGCATCCAAAATGAATGGAGCATGTGCAGCGTTATTCTGGTGATGTTGCTGCGTCATTGAAGATCGCACGACTGTCTCCTGCTGTCTGATTGCGACGGGCATATCTGAAACGATTGTGGCGCACTGTGTCATGGCCCGAGTGGGCAGGTGGCGCGATATTTGTGGGGGTTGATAATTCGGATAAGCAAGGAGCGCCCCAAGGCTTGCTGGGGTGTTGGCGTGCAGCCAGACCTTTCACCCTGATCCTAACAATGCCGACCTCACAGATCCCCCAGAATGAGTCCGAGCGCCTTCGTGCCTTGCACGCGTTGAATCTGCTCGATACCTTGCCCGAGCCTGTGTTCGATAGGGTGACGGGCATGGCTGCAAGGTTGCTGGATGTGCCTATTGTGCTGGTTTCCCTGGTCTCCAAAGACAGGCAGTGGTTCAAGGCAAAGCTTGGTGTGGACTTGGTGCAAGTGCCGCGGAATCTCGCATTCTGCTCGCACGTGGTGACCAGCAATGCACCACTCATACTTACCGATACCCTGGCAGACGATTTCTCGCGGGACAACCACTACGTGCTCAACGAGCCGCATATCCGGTTTTATGCTGGCTTTCCGGTGCGCAGCTTCAAGGGCCTGCCTCTGGGTACATTGTGCGCAATTGATACCCGCCCGCGCACCCTGTCGGCGGATGAACTGAGCATGCTCGCCGATCTTGCCGAAGTGGTGAGCAACGAGATTCGCCTGCGCGAAGTTACTGCGCTTGCCCGTAGCTGCCTGGATGAAGCCAATTCGACCATCCAAGGGGTGGAGCAGCAATTTCACGAAGTATTCGAGTGTGCTGGCGTGGGTATCGCACTGATTGATGCGGCTGGCGACTGGTTGCGCGTCAACGAAGCATTTTGTCGCATGCTGGCATATCCGCTCGCAGAACTCGTAGCGCGATCTATCGTATCCATCACCCATCCGGATGATGTGGCAACCGATGTGCATCTGCGTGACGAGATCCGGGCCGGCAAGATAGATCGCTACGAGCGCGAGAAGCGCTACATTCGCAAGGATGGCGGAGTGGTATGGGTGCAGCAGACGGTGACGGGCAAGAAGAATGCCGCAGGCGTCGTCGAGTACTATATCTCGGCGGTTACCAATATCCAGGCGCGCAAGGATGCCGAGGCCAAGTTGCTGGCCCTGAGCAATTCTCTTGAAGCTGAAGTTGCCGCCCGGATGCAGGAACTGGTGCGCGCCAACACGCAATTGCTCGATGCCCTTGCCCAGCGAGTGCAGGCCGAGCAGACGACACGCAAGCGTGAAGCCGAGCTGGAGATGGTAATCAATAATGCATACGACGCATATATATGCATGGATCATCAAACGGTGGTAACTGCCTGGAACCGTCAGGCCGAACTCACTTTTGGCTGGCCCTTACGTGAGGCCATCGGAAAGCCGTTGGTGGAGCTGATCATTCCCGAAATTGCGCGGGCATCAATCCGCCGCAGCTTCAAAGACTACCTCTCCACCGGGCGCTCCGAAATGATCAATCGGCGGCGCGAGCTGACAGCCTGCCATCGCTCCGGGCGCAAGATTCCCGTGGAGGTGCGTATCCGCGCGCTACAGGTGAATGGGCAGACGGTATTCTCCGCATTCCTTCACGACATCTCCGAGCGCAAGCTCCGGGAAACCGAGCGGGAGCAGGAGGCACGGCATGATTCCCTGACCGGCCTGCACAACCGGCGTTCTCTCTTCGAATCGCTGCCGCTTGCGCTGGCACGCGTGAAGCGTACGAAAACCGGCATGGCGCTACTGTTCATCGATCTGGATGAATTCAAGGAAATCAACGATACCCTGGGGCACCACGCTGGCGACGAATTCCTGCGCGAAATAGCCAGCCGGCTGATGCAGCATGTACGCCAGACTGACAGAGTTTTCCGCCTCGGTGGAGACGAATTCACCGTGCTCCTCGAAAACCTTAGTGACCCCACAACCGATGCGCTTGCGCTGGCGCAAAAGCTACTCTCCGTCATTCAGGCACCCTGGGAGTGTGCTGGGCATACCTGCCGTGCCGGTGCTTCCATCGGCATTGCCGTGAGCGTGGCGGGCGATTCAGAAACTGCAGATGCCTTGATCAGCCGGGCTGATGCGGCCATGTACGAAGCCAAGCAGGGGGGCAAGTCGCGCGTGAGGCTCGCCGCTTCGGCGGAAGCTGGTGTAGATTGACGCGAGAACTGCCCATTGATTTCCTCCGCTCAATTACAATACCGGGAAGGCCTCGGGGCGCGGACGCCACGTCGCTACTCGTATCAATGGAGAAAACAATGCCTCAATCCACCGCGTATCAAAAATCGCAGCTTGTGCTGCACTGGCTCATATTTATTCTTTTTGTCGTCGCCCTGGTAGCCATTGAATGGCGTGGCAACGTACCCAATGAAACCGGCAAACAGTTGCGCGATACCCTGCGTGCCGTGCACATCTCGGCGGGTCTGCTGATGTTCATTCTGGCATTTGTGCGTATTGAGGAGCGTATCCGCCTGGGTGCCCCACGCATCCTTGGCGACGCCAAGTGGCAGATCGGCTCTGCACACCTGCTGCATTTTTTGCTGTATCTGGTGATGTTCGGGCTACCTATTACCGGCTTCATCTTCTCGCAGGCGGGGGGGCGTGAGGTGGCATTCTTCGGCTGGGTGCTGCCGGTGCTGATTGCCAAGGATCAGGTTTTGCGCAACAACGTGCGCGAAGTTCATGAGCTTATCGGCAACGCCGTGTACTTCCTCGTCGGCCTGCACGCACTTGCAGCCCTGTGGCATCACTACTTCGTCAAGGATGAGACCTTGCGCCGCATATTGCCCTTCCTCGCCAAGCGTGGGTAAAGCGGGTTTGCGCACCTTTGTTGGCCACTCAGCTTGAGGGCAATCATAAAGTCTGCATAGTCAAGGCCTTGCATACCGACCTAAAGGCTGGAATACGCAAATAAAGCCTGTCTCGGCACTGACGCTGAGGCAGGCTTTTTTGTTATCATGAAATATACGGTTTACATATACGCAAGGGCTTCGCCATCCGCGTAAAGTCCTTCGAACGCCTGGCAGTTGATTCACGTGTGGCGCGGTGCGGGCCCCGGTTTTTTAGGGGCTGTGCCCGATCCTGTGTTTGCATGGTGCCGCCCGAACTGTCTGGCCCGATGTTGTGAGGTGCTTTCATTGCAGAGGTCTCATGATGTTCGCCATTGATGACCATGTCGTTTATGGCGGTACCGGCGTATGCCGCATCACCGCCGTCAAGAGCCTGCAGTTCGGCAATGCCGAGGCACAGGAATACTACGTACTTCAACCGCTGGGAACGGATTCACTGACCTACGTTTCCACCACCAGCAAGGCCCAGCTTGCCCATATGCGGCATCTGCTCACGCGCGAAGAGATTCTCGCGCTGATCCACGGCATGCCTTTCGAGGAAAGCGTTTGGCTCGATAACGAGCGCAAACGTGCCGAACTGTTCTCTATCAAGCTGCGTACGGGCAACTGTCATGATCTCGTTGGGCTGGTGCGCACCCTCTACCACGAGCAGAATCAAAAGCGTGGCATGGGCAAGCGCCTCACCTACGCTGACGCCCGCGTGATGGATGCGGCCGAGCGCCTGTTGCACGAGGAGTTTGCCTTCGTGCTTGGCATGCAGATCGACGAGGTGGTGTCATTCATCGAAGCCCAGCTCGGGCTGCCGCCGTGTGTGGAGCAGAGCGCGTAGCACACAGTACATGGCCTGCTTTGGCCGGATCGCGCCTTATGCGCTTGCCAGTGCCTGAATGGCGGCAAGTTCCTCAGCGGCAGCGCTATTGATGCGCTCTTCCAGCGCCCGATAGCAGGCCACCAGTTGCTCGCCCAGCGTGGTGAGCCTGGAGCCCCCGCCGCCCTTGCCACCCGCAGCGGTTTCCACCACCGGATGTCCAAAACCCTGATTGAGGCTGTCGATCAGAATCCACGCCCGCTTGTAGGGGATGTGCAAGGCCTTGGCTGCGGCCGTGATCGAATGGGTTTCAGCGATAGCGCGCAGCAGTTCGATTTTGCCAGGGCCGATGGATACCCCGTCACCGAGATAGACACGTGGCCTGATGAGGGAAGCGTTTTGTTTTTTGGGAGTGGCACTCATCTGCCGAGCCTAGCCAAAACTTCGGAACGAATCAAGCGGGGAGCCGCTTTGCAGGCATGCGGCAGTGGGCCTGACATAAAGCCCCGCAGCCACCGCGTGCCCAGAGGAAAGGTGGGCACGCGGCGCTGTGGTGCAGATTCCGGCGTGGGGTGCCGTATGCGGCAGCGGAGAAAGTTTGCCTCACTGGATTGGAGGTGGGTGAGGCAGGCTGATCACTGATCGCAGGTATTACTATGCGCGCCTGAATTCGCTATGTCAAATTTGCAATAACGTGACTAGGTGGCTTCAGATTGCACTCCCCATCATTGGCGCCGGCCACTGCAGCAGGCGCCAGAAAAGGCACAGCCCGCGCCGCGCTGTCAAGGCGCAGGGGCGGGCAGTGCGGGAGTCAGACAGTGATCAGAAGCCTACATAGGGGCCGGTGCCCGAAGATGTCGTCTTCGTATCGAAGGCAACGTACACATTACGGCCGTAGAAGAACGGCAGGCCGAAGATGAAGTCACCGCTGCCGGAAGTGGCACCGATGTTGTTGAATGCCGTTCTGCCGGAATTGAACAGCGGCGCAGCATTGGCAACACTGAAGGTGATTGCCTTTGTCTTGGCCGGAACCGTGGTGAGAACACTCGTGATTGTGGCCGAGAGCGAAAGCGCCTGAGCCGGGCAGTACCATGCGAGCGTGCTTCCGCTCGTATCCGTGCACCGCTTGATGCTCGAATCCGCGAAGAAATAGGCGTTCGAGCCGCTGTCGATGATCGTGGTGCCGTAAGTGGTGCTGTTGTAACTGGCCTGACTCAGGAAACCATACGAATCCGTGCCGTACACCGTGACACCCGAAGACTGGTTGTTGGTGCGCGTATCAATCCCGAAGAGCAGTGTTCCCGTCACCGTGTTGGCGCCGGTATCCGCTGAAATGGCAGGCAGCGAAATCACCACACCGTTGTTGTCGGCGGCAAACTGAGATACCGGGTTCGGCAACTGCTGGTCGGTTGCCAGAGCAATCTGCGCGCAGCTGGCGCTGCTGCTCGTGCTGCAACTCATGTAAACCGATTTGCTGACTGTTGTGCACTGTGCTCCGCAATCCTGCAGGCCGGCACCAATCCCGAGAATGCCGTTGGCACCCAGGGCTGCCTGGGCCGAAGTTGCCCCCGCCACAGGTGACGCCGAGATATAAGACGTCCCGGTGTTGCTGCAAAGGGTCGGCTCCGTGTAGCTGCCGTCCTGGATAACCTGGATGGGCAACGAACTGACGGTTTTTTCACCAATCGTGAAGTCTGCCAGTTTGATGGCACCCCAGGTGTGGCCTGTGCCGAAGAGCATGCACTCCTGCACGGGCAGATTGTTCGAGGAACGCACACCCAAAGCATTGATGACCGTGGTATTGAGTGCCGAAGCCATCAGGCGCAGGCCGGTAGAGCCGGTATCCACCAGCACGTGATCCACCGTCTTGCAATTCGTGGTGCTGCCTGGTGCACAGATCTTGACCGTGGTGTAGAGTGAATTGACTGTGCTAAACGTGCTATCCACCGTCAGTATCGCTGTATTCGCCGAGCTTGAGTAAGAGCTTACCGAAATCGAAGAAGCCGATGAACTTGAACTGGAAGCTGCGCTACTGGAGCCGCTGTTACTGCTGCTGCCTCCATTGTCCCCACCGCCACCCCCACCGCCACAGGCGGCCAGTAACAGGCATACGGCGGAGATTGCAGAGATCCCCAGCAGACCCTTCAATGTGTTTGCCGATTTCATTGCAGTTGCTCCACATTGAGGCCGGCGGGAACCAGCGAAGGCACATAGATCTGGCCATGGAAAGCACCCAGGCGGCCTGAAGAATGCACCACCAGGTCGGATTGCGTGCTATTGAGCTGCGAAAGCCCGCCTGCAGGCGCAGAGGCGTTAGCACGAGCGCCAACGAATTTGCTGAAATAGGTGCCCAGCAGCTGCTGCATGTCGGGCATCATCGGGCCTTTCCAGGCCACGGCAAACACCGTACCGTCGGCGCGCGCGTATTCATGAATAACCACCCCGGATTCCAGCGTGCTCACGTTGTCCGTATAGGTCGATGCATTGATCGAGGAAGTCGAGGCGACCAGCCGTGTCTGGCTCGTCGAAGCGCTGCTGCCGGGCTTTTCGCCCAAAGTGGCATATGCGTGGGAGGCAATCAGCGCTCCCAGGCCAGCCGTTAACACGCGAAGAAATCGCATGTTTGCCTCCTATGGCAGGTTTGAAAGCCATCAATGCTGCACGAATTGAACTTAATTTAAAAGAAGTAAATGCTTGTATGGTTGCACGAAAATTCGCGTATTCCGACAGAAGGATTGCCCGATTCAGAGTGCGAGGTACAGACCCGCCGAGATCGTGGTGAAGGCTGCCCATGCCACCTGTGTATTCAGCCGCGCCTGCCTGGGCCGCAGGAACAGCTTGAGGGTGAGCGCCAACCCAAGCAGATCGGGTACCGCATTGGCCAGCCAGCCCAGCAGGATTGGGGCTCCGAAATTGCCCCCCTGCAGCAGCCAGGGCAGCAAGAGTTCGAGATTGGCAAAATAGCAACAAACCGCCCACCCCAGCGCCGCAGGGATGCTCAACCAGCGCAGTGAAGCCCATTCGGTGTTGTCGAGAAGCAGCAGATGGCTGGCGGTGGCAAACAGGAATCCGACGTACGGCACCAGCAGGATGCCAGCCACTGGTGTGAGCCCGTGCTCCAGCGGGCTGGCGGCAAAGGGCAGAAGGTAGGCCCCACGGCTTGCCAGCAGCAGCACGAAGCCACGCCGGAACCACTTGCGCCCCTCCATGATGGAAAGCCCCCAGCACAGGATGAGTGCCGGCATCAGCGAAGCCCAGGAGGCATTCGATGGCGCCAGCACCTCTCCCCACACCCCAAGCGACTCCAGCATCGAAGCTACAAAGACCAGCCCCAGCACAATCAGCAGCGACACCGGCTGCTTGCGCAGGATTTTGGTCAGCGGCGCGTGGTGAGCATCATCCAGCAGCGTGCGGTCTGCAAGGCTGGGGGTTGCCCCATTCTTGCCGATGGCCAGCGCATTGATCGGAGCCTGCCGCTGGGCATGAATCCACGCATCGTGCTCGCTCCGTCGGTGCGGGTCGGAAAGTATCGCGTAAGCCTGCTCTGCCAGGGCCAACTGGCGGGTGCTTTCGTCACTCCCCTGCAGGGATGTGTTTTGTGTGGGTTTCAGATGTGAAACCACCAGCCGGTAAGCGTTCTCGATAGCTTCCGGCGTGGCGCTTTCCGCCAGATTCAGGCGCTGATAGTGCGTGACGAGCGGCATAGCGTATTTCCCCCGGTGCCGGTTCACTTTCTATTATTGCAATGATTATGCTGAACAGATGGTGCCGATACAAGGGACGTGTCTATGTGGCTGACTGATGGTGTCATCAGCCCGACAAAATCGCCGAGCACACTACAGGCGGTTGCTGGGGTGCGGCATATTGTGTCAGATGGGAATAGGCTACTTGGTGTTTGATGCGCATTGTGTGCGCTAACTGGGGGATTCTGCGCAATTGTTGTGCAGTATTCCGGTTATAGCGCCAGCCTGCGCTTTACATTCGGTTTGTCGCCGCAAATGCGGCGTCAGACGTAAACTAAACGCGTAATCGGGGGATGGCAGGGGTGAAGCCCTTTGCGGAGCTGGCCTGTTTTTGCCCCTGAATCCTGACTGGAGCAAGCATGTATTCTTTTTCCCTACCCGCCCAGGTGGCACGCTACGATGGCGCGCTCGATACCGTGGGCGAGGTATGTCGCCCGCTGGGGCAGCGCGTATTGGTTATCGGCGGGCACACTGCCATTGAAGTGGTGCGCGAGCGCCTGCTGGCAAGCCTTGCCCGGGCAGAGCTGACACTGGCCGGCCTGGATTGGTATGGCGGCCTGTGCTCACCAGAAATTGTCGCCGGGCAGGCCGCCAAGGCCCGCGAGCTGGGTGCCGAGGTGATCATTGCCGTAGGAGGTGGCAAGGCCATTGATACCGCCAAATCGGTAGCCAAGGCCTGCGGCGTGCCCGTTGTCGCCATTCCGACGATTGCTGCCACCTGCGCGGCTTTCTCCACGGTGAGCGCCACCTATCGCCCCGATGGCAGCTTTCTGGCCCTTGAACAGCTGCCTGCTGCACCGGTTGCCGTACTTATCGACAGCGGCGTGATTGCACGTGCCCCCCTGCGCTGGCTCGCCGCCGGCATGGGCGATACGCTTGCCAAGTGGTACGAAATCCGTGCTGTTTCCGCTGGTCGTGAAGTCGATGGCCCCACACTCGCCGCGCAGATGAACGGGCGCCTGTGCTACGACCTTATCGAGCGTTTCGGCGCGGGTGCCGTTGCCGCTGTCAAGGCCGGCACCGCCTCGCCAGCCCTTGAGGCCGTGCTCGACTCCATCTTCGCCTACGCCGGCATGACCTCCATCATGGGCGTTGGCGCCCACTCCGCCGCCGCGCATGGCGTGTACATTGGCTTTGCCTCGTTGGAAAAAACCCGCGAGCTCGGCCACGGCTTCCTCGTTGGCTATGGCAACCTTGTGCTGCTGGTGCTCGAAAAGCGCCCCGATGCCGAAATCATCGAAGCCATCCACCTCGCCAGAGCCTGCAGCGTGCCATACCAGCTCTCGCACATCGCCCAACTTTCGCGCGAAGAACTCCAGCAGATCGCCAGGGCCTCTGCCGGCAATTCCGAAATGGCACACATGCCATTCCCCGTCAGCGCAGCAGACGTGCTGGTGGCGATGGACAGGCTGGAAGTGCTGGGCGCAGGAATCTGAAACCCGGTTGGCGGACCGGGGCAGGGATGACGACAGTTCAACTGTCTTCATGCCGGGGGACATGTCCTACCGCCATGAGACTTCAGCGGGCCACGATGGCCCGCTTTTTTTGCCCCTGATTCAGCCTCCCGTGAGGGAGTTTTCCAGCTCGGACGGTACTCCGTTGTTCATGCTGAATAGGCAATTTGCATAGTATTTCCGGCTTGCCAGTTTTGGTTCTTCAGACTTTAGTGTGGGTCGCAAATCGCTTCTGCAGGCTCCAACACGGGGCCGACACTGTAGGGCGGAGGGAGCGTAGCGATTTCCGCCGCAACCTGCCGAGCGGGGATACCGACTCCACTTTGGGAGTGGGCTTTGAAAACAGATTTCATGATAGGGGCAAGTTAACATCTTTACCCGCCAGATTGGACGATCTGTGTCCGGCGGAATTCGCTTCGCTCTCTCCGCCCTACCCTGAACGCTCGCCATGCCAGGCTGTGGCTGAGGACATGAGACATACCCACACTAAAGTCTGAAGGACCCCGATTTTCATGTAAATCCAGCAGGGTCAGGTACCATCGCAGTGCGGTTCTCGCAGGCAATGTGGGAGCGACCGCCATCCTCTCTAGGGTTTGTACCATCAGTCGGAGCCTGCCACACTCCCGGGCATGCCTAGAAAACCCCTCAATCCGGACTCCCTCAAACGCCTCACCTCGCGTCAGCAGCGCTTCGTCGAGGAATATCTGGTCGATCTCAACGCCACCCAGGCAGCCCGCCGTGCTGGTTATTCTGCGCGTTCTGCGTACGCCAGGGGCTCCGAATTGCTGCAGTCTCTGCACATCCGGGAAGCGGTGCAGAAAGCCCGTGCCGAGCAGCAGGTACGTACCCGCATCAATGCCGATCGCATCCTGCTTGAAATCGCCCGGCTTGCCCTTTACGACCCACGCAAGTTCTTCGATGCCGAAGGCAGCCCCCTGCGCATCACCGATCTCGATGCCGATACCGCCGCCGCCCTCAATGGCATAGAAGTCGTCGAGCAATACACCGGGCGCGGCGCCGAGCGCCAGTTCGTCGGCTTCGTCAAAAAATACAAACTCGTCGACAAAGGCCCCAATCTGGATCGCCTCATGAAACACCTCGGCCTCTATTCCGCTGACAACCGCCAGCGTACCGATCCCCTCGAAACCCTTCTCCAGGCCATTGCCGGCGGCAACAGCAGCGTCCTCCGGCCCGTGCCGCAAGACCCCGAGCGCCCCACCGAAGCGCCCGCCGGAGAACGGCCAGCCGAGGAAGAAGGGGAGGAGAGTTGCATGGACGAAGATGAAGAGGGGCAGGGCGGGGAGTAGATGGTTTTGTAGGGTGCCAATGAGCGCAGCGAATTGCACCTTCCGCGTGCTTTTCAGGCTCGCGGGGCACACGTCCGCAGGTAACGCCGCTCGTCCCGGTGAACGTACGCGCGGATGCCCGTTCGGTGCAATTCGCTGAACGCTCATTGGCACCCTACGGTGAGTCCCGGTGCCTTGCTCTGGCCCCAATTGTAGCCTGGGTAGCCAGTAATCAAACCAATTCCACGTGGCAATCTCCTATGCTTGTTCGGTGCAATTCGCTCATCGCTCATTGGCACCCTACAACAGCATCCATGCCGTTGATGTGTGTGAAATGTGTAGAACGCTGCAGCGCCATATACCCCTCTAGGGTTCGCACTGTGGCTGGCGCTGGCCGACACTCGTGGCCATGCGAACACACACTTCAATCCTGAGGGCGAGCGCGTGATCCACGAGCCTCTCCTGCCACTTCCGCATGATGCGGCGGAACTCTCGCGCTGCCTGGCGAACCCGGAATGGCGGCTGTTTTCCGGCTGCCTGTACAAGATCATGATCAAGGGAGATGACGCTGGCGGTGGGGAAACCTACGTGCTGCCGTTTCGCCCGAACGCTGCGCAGCGCCGCTTCATTGAACGCCTATGGCATCGGAATATCATCCTGAAGGCCCGCCAGCTCGGCTTCACCACGCTTGTCTCGGTGCTCTGGCTCGATCATGCCTTGTGGAATGCCGACCAGCGTTGCGGCATGATCGCGCAGGATCGCGAGGCCGCCGAAATGATCTTTCGAGACAAGGTGAAGTTCGTGTATGACAATCTCCCCGCGCCGATCCGCGAGCGGTTTTCCCTGCTGCGGGATTCCGCCAGCGAGCTGCTCTTCGCGCACAACAACAGCAGCATCCGCGTGGCAACGTCGATGCGCTCAGGCACCATCCACCGCCTGCACGTTTCCGAATTCGGCAAGATCTGCGCGAAAACGCCAGACAAGGCGCAGGAGGTGATGACCGGCTCCATCCCCGCTGTGCCCACGAATGGCATCGTGGTGATCGAAAGCACTGCCGAAGGCCGCCAGGGCGAATTCTTCGAACTCGTGCAGCGCGCCCGCAACGTGCACACCGAGCACCGCATCCTCACCCCGCGTGATTATCGCTTCCATTTTTACGCCTGGTGGCAGGAGCCCAAATACCGCCTCGATGCGCGCACCGTGCCCGTCTCCCGCGAAGAGCATGATTACTTCGATTTCATCGAGCAGCAGGAAGCCTGCACCATCGATGCCGATCAGCGCGCCTGGTACGTTGCCACCCGGCAGGCCGATTTCCTTGGCCGTGAGGAACGTATGTGGCAGGAATACCCCTCCACGCCAGACGAAGCCTTCCAGGCCTCCACCGATGGCTACTACTACGCCCGCGATATGGCCGCGCTGAGAAAGCGCGGCGGCATCCGCGAAGTGCCCGTGCTCGATCTGCCCGTGAACACCTTCTGGGATATCGGCAACAGCGATGGCACCGCCATCTGGTTTCATCAGGAGCTGCGCGGCGAAGACCGCTTCATCGGCTACTACGAAAGCCACGGAGAAGACCTGCGCCACTACGTTGCCCATCTGCAGGGCAGGGGCTGGCTGTATGGCGCCCACTTCCTGCCGCACGATGCCGATCACAAGCGCCTGGGGGATTACAACCGCTCCACGCGCGAACTTCTCCAGCAGCTCCTGCCCGGCCAGCGCTTTGTCACCGTGCCCCGGGTCACCTCGCTGATGGCCGGCGTGCATGCCGTGCGCAAGCACCTCAAAACCGTGTGGCTCGATGCCGCTGCATGCAAGCGGGGCATTGAGCGACTCGATGGCTACAAGAAAAAATTCTCCCGCGCCGACAACCGTTTCATCGACCAGCCCGACAAGGCCAATGGCTGCAGCGAAGGTGCGGATGCGCTGCGCCAGTGGGCCCAGGCCAAAGAACTCAGCCTGCTCGCCAGCCCCGCCCAGGCCGACTATCAGGAAGCCCCGCCAAGCGATTGGCGCCTTTGAGGAATCACACCATGGATATCACCGACCAGTACCAGTCCCTTCTCGCCAACGCCAACGCTAATAGCACTGCCAATCAGCCACAGGGCATCCCGCCCACCAATCCCTTCGGCCACACGCCAGAGCCCGATGGTGACGACACCGGCCTGCGCCGCGAAGAAGACGCCCCCGCCGATCCGCTCGCCCTCACGCTCGATGAATACACCGAATTCCTCGAAGAGATCGAAGAGCAGCCGCAGTGGCGCAGTATTGCCGACCGCGAGATGGATTATGCGGATGGCAATCAGCTCAATTCCGAGCTACTGCGCAAGATGGCCGAGCTGGGCATTCCGCCCGCCGTTGAAAACCTCGTCGGCCCCGCGCTGCTCGCCATCCAGGGCTATGAAGCCACCGTGCGCACCGATTGGCGCGTCTCCTCCGCGAACGCTGGCAACGAGCAGGATGTGGCCGATGCCATCAATGCCCGCCTCAACGAAGCCGAGCGCGAATCCGGCGCGGATCGCGCCATGTCCGAAGCCTTCCGCCCGCAGGCCGGCTGCGGTGTGGGCTGCATGGAAGTGTCGCGCAATTCCGACCCCTTCGGCTATCCCTACCGCTGCATCGCCGTGCACCGCTCCGAAATCTACTGGGACTGGAAATCCCGCGAGGCCGATCTCTCGGATGCCCGCTGGCTCATCCGCCAGCGCTGGCTGCCCGCCGAGCGCATCGCCATGGTCTTCCCCGATTCGCGTGATCTCATCAGCACCATTGGCCGCAACGGCCCCGGCTGGTGGGGTGATGTCTCCTTCACGCTCGATGGTGGCACCTCCACCGGCCTCAAAGACGCCTGGGAAGCCGCCCGAGGCTGGACGATCCAGGAAGACCGCTGGTACAACCCCACCAGCAAGGAACTGTGCCTGTGCGAAGTGTGGTACCGCCGCTGGACGCCCGCCACCCTGATCAAGGCCCCCGATGGCCGCATGGTGGAGTATGACGAAAACAACCCCGCGCACACCCTCGCCGTGGCCCAGGGCATGGTGCAGGTCTCCAAAGCCATCGTCGCCCGCGTGCGCCGCAGCTACTGGCTCGGCCCGCACTGCCTGCACGATGGCCCCACACCCTACACCCATCGCCAGTTCCCGTATGTCATTTTTTGGGGCTTCCGCGAAGACACCACCCGCGTGCCCTTCGGGTATGTTCGCGATATGGTCTACTCCCAGGATTCCCTCAACTCCGGCATCTCCAAGCTGCGCTGGGGCATGAGCGTGGTGCGCACCGAGCGTACCAAGGGTGCCGTCGCGATGAGTGATGAGCAACTGCGCCGCCAGATCTCCCGTGCCAACGCCGATATCGTGCTCGATGCCCAGCACATGGCCCAGCCCGGCGCCCGCTTCGATGTGGTGCGCGATTACACCCTCACCGAGCAGCACTTCAAGATGCTCGAAGACAACCGCAGCGCCATCCAGCGCACCAGCGCCGTCTCCGCCGCCTTCAGCGGGCAGGGTGGCAATGCCCAGTCAGGTTTTCAGGAACAGATCCAGGTCGAGCAGACCAACCAGTCGCTGGCCACCATGATGGATAACTTCCGCGCCGGGCGCCGGCAGGTCGGCGAACTCCTCATGGCCATGATCCTCCAGGATATGGGCGACAAACCCGAAGCCGTCACCATCCCCGGCGATGCCGTGCACCCCGACCGTCGCGTCACCGTCAACCAGCCCGCGCTCGACGAACTTGGCCAGCGCTTCCTCACCAACGATCTGCAGCGCACCCGCCTCAAGGTGGCACTCGACGACGTGCCCAGCACCAACAGCTATCGCGGCCAGCAGCTCAACGCCATGTCCGAAGCCGTCAAGAGCCTGCCGCCCAACATCCAGGCCGCCGTGCTGCCCTATCTCGTCAGCCTCATGGATGTGCCCTTCAAGAAAGAAGTCGTTCAGGCCATCCGCACCGCCGGCCAGCAGCCCACGCAGGATCAGATCCAGCAACAGATCAACCAGGCCGTGCAAAACGCGCTGAGCCAATCCAGTCACGATCTCAAAAGCCGCGAACTCGATCTCAAGGAGCAGGAAATCCAGGCCCAGATCAGGCTGGCGAACGCCAAGGCCATCGAATCCGGTGTGCAGGCCGCCTACGGCGCCATGCAGGGCGGCGTGCAGGTGGCAAGCATGCCCCAGATTGCCCCGATTGCCGACAACATCATGCAGGGCGCCGGCTACCAGTCACCGGGTGCAGCGGCAGACAACCCCAACTTCCAGACCCCCGCAGGGCAGGGGCAGGCACCACAAGCGCAAATGCCCCAGCAAGGCTCCGATCAGCAAGCCGTGCCCCGAAACGCCGGGATTCCCGGCACACCCGTACCCCAGGTGCGGCAGAACTCGCATCCGCTATACCCGCCCGTGGCGGGTGGCGCAGAGGCAGGGATGGGAGATGCAGAGGGCAGGTGAGGGGAGATGAGGGGGGGTGAGAGGGGAAGGCGGCAGAGCGCCGCCCGTGGGCAGTTCTCCCGAGGCTGGCCGCCACACCGCGCCAGCCTGATCGCTCCCACGGGCGATGTTTTGCGTAGGGTGCGGCGCAGCCGGAACAATGGACCGCAGCGGAATTGCACCGGTCAAACAACCCTTCGCGCGGAGCGCGCAAGCTGACGTGAGCCACGGAGGTTCAGAATGTCCCTTCTAATCCTGGCAGGATGTTGCCGTTTCTGATCGCACCCACGGTCCTCCGTGGGTGCGCACGTCCCACCGCTCTGCGGTGGGCCTCACGCGCAAATTTGCCCGACGTAGTTGTTGGCAGACAGGCAAAAAGTGAGACTTGACCCCCGGCGTTTGGTCTGGAAATTTAGGTGATCCCAGCGTTCGTTCTCTACGAATTCGGCCTAGCTAATAATGGGCGCCATGGACGATCCCCCGAACGTGATGCAAATATGATAGGGAGGTTATTGTTTGGACACGTATCGGGAAATGCGATTAGTAACGACTGCGTTCCTACACCAAGCGATTCTTTGTATAGACCATTGGCAAGTCTAGTGCAAAGCGACTTTGCTCGATCATGTTGTTGTTGATCAACCCAAAAGCCGTGCCCTTGTTGATGAAAGGCGCGATTTTCATCGGTCAAAGTCTCACATACATATGGTTTTGTGTCTATGGATGAGTAGCGCTTTAAACACTCTTCTATTGTGGTATATGCTTCTTTTGTAGCAAACAAAATAATTAAAAATATAGGTATTTTTTTTGCTGAAACAGGCTCTTGAATCTCATTAAGAAAGACAGAAAGACTTTCTTCGATTGTTCTTCCTGTTCCTGCAATATCATCTACTACAACCAAAGCACTTGGTCGATCATTTTCCGAGGAAACGCGGCGTGCAGCTTTACCTGGTTCGATAACGCTGTCCATAAGAAGATTATTCTCTTTTGCATAAGCCCTAGCGTAAGCGGAGCCACTCTTCCCTGGCCCGTCTATATAGGTTACGAGTAAATCCCGTCTTTTTTCTACTTTACTTTCGCGAAAAATCGGTGGTGTTGCACGGACAACAACGTTTTTATGCGCAAAAATTAGCTTTTCAGAAATTTGAAGATGAGACACAAACTTTAAATTTTGCAAAATTATAAACAGAAGTCGTTGTTCTTGAGGTTCTGAAACTTGCTCAAGCCATGCTCGCACTGTTTCACTAGTAATTTCATGGCCCCGATATAACGGCCAGTTTGAAATTAGTGACTCTATTTCGATAGATTTTACATACGCTACGTCGTTGGCTTTCTCAATTTCATTCTGAAGTTCATCTGCCAATGTGCTTGAGATTAATTTATTTACTCCAACATCTCTAATCCAGCGTTGAAATATCGGAAGCTGCATAACTAACTCTCCATCGATGTCTTTCATTACATCCCGCCGGCAAAAATCCTCAATAATTGGACCAATTTCAGCAGGCTGGAGCATATTTGGAGAATTTTCGATAATCTTGGATTTATTTAAGACGCCCGTTCTTATAGCCCTCCCTATGGCGACAAGGGTTCTTAATCGCTTTAATTCAATAACCTCTGTTTTTTCTCTTTCGGCGTTTATCCCGTCTTTCCAAAAATGGGCAAAAGAATTTGTGTCGAGTTCAACGATTTTCCCATTTAAAGCGTGCTTAACGTCGCTTACAATAATATCTGTATCCCTTTGTGTTACTGCATTGCTAAATATCTTTGCGCAAAGCAATTTTGTATAATACGGATGGCCGTTGGTTAAATTAAAAATTTCATTAAGCGCTGAGTCTTCCCAGTTTAAAATGTTTCTTACGGGGGCTATTATTAGTTCCACGTAATCATTCCATTCTTCGCTTCGTGAAAAATAATCAAGCGGTTCTCGCACAAATTTGTTTAGTTGATCCCCTTGTGCTCCGATGATGAAGGGCATTTTTTCTCCGCCGACCAGAATAAACGCTAAATTTTTTCGAGCGGCTAGAGTTCTAAGGTTTGCAAAAAAAGTTTCCGCCAAACTTCCAAATCTATACATCTCGGGATGGATTTCGTCAAATTCATCTAATACGATAATAAATTTTTTATTTGGACATGTTGTTTCCAGGAATTTTACTATTGAGTTTAAAGGGGCTAGTGAGCCATCAAAACTTGGCGTAGGAAAATTAGCATTGATTGGAAGATGGCTTTGAAAAAAAGAATATACTTGTTCACCTAAAGATTTTAATGTGCTGGTGGCGTTTGCTGTACAGTATTCTCCCCATTCGAGGTAAAATGTTTCATAGGTAATTGGTAGGATTGCTTGTGTTTTTATGTAGGTTAAAACAGCTTGTGCGAGTGAGGTTTTCCCTATTCTTTTTTGTCCAGTAATGTACGTCGAACTCATCTGTTCTTTAAGTAGTCTGTTCCCTATGGATTGTATTTTTGATTTTCGTCCTACAAATTTGTCACCCTCTGCAACTTCGAGACTATAAGGGTCTTGTTGCTCGAGTTGGGTCCAGTTGGTATTTGGGCTTTGCGCAATTAAATGCAAATCGAAAGAAAAATTAGTTCGTTCTCCGAATAACTGATTCCAACTTGCGCATATATTTAGTTTTACTAAGCTGGCTGGTGCTACAACTAATCCTTTGAGTGTTATTGCGAAATCTCCGGGTGGAATATCTCCTAGATGAAGCTCTTCTGTTTCAAAAGCTATAGAGTTGTTGTCAAGAGAGTGTATGTTTACTAAAACATTTACAGCTATTCCAGGACCTCTGTTGATCATTGGAATAGTTATTGTTATAGGTTTGCTGTCGTAATGTAATGCGTATCGCTTCTCTGCTACTAGAGGAGGTTTGCGTCGTGTTTCTAAAAGACATTTGAATTGACCTTCCTTCTTTTCTTTGAGAGAATCTAGTGCGGATTCTATGGTTTTTGCGAAATTAAATGCATAAAGTTTGGTTAAAAAAGAAGGGGATTTGGAGCATAACTTTTTTAGGTTTGTGCAGTTTTCTTTTAGTTTATCAAATTTGTATTTATATGTAGCGTCTTTGCATTCTGATAGCTCAAGTACTTGGTCGCATATGGCAAATATGCTGCCCTTTATTGGCGTCCAATCATATGGTTGGAGGTATGCGTTTGGAAGTTTGTGTCGGAGATTGTTTTGTATTTCTTTTGTTATTCCGGCTATTTCTTCTATTGTATTTGGTAGGTTTTGCAAAATAAAAAGATTGGAGCATATTAATTCATGAAAACCTTTTAATGCTAGTATTTTTTCATATGTTTGTTTCTTTTTTTCGAGCTCTAGTGTTTTGATTTGATCTTTAAATCCGTTTTCAATAAGATCGATTATCTTCTTTTGGAGTAAATATTCTTCTTGGTCATCTAAGGGTAGTAGAGAGTCTACTGACAAAGCTCTGATTGTAAGGATTGCGGACTTGCGGCATCCTTCCCTGTGCTGTATCGCGAGATCTATTATTTCAGAAACATTTTTTTTCTCGTTTTCAGATGGTAGGTTGCAAAAATATATAATTGACTTTTTGAAAAACGTCAAGGCTTTTTTAAGGTGGTGAGGGGTGTTTGGTTTGCTTTGGTGATGGGTGATTTCTGTCTCCATGTCCCATATAAAATTGTTTGTGTCGGCGCTAGTATTTGACATGATTTTGACAGAGTTATTTGATTAAATAATATTTTTATTGGGAATGATGTTAACGAGGCGTTGTGATGATTTTAATTTGATTTGGTAAATTAGTTGCCAACAATGATTTGACCGAGCAGCATTGGATCGGGCTTTGTTTCGGTCAGACACTAGTAGTCTGTATCCCACCCTCCAACCCATACCGTTACGCACAACTCATAATGCATAGTTCGAAACATGCGTAAGTGCTTGTTTTTGCGAGATACAGACAGAGAAGCATCAAAATAATGACAATATCTTACTGGTTGTTTATTAAAGACTTTTGTGATGCCAATAGACTTGTGTGTAACGGAATGCCTCCAACCCCCCCTCCGCATTCTTCGCATACCGCCACCCCGGAAACCCCGAACACCCATAAAACTGCTTCCCACCGTTCTCCCCATGTTTCACCGTGCGAAGCACGAACGCTTCGCCGCATTTGGGGCAGATCGTTATGCTGGCATGGCGCTCGGCAAGTGAGGTGAGGTGTTCGCGCTTGGTTTCGCGGGTGGAGAGGCCAAGGAAATTCTTGAGGCGTATGCCGGTTTTGATGGCCTGCACGATCTGGCGCACCTGTTCGTCCGGAATCAGCTCGGCGGTGCTGGCCTTGATGTAGCGGAACGGCCCGCAGAAGATGACGTTGTCGGGCTGGGCGGTCTTGAGCTTGCAGGTGTCCCCGAGAATGCACGCAACCTGAGCAGCCTACCGAATGAAAGTCGTTTCCGGCAGGCTGAGGAATTCTTCCAGGGCCTTGGTGTGGCAGTAGTTTGCGGAACCTGTTCAGGATCTGTCGCGAGAGGCCGTCAGCAGGGTGAAGAGCAGCGCAGAAACCGGAGTTTATGTTTGATAAATGAGGATTTCGAGCAGCGCATGAGCCCTGATCACGGTCTCGCAGTAGGATCATGGACAGGTTCCGATGCAGGGGATTCTGGAAGCGGGGTTTTTGCCATACAGTGACGCCCACGCACACTTCGCTGCCCAGCGCGATTTTCTTGGCGAGTGTCAGCAGGCTTTCACCCGCCCATCCCTTGATTGATGCCTGCAAGCCCATGTGCCGCGCCCCACCTACTGCAATGCAGGCTGAGTCGCGCCGAGAGGCGCGAAGGGTGGCGGTGTGCCCAAATCACAGGCTGGCGCCAGCGCAGTGCCTGATGGGGCGGGGATATGCTTGATGTGTTGTGGAAGAAACATGGCAAATGTTCTCAATTCCATGAACAGCAGCAGGGTTGTTTCCGTCATCATAAGCCGATTGGCTTGGCGCGTGGAGTTTCGGCATGATGGAATCGAAAAGGATGCTGTGTTTTTGTGACTTATGTCACAGTTTATGCGGCGTGCCTTTTCGCGCTTCTGCGAATGGCATACTTTTTATACGATTTGTGGCGATGGGCTTTGTCGGTGTTTGGCTGACATGGTGTGGTTTTTGGCCTTGCGGTGTTGCGTTAACCGGCCTTCGCCGGGATCAGGGTGGTGCATGGCGCCGGCCGATCAGCGTATGCCGGAAACGTGTCGTGCATTGTCGTGGAGGATGCCCGGGCCGGCATCCACGTGCGGCCAACGCAGAGCGGTGTGTCTGCATTTCTACGGGGGATCGTGGGAACGATCGGATGCGCGTTCGGTGCAGGCTCCCGACTTCATTGCCATTATCCGCCCAGGCCGTGTCACGGCCCACGATGGGGGGCAAATGAGCGCAGCGAATTGCACCTGTGCGTATTAGAATTGGTGCCTTCTAAGCCATTTGATGTTTGCCGCAATGAAGATTCTTTTCAATGAAGCCGAGCGCAAGGCCCTGATCGAAGTCGCCGCAATGCCCGAGCTGCCGGGCACCATCGTTCATGATTTCACCGCCCTGCTGGAGATGATTGGGGAGGAGGGTGTGCCTGTCTCGGCCGCGTTGTCGGAATTCACGGGAGCGGTGGTTTCGAAGATCAATACGCTGCTTGGCGACGCTGAGGTTGCCGATGTGCAGCGTGTGCGCCAGAGTCTGTATCCGCGTGTGGGGGCGTTGCACTTGCTGCTGCGTGCCACGCAGATCGGGCGGGTTGATCGCAGCCGGGCGACGCCGAGGCTGGTGTGCCATCCGGCCCTGGTGGAGCGCTGGCATGCCCTGAACCCGACGGAGCGGTATTTCGAACTGCTGGAGGACTGGTGGTATTTCAAGCCGGATGATACGCATTGGAACCCCTGTCTGCCGGATGACCGGGCGAACTGGCGGGCCGGCCTGCTCCGGCTGCTTGCGAAAGGGGGAAAGGCCCGCACCCGGGAAGTTGCGGCGCACCTGGAGATGTATGTCCGCCTCGTAGGCAAGCCGGATCTGGCCTTGATGCAGATGTTCGGCATGCTGGAGGAACGGCCGGCAAAGGGCCGGGCCAAGACCGAAGCGGCCTGCGACTTGCAGCCGACCACCTGGGGAAGCGTTCTCTGCGAATCGTACCGCAAGATCGCCGGGTATCCGGAATCATCCGCCGACAGGTTCTTCCTGGCTGAAGACGGTGGGGATATCCCGCTCTTTCACTACTGGGCGGAGCAGCTCGCGCCGATGTTTCCGCAGTGGCAGAATGGCCTGGGTGAGGTGCCGGAAGAAGCTGCCGGACCTGTTGCCATCACCCTGAAAGTGGCCCTTGATAAAACGGTGTGGCGCAGACTGGTGTTGCCGGGAGAGCGGACTTTTGCAGATCTTGCGAGTCTAATCCTGAAGGCTTTCGGGTTTGATGATGAGCACTTCTACAGATTCACGTACAGGGATGACTTCGGCGTGCATCGGGAGATTGAAGACTATCGCTACGATGAAGCCGAGGTGGATTTGTCTGACGCGCTTCGGCTTGCTGATGTCATTCGGGTGCCGAAGATGAAAATTACGTTTGATTACGATTCATGGCCCTTTGAAATCACGACGGAAAATATCACCGCAGGCAAAGCCGGCATCAAACCCGCTGTGGTAGACAAGGCCGGCAAGGCACCGCGGCAATATCCCCTGGCGTGGTGAGCGGGCGGCCCGCCTGGGCCTTTGCACTGCGTGCGGAAGGGGCGTGTGTCGTGCAAAGACGCAGGGTGGAGAGAGCGTAGCGAATTCCGCCGCAAGCTGCCGGGCGCGTTGTTACGGATTGCCCGCTCCGATGCGCGTTCGGTGCAATTCGCTTTGCTCATTGGCACCCTACTAAAATCGGTTCATCCGACTTTAGTGTGGGTAAGACACGCGTTGCTGCTTTATCGGCCTCACTGGAATGCCCCCAAAGTAGGGTGCAATTCACTGCGCTCATTGTCACCCTTGTATCTACAAAAGCCCGTGTCTGTTGCAGCAGCGATTACCCGACCACACTAAAGCCTGAAGGACCCTAAAATCACGGTGCTGGGAATGGCCAATGGCGTAGGTTGGGAAAGCCGAAGGCGTCTCCCAACGCTTTGCTGCACCGCTCCACGCCCTCTAACTTCAGCTTTGCTGGGGGCCTCTCGTTACAGATGATGAGCCGCTTTGATATCAGCACTTTTCGAACACGAGATCGTCCAGATCATGCTTGACCTGCCAGGGCATCTCGATGCTGTGCGAGCGGTAGTATTTTTCTGTTTTCGAGCGCTTGTCGCGGGCCCAGTCGCAGGCTTCCTGTCTGCCTTGCGGTGGGGTGTCGCGCGCGCCGTCGTCTTGCTGGATGACGACTGTCTGGTAGTTGTTGACGGTTGTCTGGGGCTGCTGCGGGTTCGGTTGAGGCTGAGGTGGCTGCCGGACGGGGGTGGGCGTTCTGTTGTTGGTATAGCTGCCGGTGGTGGGCTGGGTGGACTGCAGAATCACCGGGTGGTCCTGCCGGGCTGCCACGCAGGGGATGTTCTGGTAGGCGACCCTGCCGGCGGTATCGGTGCATTTGTATACCTGCCCAAAGGCGACTGACGGAAGAATCACGAAGCCCAGGCAAAGAGTGATGGTTCTGACCATGTTGTTGTTCCTTTTAGTCTATTTGCTGCTGTTGCAGGCGGAGTCGGCATGTTTCCCCAGCATGCTGTTTCCCGCCCGTGCACTTCCTGTGTTTTCTCGCGCGCGCAGTGCCCGCAGTGGCGTTTGGCCTCCGTGGATAGGAGGCCCACTGCCTGGCGTGTGTGGAAGTGCTGCCTGAATAACGTGGCGGTGGCGGGAAAGATGACGTTCCAGTGGGCAGGGCGTAAAAATTTTCTGGTGCGAGGCTATTGAGGCCCACCAGCGGGGGGTGCGACCTACCTTGTCTGTAGTTTGCTGGCGCGTGCCCTGTTGTTTCTGCCCGCAGAAGCGCTATGGCGGAGGCCCGAAAACGGGTTAAGATGCGCACTGGAAATTTCTATGCAGGGTGGGTGTCTGTTGCGCTCGCCGCTTTCGTTAACCAAGAACGGGATTTCATATGGAAAACGTTGCAGTAGAGTCTGGCAGTGTCAGTCGCAATTCGGTGCTGCGCAATACGTATGCGCTGCTTTCGCTCACGATGATCTGGAGCACGATCATGGCTGCGGTGGGCACGGTGCTGAACATCGGCATGGGCGCCTATCTGGTGCTGGTGCTGCTGGGGTTTGGCGCACTGTTTGCCACGCGGGCCTTCCGCAATAGCGCAATGGGTGTGGTGATGGTGTTCGCCTTCACGGGCATCGAAGGGCTCTCGCTCGGGCCGATTCTGCAGATGTATCTGCACATGGCAAACGGCGCCCAGATCATTGGTACCGCTGCCGGCCTCACAGGCGTGATGTTCCTGAGCCTTTCGGGCTACGCACTGATCTCCCGCAAGGATTTCAGCTTTATGGGCGGCTTCCTCGTGGCCGGCCTGATCGCGCTGATCCTGGTGAGCCTGATCGGCATGTTCTTCAGCTTCCCGGGCATGTATCTCGCCCTGGCCTTCGTCAGCGCCCTGATCTTCTCGGGCTTCATCCTGTTCGACACCAGCCGCATCGTCAACGGCGGCGAAACGAACTACATCATGGCTACCGTGGAGCTGTATCTGGACATCCTGAACCTGTTTCTCGCACTGCTGCGCATCATTTCGGCGCTGACGGGCAACAGAAAGTAAATAGACGGGGAAGCTCCGGTTTGCCGGGGGCTTCCAGGCGCATTAGTAAAAAAAACGTGGCCTCTCCATTTGGAGAGCCGCGTTTTTTGTTTATACGAAATGAGAGTAATTATTGTGAATAACCGATGATTACTATCAATCGTTTTTTTTGGCTATTTCTTTTTGAACGGCATCTAAAGCGCTTGTTTCGGTTGATGTTGTCTTTGCTGCGTTTGTTTGTAGTGTTACTACGGCATTGACTAATGTGCCTGCTTGATGATATTTCTGGATTTCAGATACCATTTCGGAAAAAGAATATTTGTCGCCGTCTTTTTCTAGGTTTTGTAGCAAATTTGATTTTATTTTTGCCCTTTCTCCATCCATGGTTATTATCAAAGTTGCTGTTGTTTGTTTGGCAAAATAGTTTTCATCAAAAATTGCTTTTGAGCCGACTAAGAATGTCGCTGCAGCAGATAGCGCTGTCTTTGTTTTTTCAACCACAGAGACGGCTGCTCCAGTAGTTAGACCAAGGGTCGTTATTTGAGTCAAAGTGTCTCCAGAGGCTTTTCCGTAAAATAGATTGCTTTTTGTTGTATTGTATAGATAGAGCCTCTTGCAAAAGTCTGCGCAG